>JAZJYY010000001.1:0-1933 GCA_040390145.1 Pseudomonadota bacterium
CGCTATCAGCAGCACTTCAAGGCGCAGAAGGGCACCAATGGCATGGGCAAGGACCGCCATGGCGCCAACGGCAAGTCGATCGTGCTCAAGGTGCCCGTGGGTACCCAGCTGTTCGACGAGGACCGCGAGACCCTGATCCACGATTTCACCGCGCTCGGCGAAAAGTTCGTGCTGGCCGAAGGCGGCAATGGCGGCTTCGGCAACGCGCATTTCAAGTCGTCCACCAACCGCGCCCCGCGCAACGCCAATCCCGGCCAGGAAGGCGAAGAGCGCTGGATCTGGATGCGGCTGAAGCTGATTGCGGACGCCGGCCTGGTCGGCCTGCCCAATGCCGGCAAGTCCACCTTCCTGTCGGTGGTCAGCGCCGCCAAGCCGAAGATCGCCGACTATCCGTTCACGACGCTGCATCCGCAGCTCGGCGTGGTCGATGTCGACGGCCGCGAATTCGTGCTGGCGGATATTCCCGGCCTGATCGAGGGCGCGCATGAAGGCGCCGGCCTCGGCGACCGCTTTCTCGGCCATGTCGAGCGCTGCCGCGTGCTGCTGCATCTGGTGGATGCCACCTGCGAGCATGCGGGCAAGGCCTACAAGACGGTGCGGACCGAGCTCGACGCCTATGAAGGCGATCTCGCCGACAAGATCGAGATCGTGGCGCTCAACAAGATCGACGCGGTGACGCCGGATGAACTGAAGAAGCAGAAGGACCGCCTGAAGCGCGCCGCGAAGAAGACCCCGCTTTTGATGTCAGGGGTCACGGGCGAAGGCGTCAAGGACGCGCTGCGGGCGCTGGTCGAGGTGATCGGCGAAGCCCCGGTGTCGCTCAAGGCCAAGGGCACCCCGGCCGAGCCGTGGTCGCCGACGCCGCAGGGCTGACTCCAGCTCTGACTTGCGCCTGCTACGGCCCGCTGCGAAACTCGCAATCACCGCTTCACTCGACTGCATCCATGACCCGCCCCAGCCTAAAAAATTTCCGCCGCATCGTCGTCAAGGTCGGCTCCTCGCTGTTGATCGACTCCGACGCCGGCGAAGTCCGGGCGGGGTGGCTCGCCGCCCTCGCTGCCGACATTGCCAAACTGCACAATGAAGGCCGCGAACTCCTGATCGTCTCGTCGGGCTCGATCGCGCTTGGCCGCAGCCGGCTAAAGCTGCCGCGCGGGGCGCTGAAACTGGAGGAAAGCCAGGGCGCCGCCGCCGTGGGGCAGATCGCGCTGGCGCGGATCTGGTCGGAAGTATTGGGGCATCACGGCATCGGCGCCGGGCAGATCCTGGTGACGCTGCAGGACACCGAGGAGCGCCGCCGCTACCTCAATGCGCGCTCGACCATCGCCAAGCTGCTGGAATGGCGCGCGGTGCCGGTCATCAACGAAAACGACACCGTCGCCACCAATGAAATCCGCTACGGCGACAATGACCGCCTCGCCGCCCGCGTCGCCACCATGGCGAGCGCGGACTTGCTGATCCTGCTGTCGGATATCGACGGCCTCTACGACGCCCCGCCCGGCGCCAATCCCAACGCAAAACTGATTCCGATCGTGGAATCCGTCACCTCGGAGATCGAGGCGATGGCGGGGGCTGCGGAATCCGAATTGTCGCGCGGCGGCATGCAGACCAAGATCGAGGCGGCCAAGATCGCCACCACCGCCGGCACCCACATGCTGATCGCCTCCGGCAAGATCGAGCATCCGCTGCAGGCCATCGCCGATGGCGGACGCTGCACCTGGTTCCTGACGCCCGCCAATCCCGTCACCGCGCGAAAGCGCTGGATCGCGGGCTCGCTGGAGCCGAAGGGCACGCTAACCATCGATGCCGGTGCCGTCAGCGCGCTGCGCGCCGGCAAGAGCCTGCTGCCGGCCGGCGTGATCCGGGTCGACGGGCAATTCGCCCGCGGCGATGCCGTGGTGGTGCGCGGCCCCGATACCCACGAGATCGGCCG
>JAZJYY010000002.1:0-21600 GCA_040390145.1 Pseudomonadota bacterium
CGAATTGGTGCCCCAGAACGCCGCGAACTTGCGGAACAGGTAGGCGCCTTCATTGGAGAACTTCGCCGAGCCGAGCAGATACATGGAATCGGCGCCGGACTTGGCGCGGATCTCCATCATCTTGTCGCCGATCTCGTTGATGGCGACGTCCCACGAAATCTTCTGCCACTCGCCGTTGACCAGCTTCATCGGGTATTTCAGCCGGCGATCGCCATGCGCGAGTTCACGCACCGAGGCGCCCTTGGCGCAATGCGAGCCGCGGTTGATCGGCGAGTCCCAGGCCGGCTCCTGGCCGACCCAGACGCCGTTCTGCACTTCGGCGATCACGGTGCAGCCGACCGAGCAGTGGGTGCAGATGTTCTTTCTGATTTCGGTCGGCGCGCCGATGATTTGCGGACCGGCCTCTGCCTTGCGCACCGAACCGAGCGGCATCAGGCCAAGGGCGGCGCCTGCTCCGGCGGCGAGGCCGGACCGGCGCAGGAACGTGCGGCGGTCCAGCACGCCGGAGGCGAGGCCGGCGGCGATGCCCTGCAAACGCGCTTTGCCCGCGGATCCATCTCTTCGCTTCATCAACATGTGCGTGGTCCCATCAGTAGCGGTTGACGCGATAGAAATTCTTGACGTGATCGGATTCCTTGTAGCGGGCCTTGACCCGCTCGGACTGCGACTCGTCGGCGACGGCCTCGCTGCCCACCAGCGGCACCACCGCTGCGGCCGCGACCGCCGATCCGCCCATCATGAAGAAGCGGCGGCGGTCGACGCCGTCAGCGGTCTTCGACTTGCCTTCGCCTGTCGGCGCCTTGCTGTCGGATGGCTTGCGCATTGCAATCTCCCCTTTCACTTGCCTTCGGCTGTCAGGACAGCGTGAAGGCCTCGGATTCCAGTTCCATGTAAATGCGGCCGACGCGCCCGACGGCCCGGTAGAATTTCGCGGTCTGCGACATCTCGAGATCGGCGAACATCCGCGCCGCCCACGGCTTGAGATGGCGCTCGAAGAAACGCTGCTGCTCGCTGAAATCGGCCTCGAACTCGCCGCGTGCGAGACCCGACATCACCTCGAGCAGCACAGCGACGTGATCTTCCGGTTCCCGCGACGGTCCGGCGCGCTCGATCCCGAGCCGGTCGAAATCCTCGCGCACCCGCGCCAGCGGGCGCTCGTGCAGAAAGCCGGTCAGGTAATAGGAGGCGTAGGGCAGCAGCTCGCCGCGGCCGAGCCCGACGAACAGGTCGAAGAATTCCTTGCTGACGGCGCGATCATCGGTGGCGGCCGCGGCCACCGAGAGCTCGATATGCGCGATGCCGAGGTCGGAGGCGTCGCCCTTCAGCGTGGCGACACGCGCGAGCGTCTCCGCGTCGGGCGCCTTGCCGAGCAGCAGCGACAGCAGACCGTATTCCGCGGCGCGCAGCTGATCGATCTCGTCGATTTCGGGTTGCGATGTCACCTGATCCTCGGGTGGTCCGTAGAGATCGGGGCGAAGAACGGTCCGTTGCACCCGCGTCAGCGCTTCGACGGCAAGGACCCGTTCGGCGGGGATCCGCGACCACGCCGACACCGACGGCTGCGCGATACCGATTCCGCGCGCCAGCGAAGCCACGCCGCCTGCTGCCATGATTGCTTGTTCCAGTCCGGCGTCACGCATGCTGGACCGCCTTGTCCCCAGTGTGCCTCTTAATCGGGCATACGATTTAGAACTGGAATTATTCCAGTTCGAAATCTGTAACATAGGGTTTGCCTATGTCTGCAAAAACTTTTGTCTAAACAATCGGTTTTGCGCTGCCATGGCGTCGCACCGGCGTTTGCGGTGCAGCAGGGAGCTTGTCCTGCGGAGGCGCATCCGTGCTCACGGTTTGTGCTACCTGAATACCGTCATCAGTCCGTCGCAGCGCTTCGGTCGGCAAATCCGGCTCGGATGCAACGGTGGCCGGCTCGGTATGGCCAGGTTCTTTTTCCGGCTCGGCAGCTGGGGTGGAAGGCTCGGCGGCGGGGCCGCCGCCCATGATCTGCAATACCATCCGCGCGACATCCATGCCGGCGCCGAGCTCGCCGGTGCCCGGCACACCGCCGGGCGTGTTCCAGTCATAGGCGTATTCGAGCGCGGGATTGACGTAATTGCGGATCGCGGGGTCGAGCGCCCAGGATTTTCGCAGCGCCGCATTGCGCAGCTGTTCGGGCACGCCCTTCTGCAGGAAGCCGGTGATATCGGTCGCACCCGTCATCTCCTCCAGCTTCGGCAGGCTGGAGAGGTCGAACTCCTGTTCAGGTTCGGCCTCGGCCACCGGCGCGGGGGGAATTGCAGCCTCGGGCGCCGGCTCCTCCGGCTCTGGTTCCGGCTGCTTCGCTTCCTGCTTGCGCTGCGACCACCGCGCCAGGAAGCCCTTGTCTTCGTCGTTATCAGGACCGCTCATGAGCGCCCTGTTCCCTGATCCGATGAACCGTCCGGCATGCCGCCGCGATCGCCGCTCTTGCGATCCCGCTTGCGCTTGTGGAACGCGCGCTCGACGTGGAACTGGTCGACGAAGGCCGCGACCCACGCCGCGATGTCGGGCGGCATCGGCACGGTGCCGATCACGTCGCAGCCGCTCTCGAAGATCGCTTCGCCTTCGGTCGGGTCGGCTGTGACCTTGGTCAGTTCGAGTTCGCTGCCGCCGTCCTGGCGCCGCAGCGCGACCCAGATCCGCGGCGCGCCGTCGGCGAGGTTGTCGCGATAATTGGCGGTCTCCGAACTGAACAGGTCGATGCTGGCCGCACCCGCGTAGTAGATCGTTGCATCGACGTCGCTGGACAGCACGGTCCACGGCGCCGTGTCGGGCACCTCGTCGAGGATCATCGCCGGCGACCACATGTGGTCGATCCAGGGATTGTCGATGGCGCGGCGGCGCAGCACCACGCCGACCTGGCGGGAGGTTTCGGTCAGCGCCATGCCTGATCCTCCGTTTTCGCAGCCGTCATGCGACGTCTGCGGTGGCCGCGAGCGGCAATCCCGCGATCAAATTCTGCGGCTTCAGCCGCACCACTTTGTCGGCGCCGCTGGCCAGAATGAGATAGACCGGCCTGGTGCCGACGCGCTCGTCCACCAGTCTTGTATCCTCGATGGTCAGGCGCATCAGCGCGATGATGCGTTCGGCGGCATTGCTTTCCAGTTCCGCCCCGTTCCACAGGGCGTTGCCGATCTTCGTGCCCTCGCTGTCGAGGCCGATGAACCAGCGCCAGTCGCGGTCCTCGATCGAGGCCACGGTCTCGACCTTGACGGCGACGCCGAGCAGGTGAGCGATCCAGCGTTCGATCACCCGCGCGAGCCCGGCGCGCGCCTTCGGATTGCCGCCGATGTTCATCACCATCGCGTGGGCATCCGATCGCGACCAGTAGGTCCAGGCATTGTCGTCGTCCATCACGTCCATCTCGCCGAACGCCTTGGGCGGCGCCAGCATCGCGGTCAACGGCGACGAATGGATGTCGGCTTGCGCGTGCTGCTGCGCCTCGATCACTTCGGCGTCGGCCAGCAGCAGCGTGCCGTCGTGCACGGTGGCGAGCTGGCTGCGGTAGAACAGTTCGGCCGCCCGCAGCATGTAGGGATCGTCGGAGCCTTCCAGCGCGTTGCGCAGGATCAGATGGCAGAGCTGCGAGAGGAAGATCGGCGGCAGGTCGGCGGCGCCCTTGCGGGCCAGCGCCACATACACCGCCTCGAGCGACGGCGCCGCCACCAGCCGGTCGCGGAAATTCACCATGAAGGTCCAGTTTTCTCGCGCATCGGCGTCAACCAGCGCCGCGATGTCGGCTGATGTCACCGGGCGCAGCGGATCGGCCAGCAGGTGCGCATGCAGGCGCAACTCGGCCGGGCAGGCGTCGTCCGGCGGCATCAATTCGGGCCGCGCCAGATAGGCCATGATCAGTTCGGGCGTAGCGATCAGTCCGCCATGGTCGCCACGGCGGGTGAGGTGATGGCCGGAGGCGACCCAGAACTCTCTCATGTGCGATCCCTGGTCATGCGGTCGGCTCCGATTAAACCCATCAGGTCGACCTTTTCTTCCGGCGCTTCTTCACCCTCGACCTCGTGAAAGGTAAAGGCGCGGGCATGCGCGTGCAAGGAATCGGCGCCGCCCGCAGTCTGGCGCGGCCGCAGCGTGCGAAAGCGCTCGCGGATCTCGCCGTCCTCGACGCTGCGCTGCACCGCCAGCAGCGTCTGCGGCGCGTGATCGCACAACGAGGCCGCGAACGCGACCTCTTCCTCGGCGGCCCCGCGCGCGGCGGCAAGATCCGGCGCGCCGAATTTTTCCATCAATGTTGCCGCCAACTGCTCGACCACGGCCGCGCGCTCCGCTTCCGTGGCTTCGGTCACGATGGCCAGCGTCGACCAGCCAAGACTGTCGACGCCGAGAAAACCCGACCGCAGCGCCACGCGCGCCTTCGGGCCGAGCGTGGCCGGGTCCTGGTTCCAGAACACGAAGGCGCCGGAAACCGCCCATTCGCCAGGTTCCGCTGCCCGCTCGAACACGAAGGTGTCGGACGGATCGAGCCGGATGGTTCGCGGCAATTTCAGCATCTCCGCCTCATCCGAGCTTTGGACCACGCGCCTGGCGGTCATACCAGTCCGCGCGCGCGAGCGCGTCCACGAGGCTGGTTCGTTGCGGCGACACCTTGCCGGTGGCGGTTCGCACCAGCAGGTCGCCAGTGACGTCGATGCCGCGGATTTCGCCGGCGTTGGCCGGCGCAAGCCGCGACAGATAGTCCCGGGCGATCGCCTCGAATCCGCGTTCTTTCCATCGGTCGAAGCCGGTCATCAGGTGCCGCGCAAAGCTTTCGATGATCGCGTTGGTGTCGATCATCTCGAAACCCTCGCTCAGCAGCGCAACGCCGGATGCGGCCTGCACCTCCTCGATATGGGCCATGTCGGCAGCGCGCAGGATGGCGCCGAACACCAGCCACGCCGGAATCTCGTTCTCGTCGCAATCGGCGGGCCAGCCGAGCCTGGCGCCGCCCAGCAGGCCGCCGTCGAACCTCACGGCGTCGGGCCAGTCGAAACTGACCTGACGCTCCGGCGGGCAATGCGACGATATCGCGTCGCCCAGCGCGTTCATGCCGGCGAAGAACGCCCGCCGCGCCGAGACCAGCGCCTCGTCGGGTTCGAGCACCACGGCGAATTCGACCAGATCGTAGCGCCGCACCCAGACCAGAGTTCCCGCGCCCGCTTCGGCCGCGATCTCGCAGCCATGGGCGATCGCATCGCCCAGCTCGCGCAACGCGACCAAAGTATAGCCCGGAGGCAAATCGAGTGTCTGTTCCACGTCCGCGAGGCGCGACGTCATGGCTCTTCCTTAATCGCTTTGCAATCCGCCGGTCTATGCTATCCCCGCCAGGCCCGTAACGCGAGCGCGTCAGGCCTTGCGGATTTTCGGTCCAGCAGGTACCGCGGAACAAGAGAACGAAGCAACCGGCCGGCTTGCGCGCCGGTTCAGGACATTAGATATGAGTTCGGTGCCGTCTCATCTCCTGATCTGCAGTTGCGAGAAGACCATGCCGCTCGATGCGGCGGCAATCGGCCGCGGCTGCGGCGGCACCATCACGCAGGCCAACCAGCTCTGCGGTCTCGAGCTCGATCGCTTCAAGGCGGCGCTTTCCGACGGCGCGCCGATCACGGTGGCGTGCACCCAGGAAGCCCCGCTGTTTCGCGAAGTCGCGGAGAGTTCGCCGCAGGCCGAACTCACCTTCGTCAACATCCGCGAAACCGGCGGCTGGTCGACCGACGCGGCCGCCGCCGGCCCGAAAGCCGCGGCGCTGATCGCGGCGGCGCAGGAAGACATGCCGCCGATCTCGCTGGTGACGCTGGAGAGCAGCGGCGTGGCGCTGATCTATGGCCGCGACGAGGTCGCGATCGAGGCCGCGCAGCGGCTCGCCGACCGGCTCGACATCACCGTGCTCTTGAGCAAACCCGGCGACGTGATCCCGCGCCGCAGCAACGAGTTTCCGGTGCTCAAGGGCACCATCCGCAATGCCAAGGGCCATCTCGGCGCTTTTGAACTCGCGATCGACGACTATGCGCTGCCGCAGCCGTCGTCACGCGCAAGACTCCTGTTCGGTTCGTCGCGCAATGACGCCACCTCGACCTGCGACCTGATCCTCGACCTCTCCGGCGGCGCGCCGCTGTTCCCCGCGCACGAATTGCGTCCGGGCTATCTGCGCGCCGATCCGCGCGACCGCGCCGCGGTCGAACGCGCCATCGCGGAGGCCGGCAGCCTGGTCGGCACGTTCGACAAGCCGCGCTTCATTGCGTTCGATGCGGCGCTCTGCGCCCATTCGCGCTCCGGCATCACCGGCTGCACCCGCTGCCTCGATCTGTGTCCGACCGGCGCGATTACGCCTGATGGCAATGCGGTCGCGATCGACACCAATGTCTGCGCCGGCTGTGGCGCCTGCGCCTCGGTATGCCCGACCGGCGCCGCCTCCTATTCGCTGCCCAGCGCGGACGCGCTGATGCGGCGGTTGCGCACCTTGCTGCAGACCTTTCAAAGGGCCGGCGGCAGCAATGCCGTCGTGCTGTTCCACGACGGCGAGCATGGCGACGACATCATCGACGCGTTGGCGCGGTTCGGCGCCGGCCTGCCGGCCAACGTGCTGCCGGTCCGCGTCAACGAGGTGACGCAGTTGGGAGCGGAGAATATCGCCGCGGTGTTTGCCTATGGCGGCAGCGGCGTCGCCATGCTGACGCGCGCCAAACCGAAGCACGATATTGCCGGGTTGCGGCGCGCCGTCGAGATGTCGGACACGATCGTCTCCGCGCTCGGTTTCGGTGCCGGCCTGGTGCGGATCCTCGAGACCGACGATCCCGACCAGTTGTGGCTGATGCTGGACGCGCAGCCCGCCGGCGTCGCCGCGCCCAAGCCGGCGAGCTTCGTGCCGCGCGGCGCCAAGCGCGGCGTGCTCGAAACCACCTTCCGCGAGTTGCATCTCGCAGCCCCCGCGCCGGTCGATATCGTGCCGCTGGCGCCGGGCGCGCCGTTCGGCGGCGTCAATCTGGATGTCGAGGGCTGCACGCTCTGCCACGCCTGCGTCACCGCCTGCCCGACCCATGCGCTGTCGGACAATCCCGATCGTGCCATGCTGCGCTTTACCGAGAGCCTGTGCGTGCAATGCGGGCTGTGCGAGTCCACCTGTCCGGAAGACGTCATCACGCTGGAGCCGCGGCTCGACTTCAAGGCGTGGAATGCGCCGCTCACGGTGCTGAAGGAAGAAGAGCCGTTCCATTGCATCGCCTGCAACAAGCCGTTCGGCACCAAGAGCTCGATCGACAAGGTACTGGCCAAGCTCGGCGAGAAGCACTGGATGTTCCAGGGCGCCAATGCAAGGCGTCTCGACGTCATCAAGATGTGCGCGGATTGCCGGGTCGAGGCCGTCGTCAACGAGAGTTTTGACCCGCACGCGGCGCCGCAACCGCGCCCGCCCGTGATGACGACCGAGGATTATCTGCGCGCGCGCGACACCAGGAAAAGCGATCCGCTGGATTCGTAAGGAAGAGATTTGTCAGCCGCTCAGCCACCCATGCAAGCCCGCGCGACCTCGCAAGCGTCAGGCATTCCCGGCGTCAGGCACGTCATCGCGGTGGCCTCCGGCAAGGGCGGCGTCGGCAAGTCCACCACCTCCTGCAACCTCGCGCTCGGCTTTGCTGCGATGGGCTTGAAGGCCGGCATTCTGGACGCCGACATCTACGGCCCCTCGCAGCCAAAACTGTTCGGCCTGCGCGGCAAGCCGCGGCAGATCGGCCCGCGCATGCTGGAGCCGATGGAGCGTTTCGGCGTCAAGGTGATGTCGATCGGCTTTTTGATCGAGGAAGACCTCGCCATGATCTGGCGCGGCCCGATGGTGATCTCGGCGATCACGCAAATGCTGCGCGAAGTGGCGTGGGGCGATCTCGATATCCTGGTGGTGGATCTGCCGCCCGGCACCGGCGACGCGCAGCTCACCATGGCGCAGCAGACCCCGCTGGCCGGCGCGGTGATCGTCTCGACCCCGCAGGACATCGCGTTGATCGATGCGCGGCGCGGCATCGCGATGTTCGAGAAGGTGAACATTCCGCTGCTGGGACTGATCGAGAACATGTCGAGCTTCTGCTGCCCGACCTGCAACCACGTCACCCCGATCTTCGGCCATGGCGGCGCACGGCAGGAGGCCGAGCGGCGCGGCATTCCGTTTCTCGGCGAGATCCCGCTCGACATGCAGATCCGCCAGACGTCGGACGAGGGCCGTCCCGTTGTCGCGACCGAGCCCGACGGCGTTCATGCGCGGCATTATATCGAGATTGCCCGCGACATCTGGACGGCAGTCAGCACGGGCGCGGCGAGCAAGTCGCCGCCGCGCATCGTGATCGAGTAAGCGTAAGCGGATGACGTGCTGAAAGTCTAACCGGACTTCGCCTTGGCGTCCGGCGGACAGTCCTTGCGCACTTCCATCGCCTTGCCGTCGCTTTGCACCGTCGGCGCGGCGGAGTTCTTTCCACCGGCTTCGGGCAGGATCGCACTGTTTCCGATCGCCATGGAGGTGTTGGTCTTGTCCTCGCCATGCCCTGCGGTCGCGGCCCCCGTGGTGGCGCAATTCGTCATGCCCTTGGTGGTGTCGCCGGCCGGCGGCGTGGTTTGGGCGAAGGCGACCCCCGCAGTCAAAAGCCCGGCCAGAACGGCGATCGTGGCGCGCTGAATCATTTTGTCTCCTCCGAGCGAAAATCGCTGCTGAAATTCACTGGAAGGAACAGTTCTCGCTGACAAAAGTTCCATGCGGGCGTGCTACGCCGCAGCATGGACACGTTCGGGCATGGCCGGAGCCCGGGGAAGCGAGGCGCGCCTTCTTTCTTCCCCTCTCCCCTTGTGGGAGAGGGTGGCCGCGATGCGACAGCATCGCGGACGGGTGAGGGGTTGTCTCAACCGACAATGTGCGCGGATAGAAACCCCTCATCCGGCGCTTCGCGCCACCTTCTCCCACAAGGGGAGAAGGGATGAACACATCGCCTAATACCCCCGCTTGCGATCGACCACGTTCTCCATGGCGTCACCCGCTTCAAACCGCTCGATCTGGCGCGCGACGTATTTTGAAATTTCGTCGGGATCGGTGTCGGCGGCATTGTGCGGCGTCAGCACCACCTTCGAATGGCTCCAGAACCGGCTGTCCACGGGCAGCGGCTCTGTGGCGAAAACGTCCAGCGACGCGGCGCCGAGCGTACCGTCATCGAGGCAGGCCAGGATATCAGGCTCGTTCTGCAGCCCGCCGCGACCGGCATTGATCAGGACCGGCGCGCCCATCGGCCCGTCGCGGTTGAGCTTGGCGAACAATCCCCGATTCAGGATCTGCCGCGTCTCCGGCGTCAGCGGCAGCAGGCAGACCAGGATATCGGTGCGCCGCAGGAACGCCTCGAGTTGATCCTCGCCATGAAAGCATTCGACGCCCTCGATGGTTCGCGCGCTTCGGCTCCAGCCCGCGACCCGAAATCCGATCCGCCGCAACGCGTCGGCGGCATCGGATCCGAGCGTGCCCAGCCCCATGACGCCGACCGAAACGGCATTGGCCGGCCATTGATAGGTCGGCTCCCAGCGTTGCTCGCGCTGGCAGGCGCGCAGATACAATTCCTGGCGGTGGTGCATCAGCGCGTGCAGCACGACATATTCCGTCATCCGGCCGGTGAGGTCGCCGACCGCGACGCGGACCAGCGGCACCTCGGGCAGGCTCGAATCGGCCATCAGCGCATCGACGCCGGCGCCGAGGTTGAAGATGACGCGCAGGTTCGGAAACCCCGCAAGTTCGCCCGGGGCCGGTTTCCAGACCGCGGCGTAATGCACCGCGGCGGGGTCGAGCGCGGGATCGGGCAGCAGCAACACGCGCCGGTCGCCGCAGACATCGTCAAACCGGCCCTTCCATCGTTCGGGCGACCAGTTTTGCGCCCCGCCATGGATCAGCAGAGCCAGCGCGCCTTTATGCATCGGATTTTGCCTCATATCGTGGAATCGCGGATGACCTTAGCGGGGCGAGATGGCTCTGCAAAATATTTCGGCTATCCTGTCGGAAATCCCCCTAACCCTTCGTCTTTCAGTCAACGGGACCAACTCACATGCTCTATGCCATCCTCTGCTATCACGACGAAGACACCGTCGGTTCCTGGACGCGGGAACAGGACGCCGCGGTCATGACCAAACTCGCCGTGGTGCAGGAGAAACTGTCAAAACAGGGCCGGCTCGGCCCGGTGGCGCGGCTGCTGCCGACGACCTCGGCGACCACGCTGCGCAAGGACGATCCGCCTGTCGTGATCGACGGCCCTTATGCCGAGACCAAGGAACAGCTGCTCGGCTTCTACGTGGTCGACTGCGAGAACCTCGATGGGGCGCTCGACGTCGCACGCGACCTTGCGGCGGCCAATCCCGGCGGCGCCTATGAAATCCGCCCCGTCGGGATGCTGAATCCCGGGAGCGCCGCCACGTGACCGACGCCGCCTGGATCGACGCCGCGCTGACCTCGGCGCGCCCCCAGGCGGTCGGCGCGCTCCTGCGCTATTTCCGCGATCTCGACACCGCCGAGGAGGCGTTCCAGAACGCCTGCCTGCGCGCGCTGAAAAACTGGCCGCAGAACGGTCCGCCGCGCGATCCCGCGGCATGGCTGATCATGGTCGGCCGCAACGTCGCGATCGACGATATCAGGCGCAACCGCAAGCAGCAGCCGCTGCCCGAGGACGCGGCGATCTCCGATCTCGACGACGCCGAGGAGCGGCTGGCCGAACGGCTCGACGGCTCGCATTACCGCGACGACATCCTGCGGCTGCTGTTCATCTGCTGCCATCCCGATTTGCCGGCGACGCAGCAGATCGCGCTGGCGCTGCGCGTCGTCTCGGGGCTCACCGTGAAGCAGATAGCGCGCGCCTTCATCGTCTCGGAGGCGGCGATGGAGCAGCGCATCACCCGGGCGAAGGCCCGCGTCGCCGGCGCCGAGGTGCCGTTCGAGACTCCGGGCGCGGTGGAGCGCAGCGAACGGCTCGCCGCGGTGGCGGCGATGATCTATTTGATCTTCAACGAGGGCTATTCCGCCGGCGGCGACACCGCCGAGATCCGCAAGCCGCTGTGCGAGGAGGCGATCCGGCTGGCGCGGCTGCTGCTGCGGCTGTTCCAGACCGAGCCCGAGATCATGGGGCTGACCGCGCTGCTGTTGCTGCAGCACGCCCGATCAGCGGCGCGCTTCGACGCCGACGGCGCCGTGATCCTGCTCGACGACCAGGATCGGTCCTTGTGGAATCAGAAGATGATCGCGGAAGGGCTGGCGCTGATCGACAAGGCGATGCGCCATCGCCGCAGCGGTCCCTATCAGGTCCAGGCGGCGATCGCGGCGCTGCACGCCCGCGCCGCCACACCTGCGGATACCGACTGGACCCAGATCGATCTGCTGTACGGCGCGCTGGAGGTGATGCAGCCGTCGCCGGTGGTGACGCTGAACCGCGCGGTGGCCGTATCCAAGGTGCGCGGCGCCGAAGCGGCATTGCAGATGATCGAGCCGCTGGCGTCGCGGCTGTCGAACTATTTTCACTTCTTCGGCGTGCGCGGCGCGTTTTTGATGCAGCTCGGCCGCAACGAGGAAGCCCGCATCGCCTTCGACCGCGCCATCGCGCTCGCCAACACCTCCGCTGAGGCCGCTCACATCCGCATGCATATCGACCGCCTGAAGCGCGACAGCGCCCCGCGCGACGTCAAGGCGGGGAAGTAAGGTCTCTTTCCTTCTCCCCTTGTGGGAGAAGGTGGCGCGAAGCGCCGGATGAGGGGTCTCGCTCCGCATGCAGTCTGTCCGTTGAGGCAACCCCTCACCCATCGCGATGCGTCGCATCGCGCCACCCCAGAGCGGGCTTCGCTCGCCTCGACTTCCGCAAGGGGAGAGGGGAAAAATGCCCGTTGTGAAATAATTCCGTTCCCTCTGTCGGCCCGGACCGCGCTGCATCGTCCTTGAGAAAAACGCACCCACCTTGCTACCATCGCGGCGCGCGATTGCCGCGCCGGCCGCTTACTGCCAGGAGCCTCGCCATGTTGAAAGCCATTGCCATTGTCGCCGTCGTGCTGGTGATCGCGATCGCGATCGTGCTGATCCTCGCCGCGACCAAGCCGGATACCTTCGCCGTGCAGCGCGCCGCCATCGTCAACGCGCCGGCGGAAAAGATTTTTCCGCTGATCAGCGATTTCCGCCAATGGGGAGCCTGGTCGCCCTACGAGCACAAGGATCCCGCGATGAAGCGCACCTACAGCGGCGCGGTGCGCGGCAAGGGCGCGGTCTATGCGTGGGACGGCGACAAGAATGTCGGCTCCGGCCGCATGGAAATTCTCGACGTTTCGGCGCCGTCGAAGGTCGTCATCAAGCTCGATTTCTACTCCCCGTTCGAGGCCCACAACACCGCCGAGTTCACCATGCTGCCACAGGACGATGCAACAAGGCTGACCTGGCGCATGCACGGCCCGGCGTCGTTCATGGCGAAGATCATGCACGTCTTCATCAATATCGATAAGATGGTCGGCAAGGATTTCGAAGTCGGGCTCGCCAATCTGAAACGGCTGACCGAAAAGTAGGCCGCCGTTCGGCGTCCATCATCCAGGGAGCTACGAATGCAGGTCAATCCCTATCTGTTCTTCAACGGCAATTGCGAAGCCGCCTTGAAATTCTACCAGAAGGTGCTCGGCGCCAGGATCGAGGCGATGCTGCCCTATTCGACCGGGCCGGCCGACATGCCGATGCCGCCGGACTGGAAGTACAAGGTGCTGCACGCCAGCATCCTGATCGACGGTGAGGTGATCATGGCGTCCGATGCCTCTCCCGGCGATTTCCACCAGCCGCAGGGATTTGCGGTCGCGCTGCAGGTCGAGGATCCCGCCGACGCCGAGCGCCGGTTCAAGGCGTTGGCCGAAGGCGGCACCATCAGGATGCCGTTCGGCAAGACCTTCTTCTCCCGGGGATTCGGCATGTGCGTCGATCAGTTCGGCACGCCCTGGATGGTGAACTGCCCGATGGCGGATTGAGCACGCCTTCGCGGTGTTGTCGTCACCTCCCCCGCTTGCGGGGGAGGTCGACGCGCGCGTAGCGCGCGGCGGGTGGGGGAATTCTCTCCACGGGCGTCGGTGCTCGCGGTGGCACCCCCACCCCGGCCCTCCTCCGCAAGCGGGAGAGGGAGAAGAACGCCTACCCGTTCCGTCGCTGGCCGCGCAGCGTCGGCAGGCCGATGCCGGCGGCATCGAAGCCGCCGTCGACCGCGAGGATCTGGCCGGTGATGTAGCTGGCGCGGTCGCTGCACAGGAAGAACACCGCCTCCGCCAGTTCCTCTTCGAGCCCGTAGCGGTTGAGCGGGATGGCGTCGTGATAATCGGCGCGGATTTCCGGGGTGTGCACCTGTTTGGCCATCGCGGTCTCGACCGGCCCGGGGGCGACGCCGTTGACGCGAATCCCGAGCGACGCCAGTTCGACCGCGAGCTGTTTGGTCAGGTGCGCCAGTCCGGCCTTGCTGGTGCCGTAGGCCGAGCGCAGCGTCGAGGCGCGCACCGCCGAGATCGAGGTGATGTTGACCACCGCGCCACCGCCGAATTCGCGCATCAGCGGCACCGCCGCCTTGGTGCACAGGAACGGCCCGGTCAGATTGACCTCCAGCACCCGCTTCCAGTCCGCGTCGGACGTTTCCAGCAGCGGCGCGAACACCGCGATGCCGGCATTGTTGACCAGCGCATCGAGCCGGCCGAACCGCGCACCGACTTTTGCAACCGCGTCCGCCACCGCGCCGGCGTCGGAGACGTCGCAAGGCAGCGCCATCGTCGCATCAGGGTTTTTCTGGTCCGCGACCGCGCCGGCCAGCAGGGCCGCCTCGATGTCGAGCAGCGCCACGCGCCAGCCGTCGGCGAGAAACCGCTGGGCTACCGCCAGGCCGATGCCGCGCGCGGCGCCGGTTACCAGTGCGACTTTTTGCGGGGCAGGGGCCATCGGTGTTCCAGTTCGCCAGGGATGAATTTCGGGGGCCTCTATAGCCCATGCCGCCAGCCATGTCGCTTGCATGCTGCGTTGCGTCCGGGGCACGCTGCAAAGGGGGCAAAGCGAAAGGGCCGGCCAATGATCGTCATCGACGTCAGGGACATGACGCCCGAGCAGTGGCGGCTCGGCGTCGAGACCCGCATGCTGGTCTCGGCCAGCAGCGGCGCCGCGCAACTATGCGTGTTCGAGCAATGGATCGCGCCCGGCGCCGGCGCGCCGACCCATTCGCATCCGGTCGAGGAAGTGCTGACGGTGCGCGAGGGCGAAGCCGAGATGTGGATGGGCGAGCAACGGCTCACCGTCTATTCCGGCCAGTCGCTGATCGTGCCGGCGAACCGCATGCACGGCTTTCGCAACTCCGGCACCGTGACGCTGCATATCCACGCCGTGCTGGCCGCACCCTTCTTCGAGGCGAATGTGGAGGGCGAAACGGAGACGGTGCGGCGGTGGAAGGCAAGCTGAAGATGCAAACGCGGTGCCGTAGGCTGGGCAAAGCGTCCGCCGCAGCTCGAAGAGCGAAGGCGAAAGCGTGCCCACCACCTTCGTGAGATAAATGTGAATGGTGGGCACGGCGCAAACGCGCCTTTGCCCACCCTACGCCGCTGTTCGATTGAATCACGCCGCCAGTTCGGCCGAGGCGCGCTGCATGTTGGCTGACATGTCGGCGGTCACGATGCTCTGTTCCTCGACGGCGGTGGCGGTCGACGCGATGAACTCGTTGACGCTGCCGATCGCCGTCTTGATCGCCGTCAGCGAGCCCGCCATGCCGCCGGCGACGTCCCGCAGCGCGTCGATCTCCCGGGTGATCGTGTCGGTCGCCTCGCGCGCCTGGTTGGCGAGGTTCTTGACCTCGGAGGCGACCACCGCAAAGCCGCGGCCGGCCTCGCCGGCACGGGCCGATTCGATGGTGGCGTTGAGGGCCAGCATGTTGATCTGGCCGGTAATATTGCCGATCAGTTCGACGATCCCGCCCATCGCCTGGGTGGCATCGTTGAGTTTCTGGGCCTGCAGGTCGGCGGCGTCGACCTGCGCCGTCGCCATCGTGGCGTTCTGCCTGGATTTGGTCATCGTTTCGGAAATTTCCCGGATCGAAGCGCTCATCTCCTCGCTGCCCGCCGCCACCGCCTCGATCAGGCCGCGCGCGTTCTCGGCGGCCTTGCGGGCGCGGGCTTGCGCGGTGACGTCGGTGGCGTATTTCACCACCTTGAACGGCTTGCCGTTGAGATCGAGGATCGGGTTGTAGGACGCCTGAATCCAGATTTCACGGCCGCCCTTGCCGATTCGCTTGTACTCCGCCGTCTGGTACTGGCCGGCCCGGAGGTTTTCCCAGAACTGCCGGTAGCCGGACGAATCGCGCTCGGCCGGTGCGACGAACATGCTGTGATGCTTGCCGCGGATTTCGGCGAGCGTGTAGCCCAGCGCATCGAGAAAGTTCGGGTTGGCGGTGCGAATCGTGCCGTCCATGTTGAATTCGATGACCGCTTGCGACTTGTCGATCGCCGCAATCTGTCCATCGCTGTCGGCGGCTTTCAGCTTCTGAGCGGTGACGTCGGTGGCGAATTTGACCACCTTGAGCGGTTTCCCGGCCTCGTCGAGGATCGGATTGTAGGTCGCGAGAATCCAGATTTCGCTGCCGCCCTTGCCGATGCGCTTGTATTCGGCGGCCTCGTACTCGCCGCGGTGCATCCTCGACCAGAATTCGCGATAGGCGGCGCTGTCGCGATCCGCCGGCGCCAGGAACATGCTGTGGTGCTTGCCCTTGATTTCGGCCAGCGAATAGCCGATCGCCGCGAGGAAGTTGTCGTTCGCGGTGATGATGGTGCCGTCCATCTCGAACTCGATCATGGCCTGGGCGCGGCTGATCGCGGCGATCTTGCCGGCGTCGTCGATCGACCGGATTTTCTGCGCCGTGATGTCGGTCGCGAACTTGATCACGCCCGCCGGCTTTCCGCTGGCGTCGAGGATCGGATTGTAGGACGCCTGGATCCAGATTTCGCGGCCGCCCTTGCCGATCCGCTTGTATTGCGCCGCCTGGAACTCGCCGCGTTTGAGCCGCGCCCAGAATTCACGGTAGGCCGCGCTGTCGCGCTCCGCCGGCGCGATGAATATGCTGTGATTCTTGCCCCTGATCTCCTCAAGAGCATAACCCAGCGCGCCGAGAAAATTCGCGTTCGCCGTGACGATGGTGCCGTCGAGATCGAATTCGATAACCGCCTGCGATTTGTCGATGGCGGCAGCCTTCGCTGCCATCCGCAGGAAGTCTCTTTTTGACTGTGAATTAAACACTTGATCTCCTGGCCGGGCTGCGGAGTTGCAAGTCATTGCACCGAAAAGGGCAGGATGACGGGCCGCGTTTAAATAGCGGTAAACCTCGACGCGCGCCGAATGCGAGCGGGCGGATCGCGCATCGCCGTCATACCGCGCTGTAATAGCGAAGGTTTTCGTCGTCCATGCTGCACGGCAGGCATCGCACTACCATCGGTAGAAGTACGGAGCGAGGACACACATTTATCTCCGTTTTCGGCCGACGACCTTTTCATACGCCGCCTGCAGCCGCTCGCCGACGCTCGGTCCCGCCTTGCGCTTGCGCCTCATACCGAGATGGGTTTCGCGCAACTCGTCCATGAACTCCGCCCACATTTTCGGGCCGCCTTCGCTGAGCAGTTGGGCGCGGATGCCGAGTTCTTCGGTTACCGGCAGATGCTTGAATCCCCAGCCCGCCATCTGCGCCAGCACCGGCAGCAGTTCGATGCCTTGCTCCGTGAGCGAGTAGATTCCCTTCTGCTTGTGGCTGGGGTCGTCGGCCCAGCTGACGATGCCCTGGTCGAGCAAGGTCTTCAGCCGGTCGGCCAGGATGTTGGAGGATATGCCTTCGTCCGACCTGGTCAGCAGCTCGCGAAAATGCCGCCGGTTGCCGAACATCATGTCGCGGATGATCAGCAGGCTCCATTTGTCACCGACCACCTCGAGCGTGAGATTGATCGGGCAGCCGGAGCGCTTTTGCTCGGTCATGGGCGGTATCCGGAAAGGCGGCGAAAGCGCCACGAAAAACCGCTTGCATTATTGCACCGGTAATCTCAAACTACAACCAGTTGCAATACGAAAGCAGTTAAGGAGGCGGCATGGCCAGGCTGATCATGTGGAACCTGATGACGCTGGATGGCTTCTTCGAAGGGCCGAACCGCGACATTTCCTGGCACGGGGATGTCTGGGGCAGGGAACTGGAGGCGCTTTCGATCGAGCAGCTGAATGCCGCCGGCGGGCTAATGTTCGGTCGCGTCACCTACGAACTGATGGCGAACTACTGGCCGACCGCGTCGGGCGAGTCGGGCGAGATCGCCGGCTTCATGAACACGATGCCGAAATATGTCTTCTCGCGCACGCTGGCAGGCGCGGACTGGAACAACACGCAGATGTTCGGCGCCGACGTGCCCGGCACGGTTGCTCGCCTGAAGCGCGAGAGTGCAAAGGATATCTTCCTGTTCGGCAGCGCCGACCTCGCGGCGAGCCTGATCCCGCACGGGCTGATCGACGAATTCCGCATCGGGGTCGCTCCGCTCATGCTCGGCGGCGGCACGCCGCTGTTCAAGCCGTGCGAGCGGGTCAGGCTGAAGCTGATCGACTCCCGCGCGCATTCCACCGGCGTCGTGATCCTGCGCTACGAGCCGGCGAAGTGACGGAGGCGGTGATGTCCGATCGCACCAGGTCGGAAATCATCCGCGGCCTCTTTGCCGCCTACCTCGCCAACGACCGCGAGGCGGTCGCGGCGGCGCTGACCGGAGATTTCCGCTTCACCAGCCCGTATGACGACGCTATCGACAAGGCGACCTATTTCGAGCGCTGCTGGCGCAACAGCGACTGGATCGCGCGGCATGAGCTGGAAAGGATCCTCGTCGAGGGTGACGGGGCGTTCGTGACCTATAATTGCGTCGCCAAGAGCGGGCAGAATTTTCGCAATACCGAGTTCTTCAGCTTCGACGGCGACAGGATCAGATCGATCGACGTCTATTTCGGCGCAACCTACGAAAACGGCGTCTTTGTGAAAAAGCTGGAATAGCGACCAACGCACCCACCGACCTCATCCTGAGGAGCCGCGCGCGCTTCCGCGCGGCGTCTCGAAGGATGGCCGCAGGCCCGTGTGCCAGATGGTTCGAGACGCATGTCGGCGGCGCCAAAAGCGCCGTCGACATGCTCCTCACCATGAGGGAGATGGGGATGGCGGCGAAGTCTTCGAAACAGCCACCGAAATGATGTCGCAGGATATGTCGGTTCGGCTAGCTCCCGTTCGTCATTTCCCGTCAGCCCCGCCGGAGTTTCCAAATGTCCCTGACGCTGCATTATCACCCGCTGTCCTCGTTCTGCTGGAAGGCGCTGATCGCACTGTATGAGAACGATACCCCGTTCACGGCAAAACTGGTCGATCTCGGCAACGAGACCGAACGCGCGGCGCTTTCAAGGCTCTCGCCGATCGGCAAGTTTCCGGTGTTGCGCGATGATGCACGCGGCGTGACCGTTCCGGAGTCGAGCGTCATCATCGAGTATCTCGACCGCTATTATCCGGGCCGTATCAGGTTCATTCCCGATGCGCCCGATCCGGCGTGGCAGACCCGGTTGCGCGACCGCTTCTATGATCTCTACCTGCATCTGCCGATGCAGAAGATCACGGGCGACCGGCTTCGTCCGCAGGGGAGCAAGGATCCGCGCGGCGTCGAAGAGGCGAGGGCGCAACTGCGTACCTCCTATGCGACGATCGAGGCGCAGATGGCGCAAGGTCCCTGGGCCATGGGCGAGGCGTTCGGTCTTGCCGACTGTGCGGCGCTTCCGCCGCTGTTCTACGGCAGCATGATGGAACCGTTCGGCATTGCCCATAAAAATGTCGCGGCCTATTTCGAGCGGTTGAAGGCGCGACCGTCGGTAGCGCGCGTGATCAAGGAGGCCGAACCGTATTTTCACATGGTTCCTAAATAATCGGCCCGGAAATAATTTTATCCGAGGTGTCGGCGCCGCTAGACTTGGTTCGTCATACCAACAGACCGGGCATTCGAGGGCATGACCTGCCGCCCGGCCGGATAGACCGACAAAACGGAGCGCGACGATGCGATGCATGGTGATTGTGAAGGCGAGCAAGGACACCGAAGCCGGCGTGATGCCGAGCACCGAAATGCTCACCGCGATGGGCAAGTTCAACGAAGAGCTGGTGAACGCCGGCGTCATGCTGGCGGGCGAGGGCCTGCATCCGACGTCGAAGGGCGCGCGCGTCAAATATTCCGGCAAGACGCCCGATGTCAGCCACGGTCCGTTTGCCGTGACAAATGATCTGGTGGCCGGCTTCTGGCTGATCCAGGTCAAATCGCTGGACGAGGCGGTCGACTGGATGAAGCGCGCGCCGTTCGACGGCGGCGCCGAGATCGAAATCCGCCAGGTCTTCGATACCGAGGACTTTGGCGAAGCGCTGACGCCCGAACTGCGCGAGCAGGAAGATCGCCTCCGTGCGCAGGTGGCAAAGAAATAACCGGTAGCCCATCCATCGTCATTCCGGGACGATGCGAAGCATCGAACCCGGAATCCAGAGATTGTGTCATCGAGATTCCGGGTTCGCGCTACGCGCGCCCCGGAATGACGACCTCTCAGGAATGACGGCCTCCGATAAGGACACCCCACCATGCGCTTCATGCTGCTGATGATTCCCCTGGGCTACGAGACCGCACCGCCCGACGTCGAACTCGACCCCGAGCGTGTCAGGGCGATGATGAAATTCAATGAGGAACTTCAGAAAGCCGGCGTGCTGATCGCGCTCGACGGCCTGCACCCGCCCTCGATGGGCGCGCGGGTCTCGTTCCCCGGCGGCAAGCCGCTGGTGACCGACGGCCCGTTCGCCGAATCCAAGGAAGTGCTCGGCGGCTACTGGATGATCAACGTGGCCTCGCGCGAGGAGGCGATCGCCTGGGCCAGCAAGTGCCCGGCCTCCGAGAACGAGATCATCGAAATCCGCCAGGTGCAGGAAATCACCGATTTTCCGCCCGAGGTGCAGCGGGCCGCCGAAGGATTCGAGGATCTGTGGGGCAGCAGGAACTGACCCGACAGCACAAGGAGAGATCGAAGATGAACGATACCTATCTTGCCGTCTTCCTCGGCAGCAAGACCAGCGCGAAGATGGCCGCGTGGATCGCGCTGTCCGATACCGAGCGCAAAATGAAGGAGAAAGAGGGCATCGCTGCCTGGAAGGCGTGGGTGGAGCGGCACCAGGCCGCCGTCGTCGAATTGGGCGGGCCACTCGGCAAGACCAAGCGGGTCGGCGCTGGTGGCATTGCCGACGTCAGCAACGAGATGGCCGGCTTCGCCGTCGTGCGTGCCGAATCGCACCAGGCGGCGGCTGACATGTTCGAGCACCATCCGCATTTTGCGATCTTTCCCGGCGAGGCGGTGGAGGTCATGCCGGTGCTGCCGATCCCCAGTGGTTAACCGACGGTAATGCCTGCGCTAGTGACCTTTGCATCCGGCTCATGTAAAAGCCTTTCACATGAGCTGGCGCAAGGAACGCGGCCGCGCCGAGCGCGGCTATCATCACGGTAATCTGAAAGAGGCGCTGCTGCAGGCGGCGCTCGGGCTGATTGCGGAAAAAGGCCCCGGCGGGTTCACCTTTGCCGATGCCGCGCGCATGGCCGGCGTCAGCCCGGCCGCGCCATACCGGCATTTTCGCGACCGCGACGAGCTGTTGTCCAGCATCGCGCAGCGTGGTTTCGAGCAGTTCGAGGCGCTGCTGACGCAAGCCTGGGACGATGGCCGTCCCGATACCGTCAGCGCGTTCGAGCGGCTCGGCAAGGCCTATCTCGCCTTTGCCCGCAACGAGCCCGCGTTCTACTCGGCGATGTTCGAATCCGGTCTTCCTGTCGACCTCAGCCCCGCTTTGCAGGCCGCGAGCGAACGCGCCTTCGGCGTCATCAGGGCCGCCGCCGAACGTCTCGCCGCGATGGTTCCGCCGGGCACGCCGCGGCCCCCGGCGATGATGATGGCGCTGCATATCTGGTCGATGTCGCACGGCGTGGCGTCGCTGTTCGCGCGCGGCGACCAGGCCCGCCGCAAGCTGCCGATGTCGGCGGAGGATCTGCTGGAAGCGGAAGTGCTGATTTATCTGCGCGGTTTGGGTTTCCCCACCGACCGCAGGCCGCCTGCGCAGAAGGATCCGGCCACGCCTCCCCCGGTCCCTCCCGCCGGCGCGCCGTCAGGCCCTCCGTCAGGTCCTCCGTCAGGTCCCTGGGGCACCCCCAAAAAATAAATTCGACGGCGCCGCCGGCGCCCGGCTTGACAAAAACCCGGGATCGTTTATCTATGTAAATGTTATTTACATTCACAACGGCGTGATGCCGTGATGGAGAGGGAAATGGCCTACACCGCAGATGTCAATCGCTGGCGCGGTTCCGCAGAACAGCCCTACCGCCCGCGCATGCTGGATACACCGTGGCACCCCGGCTGGATCGCCGTGACCGTGCTCGGTTTCATCATCTGGTGGCCGATCGGCCTCGCCCTTCTCTTTTTCACACTCGGGAGCAGAAAAATGGGTTGCTGGAGCAATCAGGATCGCT
>JAZJYY010000003.1:0-2986 GCA_040390145.1 Pseudomonadota bacterium
GCCCGGCGCCGCGCGCGACGCCATGAACGAGCGCGGGCAGTGGTTGCCTATGAGGGATGGACCCCATTGCACGCGGCGCTGTGGTGTGGTAGGGTAGTGCCATGCAAACCATCCGCTTCCTCGCACCTGTCACGCTCACGCTGGAGCAGAAGACCGATGCCTCCCACGAGTGGCGTCGCCCGTTCAAGGCTGGCGAGACCGTCGAGATTGAGGGTCTGACCAACGATGACGGCGCGCCCGGCTTCCAGACCAATACCGCAGCGCGTCTGGCCGAAATTTTTGTCGCGCAGCGCAAGGACAACCTCGACCTGTCCGGGGTTGCGGTGCTGGAGCCCCAGCTCAACGTGCTGCCGCAGATCGAAGCCAATGGCATGCTGCGGATGGCGGGGTTTTTTCCGTCGGTCCCGACCCAGGTCAATTTTGAGCTGATGTTTGCGCCGGTCGGCGGGCAATGGCGGCTGTTCGGCATTTCGGTATCGCTCGGACAGAGCGGACCCGTCGCGCCGGAATCGCCCGCGCCTCCATCGGCGCAAAAGCAGCCCGCTGCCAGTCAGCCAACGTCTGCCCCTGCGAACGCCGCCAAGCATCCGCCACCGGTAAAACCCGCACCGGCGATCAGGCTCGCACCGCGGGACAACAAGCCAGCCGACAACGCGCAATCGAAGTAGACCGATCAACAAGCAGCAACGAACGCACTGGAATGCTACCCTCGGCCGTCAGTCCGGTGGTCGAAATGCTACCGTCCGAAACTGAGCGCAAGTGTCACCAGGGCGGCCTGGCTGTGGACCTGCGTCTTTTCGTAGGCGCTCTTGAGATTCTGCCGCACCGTCGTCGCGCGAAGTCCGAGTTGGGCGGCGATCGCGTCGACGCTCATGCCTTCGGCGAGATGGCAGACGATCTCGCATTCGCGCCGGGTCAGGCCGAACGTATCGCCGAGCGCTTGGCGGTCGATGCGAGGCAGTACGTCCGGCTGCTTGATGAATATCACCACGCGCGGCGCCCGCAGTCCCGGCTCGGCGAGGCCAAACCGCCACGCCGGCATGATGTCGAGCAGCAGCGGTGACCGCCGGTCACGGCGCGGCAAATGCAGCCGCTGGCCAATCTCGACCGGCGAGGTCCCGGCCTGCGTCAGCGCATTGCGCAGCTGCGCGGTCAATGCCGCGGTCGCCGCCTGCAACTCGCCGAACCGAAGCGCGAGTCCGTCGCCGCGGGCCAGTATCTCCTGCGCGCTCGCGCTCACGATCAGGGGACGGTTCGCGGCGTCGAGCACGATGGCAGGCATGTCCAGCCGTTCGATGATCCCGCCAAGGCCGGTCGCGCGCTCATCGCTGACGCGCAACTTCTGATGCAGCTCGATGGCGCGTTTGAGATGCGCGAACACTTGTTCGAACTTGCGGCTTTCATCCGATGTAAAATGGCCCTGCCCGCGCGCGCGGCAGACCGAAATATTCAGCGCCAGCTCCGGCGAATGGTGAAAGACGCCGGTGCCGTAAAACATCTTCGCCGGCCGGATGATCTCGTTGTAGAAGCCGGTCCGCTCATAGACGTCGTCACTGAATATCATTTCCTGAACGGACGCCGAGCCCGGAGCCATCGTGCTCATGTGCGAATTGAGGTAGGGCGCGAGCAGGCTCATGGCCTCGGGCGAGGAGAAACGCGCGACATCGGCCTCGCTCATGCCGGCCGCCGCGACCAGGGGAATGCCCTGATCCTCGGCCATGTTCACGGTGAGAATGGCCTGGTCGCTGCGAAACAGGCCGGTCATTCTGCCAAGTGCGGCGTCCCAGGTTTCCGGCTCGAGCGCGGCCTGATAGAGCGCCTCGATCACTGCATTGACTTCAGGATTCACGCCGCACCCCTCGCCTCCGACACGCAAGGATAGTCCGTCATCTGCGCGGGAATCGAGACTTTCGCTCCCGGATAGGTTGAAGTGTGTTCTATTTAACAGGCGTGGTGTTCCGGCAACACTATGTCGATGACGACACGTCGCCTACCGTTCGGGTAATGGGCATTGCGCCAAATCCTGGCTGACCCAGTCACTGGGTGACGAGGCTATCGCGTCATGCCGGCCCGCGGTCGCCAGGGTCATTGTCCGGTCTCCGACCAAAGAAATCGCGTCTTCCTTCCATCGCTCGGCGGGCGCTTTTTTTGCCCGCCTGCAGCTCTTTTTTGGGCACGTCCTGAAAAAGCCCACCATTTGATGGGGCAAACGGGCGGCGCAAGCCGGCTCCTGTGATTCAGATGTCACAGCCGCCGGACAAAATAGCGCCGGTCAACATCATCCGCTTTACGGCACGGGATTTGGCCATCAGGATACCTGCAAGTCAAAGTTGAGGATTCGTGGCTTGTCATTAACGGGCACGGGTTGCGCGGCGATTTTCATGCCGCACGCTTTCGCTCGACCCGCCTGCGCAGTGACCTGCACGAATATCGAGTGCGAAAATATTTGGGCGCTTTTTCGAGCGCATCCTTTTTAATTTTTTCTTGGGGGCTGGATCATGACCAAAGTCTCATCAACCGTATCGGCATGTGGCGCCATGGCTGCAGTCCTTGTTCCGTGGCGGCGTGCCGCACTTTTGACCGGCTGCGCGCTGGCGGTAAGCCTGATGAGCGGACATTCGGCATTCGCCGGCTGCGCCTCCGGTAACGTCGCAAACACTTGATTGTTGAGCGACGCAGCCTGCCAGGCCGCCGCGCCCGCCGCCGATTCGACCGCAGTCGGAGCTGGCGCCAACGCTGCAGGCGCCGGCGCCTCGGCATTTGGCGATTCGGCAAGCGCCAGCGGCAGCACGGACGGCGACACCGCCGTCGGCTTCTTCAGTAACGCGACGGGCGTCGGATCTGACTCAGCCACCGCGGTTGGCGCCTTCGCCAATGCGAACGGCGGTGGCGCGACGGCCATCGGCAACGATGTTACCGCCAACGGCGCCGGCGCCGTGGCGCTGGGCGGCGACGATCCCACCGTCGGTGGAACCCAGGCGACGGG
>JAZJYY010000003.1:2996-11982 GCA_040390145.1 Pseudomonadota bacterium
CCGTCGGCGCCGGCGCGACGTCGTCGGCCGCCAATGCCACCTCGCTCGGCAACAACGCGCTGGCCAGCGGTATCAACTCGACCGCGATCGGCAGCGGCGGCGCGGGCTCGCGGCAAACGATTGCCGCGGCCGGCTTCAGCACGGCGATCGGCACCGGCAACCAGATCGCAAACGGCGCGACCGGCGCAACCGCCATCGGCGATTTCAACACCGCGAACGGCGCGTTCAGCACCGCGCTCGGCAATTTCAACAGTTCGAGCGGCGCGAACTCCGTCGCATTGGGCTCCAACAATACCGCTTCCGGGGCGAGAGCGACCGCGATCGGCAACGCCGCACTTGCATCCGGCACGGATTCCGTCGCGATCGGCACGCTGTCTTCAGCGGGGTTCGCCAACTCCACCGCGATCGGCAATGGCGCCACCGCCACGCGTGCCAACCAGCAGGTTTTCGGCACCGCGACCAACACCTACACCATGGCCGGGCTCAACTCGGCGGCCAGTCTCGCGGCGCAAACCGGACCGGTCCGCGTCGTCACGACGGACGCCAACGGCAACCTGGCGACCGCGTCGTTTGACCCCGTGGGGCTTCAGTCCAGTGTCACTACCTTGCAAAGCCAGATGCGGCAGGCCTTCGAGGGTACCGCGATCGCGATCGCGATGGGCGGCGGCGCCCTGCCCGACAACAAGAAGTTCGCGGTATCGACCAACTGGGGCACGTTCCGCGGCGAAAACGCCGTCAGCCTGACCGGCCAGATGCGCCTCAGCCAGAATGTCGTATTCAATGGCGGTGTGGCCGCCGGCTTCCAGCAAGGCGGCGTCGGCGGACGCGCCGGTGTAACGTTTGCGTGGTGAAAACGGGAGGATCGGCTGTTTCGCGTTATTGTAGACCGGGACTTTTCATAGCGATCGTTGGGGCGATCCTTGGCGGGACCGCCTCGGCCCAGACGCGTGCGACGGAGCCGAAGCCAGCCCAGATCGACCGCAACGGCGTCATCATCCTGGTGCGCTCGGCGTTGCTGGCCCTCGACCAAGCCAACAAGACCGGCAACTACACGGTCTTGCGCGACCTCGGCGCTCCCGCCTTTCAGGTCAATACGGCCGCGCGCCTCGCCGAGATATTCGTGGCGCAGCGCCGCGACAATGTCGATTTGTCCGGCGTGGCCGTGATTGATCCGCAGCTCAGCCTGCTGCCGCAGATTGAGGCCAATGGCATGATGCGGATGGCAGGTTTTTTCCCCTCGGTACCGACCCAGGTCAATTTCGAACTGACCTACGCGCCGGTGAACGGGCAGTGGCGGCTGTTCGGCATTTCGGTCAATCTCGGCTCCTCCGCGCCAGTCCCCCCGACACCACCCGCCCCGCCGGCGTCTTCTGCTCCGGCCGCCAAAAATGCCCCATCCGCCGCGGCGCCGAAGGGCAGTCCGCCCAAAGGCGCGCCCGCGGCCCCGCCCAAAGCCGGCACGCCGGATCCCAGCCCGGCGCCGGGACAAAAATCCTGACAGGCGTCTGACAGCTCCGGCCGGGCGAATGCGCGGACGCAGGGTTAATGTGTCAATTCAGCAGGTTCCGTCGGCGTTTTTGCCAAGTGGATGAGGCGCCTGGACACGGCTCAAGGTGCCTAAAGGCTTCCCCTTGGGCTGGATGTTACCTATAACGGCCGCCATCGCAGCAGCATGACCGGGATATGGATGGCCGAAAGACCTGCCGAGACGATTTATGTGCTCAACGGCCCGAACCTCAATTTGCTGGGGACCCGGGAACCCGAGAAATACGGCCACGCCAGGCTTGCCGACGTCGAGCAGCTTTGCGTCAAAACCGCCGCGCAGTTCGGCCTCAAGGCCGATTGCCGGCAGTCCAACCGCGAAGGCGAGTTGATCGACTTCATCCACGAGGCGCTTGCGAAAAAAGCCGCCGGGATCATCATCAATGCCGGCGGCTATTCGCACACCTCGATCGCGCTGCATGACGCCTTGATGGCGGTGAAAATTCCGACCGTCGAGGTACACGTCACCAACATCCACGCCCGCGAGGAATTTCGCCATCATTCCTTCACCGCCCGGGCCGCATTCGCATCGCTTTGCGGCTTCGGCATCGAGGGGTACCGATTGGCGATCCAGGGCCTTGCCGCCAAAATCGGCGTCAAGGCAACCGCCTGACGCCTCGCCCGTCACCTCACAGAAAGCCCCGGATCAAGATCATGGCGCGCCAGCCTGACGATACCAAAGACGCGAAGTTCAAGAGCGACGACAGCGCGCTTATTCGCGAACTCGCACTGCTGCTCGACGAGACCAGTCTCACCGAGATCGAGATCGAACGCGCCGGACTGCGGGTGCGGGTCGCCCGCAACGTCACCATCGCCGCATCGATGCCGGCGAATTTCCAGCAAGCACCATCGGGTTCCGCCGCATCGGGCGCCAGCATTACGCCACCGGCCATCGCCGATCTGGCAAAACATCCGGGCGTGGTACCCTCGCCGATGGTCGGTACCGCCTACTGGGCGTCCGAGCCCGGCGCCAAGCCGTTCATCGAGGTCGGCTCCAGGGTGACGGTCGGCCAGACGCTGTTGATCATCGAAGCGATGAAGACGATGAACCAGATCCCGTCGACGCGCGCGGGCACCGTGACGCAGATTCTCGTCGAGGACGGCCAGCCGGTCGAATTCGGCGAACCGCTCGTCATCATTGAATAGAATTCGTCAACGTCAGGCGCTGCGATGTTCGACAAGATCCTGATAGCCAATCGCGGCGAGATCGCACTGCGCATCCTGCGCGCGTGCAAGGAGCTCGGCATCGCCACCGTCGCGGTGCATTCCACCGCCGACGCCGACGCCATGCATGTGCGGCTGGCCGACGAGAGCGTCTGCATCGGCCCGCCGCCGTCGAAGGACAGCTACCTCAACGTCCCGGCGCTGCTCTCCGCCTGCGAGATCACCGGCGCCGACGCGGTGCATCCCGGCTACGGCTTCCTGTCCGAAAACGCCCGCTTCGCCGAAATCCTCGGCGAGCACAATCTGCATTTCATCGGACCGAAGGCCGAGCACATCCGCCTGATGGGCGACAAAATCGAGGCCAAGAAGACCGCCAAGCGGCTCGGCATCCCCGTGGTACCCGGTTCCGACGGCGGCGTTGGTCCCGAGGACGACGCTATGGCGATCGCGCAGGCCATCGGCTTTCCGGTGCTGGTGAAGGCCGCCTCCGGCGGCGGCGGCCGCGGCATGAAGGTGGCGCAGACCGCCGAAGACCTGATGCTGGCGCTGTCGACCGCGTCGAACGAAGCAAAGTCGGCCTTCGGCGACGCCTCGGTCTATCTGGAAAAATACCTGCAGAAGCCGCGTCACATCGAAATCCAGATTCTCGGCGACGGCCGCGGCGGCGCCATCCATCTCGGCGAGCGCGATTGCTCGCTGCAGCGGCGCCACCAGAAGATCTGGGAAGAAGGCCCCTCGCCGGTGCTGGCGGCGGCAGCGCGCGCCAAAATCGGCGCCACCTGCGCCAAGGCGATGCAGGACATGAAATATCTCGGCGTCGGCACCATCGAATTCCTGTACGAGGACGGCGAGTTCTATTTCATCGAAATGAACACCCGCATCCAGGTCGAGCATCCCGTCACCGAGTCGATCACCGATATCGACCTCGTGCTGGAGCAGATCCGCATCGCCGCCGGCGGCGACCTGCCGGCGAAGCAGGAAGAGATCCAGATCATCGGCCACGCCATCGAATGCCGCGTCAACGCGGAAAATCCCCAGACCTTTCGCCCCTCACCGGGCAAGATCACGCAATATCATCCGCCCGGCGGCCTCGGCGTGCGGATCGATTCCGCCGTCTATCAGGGCTACGTCATCCCGCCCTATTATGATTCGCTGGTCGGCAAATTGATCGTCCACGGCAAGACCCGGGGCGAGTGCCTGATGCGGCTGCGCCGGGCGCTCGACGAAATGGTGGTCGAGGGCATCGAGACCACGTTGCCGCTGTTCCGGGCGCTGGTGCGGGAGCCCGCCATCATCGACGGCGATTACCACATCCACTGGCTCGAACAGTATCTGGCCGGCCAGAACCCCGGCTGATCGGCGTTTTTTTTGCCTCGATCCCGGAACCAATGGCCGGGACCGGCGTTCTGGTCGTGGGGAAGCCCTTGGGAACCCTGCCATCCGGGGGATAGCGGCAATTTACCTGATAATGCGAGACTATCGTGACGCCTGACGCCACGCGCCGGCGCGCGCTTGGCCAGATCCTGCTGCTTGCGGCGGGATTTTTGGTGCTGGTCGCGATCAGCACCGCTTCCGTCCTCCTCGTCAACAAGGCCCGCAAAGATGGCGCACTGGTAGTGCACACCATCGAGGTCGAAAACCAGATCAACACCCTGCTGCTGGACATCCGCCGTGCCGAGAGTGCGGCGCGCGGTTATCTGCTGACACAGGGGCCGGAATTTCTCAGGGAACATGAAACGGCGGCTGCGACCGTCCTTCCCGCCGTCGACAAGCTGGCGCAGCAGACGGCGGACAATCCGCATCAGGTCGAGAACGTCAGGAAATTGCGCGCCGCGGTCGAAGCCCGGCTCGACCAGTTCTCACGAGAAGTGAACTTCGTCAGACAGAACCAGCCTGAGAGGGCCGTCGCGCTGGTGCGCGAAGTCGGCGCCTCCAATTCCAGTGGGACCATCCGCCAGTTGGCGGGCGTGATGAGCGCCGAGGAAACGCGATTGTTCGACCTGCGGGCGATTACGGCCGGTCGCAGCGAACAGCTGGCGGCTGTCGGGACCGTCGCCGGTTCTGGCCTGGTGATCCTGCTCGCCGGCATCTCCATTTTCCTGGTGCGGCGCTCCGCCGGCGCGCGCGACCGGGCCGAGGCGCTGTTGCGCGACAGCAATCTCAATCTGGAGACCACCGTCGACGAACGCACCGCCGATCTGCGCGAGGCCAACGAGGAGATCCAGCGCTTCGCCTATATCGTCAGCCACGATCTGCGTTCACCGCTGGTCAACATTATGGGCTTCACCAGCGAACTCGAGGAATTGCGCAGCGACATCTTCCGGCGGATCGCGTCCCTCGCCCGCGCCGAGGCTTCGGCGCCGCTGGTGCCGGACAACGCGACAGATACCGCCGAGCCCCAGCTCGAAGGCGCCGACAAGCAGCTCTCGCAGGATTTTACCGAGGCGCTCGGCTTCATCAAATCGTCGATCGCCAAGATGGACCGCCTGATCACCGCGATCCTCAACCTGACCCGCGAGGGCCGCCGCGAGTTTCAGCCGGTCCGGATCGATACCCGCGAACTGATCGAGGCCATCGTCAGCACCGTGGCGCATCAGGCCGCCGAGGCCGAGGCCACCATCCACATCCAGCCGCTGCCCGACATCGTCAGCGACCGCCTGGCGATGGAACAGATTTTCTCCAACCTGATCGACAACGCGCTAAAGTATCTCAAGCCCGGGGTTCCCGGCGAGATCCATGTCCGGGGCCGGACAAAGCTAGGTTTCGCGATTTTCGAGATCGCCGATAACGGGCGTGGTATCGATCCCAAGGATCATCAGCGGATTTTCGACCTGTTTCGTCGCGCCGGAACCCAGGACAAGCCAGGACAGGGGATCGGGCTCGCCCATGTACGGGCGTTGGTGCGGCGACTTGGGGGGACCATGTCGGTATCGTCGGAACTCCACAACGGCAGTACCTTCACCATCACGCTGCCCATTAGCTGGGCAGCCACTAACCGGAACAGGGAATCATGAGCAATCCAGTCACAATCATCATGATCGAGGACGACGAAGGCCACGCCCGCCTGATCGAACGCAATATCCGCCGCTCCGGCGTCAACAACGAGATCGTTCCGTTCACCAACGGTACAGATGCGGTTAACTATCTGTTCGGCAAAGACGGCAGCGGCCTTGCCCACAAGGGCAACGCGCTGCTGATTTTGCTTGATCTCAATCTGCCGGACATGACCGGCATCGACATCTTGCGGCGGGTCAAGGAGAATGACCATCTCAAATGCGCGCCGGTAGTGGTGCTCACCACCACTGACGACTCCCAGGAGATCAAGCGCTGCTATGAACTCGGCGCCAATGTCTACATCACCAAGCCGGTGAACTACGAAAGCTTCGCCAACGCCATTCGCCAGCTCGGACTGTTCTTCTCCGTCATTCAGGTACCCGCAGCCGCCACATGACCGCGACCAGGCCCACATTGCTCTACATCGACGACGACCCGGCGCTTGCCCGGCTGGTCGACCGCGGTCTGACGCGGCTCGGATTCCAGGTGGTCCATGCGATCGGCGGCGCCGAGGGGCTGGAGCGGCTGCAGCAGGGCGGCATCGACGTGGTCGCGCTCGACCAGTACATGCCCGGCCTCGACGGCCTCGAGACGCTGGAGCGGATCCTGGCGATCCCCGATGCGCCGCCGGTTGTGTTCGTCACGGCGTCGCAGGATTCCGCGATCGCCGTCACCGCGCTGAAGACCGGCGCGGTCGATTACCTGGTCAAGGACGTCCAGGGCGATTTCATTCCCCTGCTCCATGTCGCTGTCGATGGCGCCATGCGGCAGGCAATGGTTCGCAGGGCCCGCGACGAAGCTGAAGCCGAGGTCCACGCCTCGCGCGATCGCTTTGCCGCACTCGCCGCCGAGCGCGAGGTGCTGCTGCGCGAGGTCAACCATCGCGTCGGCAATTCCTTGCAGATCATCGCCTCGCTGTTGCACCTGCAGGCCAATTCGGCCAGCCAGGACGACGTCAAGGCGGCGCTGACCAATGCGATGGGGCGGGTCGCCGCGGTGGCGCAGGTGCACCGCCGGCTTTACACCTCGCACGATCTAAAAAGCGTGCTGCTGAACCAGTATCTGGAGGCCCTGCTCGAGGATCTACGGCGATCGGCCGAGGGCAACAAGATGTCGCGGCTCACCTTGAAGGCGGAGCAGGTCGAGATCGACCCCGATCGCGCGGTGGCGATCGGCATCATCGTCAACGAGCTGGTGATGAATGCGGTGAAATACGCCTATCCCGACGGTGCCGGGCCGATCCATGTCACGCTCGATGCGGACGGCGACGACCTCGAACTGGCGATTGCCGACGACGGCGTCGGTCTCAACGTCAAGGTCGATCCGCGCTCCACTGGCATGGGCCAGCGCATCGTCTCCGCCATGGCTACAAAACTCGAAGCCGGCGTCGAACGCGACCCCGACCATTCCGGTACCCGGATCGTGCTGCGATTCCACCGCGTCAGCAAATCAGCACCAAAACAGGGCTACGCGGCAGCGAGCTGAAGTGCGGTTCTCATGTGCCCGAATAAGTAAAAATAAGAGCCGCGACCGCCAATACGCAGCTCACGACCAGCACCAGCAGGACGGGCCTGCCCAGCAATCCGCCGCGCGCCTCGACCGCCGTCTCGACTGTCTGCTTTCCATCTTTATGCATTTATCATCTCCTGTGAGAGGCCAACGGCTCGGCCCCCCACAAGTTCCTGAGCGCAGGTATGACGCGCCGTCGCGGCGGGAGACGCCTGACCGCTGCTGCGCGAGGTACCCCGCAACCTCATCGTCGGAATTGTGGCCGTCACTCCAGCAGCCCAGTTCCGAGGACGGAACAAAAATCCGTTACGACAGAGACACATAGGCAGGCCGGTTTCAACGCTCCGAATATGCCGGAAAGCGCACGCTTGCTTCGGTGCAGCTTCATCCTATTCTCGTGCGATGACATCGCGCGACTCCGCCTCCTCCGACATCACGCCCGAAGTGCTGCTGCGGGCCTATGCCTGCGGCATCTTTCCGATGGCCGAGAGTGCCGATGATCCGACCCTGTTCTGGGTCGAGCCGGAAATGCGCGGCGTGATTCCGCTCGACGGCTTTCGCATCGCCTCACGGCTGGCGCGCACCGTGCGCTCGGACGCCTTCACCGTCACGGTCGACACTGCCTTCAAGGCGGTGATCGCAGGCTGCGCCGCGCCGCAGCCCGGCCGCGACGATACCTGGATCAACAAGCGGATCCGCGATCTCTATGTGGGCTTGCACGGGCTCGGGCACTGCCACAGCGTCGAGGTCTGGCAGAATGACGATCTGGTCGGCGGCCTGTACGGCGTCAGCCTCGGCCGCGCATTTTTCGGCGAGAGCATGTTTCACCGCGCCCGCGACGCCTCCAAGGTGGCGCTGGTGCATCTGGTGGCGCGGCTGATATCAGGCGGATTCGAACTGCTCGACACCCAGTATGTCACTGAGCATCTGCGCTCTTTCGGCGCGGTCGAGATTCCGCGGCGGCGCTACACCGTGCTGCTCGACAAGGCGATCAAGGGCGCGGCCGCCGATTTTGCCAGGCTGCCGGTCGATGCGCCCGTCAGCGGCGCCAAGGCGCTTGAGATCATCGCGGCGCGCGGCTAGCCCTCGTGTCCCGGACGCGGTGCAGCGTGTCGCTGGCGATGCGAAGCAGTCGTCCAGTAGCTGCTCCGCAGAGCCGGGACCCCAATTCGCATTGGTTCGGAAGATGGACTCCGGATCGCCAGCACACCGCTGCGCGCTGCGCTGCGTCCGGGGAACGCAGCAATGGGTTACCTGAAAATCCCGAACAGGCCGCCGGGCTGCTGTTGCGGTTGTTGCTGCGGCGGTGGCGGAGGCGGCTGCTGCTGGAATTGCGGCTGCGGCGGCGGCGCCGAACGTGGCGCGGCCTGCTTCTGCGGCGGGGGCCGCTTGGCGACGGGCGGAGCTACCGGTTTCGGCGCCTCGGGCGCTGCGGTGACGATGGTGGTTTCCGGGCCTTTGCAGTCGGTCAGCCAGATATCGTAGATCGGATGCTCGACGCCGTGCAGGCCCGGGCTCGCCGCATACATCCAGCCGGAAAAGATCCGCTTCACCTCGCCCTGCAGCGTGATCTCGTCGACCTCGACAAAGGCGTCGGTGTTGGCGGCTTCGGTCGACGGGCGGGTGTAGCAGGCATCGGTCTTCACGCGCAGCGCGCCGAACTGCACGGTCTCGCCGATATCCTCGTCGAAATTGATGATGCGCCCGGTGATCTTGT
>JAZJYY010000004.1:0-192487 GCA_040390145.1 Pseudomonadota bacterium
TTCAACCAGCAGGTGGCGCAGTCGCTCGGCATCTCCGTCAAGAGCGTGTTCGCGATGGCGTGGGCGATCTCGGCGACGGTGTCGGCGGTGGCCGGCGTGGTGGTGGCGGTGGTCAACGGCGTCTCGGCGGGACTTTCGGCCTACGGCATCAAGGTGTTTCCGGCGGCGATCCTCGGCGGGCTCGACAGCGTCGGCGGCGCGGTACTCGGCGGCATCATCATCGGCCTGCTGGAAAACTTCGCGCATTTTCTCGACTCCGAGTATCTGCACTGGGGCAATCTCTACGAGATCGTGCCGTTCTACGCCTTGATCATCATCCTGATGATCAAGCCCTATGGCCTGTTCGGCACCAAAGACATCGAGCGGGTATAATCATGGCAGGCCCCACCCTCATTCCCGCCGGCGATTTCCGCACCACCTACGCGGAAGATACCACCGTGTTCCCGACCCGCACCGGGCGCAATGCGATGATCGCCGGCATCGTGCTGATCTGTTTTGCGCCGCACGTGCTCAATGAATACAGCCTGAGCCTCCTGATCCAGATCGGCATCTTCGGCATCGCCGCCCTCGGGCTCAACATCGTGGTCGGTTTCACCGGCCAGATCTCGATCGGCCATGCCGCCTTCTTCGGTTTCGGCGCGTTCACCTCCGCCTATCTCAACAACCGGTTCGCGATCCCGGTATTCTTCTGCATTCCGCTCGCCGGCGTCGTCACAGCGGCAGTCGGGCTGATCTTCGGCCTGCCCGCCGCGCGCCTGAAAGGGCTTTATCTCGCGATCGCGACGCTGGCCGCGCAATATATCCTGCTGGATTTCTTCGCCCGCGCCGAATGGTTCACCGGCGGCAGCGTGCCGGCCAGCGCCGAGCCGTTCTCGATCTTCGGCTATTCACTGCGCGGCGATAAGAAGTATTTCTACGTCGTGCTCGCCTATGTCGTGGTCTGCTATCTGCTGGTGACCAACCTGATCCGCTCGCGCGACGGCCGCGCGCTGATCGCGGTGCGCGATCACTATCTCTCCGCGGAGATCATGGGCATCAATTTGACGAAATACCGGACGCTGTCTTTCGGCCTCGCGGCATTCTTCGCCGGCGTCGGCGGCGCGCTTTATGCGCATTACAACCAGGTGGTCTCCAACGAAGGGTTTGGCATCGACCGCTCAATCATCTTTCTCGCCATGATCATCATCGGCGGCCTCGGTTCGATCATGGGCACGCTGATGGGCACCGCCTTCATGGTGCTGCTGCCGGAGTCGATGGAGTGGCTGAGCGTCGCGCTGCGCGGCAGTCCGATCGATACGTTTCTCGGACTGAAGAACAACATCGCCTTCCTGCGCGAGATGGCGATCGGAATCATCATCATCGTCTTTCTGGTGTTCGAGCCGGACGGCCTCGCGCACCGCTGGCGGCAGATCAAGGCTTACTGGAAACTCTACCCGTTCTCGCATTGAGGCTGGAACGGGATCGACTGGACTGGACTGCAACAAAAGACCGGAGGAAAAGCACCATGACCATGAAATCACTGCTCGGTACCGCCTCGCTCGCGCTGCTGCTCGGCAGCACCGCAGCCAGCGCGCAAGGCATCAAGCTGGGGCATCTCGCCGATTATTCGGGAGCAACCTCCGACGTCGGAACGCCGTTCGGACAGGGCGTCGCCGACACCTATGCCTGGATCAACAAGAACGGCGGCATCAACGGCGCCAAGGTCGACGTCGACACCGTCGATTACGGCTATCAGGTGCCGCGCGCGATCGCCCAGTACAAGAAATGGTCGGGCGCCGACAAGGTCTCCGCCATTCTCGGATGGGGCACCGCCGACACCGAGGCCCTCACCGGCTTCCTCGCCGAAGACAAGATCCCCGACATTTCCGGCTCCTACGCCGCCGCCCTCGCGGACCCGACCGGCGCCGGCGGCAAGGCCAAGCCTGCTCCCTACAATTTCTTCTACGGCCCGAGCTATTCGGACGCGGTTCGCGGCATGCTGACCTGGGCCGCCGAGGACTGGAAGTCCAAGGGCAAGCCCGGCAAGCCGAAATTCGTCCACATGGGCGCGAACCATCCCTATCCGAACGCGCCCAAGGCGGCGGGTGAAGCCATCGCGGCCGAACTCGGCTTCGACCTGCTGCCGCCCATCGTGTTCGCATTGACGCCCGGCGACTACAGCGCGCAGTGCCTGACGCTGAAGAGCTCCGGCGCCAACTACGCCTATCTCGGCAACACCGCGGGCTCCAACATCTCGGTGCTGAACGCCTGCAAGGCCGCGGGCGTCGACGTCCAGTTTCTCGGCAACGTCTGGGGCATGGACGAGAACGCCGCCAAGGCCGCCGGCGCTGCCGCCGACGGCGTGGTGTTCCCGCTGCGCACCGCGGTCGCCTGGGGCGGCAACGCACCCGGCATGAAGACCGTCATGGAAATCTCCAAGATGTCTGACGCAGCCGGAACCGCCTATCGCCCGGTGCACTATGTCGCCGGCGTCTGCACCGCGCTTTACATGAAGGAAGCCGTCGAATGGGCTGCCAAGAACGGCGGCGCCAACGGCGAAAACGTCAAGAAGGGTTTTTATCAGAAGAAGGATTGGGTGCCGGCCGGCATGGACGGCGTCTGCAATCCCTCGACCTGGACCGACAAGGACCATCGCGGCACGCTCAAGGTCGATCTCTATCGCATGAAGGTCGCCGGTGCGACCGACGCCGCGGTGGCCGATCTGGTCAAGAACGGCGCGATCAAGCTCGAGAAGGTTAAGACCATCGACTTGCCGCGCAAGGCCGAATGGCTGGGCTGGTAAGCTCAAGCTACCGGGTCGTCCGACAGGACGACCCAACGCACTCACCTGTCGTCCCCCGCGAAAGCGGGGGACCCAGTACGCCGCGGCGTCTCGGTTGAACGCAGGCGCCTCTGGAATACTGGGTCACCCGCTTTCGCGGGTGATGACAGCGGTGGGTGACACGCTGAGTTGCGTACTAACGACATCAGGATCACGGCATGACTGACGCCACCGAAATCGACCGTCCGGCCAAAGCGGCAGCGCCTGCGGTTGCTCCGCTGCTCGACGTGCGCAACATCGAGGTGGTCTATGACGACGTCATCCTGGTGCTGCGCGGGCTGAGCCTCGCGGTGCCGCCGGGCGCGATCGTGGCGTTGCTCGGCGCCAACGGCGCCGGCAAGTCGACGACGCTGAAGGCGATCTCCGGCTTGCTCAAGACCGAGGACGGCGAAGTCACCCGCGGCGAGATCGTTTTCAACGGCGAGCGCATCAACGGCATCGACCCCGACAAGATCGTGCGCCGCGGCATCTTCCAGGTGATGGAGGGCCGCCGCATCATCGCCGACATGACCTCGATCGAAAATCTGAAACTCGGCGCCTACACCCGCAGCGACAACGAGATCGGCTCCGACATCGATCGTGTCTTTGACTATTTTCCCCGCCTGAAGGAGCGCACCGGCCTCGCCGGCTATCTCTCCGGCGGCGAGCAGCAGATGCTCGCGATCGGCCGCGCGCTGATGGCGCGCCCGAAGATGATCCTGATGGACGAGCCCTCGATGGGACTGTCGCCGCTGCTGGTCAAGGAAGTGTTCGGGATCATCAGCAAGATCAACCGCGATCTCGGCGTCACCATCCTGCTGGTGGAGCAGAACGCCCGCGCCGCCCTCTCGGTGGCGAGCCACGGCTACATCATGGAACAGGGCAAGGTTGTGCTCGACGGCTCGGCCGCCGAGCTGCGCGACAATGAGGACGTCAAGGAGTTCTACCTCGGCGGCGCCGGCGATCAACGCAAGAGTTTCAAGAACCTGAAGAGCTTCAAGCGAAGGAAGCGGTGGCTGTGATGCCCGGGTGCTCAACCGAGCATCCAGGGTGCTTAAGCCAGCACCTGATCGGCTTCCGCGACCGCGCTGAGCACATGATAGAACGAAGATGCAGGGATCGTGGCGACCAGCGACGCACCGTCGCGATCGAACTGGTCGTACCAGCCGCCCGCGACCGGGTGCCGAAGATAATGCCGCTCGAGCCGCGCCAGCGCCATGCGCGCTTCATCGGCGGCACCGGCTTCGCCCGCCTCGGCCTGCGCGATCCACGCCTTGGCCATCTCGGTCTGCGGCCACAGGCGCCGCGTGTGCCTTTTGATGTTGCCTTGGGCGTCGCCCTCATCGACCAGGCAGCCGGTGGCCTCGTCGCGGTAACGCAGCATGGTGGCGAGCAGTTCTCCGCGCGGCCGCCCCGTCGGACAGCCCGTGATCCGTTCAAACCCCTTCAGCAGCCAGACCCACTCCGCCTGGTGCCCGGGCTCGACCATGACCGGCTCGATCCTCGACCAGTCTTCCTCGAAATACTCGCCCAGCACCCGTTTCTGCTTGTCGTAGAGGTTGGCCATGAACAGCGCGAAGAAGTCACCGGCGCGGTTCTGGAACACGGGTTCATGGGTCGCATCGAAGGTCGCGATCATGGCCTCGAACAGGTGCATGTGCGGGTTTTGCCGACGCGGCATCGACGCCGGCAATCCCTCCAGAAAGCCGCCATGCGGCGAGCGCAAATGCGCGTCCAGGAACGACAGCAGCGCGTCGATTTCGGCGCGGACCTGGGCGTCGCGGTCGAGCGCATAGACGCTGGCGAGCGCCAGCAGCACGAACGCGTGGTCATAGGTGTCGCGACGCGGATCCAGCACCGCGCCATCGGGCGCCAGGACGTGGACAAAGCCCGGCCGGCCGTCGGGAGCCTTTGCCCTGGTCAGGAGATGTTCGAGGCCCCTCAGCGCGATTTCGCGGCCTTCGGGATACCAGCCCATCTGGGCTGCCTTGGCGAAGCAATAGATCTGCCGGGTCTGCACCATCACCCGACGGGGCGCGAGACGATCGGCGCGGCCGTCCTGGTCGAGCCGGTCGATGAAGCCGCCGGTCGCCGGATCCCAGCCTTGCTTCGACCACAGCGGCAACGCGTGGTCGATCATGCGCAGCTTCAGTTTCGCGACAATGTCGACCGAATCCTCCGCCGCGGCGGTTTGTCCTTCAGCCATTCCGTCAGCCAATCCGTCCACCAGCCCGTCAACCAAACGGTCGCTCGGGGTACCTCCGACACCGGGTGCCGCCGTCTGATACCACGTGCAAGGCGGTGCGCAATTGGCTCGAACACACAGGACCAGCCATGACCGACCACTACGATGCCCTCGAGACACGCCAGCCCGCCGCGCGCGAGGCCGAGCTGTTTTCGCGGCTGCCGGAGGTGCTGCGCAAGGCGATGGCGGCCCCGGCCTATGCCGAACGCCTCGCAGGGATCGATCCCGCTGCGGTCACCAGCCGGGCGGCGCTGGCGCGGCTGCCGCTGCTGCGCAAATCCGATCTGCCCGCCCTGCACAAGGCAGCCCCGCCGTTCGGCGGCCTCGTCCCGGGTCCCCCAGGCTCGTTTGGGAGGCTGTTTACATCGCCCGGCCCGATTTTCGAGCCTGAGGCTACCCGCGCCGACCCCTGGCGCGGCGCCCGGGCGCTGTTTGCCGCCGGCTTCCGGCCGGGCGACGTGGTGCTGAACACCTTCAGCTATCATTTGACCCCGGGCGGCTTCATCTTCGACGCCTCGGCCCGCGCGCTCGGCTGCGCGGTGATTCCGGCCGGTCCCGGCAATACCGAGGCGCAATTCGAGCTGATCGAGGCCTACAGGCCGATCGGCTACAGTGGAACCCCGGATTTCCTCAAAATCCTGCTCGACGCCGCGGCCGCCGCCGGACGCGACGTCTCCTCGATCAAGCGCGCGCTGGTATCGGGGGCGGCGTTCCCGGCCTCGCTGCAGCAGGAGATCAAATCGCGCGGGGTAGACGCCTACCAGGCCTTCGGCACCGCCGATCTCGGCCTGATCGCGTTCGAGACCGCCTCGCACGAGGGCCTGGTGGTGAACGAGGACCTGATCATGGAAATCGTGCGGCCCGGCACCGGCGATCCGGTCGCATCAGGCGACGTCGGCGAAATCGTCGTCACCTCGCTCGATCCTCATCACCCCTGGATTCGCCTGGCGATCGGCGACCTCACGGCCGCATTGGCGGGCCCAAGCCCCTGTGGCCGGACCAACATGCGGATCAAGGGCTGGATGGGCCGCGCCGACCAGACCACCAAGGTCAAGGGCATGTTCGTGCGGCCCGAACAGATCGCCGAGATCGGCAAGCGGCATCCGGAACTCGGCCGGCTGCGTCTGGTCGTGACCCGCGAGGGCGAGGCCGATGTGATGACGCTCAAATGCGAATGCGCGTCGCCCGGCGGCGGGCTGCAAGACCAGATCGCCGCGACCCTGCGCGCCGTGGCAAAGCTCGGCGGCCGCGTCGAACTGGTCGGCCCGGGATCGCTGCCCAACGACGGCAAGGTCATCACCGACGAGCGGTAGGCCCCGGCTCTTCCCTTCTCCCCTTGTGGGAGAAGGTGGCGCGGACAGAGTCCGCGCCGGATGAGGGGTTCTATCCGCGGTCAATGTGCCAGCTGAAGCAACCCCTCACCCAACCGAGGTTTTGGCTGATACCGGCGATGCCCTCTCCCAAAAGGGGAGAGGGCGATACGACCGGCGCCGGCGTGAGAAGAAGCTAGTCTAGAACTTCCGAACCAGCTCGATCACTTCGTTCTGCTGCTCCGGCGTGATCTCGGCGAACATCGGCAGCGACAGGATCCTACCCTGAGCGCGATGCGCATTGGGGAACTGCTCGGGGCGGGCGTTGAGCCGGCTGTAGGCAGCGAGAAACGGCAGCGCGGTCGGATAGTTTATCGCGGTCTGCACGCCATTGGCGTTCAGATGCGCTGCCAGCGCGTCGCGGCGCGGATGCTGGATGGTGTAGAGGTGATAGACATGGTCGCGGCCGGCGGCGACGGCGGGCACCGCGACATCCTCGATCTGGTTGAGGCCGGAATCGTAGACCTTCGCGGCATCCTGGCGCGCTTTGGTCCAGGCCGGCAGATGCGGCAGCTTCGCCGACAGGATCGCGGCCTGCATGCCATCGAGCCGGCTGTTGATGCCCTCGATGTGATGCTGATGCTTTATCAGGCCGCCATGGCGGGCCAGCATCGTCATGTGCTCGGCGAGCGCGCCGTCATTGGTGACGACCGCGCCGGCATCGCCCATCGCGCCCAGATTCTTGCCCGGATAGAACGAATAGGTCGCGGCATTGCCGAAGGTGCCGATCTGCCGGCCCTTGTAACGCGCCAGATGCGCCTGCGCGCAATCCTCGATCACCCAGAGCTTGTGCTTGCGCGCGATCGCCATGATCGCGTCCATGTCGGCCGGCTGGCCGTAGAGATGCACCGGGATGATACCGACCGTCCGCGGCGTGATCGCCGCCTCGATCGCCGCGGGATCGATCGTGAAGGTGGTGTCGTCGGTGTCCGCGAACACCACGCTGGCGCCGGCATGGGTGATCATCGCCGACGTCGAGATCCACGAATGCGCCGTGGTGATGACCTCGTCGCCGGGCGCAACCTTCAGCGCGGCCATGGCGAGATACAGCGCATCGGTGCCGTTGGCGCAGGACACGCAGTGCCCGACCTCCGCTACTGCGGCGAACTCCCGCTCGAACGCGTCGACATAGGGACCGCGAATGAACGCATTGTCCCTGATGACGGCGGCGATCGCGCCGTCGATCTCGCTCTTGATGGTCTGATACTGCAATTGCAGATCCGCGTAAGGTACCGGCATCGATCGTCTTCCCTATTTGCGCCCGGCAAGCCGGCGCGCCGGGTTGCCCGCATAGGCACCCGCGGCGGTAATGTCCCTGGTCACCACCGAGCCCGCGCCGATCACGACATCGTCGGCGATTCGCACCGGCATGATGGTGGCATTGGAGCCGATCGAAACCCGGTTGCCGATCACGGTCTCGCGCCACAACTCCTTGCGTCCGCCCGAAGGCCCGCCGCTCGAAAAGGTATCGTTGATGAACATCACGCCGTGGCCGACAAAACAATCCTCGCCGATCGTCACCAGTTCGCAGATAAACGCATGCGACTGCACACGGGTGCGGGCACCGACCGCAGCGCCCTTCTGGATCTCGGTAAACGGCCCGACAAAGCAGTCGTCGCCGATCGTGCAGCCGTAGAGATTGCAGGGTTCCACGACCTTGACCCGCGCGCCGAACGCGACGTCGCGAATGCCGACATGCTGCAGCTCCGGCTGGTTCAAGACGCCACTCCCAGCCGGCACAGCCGGGGCGTGAAATGCAGCGGGACCTCCTCGCCGGTTTCGATCGACTCGTAGAGCGCGGAAATCAGTTCCAGGCTCTTGCGCCCCTCGAGGCCGTCCACCAGCGCCGCGCGCTGGTTGAGCAGGCAATCGATCACGTGCTGATAATAGGCCTGATGGCCGAAGCCGTAGACGTTCGGCGGATTGACCGAGAATTTCTCGACCACGTCCTTGTCGGACGCCAGTTCCTCGGCAAACCGCCAATGCCTGATCTGGTTGACGGCGAAGCCGGCGATTTCGACGGTGCCGCCCTGGCCCAGGATCGAAAGCGAGCCTTCCAGATCGGTCGGGCGCGCGGCGGTGGTCGCCTCGATGATGCCGAGCGCGCCGTTCCTGAATTTCAGCGTCGCCACCGCGGTGTCTTCGGTTTCGATGTTCGCCAGCGCCGTAATCGCCCGCGCGTGGACGCTGACGACGTCGCCGAAAAACCACTCCAGCATGTCGACGTGGTGACTGGCCTGATTCGAGAGCACGCCGCCATCATAGGCCCAGGTTCCGCGCCATTCATCCTGATCGTAATAGGCCTGATCCCGGCACCAGCGCACGCGCACGGTGCCGAGGATCAACTTGCCGAACCGCCCGGCATCCAGCGCCTCACGCGCCTTGACCACGGGAACGTTGAAGCGGTTCTGTTTGACGATGAACAGCTTGACGCCGGCCTCGTCGCAGGCGCGGATCATGGCGTCGGCATCCTGCAGCCGCAACGCCATCGGCTTTTCGACCACGACGTGCTTTCCAGCCCTGGCGCAGGCGATGACATGCTCCGGATGCAGGCCGCTCGGCGTCAGCACGGCCACCGCGTCGATGTCCTTTCGCGCCAGAAAACCATCGATATCGTAATCCGCGGGAACACCGAATTTCGACGCGATCGCATCGGCCCGCGCGCGGATCGGATCGCAGACCGCGACCAGACTGGCCCGATCGATGTGGCCGCCGCCCAACAAATCGGAGTGACGCTTCGCGATGCGTCCACACCCGAGCAGGCCAAATCTTATCATGATACTTCCTTGCCAGCCGCGATCATTATCGCGCGCAATTCAGAGCAGGACGCGCCGCGGCCCAACATAGATCGGTCTGGTTATATTAACAGAAGGCGCGGCAAATCAAGGCATTTGGGTGGTTTTTGCGGTGACCGGGGGGCCCGTGTCGATTCGAGAAACCGGATCCATGGCAGCCGGCCCCGCGCCGGATTGCACGTTGTACCATCAGGGCGTTTGGGCTATCTGACTGCGTGACGGGATCCTGCACTGATGAACATTACCGCGAACTGGCTGATCGCTGGCGGCACTCCTCAACGCCTTCGGCTGGCAACCCTGATTCTGTTTCACACCGTCGTTTGCTGCGTCTCCCTTGTCTACGTGGCGCAGTACGAATTCATGTTTCACATCTTCTACGATCCGGCGCGCCTGGGCGTTGCCGTTGCCGTGGTAGCGGCCTTTGCCGCCGTCTCGTATCTGTTCGTTATCGCGGATTTCAGCTTTGGATACTTTCTGGGGTTCTATTTCTACACGATGGTGCTCGGCTATCTCTGGCTGAATTGCTTCTCGGACCTGAACTATGACCACAGGTTGAGCGGACTTTCCGCCGCGGCCTCTGCCGTCGCGTTTCTGATACCGGCCTTGTTCATCTCTTCGCCGGTGCGACAAAGGTTCACGATGTCGGCGAAGGCATTCGACCGCCTGCTGACGTTCAGTCTCGTACTGGCCGGGGCGACCATCGCGGTCAGCGCCGCCTACAATTTCAGATTCGTGTCGATCGGAAGGATCTACGAGTTCCGGAGCGACCTCGAATTTCCACGCCTGCTCACCTACTGGATCGGCATCACGTCGAACGCGCTGCTGCCGTTCGCCTTCGGCTGCTTCGTGGTGCGGCGAAAATACTGGCGGGCCGGCATCGCCCTCGTTCTGCTGATGCTGTTCTATCCCATAACGCTCAGCAAGCTGGCGTTTTTCACCCCGGCCTGGCTTCTGGTTATCACGCTGCTCCTGAAAATCTGCGAAGCGCGAACCACCGTGATGCTCTCGCTGTTCCTGCCGATGCTCCTCGGCGTGATTCTGATCGCGATTTTCCATATAACCGCGGTGCCATATCTCGAGCTGGTCAATTTCCGGATGATCGCGACGCCATCCAACGCCATGGATATCTACAACGATTTCTTTTCCCGCAATGACCTCACATATTTCTGCCAGATCAGGGTCCTGAAAACGGTGATCGATTGTCCGTATCAGGAGCAACTGTCCATCGTGATGGCGAAGGCCTACGAACTCGGAAATTTCAATGCCTCGCTGTTTTCGACCGAAGGCATAGCTTCGGTGGGACCATTATTCGCGCCAGTCACGGTGTTCGTCTGCGGGCTTGTGATTGCGCTGGCCAATCGCCTGTCCTCGGGACTTCCGGCAAACTTTATCCTGATTTCCAGTGCGGCGTTCCCCCAGATTCTCCTCAACGTACCGCTGACCACGAGCTTGCTGTCGCACGGCGCGGCGATACTTTTCCTGCTCTGGTACATTACGCCGCGCTCGCTTTTCCGGCCGGATTCGACGCAGGACGCATCCGCCCCGAGGGCGAATGCCGCTTGACGATGAGGCCGCCGCCGCCCTGGTGACGGCCCGAACCGATCATCGCTGTACGCCGGCGCCGGCCTGATCCATCTGCGAACCCGTGGGCGCGATCATTCTCTGCGCCCGCGCGACCACGCCACCGGCGACGCCGACGCCGAGCACGTACATCCATCCTTCGTGAAAATCGAACAGATGCGAGTTCAGCAGCGAGCTGACGATGTTCTGGACCACGACGACCAACCCGATCCACGCCGGAAAGCTGTCGTCACGAAACAGCAGGAGATGAAAATACCACATCGCATAGAGCACGATGCATCCGAGCAGGCCCCACTGCACGGCGACATACAGGGTCTGATTGTGCGGATTGCTGATCGAATGTGCCCAGGCCCCGGTCTTGCCCACCGCCTCGCGGTCGAACAGCTGCCTGGTCGACCCGGTGCCGTGCCCGAACAACGGAGCTTCGGAAATCGACTGGATCGATTGGCGCCAGTACTCCAGGCGCTGGCCGGTCGAGGTCGGACGAAACGTCTCGGTATACTCCCGGTATTCCAGCGCCACGCGCTGGACGCGCTCCCGCAAATAGGGCGAGGCAAACCAGACCAGGATGGCGGTCGCGGCGGCCGCGGCGAACAGCAGCCACATGGCGCGGCGCTCAAGATGCCGGACGGCAAACAGGATCGTCAGCACCAGCATGTAGAGCAAGGCCGTGCGCGCCAGCACCACGAACATCATGTTGGCAAAGAAGGCGGCTATCAGCGCCGCGCAGACCAGGGCAAGCGCCAGCCGCCGCTGCCTGAAGAACGTCAGAACCAGCGGAGCCAGCATAAAAATGCAGAGCGCGAATTCCTGGCTTTGGTCGATGGAGTTTTTCAACGGAATGCCCGGGCTCTCCGTCGCCGCGATCTTCCACTCCGGCGCGAACAGCACGAGCCATGACAGCCCCATCAGGGCCGCGCAGGAAACCAGAAACGCCACCAGCACCCAAAGCCCGCGCCGCGAACGCTCGAAATGATAGATCAGGAACGGGATCGCCAGCAGCTTCGTCACCGGACTGATGCCGTGCAGTCTTGCAGGCCATGGTCCATCCGCCCACAGCGTCCCGACCAGCGCGAGCCCGACGAACGCCAGGGGCAGCCAGCACACGGGCCGCTTCAGGATTTCGAGGAACCGCCGGGGCTCGATCGTCGGGATCAACACGATGAACCAGATCACCATGAAGATTCCGACGGCAGACGTCGACCAGGGAATGCTGGCCGCCACCAGTACCGGATAAAGATCGACGCACAGCAACCAGAACCAGGAATGTACCGCCGAATGGACGAGCGCGGATACCCCGGAAGACGGCGTGGCTGTGCGTGCAGCTTCGGACATGGGCTACGCGACCACCGCTGATCTCGCCGTCGGCCCCGCAGTCCGCGAGGTCTCCTTCAGGCCGACCGCACATCCCAATAGCGCGAACAGGATTCCGTCCCGGCTGATGCGACCATGCGCGCAGCTCAGCAGGACGACGAGAGCAAGGCCGCACAGCACGAACCTCGTCGCATCGTCATGCCTCGCCAGCGGAACAAGCGAACCTGCGGCCACGACAATGAGGGCGAGAAGCAGCGATCCGCCGAGCCAGCCAAACTCGACCGCCGCCTGCAGAACCGAATTGTGAACCTCGGTCAGTTTGATGCAGGAGAAGTTCATGAAGCTATCGAGCCCTGTTCCGACCCATCCCGATCGCGGGATCAGGAACAACGCATCCTGCACCAGCACCTTCCTGATGGCGATCGAGTTCCGGAGATTTACCGTGAGATAGCAGCTCGGCGGCTTCTCCAGCCCGATCTCGCCGGGCGAGCGTTCGATGGCATAGTCCGCGAACCGCCTTGCCTGATCGTAGCGGGCCAGCAGCCCGGCAGCGATGGCTGCGAGAAGCACGAAGGCAATGACGACGACGTGCTTGCGCTGTCTGGCCTCGCTGAGGATGGCCGCCAGGCACAGGCTTCCGGCGAGGGCGATAAAGGTGAAGCGCACCAGCGAGGCAGCAAAGATGGCGGTGGGCAGGAAGACCAGCGAGGAGACGATCGCTGTTCGCCGCCAGGTCAGCCCGCCTGAAGTCACCAGCGCGATGACGAGAAAACACAGCGATCCCAGGAAATATGTTCCGGCCGCGTCAAACCCGAATACATACGGCTTTCCATGCTCGTCATTCCATTGCTGCCAGAGCGCCGCGGCCGTAGCCACGCTGCCCAGGGCCACGATAATGCCGGTCGCCCAGATGAACGCGCCCCGGCCGCCAGCCAGGTCCGCGCGAGATATGAATCGGCAGGCCGGATAGGCGGCGAGCGAAAGAACGGTCAACTCATACTCTTTTGCGTTGCTGGTCCATCCGTTGAAGGCGGAGGATGACAGAAAGCAAAGCACCAGCGCGAAAAACAGGTAATCTGCAGGCAACAGCACGATGTCGCGGCGAAAGCACAGCAGGCCGACCGCTGCCGTGGCGGTCGCCAGAAATAGCCCGGTAACCAGGCTGTTACCGGAACTTCCGGTCAACCCGTATAACAGAACCAGGACGGAGTTCGGCGCCACCAAACATGCCAACATGCCACCGAGCGCCAATTTTCGAGCACCAGCATTCTGCGGGATGACGGGCGTCACCGAAATAAGCTTGCCCATCGGCAAAGACATGCTACTTGGCTCCTGCTCGATAAATATGCATCCCGCAGCCAGCATGGCGGGATGCCCGGGTTCACCAACAGACCCGATCCTGCTCGATACTATTCGCTTCGTGCGACCGACTCGCAATAGTCTGCTCGTTTACCAGATATGCGACAATGTCCGGCAGGAAATAACACCTGATGACGGAGACTGACGCAGCGAATATAACGAGCTTCGCCGCCGGTGGCAGACTGCGGGTTTGCCGGGCAGCGCCGTCGACATCGAGCAAACCGCGGCGTCGCCCTTTCAAGGGATCACCTTGCCGGCGCGGGATAACCCAGAGGTTCGGATGCAACGCGTTCTGATCACCGGTGGCGCCGGATTCATCGGCCAGAACCTGGTCCACGCCTGGCGCGCGGCGCGACCGGCCGACCGGCTGGTCATCGTCGATGCGGTGACCTACGCCGCCAATGTCCGCAGCCTCGAACCACTGATCGCCGACCGCAGCATCCTGTTCGTCAAGGGCGACATCCAGGATGCGGCGCTGATGCGCCGGCTGTTCGAGGAGCACAAATTCACCCGCGTCGCCCACCTCGCCGCGGAGTCGCATGTCGACCGCTCGATCGCCGATCCCGAAGCATTCCTGCAAACCAACGTGCTCGGAACCTTCACGCTGCTCAGGGCCGCGCTCGACGCCTGGCGCACAGCCGGAATGCTCGACCAAAGCCGCTTTCTCCATGTCTCGACCGACGAGGTCTACGGCTCGCTGCAACCGACCGACCCCGCGTTTTCGGAAACCTCGCCGTACCGCCCCAATTCGCCCTACGCCGCGAGCAAGGCGGCCAGCGACCATCTGGTGCGCGCCTATGTCGAGACTTACGGCCTGCCGGCGCTGATCACCAACTGCTCGAACAATTACGGTTCCTATCAGCATCCGGAAAAGCTGATCCCGCTGATGATCATTCATGCGCTGGAGGGCAAGCCGCTGCCGATCTACGGCGACGGCTCCAATGTCCGGGACTGGCTGCACGTGTCCGATCATTGCGCGGCACTGATGGCCGTGATCGAGCGTGGCCGCATCGGCGAGACCTACAATGTCGGCGGCGGCAACGAGCGCAACAACCGCGAGGTCGTCGGCCTGATCTGCGACACGCTCGACCGCGCGTTTGCCGCCGATGCCAATCTCGCCTCGCGATTTCCGTCATGTCCCGCGGCTTCCGGGAATTCCTGCCATCAGTTGATCAGCTTCGTGACGGACCGGCCCGGCCATGACCACCGCTATGCCATTGAAGCCACCAAACTGGCCGGCGAACTCGGCAACCGGTGCAGCGTCGGCTTTGATCATGGCCTCGGCCAGACCGTCCAGTGGTATCTCGACCATGAGGACTGGTGGCGGGAGGTGACCAGCGGCGCCTACAAGACCTGGATCGACAAGAATTACGGCTTCAGGATCGCGGTCTAGACAGCCATGCGCATCCTCGTCCTCAACGCGGACTATCCGCGCTTTCTGGCTTGGCTGTATCGCCGCCAGCCCGGGCTCGAAAACGCTTCCTATGCCGCGCAGATGGCGGCGCGGAACGCCAGCCTGTTCGGCGTCGCCGACTTCTATTCCAGAAATTTCAGCGCGTCGGGCCACCCCGCGGCGGAGATTCACGTCAACAATTCATGGCTGCAGTCGGCCTGGGCGCGCGAGCATGGCATGTCGGTCGATCCGGCCCAGCCGCCGGGCGCCGCCGCGCCGCGGGCGCTTCCGGCCTGGCTGCAGCGCGCCGTGACGCCGTTCAAGCCGCTGCTGCGGCCGCTGGCGCGAAAGATCGGCCTGAGCCCACGGCTCGATGCGCAGGCCGAAAATATCCTGCTCGCCCAGATCGAGGATTTCCGGCCCGACCTGATCATCAACCAGGACACCTTCCATGTGAACGCCAGCCTGATGCGGCGCATCAAGGGCATCGGCAACCCGATCCTGATCGGCATGGTCGGCATCGAGCCATCCCGCGGCGAAGACTGGCCCGTCTACGACCTGATGATGTCGCAGCTGTCCACCACCGTGAATTTCTTCCGAGACCTCGGGGTGCGCGCCGAAGTGAATCACCTCGCCTTCGAGCCCGCCGTCCTCGACGCCTTGCCGGCAGCGCCGGCGGCGGAATTCGATGTTTCGTTCGTCGGCACGGTGTCGCCGGATCACCGGCAGCGAATCGCATTGCTGGAAGCCATCGCCGAACGCCACGACCTGAAATTATTCGGAAGCCGCCCGCAGGCGCTGCCCGCCAGTTCGCCGCTGCACCGCTGTTTCCAGGGCGAGGTCTGGGGCGCCGACATGTATCAGGTGCTGCGGCGCTCCCGCGTGACGCTCAACTCGCATATCGACCTCGCCGGCCGGGAGGCGGGCAACATGCGGTTGTTCGAAGCTACCGGCGTCGGCGCGTTTCTGCTCACCGATTTCAAGGACAATCTGCACACGCTGTTCGAACCGGACCGCGAAGTCGCGGTCTGGCGCTCGCCGGACGACTGCCTCGCGGGCATCGCGCGCGCCCTTGCCGACGACAGCGGCCGCACCCAAATCGCGCAAGCCGGCCAGGCACGGACGATGGCGCAGCATACTTACCGCCATCGCACCCGGGAGATCCTGGGATTCGCCGAACAAGTGCGGGGGCGGCGATGAAGCTTCCCCGCATCGTCAGAAAGATCGCCGGCGCGGTGATCCGGTCGACGCCGATCCTGCGGCGGCAAATCCTGTTCTCGACCGATTACCGGGTGCTCGGCGGCGCGGATGAAGCACGCCAGATGACGGCGTCATCCGGCGGATGGCTCGCCGCGCGCACCGTGGCACGGCAGGAACGCGCCTATGAAAGCCTGATCGCCGCCATGAAGCGCGGCGAGCCGCGGCTGGATTTCAGGATCGCGGCGGAAGCCGTCGCTGCGACCGGCCTTGCGGATCCGCGGCTGCTCGAGGTCGGTTGCGGCAGCGGTTACTATTCGGAAGTCTTCGCCACGCTGCTTGCGGGCGGCCCGCGCTATACCGGCATCGACTATTCCGACGCCATGATCGCCCGCGCCCGCGCCTGTTATCCGTCGGCCGCCTTCGAGGTGGCTGATGCAACAAAACTTCCCTATGCCGACGGCGCCTTCGACATTGTCTTCAACGGCGTGTCGCTGATGCACATCATCGACTATCAGGCAGCGATCCGCGAGGCGGCACGCGTTGCGTCGCGTTACTGCATCTTCCACAGCGTACCGGTGTTCGACGATCACCGAACCACCTATTTGAGAAAATACGCCTACGGCGCTCCGGTGGTCGAGGTTGTTTTCGGCAAGCCGGAACTGATGTCGCTTTGCCAGGCCGCGGGCCTGCGCCTGGAGCGGGAATGGCCCGGCATTCCCTACGACGTATCCGGCGTCACCGGGCACCGCTCAGGTACCGTGACCTATCTGTTCGCGGTCAAAGCGGAGCAATAGCCGTTCGCACGTAAGGGCCGACAACGTTGTCCAGCAGCGTCATCGCCTTGATCTGCGACAGGCTCGCCCACCGATAGGTCGCCTCGTTGATCGTCAGCCGGCTGGTGTCCTCGACAAACAGGATCATGTTCTCGTTGGACTTTTGCCAGAACCGGCTGCCCTCCTCGTTGTGCTTCGACCGGTAGATCATGCGGATATTGTCGGACGGGTCGAGACATTCCGCGAACGCCGCGCGTTTGGCGCCTTTCAGGCCGCGGATGTTTTCCCAGGTGCTCTGGATCGTCGGGCAGAATTGCAGATAGCCGATGTTGCCCGGATCGGCCTTGGCCTGCAGCAGGAACTCGATGCCATGCCGCGGCGTCTCGCGGCACAGCAAAGCCAGAACGCCGCCATCGGACTGCGTGAAGATCGGCTGATCCCAGCCGGATATCTCTCTCAAACCGGGAGCGCTTCGTACCCTGACGCCCTCGATACGAAAGAACTGCCCGGTCTCGCTGAAAATATTGCCGTTATCGGCCTGCCGCCAGCCGGCGACCTCCCGCAACGGGATCAGCTCGGCCGAAAACGGCACATCCTTGCGGCGGGCCTCGAGCCAATCGAGGATTTCCGCTGGATCCTTCGGCTCCAGCGCAACCGAAGCCTGCAGGCGCGCGCGCAGCCAGGCGATGCTTTCCTGATCGGCCATCAGATCAGCGCCCTCACGACTTCAATGACCTCGTGGACTTCCTCGTCCTTCAAATGCGGATAGATCGGCAGTGAAAAGATCCGCTGGGCCTTTTTCTCCGCGACCGGGAATTGCCCAGGCCGATAGCCGAGATCCTCGTAGCCCCTCATCAGATGAATCGGCCATCGGTATTGCACGCCGCATTTCAGGCCGCGCGCTTCGATGCGCTGCAAGGTGGCGTCGCGATCGCCTGACGTTTCCACCACGAAGAGGTGATAGACATGCCGGCCGTAGTCGTTCTCCATCGGCATCCGCAAATCGCTGCCGGCGAATCCCTGCCGGTACAGGCTGGCGATGTCGCGGCGGCGGCCGATCCAGCCGTCGATTCTTGGAAGCTTCAGTGCAAGAATCGCCGCGTGCACTTCGTCGAGCCGTGAATTGTAACCGTGCCTCTCGGCATAGTAGGTCTCTTCCATGCCATAGAAGCGCAGCGAGCGGGCGAGACGGATGACCGCGTCATCGTCGCTCAGCACCATGCCGCCGTCGCCATAGCCGCCGAGCAGTTTTGTGGGATAGAACGAAAACGTCGATGCGGTGCCGATGCTTCCGCACCGGCGGTTCCTGTAGAGTGCGCCCTGCGACTGGGCGCAATCCTCGATGACCTTCAGCCCGTGCCGCGCCGCGATATCCATCAGCGGGTCCAGATCGACGCATTGGCCGTACAGGTGAACCGGCACGATCGCCTTGGTCCGCGGCGTGATCGCCGCCTCGATTTGACCGACATCCATCAGGAAATCATCGTCCCTGATGTCGACGAAAACAGGACGTGCGCCGAGAATCTGAATCGCCGATACCGTCGGCACCGCGGTGTTCGGCACCGTAATGACCTCGTCGCCCGCGCCGACCCCGGCCGCCGCGAGCGCGATATAGATCGCGTCCGTGCCGCTGTTGACACCGACGCCGCTACTCACCCCGACATGGGCCGCCATCGCGCGTTCGAAGGCGAGACCTTCCGGCCCGAGAATGAGCTGGCCGGATTTAAAGACCCGATCGACCGCGGCGAGAACCTCGTCGCGCAACTCATCGTATTCGCGGCGGTAGTCCCAAAATGGAGGTAACATCAGTCACCGGTTTCTGTGCAGAACTTGACTTTGCGGACGTATAGATCAAGAAGCAATAGAACTAACAAGCCCCCCCGGCAGTGTCGATATCCAGGATTGAACTTGCGACACTGGCCATGGAAGCTATCAGAGCACGGCTGCGGGAATTTTCATGACTGTTCGCGATAGCCTTCGTGACCTAAAGAGGCGGCTGGCGGGTTATCGGATATTTCCGGTTCTGAATTTCCCGAACCGGGCGGTTTCGACGTGGTCGAACTATGTCTGGCCACCGGTTCGCGCCTGGATCATCTGGCTTTTCAAGTCCCGCGAAGACAGCAATTTTACCTACGCGTTGACGCAGCGCTGCCAGATCAACTTCATTGCCGGCCTGTCCAGTATCCTGAACCAGAGCCCGGACCTCATCAAGAAATACCTCGGCGAAATCCAGGATGACGCCGAGTTCAGAAGTCATTTCGCCAGCCTTCTGCCGACACATCCGGATCGCTATCGCACCGACCTGGAACCGCACATCGGCAGACGAATGGTATGGTATGCGGTTGTCCGCGCCACCAAGCCCGAAATCGTGGTGGAAACCGGCGTCGATCAGGGCATGGGCGCAGTGGTGCTGTGCGCGGCGCTGAAGCGCAACGCTTCGGAAGGCCACGTCGGAAAGTATTTTGGAACGGATCTCAACCCGCGCGCCGGCTATTTTCTCAAGGGCGAGTACGCTAAATTCGGCAAGGTTTTGTACGGCGATTCCCTGAAGTCTCTTGCAACGCTGGACAAGATCGATCTGTTCATCAACGACAGCGACCATAGCGGCGACTATGAAAAAGCCGAGTATGAGCTGGTCAGGAACAAACTCAGCGTCGATGCGGTCGTGCTGGGCGACAATGCCCACGTCACGTCCGAACTTGCGGAATTCTCCATGCGCCATGGACGCCGGTTCATCTTTCTTCCCGAGGAACCGGCCAACCATTGGTACAGAGGTGCCGGAATTGGGGTCTCCACTCCGGGTATTTCGAATCCCGGCGCTTAATGCGCCTTGCCGCGAAAGACCAGAAAAGCCCGCCCGGTCGCGATATCCAGCACCTGAAAGGCACGGTTGCGCACACTCCGTAACTGGCTGTTGAAAAATTGCGAGATATCGACGGTCGCCGATCGGCGGTGCGGCGTCGCACCCGAGACCTGCAAAACCGGATCGACCGTCCGTTCGATTTCCAGCAGTTCATCGATATAGGGCTTGTAGACGTGGCGGCGCACGGCACCGGAGAGCGGTGCGCTATACTGACGGTGGCTGCTGAAAATGAACCAGCCCAAACCCTTCTTCACGCCCTGGAAGTGGAAAAATATCAGCGGCTGCGTTGCCTCGATCATCACCCTGCTGTCGCGAAAGTCGATCCGGTAATTGCCGACATTCCAGGGCGCGAGATTGGCGCCGATATTCTCGATCACCTTGACCCGGGGAGACAACCCCGGGAACGCGTCGAGATAGCCCTGGTCGGCAAAGCGATCGCCATCGACGACGTCATAACACCACTCGATGCATTTCTTCCGCCACCAGTTGATGACCGCGATGCCGTCGGGATCGTTGCGCGCTCCCACCCATCCGACATTATAGGTTCCGAACTTTCGCAGCCTTGCGATCGCAGCCGGATAGCGATGCGGAATGATGGCGACCGAAGCATCCCGCAGTTCCCGGTAGATCGCTTCCGGCGACTCGAAGAAGAAAAGATCGCCATCGAGATAGGTCACCCATTCGGCATCGGCTTCGTTCGACAGGACGAAGCGCATCCAGGCGGGCGTGCAGGTAAAGTAGTATTCGATGGTACTGCGGGTCGATCGCGTGGCCGCGACCTCGGGATCTTCGGCTTCGAACTCGGCCAGCGACCGAAATACCAGGTTGGGCAGACCGAGCGCCGTCAGGGTCCGGTGACATTCCTCGCTCAGGCAAAGCACCCACAGCCGTGCGCCCGGGGCGTGCCGTTGCAGCGAATGATAGAGCGCAAGGCCGCGCGACAAATAGTTGTGGTCGAAGTACGTGCAGTAGACCCGGTTTGCCATGATGCTCGTTATCGCTCGGGCCGCGCAACAAACGGCGGATCGCCGCCGCAAAGCGCCACGGCGGGCCATTCCTACAGCACCGACCGAGACGACGCAACGCGCCCCTCCTTGTACCGTAAGCCTTTGGCAGCATTCGATTTTATGGATTCGCCCGCGTTGAATTCCGGCCAGCCCGGCGATCGGCGAAGGCAGCAGCGGCCGTCGCGGGGAAAGCGTTTTGGATGCGCCATAGCGCGTGCTAACGAGGTCGCGCCTCAAGTTCAATCTGCTGCAATCATGAAGAGTTTGGCGTATGGGCCGCAAAGGGATCATTCTGGCAGGAGGTCGCGGAACGCGGCTCCACCCGCTGACGTTGGCGACCTCGAAGCAGTTGCTGCCGATCTATGACAAGCCGCTGATCTATTACCCGCTGACGACGCTGATGCTGGCCGGGATCCGGGAATTCCTGGTCATCACCACTCCCGAGGAGATCGACCAGTTCAAGCGTCTGCTCGGCGATGGCAGCCAGTGGGGCATCGAGCTCTCTTATGCCATCCAGGACCATCCCGGCGGCATCGCGCAGGCGTTCCTGATCGGCAGGGAATTTCTCGCAGGCCAGCCCTCGGCGCTGATCCTCGGCGACAACATCTTCTACGGCACCGGGCTGCGCGACATGCTGCGCGAAGCGGCCGAGCAGGTCCGCGGCGCCACCGTGTTCGCCTGCTGGGTCGACGATCCCGAACGCTACGGCGTGATTGAATTCGACGAAGCGCACCGCCCCTTGCGCATTATTGAAAAACCGAAGGCCCCGAAATCCAACTACGCGGTGACCGGCATCTATTTCTATGACGAGCGCGTCGTCGACATCGTGCGTGAAATGAAGCCGTCCGCGCGCGGCGAGCTCGAGATCACCGATCTGAACCAGTGGTATCTCGATCAAGGGGAGCTTCACGTCGAACGTTTCGGCCGCGGCTATGCATGGCTGGACGCCGGCACCCACGAGTCGCTGCTGGAGGCGTCCCAGTTCATCCACATCGTCGAGAAGCGTCAGGGCCTGAAAATCGCCTGTCCCGAGGAGGTGGCGTTCGTCCAGGGTTTTATCGACACCGAACAGCTTCTGCGGCTCGCCGAAGCGCTTAAAGGCACCGCCTACGGGCAGTATCTCATGCGCCAGGCCGTCGTGCAGCCATAGCGCATCCGATCTAACGCGGGATGGCGTCGATCAATCTGGCGCGAAGGTTCTTGCTTGCCAGCGGACTGGCGATCAGCGCGACAGCGATCAGCCATAGCGTGCATTCGAATGCAAAGCGCGTCAGCCCGGCCCCCGGCGCGACGGACCGGATCATGAATCCCAGCCCCCAGCCCCCCAGCGTCACCGCGAGCATCAACAAGGCCAGAAAGGCGACGTGCCGAACCGGCCGCTGCAGCGTCTGCCGCAGGATCACCACCGCCAGCACGCCGAACTGAACCAGCACATCGCTTGCGACAATCGCGATGGCCGTGCCCAGCGGCCCCATCGGCGGCGTCAGCACGAATGCCAGCACCAGGAAAACCGCCAGCTGCAGCCCCTTGGTTCGCGCCAGCAGTTCGCCTTGATTGCTGTAATTGGCCAATCCCAGCGCCAGGATCGAGGGCGCGATCACGCCGGTGCCGATCAGCAGCGTCATCGTCAGCACCGGATCGTAGGGGATCGACCCGTGGGTCCACAGCGCGAAGAAATCCGGCCAGAACGGCAGCAGCCCGGAAATCACCACGCTCGCCAGCAGCGTCACGAACACCGACCCCCTGGCATACAGATGCTGCAGCCGGTCCCTGGCGCCGACGGCGTGATCGTGACCGAGTTCGGCCGCCAGCGGCAACGTCGCCTGGGTGCACAGCGCGCGCAGCAGCCCGGCAACGACCCGGGTCAGGCCCCACTGGGCCACGGCGACGCGGTCGACGACCAGGGCGCTGACCAGCAGCACCGGCAAATTCACCAGCACGAGCTCGGTGCCGCCCGCGATGGCAAAAGGAAAAGCCCGACGAAACTGCCCGGCGATCCAGCGCCACGATTGTCGCACGCGCCCGCCGTGCAGGAACGGAAACAGCCGGCGCACGTCGATCGCCATGACATAGATCTGGACCAGAAGCTGAATGGCCACACAGGCGATCGTGACGCCGAGCAGGCTTGCCGTCGTGATCACGGTAACGAGCTGCGCAAGCTGCGAGATCAGCATCGCCGCGCACTGCAGCCAGACGGCGCGGCCATAGCGGCCCCGGGCGCGATACAACCCGGACGTCAGATAGGAAGGCAGCGTTAGCAGCGTCCCGACGATCATGACGATGAAGGCCGCGTCGAAATCCGGCGTCGCCTGAAATCCGAGCAGCTGCGAGGGACGCAAAAACAGCAATCCGCCCAGCACCAGAACGATCAGCAAGCCCGCCAGGCCGGAATAGACCCGCAGCATCGCGGCGTAGTAGCGGGCGGTGCGGCCATCGCTGTCGACGCTCGATCTGAACGCGAAGAACCGGTTGAGGGTGCGAAACTGCAGGCCGGCATCGGCGACCAGAACCAGATTGCCCGCCGCATAGATGGCGAGCCACGCCGCCAGCACGTCGCTGGTCCAGAAATACAGAAACACCGGGATCAGCGCGACCTGCTGGGTAATCCCGAGCACCAATTGAAGCAGATTCGCGGACCAGCCCTGGAAAAGCCTTCGCGCACGGCCCGAAACGCTCACCAAGGCCTCCCCCATCGTCGCGTCCACCAGCGAACCTGGATCAAGGCCACAATCTCCGGTCCGTCGCAAGCGTACTGCCGGCCGCTCGGCGATACGTCCAAATACCTTGGCAAGGAAAGGCCGTGGATATCAGGCGGAGGTCAGAGCCCGTCGGACTCGCCGTTCTTCGGCGTCGATCGCGGCACGAAGGGCGCGTAGCTTGTATCGGCGGCGCCGGCACCGATCGCCGTTGGCGCCGGCAGCGTCCCCTCCCCGCTTTTGAGCCCGAGAATTTCGGTCCGGTCGGCCTTCTTCAGCGTGACTTCCCGCCCCTGAACCAGGCTCAGCACCCAGCCGGCATGGCTATCGCCCTGCCGCAAGCGGACAATCTTCTGACTGCTGCGGTCGAGGAAGACGGCAATGGCGTCGCTGTCGCCGACCACGGCGCCGATCAGCGCCAGCGGCGATTGTTCCGGCGCCGCCGCCTTCGCCGGAACCGGTGCGGGGGCTTGTTCCTCGAACGGCGCCGCCGTGCGCTGGACCGGGCGCCGGGAGGCCGAGAAAATCGGTCGTTCCTGGGTCGCCGTCAGCGCCGAGAGCGGCACCGACCATAGCGGGTTTCCGCTCGGCACCGGCTTGCTCGGCTCCCGGTTCGCGAGCGGCTTGACGCCGCCGACATCCACGGTGTCGCGAACGTCCGCGGCGGCGTCGTTGGACAGGATATCCACCGTCGAGGAGGTCGCCGCGCGCGGTGCCGGCATCAGCGCGAGAAACATCATCCCACTGGGCAGCAGCGCCAGACCAAGAATTTTGGGCCACCTGACCATGTCAGTCCCTGCTGCCCGGACACCGATGGCCGCGAGGCGGCGCAGCGCCGGAAGCCTTCAACCTAGCCGCATCGACCGCGTCCATCAACCGGATGCGAGTCGACGCCGTCAGGCCGGGTTGAGGCCCCGGGAGACGGTCGAAAAGCTCGAATCTAGGGAACTTGCGCGCGATTATCGGCTCCGGATGTTGCCCAATGGCCACGCTCCAAAAATACCAAACGGCATCGGCCCGGTCTTGGGAAAAAACCGCCAAGGCTTCGTTGCATACTTCCGTAAACCCGTGGGAATATGACCAATATCATTCGGTCGCAGGGGCATTTTTTTCAGGATTTGCAGCATTCCCGGCCAATTCCCGGACTCTCGCCGATCAGCGGATCGCAGGAATCGATAGCGCCATGGCTGATGCAAAAATCTGCTTGATGGATACCGACCGGCCGCTGCGGTCGGCTGTGCGACATGCGCTGACCGTTCTTCTCGCGACCACCGCGCTCGGCGTCGTGTCAGCACATGCGGTGGACGGCACCTGGCTTGGCAATTCCGCCACCCCGACCGAATGGATCGACCCCGCGAACTGGACCTCCAACCCAGACTTGCCGGACGGCACCGCCACCTTCACCAACAATGGCGCGTCGGCGACGGTCGACGTCAACGGCCTCGTCATTATCGGCGCGGCCAGCTTCACCGGCGCGGCGCCGGCCTATGCCATCAACATCAACGACGTCTTTGCCTTCAATGGCACCGGCGTCACCAATAACAGCGCGGCCACGCAGACCTTCAATGTCGGCTCCACGCTGTTGCTCCAGAACAGCAGTTCGGCCAGCGCCGGGGCGGGGCCGGTTACCTACAACAACAACGGCTCCATCTCGTTTCAAAGCACCAGCACGGCCGGCAATGCCACCTTCACCAACAATGGCAGCCTGGAGTTCAACAACACCAGCACGGCGGCGACAGCGACGATCAGCAACAACGCCACCGTCAATTTCCAGGATGCGAGTTCGGCGGGCTCCGCCGGCATCACCAACAATGCGTCGGGCTTTATCGCGTTCAATACCACCAGCACGGCCGGCAGCGCCACGATCACGAACGACGGCCAGGTCGATTTCTTCAACGCGAGCAGCGGCGGCACCGCCGGGGCGCACCTCACCAACAACGCCGGCGGTTTCTGGAACTTCAACAATACCAGTACGGCAGGCGCCGCCATCGTCGTCAATAACGGCGATCTTTCGTTCAACGATACCGCCGTGGCGGGGACGTCGAACCTTACCAACAATTCGGCGCTGAGCTTCAACAACGGCGCCAGCGCCGATCACGCACTCATCAGCAACTTGGGCGGCGTGATCAATTTCAACAATACCAGCACGGCAGGCAACGCCAACATCACCAGCACGCTCGGCAGCGTGTCGTTCCTCGACCAGAGCACCGCAGCCAACGCCACCATCCTCAACAACGGGCCGAGCAGCACGTTCTTCACCGGCAACAGTTCGGCTGGGTCGGCCAACATCACCAATATCGATACCGTCACCTTCGGCGCGGCCACCGTGTTCTTTGGCGCCGCGACCGCCGCCAACTCCACGATCACCAACAATCAGGGCGGCAGGACCGTGTTCGGCAATGCCAACGGAACCGATACCGCGACGGCGGGCAATGCCAACATCGTCAACAATGCCGGTGGCTTCACGCAATTCCTGGCAGCGACGACGGCCGGCAGCGCGACGATCGGCAACCTCGGCATGGTGATGTTTGGCAGTTCAGGCGGAACCGATACCGCCACGGCTGGCAACGCGACGATCGCCAACGGCGGCGTCTTGATATTTCAAGCCGCGACCACCGCGGGCAATGCCACGATCACGACCGGTAACGGCGCCAGCGTTTTGTTCGGCGACAGCAGCACCGGCGGCAATGCACGTTTTATTACCGATGGCGGCGGCACCTTCGACATGTCGGGCCTAACGGCCGCAGGCATGACCGCCGGATCGATCGAGGGCGCCGGCAGCTACGTGCTCGGCAACCGGAGCCTTGCGGTCGGCAGCAACAATCTTTCGACCACCGTCATCGGGGTCATCTCCGGCGTCGGTGGCTCGCTCACCAAGATCGGCACCGGCACGATGCGGCTCGTGGACATCAACACCTACACAGGCGCCACCAACGTCAATGCAGGCACGCTGCTGGTCGACGGCTCGATCGCTGCGTCGGCGCTGACCACGGTGAACGCCGGCGGCACGCTGGCCGGCAACGGCATCGTCGGCAACACCGCGATCGTCGGCGGCACGCTCGGGCCCGGCAGCACCATCGGTAGCGCCTTCGGGCCGCTGACCGTGCAGGGCACGCTGTCGTTCACGGCGGCGTCGACCTACATGATCCAGGTTTCGCCGACCAATGCCGGACTCACCAACGTCACGGGCACGGCGACGCTTGGCGGCGCCACCGTCAACGCGACCTTCCTGCCCGGCAGCTATGTCGACCGCCAATATGTCATCCTCAACGCCACCGGCGGCGTCAACGGCACGTTCAACCCGGCCGTCGTGTCCAACATGGCGAACATCCGGTCGACGCTGAGCTATGACGCCAACAACGCCTATCTCAACATCGCCCTCAGCTTTGCGCCGCCGCCGGGCACCGTCCTCAACGGCAACCAGCAGAACGTCGCCAATGCGCTGACCGGCTTCTTCGAGCGCACCGGCAGCATCCCCGCGGCGTTCGCCGCGCTCAATGCCCAGGGCCTGACCGTCGCCTCGGGCGAACTCGGCACCGGAATCATCCAGTCGGCGACGATGGCGGACAATCAGTTCCTCAATCTGCTGCTCGACCCGTCGGTGGCCGGCCGTAACGGGGGCTTCGTGCCGGGTGGCGCGACCCCGTCATTCGCCGACGAGGAGGCGCAAGCCTTCGCCGCGAAGCGCCGGGCGACGCCCAGCGAGCGCGATGCCTTTGCGATGGCGAAGAAGGCTCCGAGCCTGCTGGCGGCGCAGCCCGCCAACCGCTGGAGCGTCTGGGGCGCGGCTTACGGCGGTTCTGCGACCACCGACGGCAACGCCAATGTCGGATCGCAGGACACCACCGCGCGGGTCTACGGCCTCATGGCCGGCGCCGATTACAAGGTCGCGCCGAACACCCTGCTCGGCTTCGCGCTCGGCGGCGGCGGCACCAATTATTCGCTGGCCAGCGCCATGGGCCGCGGCTCGTCGGACCTGTTCCAGGCCGGCGCCTTTGGCCGGCATAATTTCGGCCCGGCCTATATCTCGGCGGCGCTGGCCTATGGCTGGCACGACGTCACCACCAACCGCACCGTGGCGCTGGCCGGCGTCGACCAGTTGCAGGGCCGCTTCAAGGCGGAAACCTTCTCGGCGCGGTTCGAGGGGGGCTATCGTTTTGCCACGCCATTCATCGGCATCACGCCCTACGCCGCGGCGCAGGCGATCAGCTTCCATCTGCCAGGCTATGCCGAACAGTCGCTGGTCGGCAACGGCCAGTTCGCGCTGAACTACACCTCGCAGACCACGACCGCGACCCGCACCGAACTCGGCCTGCGCGCCGACAAATCGATCGCGATGCGGGACGCGGTGCTGACGCTGCGCGGCCGCGCCGCATGGGCGCATGATTACAATCCCGACCGCACGGTGACCGCCGTGTTCCAGGCGCTGCCCGGCGCGAGCTTCGTGGTCAACGGCGCCCGCGGCAATCCCGACGCGGCGCTGGTCAGCGCCGGCGCCGAGATGAAGTGGCTGAGCGGCTTCTCGCTGATGGGCACCTTCGAGGGCGAATTCTCCGGCAATCTCACGAGCTATGCCGGCAAAGGCGTCGCCCGATATACGTGGTAACCCTCAGCTACTTTTGCTGATGCGGTGACGCGTCCTCCGCATGCAAATCGCGCCAACCGGGGGGATTGACGATTGGCTTGTTGTATCTTATAGGATACATATGTTCGAGATTCAGAAGACTGACGAATTCGATCGTTGGCTTTCAGCTCTCGCAGATCAACGAGCGGTCGCCAAGATCGCTTCCCGAATTGAACGGCTCGGCATGGGCAACGCAGGAGACGTCAGGGCCGTTGGTGGGGGCGTGAGCGAAATGCGCCTAACCTATGGTCCTGGATATCGCGTGTACTACAAGCAGACCGGCAGGAAGATCATCCTGATCCTGTGCGGCGGCGACAAGTCGACCCAGGAGAATGACATCAGGCGCGCCAGGGAAATCGCAGCGCAACTCTGAAGGGCAGCAGTATGGTAAAAATTTCAAAATTCGATGCGGCAGATTATCTCAAAACGCCTGTCGCGATTGCTTCCTATCTTACCGAGGCGTTCGACAGCAACGACGCTGCTTACATTTGCACCGCGCTTGATACCGTCGCCCGCGCAAAAGGAATGGGAGAAGTGGCAAAAGCGACCGGCCTGTCGCGTGAGAGCCTCTACAAGACATTCAAGGAAACGTCGAAACCGGAATTCGAAACCGTACGAAAGGTCATGATGTCCCTTGGTGTCAAACTGGTCGCTGAGCCAATCGAAGAACAGCAGAAGGTTGCCTGAAAGTCACAACACTAACGCCAGCAGCTGAAGACGATGACATGCTTGGCGCGCCATGGCCGCTGCGTTATTTCCCGCTCTGCCATTGTCCGGAAATGCCGAGCACGACCCTGATCCGTCCGGTGCCGCCTTCGGCCAGCGCGGTGGCTTGCGGCACCTGGACGTCGAGCTGATCGATGAACAGGAACGGCATGCCGACCTCGAGATCGTAGAGCAGTTTCTGCAGGCTCGGCTGCTCCATTTCGCAGCTGACCACCAGCCCGACGAAACCGTCCTTGGCCTGGGTGCCCAGCACGTCGACCTGTGACGACTGGATGGTGCCGCCGACATTGCCGACCGCGGTGGCGACCCGCTGCAGCAGCGTGGCCCCGGCCACGGTTACCGTCGGCCCCTCCAGAAACGGCGTGCCCGGACGCGCCGCCGACGACGCCCCGCCGCCGCGCGGCTTGCGGCCCTGCAACTGGTCGAGCAGGTCGGCGGTCTGCGCCAGCGCGTGCTGCTGACCGACGATATCGGCGATCGTGAAACCCGCGGTGGCGAGCAGGCCGCCGACCACGGCGACATAGAGTGCCACCGCAATCAGCGGCGAATGGGTCAACGTGCGCGTGATGGTCTGGCTTGCGCTCATGGGGTTGCCGTGTTCTTCGGCTGGACCCGCGTCTCGATGTGGAAGCGTTCGCCGGGATCGGAGGGCGAGCGGGTGGTCGGCGCATAGAAGGTGGCGCGGGTAAAATGGCCGGATTGCTCGATCAGCGAGATCAGCGACGGGGCATCGCGGGTGATGCCGACGATTTGCAGCTTGCTGCCGGCCAGATGCAGTTCGGTGACGTAAGTGTGGTCGGGCAGAACCTGGCTCAGCGCCTCAAGCACGATGACGCTGGCCGGCGTCTCATGCTTGCGGCGTTCCAGCACGGCGGTTGGAGAGCGGCCGCCTCCATCGCTGCCGGCGCGAATGGCGGCGCGCCGCGCTGAAATCTGCCGTGCCAGCGCGCTCTCCTGCGAGGCCAGATGATCGGATACGTAGGACGCGGCGGTCACCGAGACCAGCGAAGCCGCGACGACGACGCCGAGCACGATCAGCAGCACGCGGCTGAGGTGCGCGGCGTCGAGATGGCCGCGGGCCTTCTGTTCGAAAACCTTGACGCGGCCGGCATTGCGCTCGGCGACATCGGTGCAGACCGCGATGGCGGCGGGATGGAAGCCGGACACCGCCTGCACATAGCCGATCGCCACCTTGCGCGTGGTCGCCGCTATGACCGTGGTGATGCTCTCGGGGCCGCTCTCGGTCGGAGGGCTGCAGCCGAACACGGCCTCGCTCGCGCTCCATGGCGTCAGCCGGTCGATCTGCGCGCGCACGATGCCGTCGAGAAAGTCCGCCGCCCGCGCCGGCAGTTCGAGCGGGCGGAACAGGAAACGCTTGGGCTGCAGCACGATCTCGACCCGGCTGCCCCGAAACAGCGGCGCGAGGTTGGGCGCCGACAGCGTTCCGTCGGCAAACCCGATGCGCGCCGGCGCATTGCTGGATTTCGTCGCCGCCTCGACCGTGAAGGCGCCATCGTCGTTCTCGACCAGCCTGACCACGCGCGGCGACGCCATGCGGTCGAACCCCGCAATGATCGCGGCAGCAACGCTGCCGGTCCAGGCATTGAGGATCGCGCCGATGGTTTGAAACCACTTCATCTCGGGGAGGCCCTTTGCGGCGCCGTGCTGCCATCGGAAGCATTGCGCCACGACAATACACGATAAGGCTCGCTGCCGCTTTCGAGAAGCAGGATCACGACCTCCGCCCCGCTCCGCCGCCCGCCGGCAAGCTCGACGCCGACCGTGATCCGATAGGCCCTGGCGCCGGCCAGGGTCGCGCCCTCGCCTCCGGCGATGGCCAGCAGGGATCGCGGGTCCAGCGTCGGGTCGCCGCGCTGCGACAGCACCGCCTGCAGGTTCTCCGGCGTCATGCCCGGCAGCGCCGCCACCACCTGGGGTGCGGCGTCGAGAATATTCACCGAGGCCAGATTGCTGAACACGGTGACGAAGGGAAGCATCTTTTCGACGACCAGCGGCGGAATCCCGCGCACCAGCCACAGTTCCTCGGCCGCCGGAAAAGGCGCGTGGCGCGGCACATAGGCCGCGCCCATGGTGCGATAAAACGAATTCTCGGGATCCTCGTCGCCGGCTTCCGTCGTCGCGCGCCAAGCCAGGATCCGGTCGGCATAGCTTGCCGCATTGGCTTCGCTGGCGCCGAGCCCGACGATCAGCTTGGCCAGCAGACCTTTCGGCGCCGCATTGAGATCGATGCGCGCAGCCTCGGAGCGGAATGTCACGGACACCTGACCCGTGCCGACCCGGGCATTGAAGGTTCCGCTGGTCGGACGGGCAACTTCGCTGGCGCCCACCAGCCGATACGCCGCAAGTTCGACCCCGGCGCTCACCAGCGCCTCGCGCTGGACCCGGTCGGTGCTGCCGGCCACCACCACCGCGGTGTTGGTGACATAGGTCAGATAGATCAGGACCAGCGCCGAAAGGGCGGCCAGGATCCACAGCACGGCGACGACGATAAAGCCGCGCGTGTGTCCCCGATAGTTGGTTGATCCGAAATCCATACCCATGCCGATCGGTTCAGCCCGTCAGAGCTGCTCCTCCTTCTTTTGCGCATCCGGTTTCTGAGCATCCGGCTTCAGCCGTGCGTTCATGCATGCCGAAGCGCTTTTCGCCCGCGCGCATTCGGCCGGGGCGCTGACGTGAACGAGGGTCGCGCTGGACACCCTCAGCACCTGGCCGGTGCCGCCGTCGCGCACCGCGATGCGGATCTTTTCGGGAAGCTGCATCCGGCCACGCCAGGTCGGCTGCCAGACCTGATCGGGGCCCGCATAGGAAAACGTGATGCGAAACGGCGCGCGAACCAGCACGACCTGATCCGCGAACCTGATCTGCGCGTCTGATGGCATCGGCGTAAACGATGTGCGCTCGCGGACCATCGCGAGGCCCTGACTATCGGCCTTCTCGATCAGCCGGACGATTTCGAGGCCGGGCCGCGCATTGGGACCGACCGCGGTTCGCACGAAGGTCACTGCCAGTTCCGAGCCCTCGAACAGCGGCGTCCTGGCATCGCCGTTGAGCGGGATCATCTCCGCGACCGACAGATCCGCAGCAATGCGGTCGAGACCCATTGCCAGCCGCTCGGCGCGCTGGACCCGCGCCATTCCCCGGTTCCAGTTCGGCAGCCACTGCGCCGTCACCGTCGCCAGGGCGGCGAGGATGATCGTCATCAGCAGGGTCGCCATCAAGACTTCGATCAGGGTGAAGCCAGCCTCACCTGTTGGCCTGCGGCGGCGAAGTGCGCTCATTCGGCGGCCCTTGGCACCAGCCGCACGGTGGTGATCTGGATCGCCGGGCCACCGGGCGCCTGCATCCGCATGTTGACCGCGAGCGGAACGAAACGCCGTGCCTGCGGCGCGTCGCCGCTGTCGGGCACATTCATCGGCGCGACATCGATCCGCCAGCGATGGCCGGCCAGTTCGCCGGACTGCCGGCCGGGCTTCAAGAGATCGCGCGCCGGAAGCGTTGCGAGCAGAGTTTCGGCGGTCCCGGCCAGCGCCAGGCGCTGGTCGATCGAGCGCGTCCCCTTCACCGTGGTCGCGATCACCGCACCGATCGAGGACAGCACCGCGGCGATGATCGCCAGCGCCACCAGCGCCTCGATCAGCGTGAACCCGGCAACACCGCTTGAATACGCTCTAGAGGATTTTCTGCGGGACAATATCGACGCCTCCGGTCAGCCAGTTGACGCGAACCTCAAATCCCATCCCGGGACGCGCCAGCGCCAGTACGCCGCCGCACGACATGCCCGAGGGAAAGAAGTCGATCGATCGGCCGGCACTGCGATCCGCGCAGCGCGAGGCCAGCATCGCATCGAGCGAAACATCGTCAGGCAAGCGGATGATGGCGCCGGTGGCGCCGGAACGGATCGACCGCGCCGCCGCATCGACCAGCGTGGTCACCTGGGTTCTCCGGCGCAGCGCCGCGTTGCGGTCCGCCTTCAGCAGTGCCGCGGTCTGCACCGCATAGCTCTCGAGCTTGGCGCGCGTGGTCGCCCGCGGGATCGCCGGCAGGATGATGGCCGCGAGCAGGCCGATGATGGCGAGCACGCACAGCATTTCGATCAGCGCGAAACCCTGCTCGCGATGGCCGCGCTCAGCGCGCGCCGCTGGCAATATCGGTTGCCGTTCCACTGCCGCCTTCTTGCCCGTCGGACCCGAGAGAAATGATTTCGTAGGGCGCCCGCTCGCCGGGCGAGCGGTAGACATAGGTGTGGCCCCACGGGTCGTTGGGGACCACGCCGCCGCGCAAATAGGGCCCGTTCCAACCCGCCGCGTTATTGCTGCGTGTCAAGGCGGCAAGGCCTTCACTGGAGTTCGGATAGCGTCCGAGGTCGAGATAATAGAGATCGAGCGCGCTGGAAAAGCTTTCGATCTGGATCTTGGCGGCCTTGGCCTTGGATTCGCCGAGATAGTTCAGCACCCGCGGCCCGACCAGCGCCATGATCAGCCCGATGATGGTGATGACCACGAGAATTTCGACCAGCGTGAAGCCGGCCTGGCCGCGCCGCGACCGCCGTCTCGCTGCGCTGGGTGTTGGACTTCGACGCACCGCCATCCCCTCAACCTTCAGCCGACAATCTGGCTGACGGACATCAACGCCGTCATCACCGACACGATCAACCCGCCGACGACGATGCTGATGACGACGATCGCCGCGGGGCCGGCGATCCCGACCACGCGATCGAGCGTGCGCTGCAACTTCGCCTCGTAGAACTCGGCGACGCGGCCCGCCAGGACAGGCAATTGTCCGGTTTCATCGCCGAGCCGCAGCATCCGCACCGCCATCGCCGGAAGTGCATTTGTATCGGATAGCGCATCCGATAGTTTTGCGCCATGGCGCACCCGGTCGGCTGCGTCGGTCCAGACAGCGACGGGACCCGCGGTCGACATCATGTCGACCAGAATGCGCAGCGTCGTCGTCAGGTTGACGCCGCTTCCGAGCAGAACCCCCAGATTCCGGCAGAACAGCGAGGTCCGGTAGTACATCATCACCTGGCGGATCGCCGGCAGCCGGACCACCCAATTGGTCAGCCTCCGTCGCACACCTTCCTGGCGCAGCAGCAGCCAGCTGCCGGCGATGGCGGCGGCGAGGATCGCCAGCACCGCGTCGGAATTGGCGCGCATCACGGTCGAGAAATTCAGGAAGGTGAGGATGATCGGATCGACCTTGGCGCCGAAATCCGACAGCACGCTGGCGAATTGCGGCAGCACGAATGTGAGAAAGAACAGCAGCACGCAAGCCGCGGCGCCCAGCACGAACAGCGGATAGCGGATGGCGTCGCCGAGCCTTCGCTTCAGCGCCTCGTTGCGGCTGCGTTCGTCGGCCAGCACTTCGAGCACCTGATCCAGCGAGCCGGAGGCCTCGCCGACCCGGATCAGCGCGACATACATCGCCGGAAACAGGGCCTCGTGCCGCGCCAGCGCTTCGGCAAAACTCTCACCGGCGACGACGCGCGCCCTGATATCGGCGACCACAGGCCTCAGGCGGCCGAAATCGCGGTCGGCGGCGAGCAGTTCGAGGCCGTCATTGATGCGCGCGCCGGCGCGCAGCAACAGCGCGAGGTCGCGGGTGAAGATCGTGACGTCTTCCGCTTTGGGTTTGTTGAAGAGACTGAAGGCGCGGCTCCCAGAGCCGCCACCCTCCTCGAGGGTAACGTTGTCGACCAGCACCAGACCGAGGCGTTCGATCCGCTGCGCGACGTCGCCGGGGGCAGTCGCCGCGATCGCGCCGGAGACCAGTTCGCCGTTGCTGTTGAGCGCGCGATAACGATAATTCGGCATCGGTTCACCGAATCGTCGTGACGCGGAAAACCTCGGGCACGGTCGTGAGCCCCGCGCGGCACTTGACGACGGCGTCCGCCAGCATCGTGGTCATGCCGCCGGCCATCGCGGCCTGGTCGATGGTGTGGGAATCCGTCTGCGGCCCGACCAGCTTGCGAACCTCGTCGGACATTTCGAGGATCTCAAAGACGCCGTTGCGGCCACGATAGCCCGTACCGCCGCAGCGCTCGCAGCCGCCAGCTTCGTGAATCACCTCGCCGGCCTTGAAACCAATCACGGCGAAGCGCGGATCGTTGGCGATGTCGTCAGCTGTCAGGCTATGCGGCACCTTGCAGCGATCGCACAGCACCCGCACCAGCCGTTGCGCCACCACGGCCCGCAAGGTCGATTTCAGCAGGAAACCTTCGATGCCGAGATCAATCAGCCGCGGCACGGCTGCGGCCGCGGTATCGGTATGCAGTGTGGTCAGCACGAGATGGCCGGTCAAGGCGGCATGGATCGCAATATGCGCGGTCTCGGCGTCGCGGATTTCACCGACCATGATGACGTCGGGGTCCTGGCGGACGAAGGACCGCATCGCCGAGGCGAAGGTCAGCCCGATCGACGGCTTGACCTGCGACTGGTTGATCCCCGGAATTTCATACTCGACCGGATCCTCGATGGTGAGGATCTTGCGGGTCGGCTCGTTCAGGATCGACAGCATGGTCGCCAGCGTCGTGGTCTTGCCGCTGCCGGTCGGGCCGGTCACCACGATCATGCCGTGCGGCAGCGCCAGCAGACGCGTCATGATCGCTTCGTCCCGCGCGACGAGGCCGAGCCGTCCCATCTCGAGCAGGCCGCGGTCGCGCGGCAACAGGCGGATGACGGCGCTTTCGCCCGACTGCGTCGGCATGGTGGCGACGCGGACATCGAGTTCGGCGCGGCTGACGCGGACCCGCGCGGCGCCGTCCTGCGGCAACCGCCGTTCCGCGATGTTCAGGCCGGCGAGGATTTTCACCCGCGAGATCAGCGCCTGCGGCGGAATGCCCGACGGCGCCGTCATCGCGCGCAGCAGGCCGTCGACGCGCATGCGCACGACAAGCCCGGTGCGAAACGGTTCGATGTGAATATCGCTGGCGCGAAGCTCGACCGCGCGCTCGAGGAGGTCATTGAGTGCGCGCACCACAGGCGCGCCGCTGGCGAGATCGCGCAGGCTCTCGATGTCGTCGTCGGATTGCTGGCTCGAGCCCTTCGACATCTCGTCGGCAATGACGTCGTCCGCCTCGAGCCGCTGGTCGAGCAGCGTCGTGATGTCTTCGAACGATGCGACCGCGACCTCGACCGGCGCGCCGAACACGATTTCCGCGGCGCGAATGCCGGATGTATCCGAGGGATCGGCGACCGCCAGCCGGTAATTGCCGTTGGGCGCGCGCACCGGGAAGATCGTGGACTCCCGCAAAAAGCGGCGGGAGAATCCGTCGAGGCAGGGCGTAGACGCCAGCAGCTGCGGCAGGCTCAGCCGGACGACGCCCCAATAGTCCGAGACTTCGTCGGCGAATTCGGCGGCCGACAGATCGGTGGCCTCCCACAACTCGCGAAGCGGCCGCGCCAGTGCGGTCCTGGCGGGATTCTCGACGCGCGCGCGCGCCTTCGGCGGCAATGAATATTTTTCGAGAAGATGCTGCCGGAAGGTCTCTGCGGAAAGATCTCGCATCGAATTCACAGCGCCAACCTTGTGACTGGAAAGCAACAGCTCTCGCGTGTAACGGAATGCCTTTGCTCTTGACTTATTTATTAGCAAAAACATAATCGTGAAGCAAATTTTTGGGCGTCCGGGCCATGCCGGATCGGACGTGTTTTTTTAGTTCACTGCAGCATTAGCAGGCGTATCTTGTTCAAAGTGGTCCACCCGCTTTCGCGCCTGCGTTCAGCGTTGACTGGAACGCTGGTTCTGTCTTTGTCCGCCTTCCTGCTGACCGCCTGCATTCTGACAGCCGATCAGTCGGTCGAAGGCGATCCCAAGGATCCCCGCGCCCAGGATATCGCCGACAGGATCCGATCGCTGGATCTGTCGCCGCGCCAGACCACGGAGTCCAAAAACTCCGGCATCAAGCAGCAAGGCGCCTCGAAGCCCGCCATCTATCTGGCCGACGGCTCGCGACCGCAGGGAGCGGCGCTGATCGACCGCGACGATACCGGCGCTGGCGGCTACGATCTCAATTTCGAAAACGCGCCGGTCGCGACCGTAGCAAAGGTCATCCTCGGTGACGTATTGGGAGTCGGCTACACCATCGATCCCCGCGTCCAGGGCACGGTGACGCTGGCCTCGGTTCGCCCGGTGCCGAAGGGCGACGCACTCTATGTGCTGGAAAACGCGCTGCGGATGTCCGGCGTGGCGCTGGTGCGCGACCGCAGCGGATACCGACTGCTGCCTGCCGCCGAATCCGGCCCCGGCGGCATCGACCGGACGGCGTCCGCCCAAGCCGGCCAGGGCATCAGCGTGGTGCCGCTGCGGTATGTCTCGGCACAGAATGTCTTCAAGCTGCTCGACGCGTTCGGCGTCAGGGCCAACACCGTCCGTCCCGATGTCGCGCGCAATACCCTGGTGATCCAGGGCAGCGGTGCCGACCGCGCCGCGGCGATCGACACCATCCTTTCCTTCGACGCCGACTGGATGCGCGGGCAATCGGTCGGCATTTTCCCGGTGCGTAATTCTTCGCCCGAGCCGCTGATCTCCGAGATCGAGAAGATCATGGATTCCGGCGATGGCGGCCTCGGCCAGAACATGGTCAAGTTCCAGTCGATCGGCCGGCTCAATTCCATTCTGGTCGTCAGCCAGAAGCCGGAATACCTCAAGCGCGCGCAGACCTGGATCGCGCGGCTCGACAAATCCGACACCGAAGGCGTCAACCTGAAATCCTATCCGCTGCGCTACGGCAGTTCGAAGCAGATCGTGGTCCTGCTCAATGAAATGCTGACTGGCCTTGGTCCTGCCAGCGGCGCACTCGACAGTTCGTCCAGTCAGATTTCACCCGGAGCGGGCATTTCGGTTTCTTCGTCCGGTCCCGTGGCCGCGCTGAGCGGCCTGCCGACCGCGGCGTCCGGCGCCACTCCCCCCGGCAGCAGCGCCGCGTCGCCGCTCAATGTTCGTGCCGCTCCCGGGGCAGCCTCCGGCGGGCCGGATCAGGGAGCCTCTGGCAGCATCTCCGGCGCCTCTGCCAGACCATCGGGCAGCACCGGGATCCTGCCCAATATCCGGATCACCGCCGACGTCACCAACAATGCGGTACTGGTTTATGCCAACCAGGAATCGCAGCGTATCGTCGAGCAGACCATCCGCCAGATCGACCGCCCGCAACGCCAGATCGCCATCGAAGCCACCATCGCCGAAGTCACGCTGAACGAGACCGTCAACCACGGCGTCCAGTTCTTTCTGGCGAGCCGCGACGTCGGCCTGAAACCGGACACGGGTTCCGTGATGTCGACCATCGGCGGCGCCGTGCTCAGCCGCGCCGTCCCCGGCTTCAATTTCCTGATCGGTTCGGAAGCCACGCCGCGCTTCATCCTCGACGCGCTGCAGGGCGTCACCGACGTCAAGGTTCTGTCCAACCCCTCGCTGGTGGTGCTCGACAACCAGCCCGCGACTTTGCAGGTCGGCGACCAGGTGCCATTCTCGACCGGCACCGCCACGGTGCTGACCGCCAACAACACCGTCGTCAACACCATCGACTACAAGAACACCGGCATCATCCTGCGCGTGCTGCCGCGCGCCAATGCCAACGGCAATGTCGTGCTCGATATCGAGCAGGAGATCAGCAACATCGCAGCCGGCAGTTCGGCGGCTTCCGGACCGAACCTGACGCCGACGATATCGCAGCGCCGGGTCAAGAGCTCCATTTCAGTCGTCAGCGGCCAGACCGTATTGCTGGCCGGCCTGATCAGCGAAACCGACAACAAGGGCAAGTCGGGCCTGCCTTTCCTCAGCCAGATCCCGGGCATGCCGGAAACCTTCCTGCACCAGAACCGGACGCGGTCGCGCACCGAACTCATCCTGTTCATCCGGCCGACCGTGATCAAGGATGCGCTCGATGCGCATGTCATCGCCGAGGAAATGCGTTCGAAGATGAACAGCAGGCTGGTCGGCACCACCCTGCCCGTCCCCGTTGCGAATCCGAAGCCACGCTGACGGCGTGACCGGCGCAGGTATTTCTGCATCGGGCCGGCAGGTCCTGCTCAGTCTGGCACTTCTCGCCGCGGGCGCCGCAAACCTCGTCGCAGCACCCGGACTGGAGGGCCTGCTCGGCGCGTTGCTGGCCGCCCTGATGCTGGCGATCGCGGTGACCGACTAACCCGCCGCTACAACATTCCGAACGAACTGACGGGCACGGCATTCGCGCTCGCGCTATTCCGCGCAGTCTTTGTCGGACCCGAGGCGGACGGGTACGCCGCAATATGGGCCGCCGCGCGGGCGCTGGCCATCGCCCTGCCGTTTCTGGCGCTGATGGCGGCTTACCGGTACTGGCGCGGGCGCGACGGGCTTGGCCTCGGCGATATCAAGCTGGCCGCGGTGGCCGGCGCATGGCTCGGCTGGCTGGCCGAGACGCTGCTGAACTGACGCGGCCTCCAACTGCTGTGGGTGTCTACAAGAAATATCGAAAACGACCCCATGCAAAGAAAGCGGCCGGGCCTTGGGAGGCATCTTGATACCTCAGGCAGAGAACTCAGCGCTCCCGGCTCGGTACCCATTCCAGCGCCCGCAACCGGGCCTGCGCGATCTCGCCGCGCGTCATCTTGCTGGTCACGGCGTCGCGGATACGGACGCGGGCTTCGCGGGCCCGCGGGGGCGCCGCCGCGGCGGCGAGATTGAGCCATTTGCTGGCTTCGACGACATCCTGGGGCACGCCCTGCCCCCGGTCGTAAAGCAGGCCGAGGGAATATTGCGCGAGGCTGTCGCCCTGTTCCGCAGCGCGGCGATACCACATCGCCGCCTCGGTATAATTCTGCGGAACGCCGCGCCCGGTTTCAAACATGAGACCGAGATAGGTCTGCGCGGCGGGGTCGCCCCGCTCGGCGAAGGGAATGAAGATTTGCGACGCCAGCACATAGTTCTGGCGGTTGAAGGCGGAGATCGCCTGCCGGACCGTCGCGGCTTCGGCGAAATGGGCGGCCGAAACCAGCATCAGCACGGCAACGAGGACAGGGCGTTTCATGCAAGAAATGGCGTTTGGCCGGGCCAGCACCGGTTCCTCCGGATCGCCTTGATTACGATAGTCACTGTTCATCGACGGCCTCAACACTCGGGAGTGCCGAACATTAGTCCGGGAAAGCAGGCAAATCTACCGGCTAAGCCCGCGTGACCGACGACACAGACAGCGAACTCCAAGCCAACAAAAAAAGCGCCGGACGGGAAACTGTCCGGCGCTTTTGGCGATGCAACGAGTTGATTACTTGGTCGTCATGGTACCGGTCGACGCTGACCCAGCATTGCCGGACACCTTATTATCGTTGCCAGTCAGGAAGGTAGCGCCGGCGGCGACGTTGAAAGCGTTGCCATTGTCATAAAGCTGGTTGGAGCTCGCCCTGATGGACGCACCGGAAACCGACGCGTTGATCCCGGTGGTATTATTTGCGATGACATTGTTGCTGGCGTTGACGATGGCTCCGCTCGCCGAAGCAAGCACTCCGCTACCGCCGTTGACGAATGTGGAGTTGGCGACATTGGCGAACACACCCGCACTCGCAGCAGTGACACCACTGCCGGGGATGCCGTTGAAAGTACTATTGTTGATGACAGCAACCACTGTGTTCGTGGTCGTGATGTTGATCCCGGTCAGGCATTCGGAAAAGAAGCTGTTGTTGACGTAGAGAATGCCAACAGCGGCCTTGTTGACATCGACGCAAAAGTTCGACGCCCCCAGGATCGTGACACGAACGAGCTGCAGTTCCTTGCCCGCCAGAAAGCGGATGCCGTTGATGCCGATGTTGGCGCCGCTCGTGCCCTGAATGTTCAGGTTGCGCAGCACGATCTTGTCGGCGGCGGCGGCGTTGACAATCACGCCGTTGCTGAGTGCATTCAGAACGCCGCCCGTAACTCCTGTGCAATCGATCGTCATTGACTTGGTGATGGTGACGGCGCCGAACCCACCCGGGTCGAGGCAATCGATTTCACCGCCCGCGGCGGTCTTCGAAATGGCGCCGGCAAAGGTCTTGCAGGGCGCGGTGCGGCTGCACGGATTGGCGTCGTCGCCGACGCCCGACACCCAGGTACGGGTCGCCTGCGCCTGAGCCGAAGTGGTGGGAAGGGAAAGGACAGCGAGCAGTCCGAAAAGCACAAGCGATAAGCCAGTTTTTCTCATGATGAGGCCCTCAAAGGGTTGATGAGCTAACTCTTCCAATGCCGTAATTGGCACGGATGGCGGGAAGCACGGCTGTTACGCGGTTACGCAAGAGTGACACAGCAATTTTGCAATCAAAGGTTGCTTGGCGGCGTGACCGGCAGATAATACCCCCCGGGCTAAATACCCGCGGTCCGGCTTACCGCTGCAAATAGGTTGGACCAGGCTGCACCCCTCCCGTTGGTTGGTCACACGTTCGAGAAAAAAGTTCAATCAGCAGGCAGATTTTCTACCCGAGATTGTCCCGGTTTTGCAACGCTGCGGAAGCATCAACAGTGAGAGCGGGACTTCGGCTTCGAGATTTTGTGATTCGTGGCGCTGCAACAAACTACGCTCGGCGTCAGGGCTTTGCAGAGAGACGGTAGAGAACGTATTCACCGTTCTCGAAAACCCTTCCCCAGTCGGCGGGCACCGGACGGGCGCGGGATACAACCGCAAAGTATCTCGAATACTGCCGCCGCAGCATGAGTCGCGACGGCGGCAGCTCCCCTTTAAGGACCGCGTCATTCTCGCGCAGCACCGCGAGCGACCGCTCGCGATCCAGTCGCGTCGCGGAATTCATGTAGAGATTGGAGACGAATATCTGCCGTTGGCCAGTGAATGCGTAAGTGTTCCAGCTTCCGAGCAGGCCTGCTTCCATGCCCGTCTGATCGGTGAAGATCAGGGCGTCCGGCGGAGTCCGATCCCGGACAGCCAGCCAGATCTGCCGCACCTGCGGGGTAAGGACGGCAGGCAGTTCGCTCGGCGAAGGAACGAAATACCCCCGTCCCACCGCAACCAGTCCGAGGCAAAGCAACGCCGAAGCTGCGGCGGTCGCACGGCCCGCTGTGGGCGTCAAAGATGACTTCCGCGGCAGCACTATCCAGACCGTACAACCGATGCAGACCAGCCAGACCAGCCCGGAGGACGCGCCCGCCGGATCGGTGAGCAGCACCGCCGGAAGCGCCAGCAACAACGCGCCAAGCACCGGCAGCCGGTATCTTCGCAGCCGCTCCGGATCGTCGCATGCAATCAGGCCGAGGATGATCGCGGCGCAGACAAAGTCGAAGAAAAGCACGTAGGGATAGATCAGGAATAGCACGAAGCCGACTGCGATTGCGCCCGCGGCCAGCCAATCGGCCATCAGGAATACAACCAGCGCCAGCAGAGCGGCCGAAACATCTCGCAGCACGAATGGAAGGGCCGTGGCAAACGGCCATTGATAGAACTGGATCAGACGAAAGCCGAACGGGCCGAACGGCGCTACGCCAAAGTTGGCCGCTCCGACCTGATACAACACGGACGCGGCATAGGCCGCGGCCGCGACGGCCGCCATGATTGCGGCGATGCGAACCTGACGGCTCATCTGGAAAAATCGCGGCACCGCGACAGCCAGGACATAAGGTGCCAGCACCGCCGCACCCACCACCTTGGTCAGCGCGGAGCCGGCGACGGCAAGCACAAACGCCAGCAGTCGAGCCCGCGCGTCATTCTTGCGCGCCCAGTAAGCCACCACAATCGTCAACGGCACCGCGTGGATCATCGGAATGCTTTCGACCACCCAATAGGGATAGCGATTGGCGACGATGATCGCGAGCGCCAGCGTCAGCGACGCCAGCGCGGCATGCCTGCCGCGCGAGAGGATACCGGTGCCTTGAATGTAAAGATAAAGCGTCAGGCCGAGCGCCAGAACGAAGGATGACGCTCCGCTTGCGGCAATGAACAGAAACGGATCCAGTGGAACGGCGCGGCTGAATGCGGCGCCCAACATCGGAAACAGCATGTTGAAGTACAAGCTGAGCGGCTCGTACTCGTAACCGAGGTTGAGATAGGGATAGAGCTGCTTCGACAACGAGGCAATGCTGGTGGCGTAGTAGGTAAGGTCGCCCGACGGCGATCCGGCCAGCGTGTCGGTCGGTCCGTGCCATAGCAAACCCATCCAGCAGCCGAACCCGATCGCGAACGGCAGAACCGCAAGCGCTACCCGCGCAACGCCGGCCAATTCCTCGCCGGCCGGGCGCCATCCGCGCAACGGCAGGCTGCACAGAACCCATGCCGCGACGCCGAGCCCGAAACCGTAGGGCAGCGAAAGCGCCGGCACGGCAAAAACCGCGAGCAGCGGCAGGCTCAATGCAAACCCGAGCAGCAGGACATTGGGTACCGTCGCAGACTTCGCGCCGAGAGCCAGCCGGGCCAGTCCTGCGCCTGCCGTCCACTGCGCGATCAGGATCAAGCAGCCGAGCAGGGCATGCAGCAGCGTCGCAACCACAAGTGCGACGTCCTTGGGTGCAGCGGAAGTCTCGGTCACGCGACCGAACACGCCGGCGGCCAACAGCGCCGCCAGCACCAGCGCGGCGAGCATCGCGACGGCAGCGGATCTGCGGCGAAACCGCGGATCGGAAACCAGTCGGCGACGCGCCGCTATCAGCACCACGAGGTCGAACAGGGCAACGGCCGCGAGAACGAACGGGTGCAGCGATGTTCTCACCGAAACCGAATAGGATCGCCCGTTGACGCGAGGATCCGTGGCATCGGATGTCGAAAACCACAGCCGCGTCCCCCAATGGGAATAGCGGCCCCCGCCCTGTTCACGAATATCGGGATGGCCGGCATGGGCGGGACCGAGCGACTGCCCGTCCTCCCGCAATTGCAGGTTCGATAGCCCTTTACCCAGCCCGTCGCCAAAAAACACGTAGCCCGGCGGCGTCCGCGGCAATACCGGTGCGACGTAGGCAAATCCGCCATCCGTCGAGATATCCGCGATCGCCAGCCTGGCCTCGACATGCGGCGGCGCCAGCCAGGCGATGGCGGTCGCGAACGTCAGGATGCCCGCGACCACGGTCAGACAGGCGACGACGATATCGCTCCGTATCCACCTGCCGACCCCCGAAAGCCTGCCGATCGCCGCGATCATGCTGCCGGACCCGGCTGCCGGTCTGGCGGTCCGGACAGATCAAGGCTGTAGCGGTCAAATACCGTCGCGCGGGCGCCGTAGCTTTCCTTGTTCCTGATCAGGCCGGAATTCAGGTAAAGCCCGTTGTCTTCATTGGAAATGCCGAAGTCAAAGTAACGCTTTGCGACATAGCGTTCGCTCAGCAAATACTGACAAATCAGGTCGAGCGCGCCCAGCTTGCGGCCCTCGTCATTGGCTCCGATATACTGGGTGTGCGCGACAGCAGCGGTCTCGTAGATCACGACGCCGGCCAGCATCTCACCGCCGCGGCGGGCGGCAAACAGCCTGATGTTGTCGGGGAACCGGTCGGCAAGCATCGCAAGTTCAGCCGCGTTATGCGCCGGCCGCGCGTCGTGCTTGGCCTGCAGCAGATCCTCCTCGATGACCATGAACGCTGAAAAATCGGCGCACTCCTCGACCTCAAGACCGCTTTTGGCGGCTTGCTTGAGAGACCATGCCCGCCCCTTGCTGAAGGGCAGCCGGGCGTCCCGGTCAATCGCCGTCGAGACATCGCGCCGGATCAGCCGGCCGCCGAGCCGAAACAACGCATACAGGTCTTCTTCCGCCGGAATCTGATGATAGATGTGCGGAACCGGCTTGTAGATGATTTCGCGGATGCCGCGTTCACGCAGCCACGCGCACATGGTCGCGAACAGCTCGAGCATCAGTTCGACCTTCATGCCGCGTCCCGAGATCACGCCGCCGAAGGAAAGCCCCGCGTGGCTGGACAGCACGCCGTCATGAACCGTGGCAGGCAGCAATCCGACCAGCCGGTCTCGCGCGTCGTAGAACATCAGAGATGCGTCCGGAAAACGATCTGCGTGATAGTCCATATAGTCGCGATAGAACAGAAAATGACCGTTCTTGGCGGTCGCTACGAACTCGTCCCATTCGCGCTTGGAGGCGGCGGTGTACGGTTTCGCACGCAACATGATCGTCCTTTGAAGGAATCCGTCAGGCTGTAAGCGTGCGCGCGAATAGCCTATTCGACACCGATGATCGCATAGGTCCGCGCAGGTAAATGGCGAGAGCGCACCAGGCGGCACGAACGCAGCCCGAGCACTTCGCGTACGGCTTCGGTCTCGCCCGGATAATCGGGATCGGCCAGCTCGTCAAAAGCCAGGATGCTGCCGGGCACCAGGCGATCCTTGATGGCCAGCAAGGCCGCCTTGGTCGGCTCGTAGAGCGCCATGTCGAAGAAAGCGAGAGCCACCAGTGCTTCCGGGCGCTTCTGATAATACTCGCCGGCGGTCTTGGTGACGTCGCCACGCACGAGTTCGAATTTCTTGATGTGCGAGAGGACGTTTTCTTCTTCGTGATATTCCAGCAACTCCCTGAGGATCGCTTCGTAGTCTTCGGAAACGCCGTAACCGCCGACCTTGATCGTTTCCGAGGCCTTGTCGCGCTCGCTTAGTGCGGGGTAGCCGGCGAAGGTATCGAATCCGATGATCCTGCGGGCACTGTAAGGCTCGTAGATGGCGCGAAGATTGAGGAAGGTGACCAGCGATTGTCCCCACCACGTCCCGAACTCCACGACGTCGCCGGGAACGGAGACGATCTGCCGGTAAATGTCGTCGAGGAACAGAAACTTTGCGAATGCGCCGCTGCGGATGAAGAGACCGAGATTCTGCAACATCTGCTCGGTCGGAAGCGGCGACGTTTCGAACAGATGCGCCAATGCTTCGCGAGCCTTGGCTTGCCGCTCGGAACTCCGAGTTTGCAGCTTGTACGTCATTATGACATATCTCGAAATTAGTCCGACAGGACAGGGGTTACTGGAATTCGATCCCGGCGGTCCTTATAGGTCAGTCTCCTCGGGGATACAACGCTGCGCCCACCGGGATCGGATCCCCGCAGCCCCGGAGTTGATTTACTTTCCATGGAATCCCTCACGTCAGGATCGCACCGAAGGCTCGTCATGAAGTGGCTGAAAAAAGGATTGATCTATGCCCCGGACGGATCGCTGTCCTGGGCGAAGAAATACGCCTACCCGCCGATCCCGCTTCGCATGAACGACAACGTCCTGCGCATCTACCTCGCCTTCTGCGACGACAACATGGTGGGACGCGCAGGTTACGTGGACGTCGACGCCGACAATCCTTCAAGGGTCCTGCAGGTGTCGCAGGAGCCGGTTCTGGATATCGGAGTGCCCGGCGCCTTCGACGAGAACGGCGTGGTGCCGACGTCGGTCATTCGCGTCGGCGACCAGATCTTCATGTACTATGTCGGGTATCAGCTCGGCTACAAGGTCCGCTATTTTCAGTTGCAGGGGCTCGCCATCAGCGACGATGGCGGAGCCTCGTTTACTCGTTACAGCCGCGTGCCCGTGCTCGAGCGCAGCGACGCCGAACTGCTCAACCGATGCTCCGCCTTCGTCATGCACGACGGCGAGATATTTCGCATGTGGTACGTGGCGGGCAGCGAATGGATCGCGGCTCGCGGCAAGTCTCTGCCTACCTACAACATGCGCTATCTGGAATCCGCCGACGGCAAGCTCTGGGGCAAGCAAGGCCGCCTCTGCATGGATTTCCAGGACGACAATGAGCACGCCCTCGGCAGGCCCTGGGTCATCAAGGAACAGAACCTGTATCGCATGTTCTATTCGGTGCGCACCCACAGCAGCGGCTACAGGCTGGGTTACGCCGAATCGGCCGACGGACAGAGCTGGCAACGCAGGGATGCAGAGGTCGGCATCGATGTCTCGCCTGACGGTTGGGACTCGGAAATGACCGCCTATGCGAGCATCTATCGGCACCGGGACCGCACCTACATGTTCTACAACGGCAACAATTGCGGTGAGACCGGCTTTGGATATGCGGTGCTGGTGAAATAGGACGCGGTGTGGGATCCCGATCAGATGTGAAGTTCATCGACGATCGCGTCGGGGCGACCGCTGACCTGAACGAAGATGCGCCAAAGATATTCCCCAATCACGCCAAGCATGAAGAGGATGCAGCCACCGAGAAAAGAGGTGAGCACCGCAAGAGCAGCAAATCCGGTCACCGCGATGCTGCCAGAGAGCGCCGCAACAAACACCGTCGCGGCATATATCACGCTCAGGAACGCGATGAAGAGGCCGAGTGCGGACATGGCGCGGAGCGGTATCGGTGAGAAGCCGGTAAATGTATCGATGAAATACTGAACCTTGCGGCCAAAAGTCCAGCGGCTGCGCCCCTTGGCGCGCTTGATTCGATCGTAAGTCAGCTGTTTTGGATGGAAACCCAGCCAGTGCGCATACATGTTCAAATTGATCTTGTGGGGGCTGTTTGTCATGAAGGGAAGCATGACCTTGTCCATCAGCATCAGCCCAATGCCGCCGCTCGGATAGTCCGAGGTAATACCAAGCCGGACGAGCCGATAAAACAGCGCGGCATAGAATTTGGTCGGCGCCGGATCGTCGCGCGTCGCGCGCGCTGAAATGACGAACTTCTCTCCTTGAAGCCAATAATGAACCATCTCGATGACATGATCGAGCGGATCCTGCAGGTCAGCCGATAGGTAGAAAAAACAATCTCCGGTGACGAAGGTGTGACCTGCTCTTGTTGCGGCGGAAGCTCCAAAATTCCGTGACAGCCTGACGACCTTCGTGCCGGGTCGGTGACGCCGAAACTCCATGAGAAGATCGAAGGAACTATCACCCGAGCCATCGTCGACAAAGACGATCTCAAGTTTCATCTTCAGCTCATCGAGACTGCTTTCGAACTTGCGCAACTCATCGAACAGCAATGGCAGGGAGTCCGCATTGAAGTATACCGGTACGATCACCGACAGGGTGGCCCCTTCGGGCCGAACGCGTGAGACGGTATGGTTCAAGCTACTTTCCTGCATCTTACTGGACGATCTGTCCCGTCGACCCGAGCGCGGACAGGCTCCAAATCACGTCACCCGCATGGCACCATCCGCAGACGGTTGCGAATGAACGGACGAAGAAACAAAATTCGCGGCGAGATCAATCCTGCGTGCCACGAACCGGTGACGCCACACTTCCAACGGCCGGTCGACGAACCAGAACATCGCGAACGACGATGCGGTCGTCAGGAGAACTGCTAGCGGGACGATCCCGGTGGAGGCCAGCCGGCCCGCGAGAACGAACATCGGCCAGTGCAGCAGATAGACCGGATAGGCCAGATCTCCGAGCGCGCGATCGACGGCGCCAGACCGTATCGAGAGACTGGCGGCGATGAACGGCAGTGAAATGATGTGAAAGAACATGACCGTCAGCCGACGGACGTCGTTGGAAGCATAATCCAATGGGATGAAGGGCCGGGCGGCTTCCAGATTGGTCGCGACGGCGAACACCAGGATGGCCAGCAGACTCCATGGCGCGAACTTCACTGCCAAAGCATGGCGCGGCGCATGGGCGTAAATGACGCCGAGCGCGAACGGCACGATGAAATGATAGACATAGGTTCCGGTAAGGCCAAGCGAAAACCGAACAAAGAACACCATTCCGCCGATCAGGATCACCGCCGAGGCGATGCGGCTTCGCAATACAATGAACAGCAAAGGCGCCAGCGCGTAGAATTGCAGTTCAACAGCGAGGCTCCACGCTGGCGGGTTAATCGCACCTCCGAACTGAACGCCAAACAGGAACAGGTTCCATAGCAGATGCTGCCAGCTGCCTCCGACCAGCGCGAACATCAGCAAGGTCGCGACAGTGACTTGGGGATAGATCCGCAGTAGCCGAGAGGTGTAGAACGTCAAAAGCGGGGCCCGGCAGCGCGCGTATCGGTTTTCCCAGAGATTTGCGACCCAGTATCCACTGAGAAAAAAGAATCCGCAGACGGCGATACCTTCAAGCGGCGTATAGAGCGGCGATTTCGCCAGCGACGCGAAATGCGACCAGACGACAAGCCCCGCCAGAACCAGACGAAGCGCGCCTGGCGGCAAGATCAGCGTGGGCCGGAAGTTCATTTTACGTCGCTCAAATCGAGTGCCTCAAACCGAATGCCAAACCGTCCTAAATTACCGGATCAGGCGGTTTACCAGACAAAAGACGCGTGTCATTGTTTATTTCCACCGTCAGGAAAGCAATACCGAAATGGCTCAAATCACCACGGGGCTGCGCTCCATCCTGGCCCATCCCTGGGTCTACAAGGCCCTGCAGACCGCGGTCGGCGCCGGAAAATTCAGGCAATACTTCATCGACACTTGCGTTCGCCCGCAACCCGGGGAGCGCATTCTCGACATCGGTTGCGGTCCCGGCGAGATCATGCCCTACCTGCCCGCGGGCGTCGAATATGTCGGATACGATATCAGCCCCGACTATATCGCCTTTGCGAAGGAGCGATTCCCCGGCCGCGGCGAGTTCTACGCCGCGCCGTTCCAGGAATCGGAACTTGCCCGTCATCAGCCCTTCGATACCGCGATTGTCATCGCGGTGTTGCATCACCTCGACGACGGCGAAGCCCGCCATCTTCTCGCGCTGCTCAAACGCGCGGTGCGTCCTGGCGGACGCATCATCACAGCCGATCTTGTTTCCATTCCAGGCCAGAACCCGGTCGCCCAGTTGATGGTCGATTGGGACCGCGGGCAAAATGTGCGGGAAGCGGACCAGTACGCCGCGCTCGCCAATCCGATTTTCGACCGCGTGGATGGAGAAATCATCGACAAGGCGTTCATTCCGCGGACGCTTCGAAGCTGGATCATGCAATGCAGCTAGCGCCGATACAGATGACGTGCGCGACCTCGCGCCTACTCGCTTGCGTCCTTGACCTTCATAAAGCGCAGGCTCCCAACCTTCGCGGGCTGCGCGGGCGCAGCGTAATAGACCTTGCCGGGCTCGGTATCCTTTGCGATCACGCAGCCCGCACCGAGAAAACAATCCCGCGCTATCGTGATATGGGCACCGATCGAAACATTCACGCCGATAAAGCTGTGCTGCTGAATCCTGCAGTAGCCTGAAACCACGACATGCGATGCCAGGTAGCAATTGTCCTCGATCACCGAACGATGGCCGATGTGATTGCCACTCCAGAGGATGACGTTGTTGCCGATCTCGGCGTAGTGCTGGATCACGTTGTTCTCGAACACGAACACGTTTTCGCCGAGCTTGACATTGTGCCACACAAACGCATGTGAACTGACGTAACTTGCCAGTTCGAAGCCCTTGGCCTTGGCGCTTCGGCAGAGCCGCGCGCGGAGCCGGTTGAGCTGCGTGTAGGTGACGGCAACGAAAGCCTTGTGCTCGGTCGGGTCGAACCTCTGCTCGAGTTCCTCGAAGGCCACGACCGGCAGACCGAGATATTCTTCCGACTTCAGAAAGTCGCGCTCAACTGCAAATCCCACCACGGTATAGGGGGAATCGTGCGTGAAATACTCGTACGCGATCCCGGCGAACTCCCCGTCCCCGATGATGACCAGCCTGGACCCGGTTTTCATGCTGCATTCCCGGACGGCGGTGATTGTCTATCCTCGGCCCCGAATTCTCCTCGGAACGAATTGTGAACAAATAAGCCGCGGTCGCCGATTTCCACTTTGGCGAGCTATACATCAGGCCGCCGTGAGCGGAAAGCGAAATGGTCCATCCTCCGCATGGCTGAACTGCCGTGACGCTGGTTCGATTTGAGGCTACTGATTTCATCTGCTTTACCGGAGTTCCTGAATGCCCTCTCCCCGCGCCTCGCAGGCCTTGTCCCGCTTCACCGTGCTCGATCTCACCCGCGTCCGCTCCGGCCCGACCTGCGTCCGGCAGCTGGCGGACTGGGGCGCCAATGTCATCAAGGTCGATGCGCTGCTGGAGGATGCCGCCGGCGAGCAGCCGGGCGGCCCGCGCGGCGGTTCCGACTTCCAGAACCTGCACCGCAACAAGCGGGCCATGACCCTCAATCTGAAGGACCCCAGGGGCCTCGACGTGTTCAAGCGGCTGGCGGCAAAGGCCGACGTGGTGGTCGAGAACTTCCGTCCCGACGTGAAGGTCAAACTCGGCATCGATTACGAGAGCCTGCGCAAGATCAATCCGCGGCTCGTCTATGGCAGCATCTCCGGCTTCGGCCAGGATGGGCCCTATCACAAGCGCCCCGGCTTCGATCAGATCGCGCAGGGCATGGGCGGGCTGATGTCGATCACCGGCGCGCCGGGCGAAGGTCCGATGCGGGTCGGCATCCCCGTGGCGGACCTCACCGCCGGGCTGTTCTGCGCCACCGGCATCCTGACCGCGCTTCTGGAGCGCGAGGTGTCCGGCGAGGGCCAGTGGGTGCAGACGTCGCTGCTGCAGGCGCAGATCTTCATGCTGGATTTCCAGGCCGCGCGCTGGCTGATGGAAAAGGACGTGGCAAAACAGGCCGGCAACAACCATCCGACCAGCATTCCCACCGGGGTGTTCAAGACCTCCGACGGCTACATCAATATCGCCACCACGGGCGGGCGGATCTGGGAGCGTTGCGCACAGGCGATCGGCGCGCCCGAATTCCTGACCAATCCCGATTACGCCACCGCGCCGGCGCGCTCGAAAAACCGCGATGCGCTCAATGCGGAAATCAGCAAACTCACCGAAAAGAAATCCACCGACACCTGGGTCAGCGAGCTGAACGCCGCCGGCGTGCCCTGCGGTCCGATCTATTCGATCGACCAGATGTTCGAGGATGACCAGGTCAAGCATCTCGGCATCGCCCAGGACGTCCCCAACGCCGAGAACCGCCAGATCCGCCTGATCGGCCAGCCGGTCACGCTGTCGCGGACCCCAAGCAAGATGGCGGCGCGGCCGCCGGAATTCGGCGAACAGACCGACGAGGTGCTGACCGAGTTCGGCTTCGCCGCGGGAGAGATTGCCGAACTGCGGCAAGCCAAGGTGGTGTAGGAGTTACGCCTTCGCCGGGCGCATCAATCGCCCGACGCTGCCGAACACCTTGTCGAGGACCGGCCAGAACAGCAGCACGATCGCGAGCGTGGTGATGAAGCCGACCAGGCCGTTCGACCAGAACACCTTCATGTCGCCGCCAGCGCCGATCATCGACAGCCGGAAGGCGTCCTCGGCGCGGTTGCCGAGCACCAATGCCAGGGTGAACGGCGCCAGGGGAATGCCGATCTTCTTGAAGACATAGCCGACCACGCCGAAGCCCAGCATCATCCAGATGTCGAACATCGCGTTCTGGATCGCATAGGCGCCGATCGCGCAGGACACCACGATCATGGGCGCGACGGCCGCGAATGGCACCCGCAGGATCGACGCGAAGATCGGCACCGTGGTCAGCACCAGCACGAGGCCGACTACATTGCCGAGATACATCGAGGCGATCAGCCCCCAGACGAAATCCTTGTGCTCGACGAACAATAGTGGGCCGGGGTTGAGGCCCCACACCATCAGCCCGCCGAGCAGGATCGCCGCGGTGCCGGAGCCAGGAATGCCGAGCGCCAGCATCGGCAGCAGCGCCGCGGTACCGGAGGCATGCGCGGCGGTTTCCGGCGCGAACACGCCTTCGATGCGGCCCTTGCCGAAACTCTCGGGATCCTTGGAAAACCGTTTTGCCAGATTATAGCCCATGAAGGAGGCCGCAATGGCGCCGCCCGGCGTGATGCCGAGCCAGCAGCCGATGAAGGAGGAGCGCAGCAGCGTCACCCAGTATTTCGGCAGGTCTCTCCAGACTTGCAGCACCACCTTCAGACTGATCTTGGCGGCATGGCCGCGCAGCGCCAGCCGCTCCTCCATGGTCAGCAGGATTTCGCTGATGCCGAACAGGCCGATCACCGCGACCAGAAAATTGACGCCGCGCAACAGTTCGTTGGAGCCGAAGGTCATGCGCAGCTGGCCGGACACGGTATCCATGCCGATGCCGGCCAGCAGCAGGCCGAGCGACATCGAGATGACGGTCTTGTGCTTGGCCTCGCGGCCGAGGCCGACAAAGGAACAGAAGGTCAGCAGATAGACCGCAAAGAATTCCGGCGGCCCGAATTTCAGCGCGAAGGACGAGATCATCGGAGCCAGGAACGTGATCAGCAGCACCGCGGCCAGCGAGCCGATGAAGGACGAGGTGAACGCCGCGGTCAGCGCTTCGGCCGCCCTGCCCTGCTGCGCCATCGGATAGCCGTCGAAGGTGGTCGCCACCGACCACGCTTCGCCGGGAATATTGAACAGGATCGAGGTGATGGCGCCGCCGAACAGCGCGCCCCAGTAGATGCAGGACAGCATCACGATCGCCGAGGTCGGGTCCATGGTAAAAGTCAGCGGCAGCAGGATCGCGACACCGTTCGGCCCGCCGAGGCCAGGCAGCACGCCGACGAAAACGCCGAGCACGAGGCCGACCATCATCAGCGCGATGGTCTTCCACGTCAGCAGGACGGCAAAGCCGTGCATGAGCAGGCCGAGAGCTTCCATGGCGATTTTCCTAGCGGCCGAGCGCTCTTTCGAGCGGGCCCTTCGGCATGATCACGTCGAACGCGACATCGAAGACGACGAACATGATGGCGGTGAACAGGAATGCCGTCAGCAGCGACTTCCACAGCGCGATCCGTCCGACCATGCGCATGAAGCCGGCGATCAGCGCAAAGCTCGCGACATAGAGTCCGAGAAACTGCACGGCGAGGCAGAACAGCGCTGTCGGCACGAACACCTGCATGACGCGGCGAAGCTGTGCGCGGGTCACGAAGGTCTCCCTGGCTTCCTTGCGCGACAGGAAAGCGGCGACGAGGCCATACAGGCTGGCGCCTGCCAGGATGATCGACAGGTAGAACGGGAAATAGCCGGCCTGCGGGCCGGTGGAATCCCAGGCGATGCCGGTGCGCCAGTTGTCGAACCCCAGCGTCGCCGCCAGCGCCAGCAGCAGCAGCGAAACGGTGACGTCGACGACGCGGATGCTGGTCACCACAGGCGAGTCGGCCTCCGGCGCAGTCGGGTCCTCGACGACGATTTCGGTTTCGGTATTGGACATCGGGGATTCCCGGTCTTTCGTGGAGCACTGCAAAAATGATTACCCCACCGGGGCGGCGCTTTGCGCCGGTCCGGCGGGGAGCATGAAGTGCTGCGCGTGCCTACTTCGCGACGAAGCCCGCCTGATTCATCAGCGACGCGTTGAGCTTGTCGTCTTCCTCGAGGAAATTCAGCATGTCCTTGCCGGTGAGGAAGATCGGCTTCAGGGCCTGCTTCTCCATGTATTCCTTGTATTCGGTGGTCTGCGTCACCTTCTGGAACAGGTCGACATAGAACGCAACCTGCTCCGCGGTCACCTTTCCCGGCAGGAACATGGCGCGCAGCATCAGGTACTGGACGTCGAGCCCCTCTTCCTTGCAGGTCGGGATATCGTTCCACGACTGCGTCTCGGTGACCTTGGTCTTGTAGGAGATCCGCTCCTTGTCGAATACGCAGAGCGCGCGGACCTGGCCGGCGCGCCAGACCTCGAGATTTTCGGATGGGTTGTTGACGTTGGCCTCGGTGTGATTGCCGACCAGCTGCGTCGCCGCCTCGCCGCCGGACTTGTAGGGCAGATAGGAGAATTTGGCGCCGGTCTTCTGTTCCATGAATACGGTGAGAACATGATCTTCGCGCTTGGAGCCGGTGCCGCCCATCTTGAAAGGTGAAGACGCGGCCTTGGCGGCGGCAATGAAGTCCTTCACGGTTTTCGGCCCGGCGGCATTGTCCCACAGCACGAACTGATCCATCGCGACCACCGACACCGGCGTGAGCTCGCGCCAGTTGAACGGAATCTTGGCCGACAGCGGCAACATATAGATCAGCGAATAGGCGATCAGCACCTTGTTGGCGTCGCCGTCCGACGACTTCATGTACATCAGCGCTTCGGCGCCGGAAGCTCCGCCCTTGAGCGAGACCACCATCGGCTGCTTCATCAGATTGTTCTTCTGGATCGCGGCCTGCATCATCCGCGCCATCTGGTCGGAGGCGCCGCCCGCGCCGGCCGCCACCACGATTTCAACAGGCTTGGTCGGCTCCCAGGCGGCGACGGCCGGCGCGCTGGCGAGCATGGCCACCAGTGCGGCCGTGGCTTTGATGGTGTTTCGCACGTGCTTCATCCCTATCTCTTGGTTCGGCCGGGCCGCATCGAGCCTGGTCAGTTGGACGCCATTGTGCGGGGTTACGGCGGCGAGTTCAAGCAGGTCCGGGCCGCCCTGCTTATGACTTTGGCATCAGATTTGGAAGCTGCCGGCGCCACCCATTTTAACGTTCCTGTTGGAACGACGGCTGAGCGCGACACAGATCGGCCCCGGACATCGCTGTCTGGGGCCGATTCGAACCTGGCCGTACCGCCCAGCTACACGATGAGCAGGTCGTGCGGATTGATGGTCACGCCGGCCTGGACGGTCGCCACCGTGATCGCCGAAGCCTGCGTTCCGTCGGCGCTGAAATACAGCGTCTGGTTGGCGGAATCGAAGTGGAACACGGCGCCGGAGCCGGAGAACTGATCATCACCTGACGTCTCGAACACGGCACTCACATCCATGCCCGCAGTCAGCCCGCCTCCGAAACCGTCGGCGCGGATGGCGATGTAGTCGGTCTCCGTGAGATTGTTGAAGTCGGTGATATCACCCGGTCCGTCCGACGCCTGCACGAACACGAAACCATCATCCCCAGTTCCGCCAGTCATGACATGGCTGCCGGCATTACCGACCAGAATGTCATCGCCGCCGTTGCCGACAAGCGTTTCGGTGCCGTTGGTGGCGATAATGATGTCGTCACCGCCGGTCCCAACCAGCGCGAGCGTCGAGGTCGGGTTGTTGATGACCGTCGCGGTGGCCTGGTTGCCGCTGGTGGCGACGCCGTCGGACGAAGTGTAGTTGAACGAACCGCCCAGCGTCGAGTCGTCGAGGAACAGAACGCCGCTACCGAAGGTCCCGGCGTCGCCGCCGGAGCTCGAGACAACGTTGTTGGCGAACACTTGATCGATCGTATCAGGATCGGTGTCGTTGGCGCCGAGCATCCAGGCAAAGACGCCGACGAGCCCGTCCGCGCCGACATCGGTGATGATATTTTCCCCGACCGCGGTCGGCGCATCGTTGGCCCCATTGATCGCAATCGTGACGTCCTGGGCCGTGGTGGCGCCGAAGTCGTCAGTCACCAGCACGGTGTAGGTCTGGACCAGGGTTTGGCCCTGCGCGAGGAACTGAATGTCGGCATTGTCGACCTGATAATGCCAGCCAACCGAACCGCTCCCGCTTGTTTCCGATACCGGATCGAGCGTGAACGTGCCAACGTAGCCGCTGGCCTGCGGTATAAAGCTCGCGGTGTGGGTATCGGCGGTTTCGGCGTCCGAGAAAGCGATGCTGCCATCGGCCTCCTGAGTCGGGGGACCCGAGGTGGAGGTCACCGAAACCTGATCGACCAGCATGCCGGCGCCGTCCCCGGCGAAGTCGAAGAACAATTGCGTGGTCGGATCCAACGTATCGCCGACCACGTCGAAGCTGTATTGCTGCAGCCCGAGGGCGACGTTGGACTGCACCAGAATCGGCACGCCATCCCAATACACCGTGATCGAGGTGCTTTCGGCTTCGGCGTCGCCGGCCAGATAGAAACTCAGCGTATAGTGCTGCCCGGCCGTGGTCGCGACATTCTGCTCGAGGAAACCCGCCCCCGCGAGCCTCGCCGCATAGGTGCCGAACTCACCGCCGAAAAACACGGCGTCGGCGCTGACGTTGCTGGAGGACCAGCCGGTCAGGTCGCCGGACTCGAAGCCGCCATTGGTGGCGATCGTCGGTCCGGCATCTTCCGTCAATACGCCCAGCACATCGGCCGAGACGATCACCGGCACGTCGTCCGCTCCCTGGACGGTGAGCGTAAGCGTGGTCGACTGGCTGCGGCCGAGCGTATCCGTGATCGTGAAGTTGAATGTATCGGTTGCGGTATCGCCGACCTGAAACGGATCGACCACGGCGTTCGCCTGGTAAAAATAGGTTCCATCCGCAAACACCAGCAGATTGCCGTAAGCGCCGGCGACGAATTGTCCGACATTGCCTGCGTCACCATTCACGTCGGAAACTGAAAGCGTGACACTTGCGTCGCCTCCCGAGTCGCCAGCATCGGTGATGACGTTGCCGACGGCAATGAGGTTGCCGGCGTCCGGACCGGACGTATCCGCTGCAACGCCGGTCGCCGCATTGACGGTCAACGGGTCTTCCGCACCGGTGGCCGTGACGGTCACGGTCTGGACGGAGCTTGTGAGGCCGTCCGAAACAGTCACGTCATAGGTGACCGTCAAGGTGTCACCGGCGGCGAGGAAATCGAGGTGCCTGTCCTGGATCGCGAAAGTCCAGTCGACGCCTCCCGTACCCGTGCCGGTGGAATCGTGCAGCGTGGTCATGAGCGCCGCCTGCAAATCCGCCAGCGTCGTGTCATCCAGCTGGAATGAGGGATTGGCCGACCAGATCGCGGAGCTGAGCGCCACGCTGACCGTATGGGTGTTGCTGAGGTCGACGTCGGCGAAGGTCAGGGTGCCCGTGGGATCCGGGCTCGTCGTATCGAGCGTCGTCGAGCCCGTCACGCCGGTCTGCTCTTCGACCGAGCCGGCCTGCGGCCCGCTGGTCATCACCACGGCGTCGTTGGTTCCGGTGACGGTGACCGAGACCGTTTGCGCGTCGCTGCTCGAGGCGTCGCTGACGGTGACGGTGTAGTCGATCGTCAGGGTCTCGCCGTCGGCGAGAAAATCGAGATCCTGGTCGGCAACGGCGAAGTCCCAGTCCACGGTCCCGGTGCCTGTGCCTGTGGAATCATGCAGCGTGGTCGTCACCGCGGCCGCGAGATCCGCCTGCGTGGCTCCCGGCACGCTACCGCCAACCGACCAGGTCGCGGCGTCGAGCGTCACCGCGACGGTATGGGTGTCGCCGGTGTCCTGATCCGTGAAATCGAGCGTCCCCGCCGGCACGGTGGCGGTGGTGTTGATCGCCGCCGAACCGGTGGTATCGGCGAACTCGGTCACCGCGGCCGATTGCGGCCCGCTGCTGATGACGGGATCATGATTGGTACCGAGAATCGTGATGGTGACGGTCTGCACGTCCGATCCGCCCGCAGGATCGGTGACTTCGACATGGTAGGTCAGCGTCAGCGTTTCGCCGGAGGATAGAAAGCTCGCCGCACCATTCGCCAGCGCGAAGTCCCAGTCGACTTCGCCGAACCGGTGCCCGGTCGAATCCGGCCCCAGGGAAGTATGGAATGCCGCCAGCAGCGCCGCATTGGAGAGCGGGACCGCGCCGCCGCCCGACCGCTCCGCCGTAACCGTGGTCGAGACGGTGTGGTCATCGGACAGGTCGATGTCGCCGAAATCCAGGTCGCCATCGGCATGAAGGTCGCCTGCGGGCGAAAGGTTCTGGCCCTCCTCGAGATGTTCGGTGTCCGGCCCGCACAGGAACACCGGCGCGTCATTGGTACCGGTCACGGTCACCACGACGTTCTGCGTCGTGATGCCGCCGGCATTGTCATTGAGCTTTATCTCGTAGGTGATGACGAGTTGCTCGCCTTCCGCCAGATAGTCGAAGGCGAGATCGGGCGCGGCGAAGGTGGTGTTGATGGTGCCGTTGCTGGAGCCGGCAGGTTTCACGATGTTGTTAATATGGAAGAACGACATCAACTCGATGGTGCCGAGAAAACCGGGCAGAAGGCCATCGGTGTTGCCGGACGCCGATACGTCCGTGACGGTGGCGGTGTGGCCGGTATTGGCGAGATCCTGGTCGACGAAGCTGAGTGCGATGTGGGCGGTATCGGGCGAGAACGACAGCGTCTTGCCGGCCTGCTCGGTCACGGTACCCACGGCCGGCATGCTGATGACGGGCCTGTCGTCGGTGCCGGTGACGGTGATAGTGACGGTGCGGACGACGCTGCCGCCGTGATTGTCGAAGACCTTGATGTTGTAGGTCAGCTTCAAGGTCTGGTTCTTGGCGAGAAAATCGAACTCGTCATCGACGTCGCTGAATGACCATCTGAGCTGGCCGTTGCCGTTGTTGTCGCTCAGGATCTGGGACGTCATCGCGGTGTTGAAGCTGGCCAAAGCCGACGCCGGAACCACCGTGCCTCCCGAAACAACCGCGGATTGCAGCGTCGCCGATGTGGTGTGACTGTCGTTGCGGTCGCTGTCCCTGAAATTCATCGTGCCGGTCAGCTGGTGCAGCAACATCGAATCCGTGGTGTTGGCGAATTCGCTGAAGCTGCCGGTAGCATTCGAGGAGGTGAAAGTCGGCGCATGATTGGTCATGAAAACCCCTGCGTTTGTGCCAAACGGCGGCCGGCGCGCGGAAGCGCCCGGCGCAAGAAAAAATCGAGCCTCGCCACGTCAAGGGGCTGCTCGGTTTACATTCAATGGGTCGCTTAAAGGGTAGTGATGCGTGTCGTGGGTCGTCGCGTTAATGGAATTCGCTATTTCAATCGTTACGATGACATCCGTAATAACTTCGGTCGCAACTTCAAATCACCTGCTGGAATCGATGGCTGTCCCCACGACTCATCTGATCCCCGGGTGAGATAAATGCCATGCAACCTCTCCGATCATATTCCCGGGTTGGTCGCGCCGTCAACAAGCCCGTGCGGCACTTGAGATCTCGGCAGGGTTCCACTCGGGAACGTGATGGCGAACCCACTGAACCAATGATGAAAACCCTCTTACAAGCGCAATGCGGCAACTCCGGGGGATCAAAGCGGCGATCGCTCTTGAACCCTGTCAAAAAAGATCTGCCGAGCCAAAAAACTCTCGCCATTGCAAACACGGGATGCAAATGAATGAATTAGAAACTGCCGGCCAAACTGCTCGAACAGCGCTGCCTGGAACATCCAGCTGGGGCGCGCCCCGCAGTTCAGCAACCAGAACCCGGTCGCAAAATTAATCCTGCGCCGTACAGGAAGTACCGTTGGGAATACTGTATAGTTGAGATCGCCAATTGCACGGTGCTGTGTTGACCCAAGCTATGATCAGGAAGGTTCTTGGTGCCGTCGGGCTGCTGTTCGCAGCCTATTTCCCCATCGCCATCACCTTGAAAAATTCATACGATCCCTTGGGGGGCGGACCGCCAGGTACCGTCTGGCGTCTGGTATATTTTCAGAAGGCTGAAAACTCCGGTCATGCCTTCACGAACCTCACCAGAGTTTTGCGTGAAGTTTCTGATACGCAAGAATATCCCGAAAGATCCCCGGTGATCTTGTATGAGGACGACAAGCCCTTGGGGCCGGCCCATAGCAATCATTCCGATATCTCCAGGCTTGGCTTGGGTCGGTTTTCCCACTGGGGCACGCTCGGGTTTTTTGTTTCGACCAGCGATAATTCAGATCCGAGAACCAACGGCAGGAAATATTGGGCCGTGGTTCCTGTCAGGTAATATTCCTTTTTTGCCGCCGGATTTCCTATACCCACAAGAGTACGCGCGCCAAACAAAAGCGGCCAGCGCCGGAGCGTCGGCCGCTTTCGAAATCCGATCGTTTGCGGAGCTATTTGCCCTGCCAGTTCGGCGTGCGCTTGTTGAGGAAGGCATCCATGCCTTCGCGGAAATCCTCGCTCATATAGGCGCGCAGGATCAGGTCGCGGCCCTCTTCGCGCGACAAGGTGCGGCGAAGGCGGAGCACCGCTTCCTTGGCGGTTTCCATCGTGATCGGCGCGTGTCCGGCGATCAGTTTGGCGGTCTCGGCGGCGCGGCGCACGAGCGTTTCGACATCAGGCACGATTTCGTTGAGCAGGCCGAGCGCCAGCGCCTCCGGCGCCTCGATCAGCCGCGCGGTAAAGATCAGGTCCTTGGTCCGTGCCGGCCCGACCAGTGCGACGACCCGGCTGATATTGGACATCGACAGGCAATTGCCGAGCGTGCGCGCGATCGGAAAGCCGATCCGCGTCGTCGCGGTGCCGATCCGGATGTCGCAGCAGGCAGCGATGCCCGCCCCGCCGCCGGTGCAGGCGCCGGCGATCGCCGCAATGGTCGGCACCCGGACCTTTTCCAGCGCGCCGAGCACGCGGTCGATCCGCTCCTCGTATTCGAGCGCGTCCTCCGGGGTCTTGAAGGCGCGGAATTGCGAAATGTCGGTGCCGGACGCGAACGCCTTGTCGCCTGTGCCGGTCAGGATCATCGCCTTGATCGAGCGGTCGGCGTTCACGTCCCCGCAGATCTTCGCCATCTGCTCGTACATCGCAAAGGTCAGCGCGTTGCGCGCCTGCGGGCGATTGAAGGTCAGATGGGCAATGCCGTCCTGGACGGAATAGATCAGGTCTTCGGTGGCTGCTACCGGGGCGTTCATCGCACGCTCTTTCTGTTGTTGGAATTGGAGTCCGCCGCATCAGCAGCATAGTCGAAGCGCGTCGGAGGCTCGCGCTTCGGAAGGTTTTCGGTCTAATCAGGCCACCGCGGATTTCGGCATCGGCACCACGTCGCGTCCCTTCAGGACTTCCATGGCGGCGAGCACGCCGCCGCTGCGATGCGGCACCTTGGCGAGATCGAGACCCATCTCGACGCCGGCCAGCGTCCCCATCAGCATCAAATCGTTGAAATGCCCGATGTGGCCGATCCGGAACGCCTTGCCCTTGAGCTTGCCGAGACCGGTGCCCAGCGACATGTCGAAATTTTCCAGCACCACCTTGCGGAAGGCGTCGGCGTCGTGTCCGTCCGGGACCATGACCGCCGTCAGCGCCGGCGAATAGCTGTGCGGATCGAGGCAGACGAGTTCCAGCCCCCAGGCCTTGGCCGCGGCGCGGGTGGCCGCGCCATGACGCTGGTGGCGGGCCCAGACGTTGTCGAGCCCCTCCTCCTCCAGCATCGTAATCGCTTCCTTCAGCGCGAACAGAAGGTTGGTCGCAGGCGTATAGGGGAAGGTGCCGGCCTTATTGATCGCGATATGGTCGTGCCAGTCCCAGTAGGACCGCAGCGACGTGTTGGCCTTCGAGGCGGCCAGCGCCTTTTCCGAGACCGCGTTGAAGCTGAGGCCCGGCGGCAGCATCATGCCCTTCTGCGAGCCGGCGACCGAGATATCGACGCCCCAGGCGTCGTGTTCGTATTCCAGCGAGGCCAGGCCCGAGATGGTATCGACCATCAGCAGCGCCGGGTGGTTGATGCGATTGAGCGCCTTGCGAACCTCGAACGGATGGGTGACGCAACTGGTCGAGGTCTCGTTGTGCACCACGCACACCGCCTTGATCTTGTGCTCACGGTCGGCGGCGAGCCGGGCCTCGATCTGGGCGACATCGGCGCCGCGGCGCCAGTCGGTGGGCAGGAATTCGACGTCGAGCTTGAATTTTTCGGCGATGCCGAGCCAGAGCACCGCGAACTGGCCGGTCTCGGCCATCAGCACCTTGTCGCCGGGCGACAATGTATTGACAATCGCCGCTTCCCAGGCGCCGGTACCGGACGCGGGATAGATGATGACCGGCTGCGTGGTCCGGAACACCCGCTGGCAGCCCGCCAGAACGGCATACCCCAGTTCGGCGAATTCGGGACCGCGGTGATCCAGGGTGGGCATATCCATCGCCCGCAGCACCCGGTCGGGCACGTTGGTCGGGCCTGGAATCTGGAGAAAATGCCTACCAGTGTGCAGGGTCATGTGGCGTCCTTCCCGGGGTCGTCTGGCTTCGCGAGCCGCTCGAATATCACTATTCGGCGGGCTTGTCCCCCGCCCGGGACGCCCCGTCAATGCATAACAAGGCAGACTAGGCCCGCGCCGGACGCCACAGCCGCCCGACGCAGCTCCAGGCCCGGTCCAGGGTTGGCCAGGCCGACCATTATCAGCGCGATGGCGTTCGAGCTCTCGCGCGCCGCGGTTAATTGCCGATCACCTTGAGATGGGTGGGAGCATTGGCTTCCGTTCGCCCTTCGAGATATTTCATCGCGGCTTCGACACCGCCGGCGCGATGCGGCACGCCCGCGGCGGAGAGACCCATCTCGACGCCGGACAAGGCGCCCATCAGCGTGAGTTCGTTGCACTCGCCGAGATGACCGATACGAAACACCTTGCCGGCAAGTTTTGACAATCCGGAGCCGAGCGACATGTTGTACTTGTCGAGTACGGTCTTGCGGAACTGGTCGGCGTCGTGCCCTGGCGGCATCATCACCGCCGTCAGCACAGGTGAATATTCGGCCGGATCAAGACAAACCACTTCGAGGCCCCAATGCGCGACGGCGGTGCGGGTGGCCGCCGCCAGCCGCTTGTGACGGGCGAACACCGCCTCAAGCCCCTCCTCCAGCAGCATCGCGATGGCTTCGCGCAGGCCGTAGAGCAGGTTGGTGGCCGGCGTGTACGGGAAGAAGCCGGCCGCGTTGGGCTTCAGCATTTCTTCCCAGTCCCAATAGGACCGCGGCATCTTGTTGGTCTTCGCGGCGGCGCGGGCCTTTTCCGAAATCGCGTTGAAGCCGAGCCCGGGCGGCAGCATGAAGCCTTTTTGCGAACAGCTGACGGTGACGTCGACCTTCCACTCGTCGTGGCGGTAATCGACCGAGCCGAGCGAGGAGATGGTGTCGACCAGCAGCAGAGCGGGATGACCGACCTTGTCCATCGCGGCGCGGATGTCGCCGACCCGGCTGGTCACGCCGGTGGAGGTTTCGTTGTGCACCACCATGACCGCCTTGATGGCATGCCCGGAATCCTTTGCCAGCGCGGCCTCGATCGCCGCGGGGTCGGCGCCATGGCGCCAGTCGCCCGGCATGAAGTCGACCTCGATGCCCCAGCGCGCCGCCATCTGCCGCCACAGCGTCGCGAAATGGCCGGTCTCGACCATCAGGACCTTGTCGCCGGGCGACAACGTGTTGACGATTGCCGCCTCCCAGGCGCCGGTGCCCGACGAGGGAAAAATGAGGACCGGCCCGGCGGTCTGGAAGATCTGACGGCAGCCGTCGAACACCGCCTTGCCAAGTTCAGCGAACTGGGCGCTGCGATGATCGATCACCGGCATGTCCATGGCGCGAAGCACCCGATCCGGCACCGGGCTCGGGCCGGGAATCTGCAGGAAATGGCGTCCCTGGTGCTGAGTCATGGCTTCCTCGTCTGGTTTCGGACATATTGCATTCAATTAATCTGGCTGCAATCAGAATATTGTTCACAATTTTGATCGACGGGACCTCCACCAGGTCCTATGTTGCGCTCATGAAGCCCCTGATTCCCAATGACGCCGCCTCGAAGGCCCTTGGCGCCGGCCCCGGGCCGGACCGGGAAGACCTGTCGCTGCATGACGAGATCCTGACCCGGCTGCGCGACCACATCGTCGAAGGCAATATTCCCGACGGCGGCCGCGTGCCCGAACGCCAGCTGTGCGAGATGCTGGGCATTTCGCGCACGCCGTTGCGTGAAGCCCTGAAAGTCCTGGCCTCCGAAGGACTGGTCGAGCTATTGCCCAACCGCGGCGCCCGCGTGCGGCAATTGAGCGAGCACGACCTCGCCGAACTGTTCGACGTCATGGGCGGGCTCGAAGCTCTCGCCGGACGGCTCGCCTGCGAAAACATCACCGACGCCGAAATCGCCGAGATCGAGCGGCTGCATTACGAGATGTACGGCTTCTACCTGCACCGCGACATGCACGGCTATTTCCGCGTCAACCAGATCATCCACCAGAAGATCGTCGAAGCCGCACGCAACAGTGCGCTGCTGGCCACCTACGCCAACTTCGCCGGCCGGATTCGGCGGATACGCTATTCCGCCAATTTCGCCCGCAAGCGGGAGCGCTGGGGCGAAGCGATGCGCGAACATGAGACCATCCTGGACGCGCTGCGGCGCCGCGCCGGCAGCGAACTCAGCGACATCCTGTTCAAGCATTTGCGCAACAAGCGGACCGCCGCCGTCGAACATCTGACGGCGGACGACAAGGCGGGGTCGGTGCCGACTTGATACCTTGTCCCTGCAGATCTATCCATAATTGAATTCAAAATCTAGGCATACCATAGTAAATTGCATTTCGTGCCCATAGCAGGCAGGAATGCGTACCGGTAGCGGCCAGCGGGAGCGGAATGTCCAACAAGGGTTCAACGAGGCTTGAAGACCGGCTGGCGCGCGCGGTGACCGGCGACGTGTTGTTTGATCCGTTCAATCGCGGCCGCTACGCGACCGACGCCTCGTTCTATCAAATGATGCCCGCGGGCGTGGTGATCCCCCGGACCATGGACGAGGCGCTGACGACGCTGGCGATTGCCCGCGACGACGGCCGGATCGTCACGCCGCGCGGCGGCGGCACCTCGCAATGCGGCCAGACCGTCAACCACGGCATCGTCATCGACTTCTCCAAACACCTCAACCGCATCGTCTCGCTCGACCTCGAGAACCGCTCCTGCGTGGTCGAGCCCGGCATCGTGCTCGACGACCTCAACCGGCAGCTCAAAAAACACGGGCTGTGGTTTCCGGTCGACGTCTCCACCGCCTCGCGCGCCACCATCGGCGGCATGGCCGGCAACAATTCCTGCGGCGGCCGTTCGCTGCGCTACGGCACCATGCGCGACAACACGTTGTCGATGGATGCCGCCCTTGCCGACGGCAGCCTGTTCCATTTCGGCGAGGTGAATTCCAGCGACAAGGGCCCTGCCCTGTTCCGCGACATGCTGGATCTCGGCGCCCGCGAGGCGGCCGAGATCGCCGAACGATTCCCGAAGGTGCAGCGCCGGGTCGGCGGCTACAATCTCGATGCGCTGGTGCCGCGCAACGCGCCGAACAATCTGGCACATCTGCTGGTCGGCTCGGAGGGCACGCTCGCCTTCACCACCCAGGTCGAACTGAAACTGTGGCCGGTGATCCGCAACAAGGTTCTGGGCGTCTGCCATTTCGGCAGTTTTTACGAGGCGATGGATGCCGCCCAGCATCTGGTGAAACTGCGCCCGATCGCGGTCGAGCTGGTCGACCGCACCATGCTGGCGCTGGGGCGCGAGATCGCGATGTTTCAGCCGATCATCGGCACCGCGGTGCGCGGCGACCCCGATGCCGTGCTGATCGTCGAATTCGCCGAGGAAGATCAGGCCGAAAACATCAGGCGGTTGAAGCAGCTCGGCGAGCTGATGGCCGATCTCGGCTTCGGCTGGGACCAGCCGCAGCGCAAATGGGGCGGCGTGGTCGAGATCACCGAGCCAGGCCTGCAGACCGGCATCGCCGAGTTTCGTGCCGCCGGCCTCAATGTCATGATGTCGATGAAGCAGGAGGGCAAGCCGGTCTCCTTCGTCGAGGACTGCGCCGTGCCGCTGCCGCATCTCGCCGACTATACCGCGCGGCTCAACGAGATTTTTGCCAGGCACGGCACCCGCGGCACCATGTATGCACATGCCTCCGAGGGCTGCCTGCATGTGCGCCCGGTGCTCAATCTGAAGCTGGAGAAGGACGTCAAGGCGATGCGCGCCATCGCCGAGGAAACCTTTGCCATGGTGCGGGAATACAAGGGCTCGCATTCCGGCGAGCACGGCGACGGCCTGGTGCGCTCGGAATTTCACGAGGAGATGTTCGGCCCGCGCATCACGGCCGATTTCCGCGAGGTCAAGGCGCGCTTCGATCCCGGCAATGTGCTCAATCCCGGCAAGATCGTCGACGCGCCGAAAATGGACGATCGCACGCTGTTCCGCTATCCGCCGGACTACCGCATCCCCGAGCTGAAGACCGCGCTGGACTGGTCCGCATATCCCGGCGCCGGCGGCGGTTTTCAGGGCGCGGTCGAGATGTGCAACAACAACGGCGCCTGCCGCAAGCTCGAAGGCGGCGTGATGTGCCCGTCCTATCGCGCCACCCGCAACGAGAAGGATGTCACGCGCGGCCGGGCCAACACCCTGCGGCTGGCGATATCAGGGCAGCTGGGCCCGGACGCGCTGGCGTCCGACGAGATGATGGACACGCTGAAACTCTGCGTGTCCTGCAAGGCCTGCCGCCACGAATGCCCTACCGGCGTCGACATGGCCAAGATGAAGATCGAGGTACTGGCGGCGCGGGCGGCGAAGCACGGGCTTTCGTTGCGCGACCGGCTGGTGGGGTACCTGCCGCGCTACGCAGCGTTGGCTTCGCGCTTCGCCCCGCTCGCCAATCTTCGCAACCGCAGCCCGTTACTTCGAAAACTGTTCGAGAAATTCGCCGGCATCAGCGCGCAGCGCGCGCTGCCGGAATGGCGCCGCGACGTGTTCAACTCGGATGTCGAGGCCACCGGCCCCGCCGATGGCCGCGAAGTCGTGCTGTTCGCCGACACATTTAACCGCGCCTATGAGCGCGAAAACCTCGATGCCGCGCTGCGCGTGCTGGTCGAGGCCGGGTACCGCGTCCATATTCCAAAGCCCTCGGACCAAGGCAGAGCGTTATGCTGCGGCCGGACTTTCCTTTCGGCCGGACTGGTCGACCATGCCCGGACCGAGCTGGACCGGCTGGTCGCGACTTATGCCCCGTTCGCCGCGCGCGGCGTACCGATCATCGGGCTGGAGCCAAGCTGCCTGCTGACGCTGCGCGATGAACTGCTGTCGCTGCGGTCGGACGCGGCAGCCAGGAGCGTCAGCACGCATGCGCTGCTGTTCGAGGAGTTTCTGGTGCGCGAGGCCGAGGCCGGGCGCCTCTGCTTGCCGCTCGGCCCCATCGCGCCGAAGGCCGTGGTGCACGGCCATTGTCACCAGAAATCGTTCGGCGCCTTCAAGCCGGTCGAGCAGGTACTTCGGCTGGTCCCCGGTCTTGACGTCGAGACCATCGAATCCAGTTGCTGCGGCATGGCCGGCGCCTTCGGCTACGGCGCCGACACCTACACGACCTCGATGGAGATGGCTGAACTGTCGCTGCTGCCCGCCGTCAGGCGCGCCGACGACGCCACCCTCGTCGTCGCCGACGGCACGTCGTGCCGGCACCAGATCAGGGACGGCGCCGGCCGCGGCGCCCTTCATGTCGCGCGCGTGCTGGCGATGAGCCTCGACAGCGCACGCGCCACGCCTTATCCATCCCAAATCACAAAGGAACCGATCCATGGCTGAACTGACCCTCGACGTCGCCCGCAAGATCCTCGACGTCGCACTCGCAAAGGGTGTCGAGAAGAAACTGAAGCCACTCGTCGTCACCGTGCTTGACGCGCGTGGTTGCGTCAAAGTCACCGCGGCACAGGACGGCACTAGCCTGATGCGCAGCGAGATCGCCCATGGCAAGGCCTATGGCGCATTGGCGATGGGCATGGGATCGCGGGCGCTGTTCCAGCGTGCGCAGGAACAGGCCTATTTCATGAGCGCGGTGAACACGATGGCGCAGGGCCGGCTGATCCCGGTGCCCGGCGGCGTGCTGATCCAGGACGGCGGCGTTCTGCTCGGCGCGGTCGGCGTCAGCGGCGACACCTCCGACAATGACGAAATCTGCGCCATTGCCGGCATCGAGGCCGCCGGATTGAAGGCCAACGCAGGATAACTGGCTGTCCTCGGGTCTCCTGTTGCCAGCTCTCCGCCATCACCGAAGTGCAAACCCATGTCACGCCCGAAAAACGTCCTGTGGATCATGTGCGACCAGCTTCGCTATGATTATCTTGGCTGTACCGGGCACCCGACGCTGAAGACGCCAAATATCGACGCGATGGCGGCGCGGGGTGTTCGGTTCTCGAACAGCTATGTGCAGTCGCCGATCTGCGGCCCGTCGCGGATGTCGTTCTATACTGGCCGCTACATGCGCTCGCACGGCTCGCACTGGAACGGCTGGCCGCTGCGCGTCGGCGAGCCGACGCTCGGCGATCACCTGAAAAAGATCGGCGTGCGCAATGTGCTGGTCGGCAAGACCCACATGACGCCCGATCTCGAAGGCCTGAAGATGCTGGGGATCGCGCCGGATTCGATCATCGGCGTGCATGTGGCCGAATGCGGCTTCGAACCCTATGAGCGCGACGACGGCCTGCATCCGACCGGCCGGCCGCGCCCGAAATACGACGCCTACTTGCGGGAACGTGGCTATGACGCCGCCAATCCCTGGGAGCATTGGGCCAATTCCGGCGCCGACGAAGACGGCAGCCTGCAGAACGGCTGGCTGCTGGTGCATGCCGACAAGGCCGCCCGCGTCTCGGAAGAGGATTCCGAGACGCCCTACATGACGCGGCGCGCGATGGATTTCATCACCGAGGCCGAAGCCGACGGCCGGCCCTGGTGCATGCACCTGTCCTACATCAAGCCGCACTGGCCCTACATCGCGCCCGAGCCCTACGCGAGCATGTACGGCCCCGATGACATCCTGCCGGCGGTGCGTTCGGAGCAGGAAAAGCAATCGGCACACCCGGTGTTCGCCGCCTACATGGACATGCGCTACTCGCGCAACATGTCGCGCGACGAGGCGCGCGAGAAAGTCATTCCGACCTATATGGGGCTGATCAAGCAGATCGACGACCAGATGGGCGTGCTGATGGGTTTTCTCGAAGCGCGCGGCCTGCTCGAGTCCACCATGATCGTGTTCACCTCGGATCACGGCGATTATCTCGGCGATCACTGGATGGGCGAGAAGGACCTGTTCCACGACGCCTCCGCGAAAATCCCGCTGATCGTGATCGATCCGTCCGCCGCGGCCGATGCCACGCGGGGCACAGTCTGCGACGCGCTGGTCGAGGCGATCGATCTGGCGCCGACCTTTATCGACTATTTCGGCGGCAAGCCGCCGGATCATATTCTGGAGGGACGCTCCCTGATGCCGCTGCTGCGCGGCGAGCATCCCATGGATTGGCGCAAGGTGGTGTTCTCCGAATATGATTACTGCATGCAGGATGTCCGGCTGAAACTGAACCAGCCGATCGAGCAGTGCCGGCTGTTCATGGTGTTCGACGGCCGCTGGAAATACATCCACGCCTCGGGCTTCCGGCCCATGCTTTACGATCTGCTCGAAGACCCGCAGGAATTGATCGACCGCGGCGAAGATTCCGCCTGCGCCGATGTCATGGCCCGGCTGCAGTCGGCCCTGTTCGACTGGGCGCTGCATCCCAAGGGTCACATCACGACAAGCACGGAGAAGATCGCCGCCTATGCGGAGAAGCAGCTGCAGGTCCGGAACGGCGTTCTGATCGGGATCTGGGACGAGGTTGAATTGTCGGCGATCCAGAAAAAGATCGGGATGCCGCCGTCCTGAAACGATTCGTCACGGCCGGGCTTGTCCCGGCCATGACGAGCTTCGGCATTAGTTCGTGATCTTGTAGCCTGAAGCCTTGACGATCGGCTCCCAGAACGCAGTGTTGGCGGCGAGTTCCTGGGTCAGCCCCTCCGGCGTGGTCCCGACCGGAATCAAACCGATCGCCAGCAGTTTTTCCTTCGCCTCGGGCTTGGCGAGCGCGGTAGCTACCGCGTCGCTCAATTGTTTCGCGAACGCCGGCGGACTCCCGGCCGGCAGCCACATCCCGTACCAGGCGTCGGCCACCAGCTCGATGCCGTTCTCCTTCAGGGTCGGCACGTCCGGCAGGAACGGCGAGCGCGCGGCGCTGCTGACGGCGAGAATTCTGACGCCGCCGGCGCGATGCTGCGGGATCGCATCCGCGATGGTGGTGACGCCGAACGGCAGATGGCCGCCAATCAGGTCGTTGATAATGGGCGCACTGCCGCGATAGGGCACGCGGCTCATCTTGATGCCGAGCGCTTCCTCCAGCTTCAACCCGGTGAAATGCGGAATGGTGCCGCTGCTCGGCACGCCATAGGTCGCCTTGTCGGGGTTGGCCTTGAGCCACGTCACCAGCTGCTTGAAGTCCTTGGCATCGATCACGGGGCTCGCGACCACGCCGAACTCGAAGCGTGCGAGCTGCGACACCGGCACAAAATCCTTCGCGGGATTGAAGCTCGGCACCGTCTCCGTCATCGGCAGCAGATACATGGTCGGGCCGGTTGTCACCAGGATGGTGGTGCCGTCCGGATTGGCGCCCCGGACCGCCTTGATGCCGATCAACCCGTCGCCGCCGGTGCGGTTCTCGATAATGATACTGCGATCGAGCAGCGGGCCGAGGTGCTGCCCCAGGATGCGGCACAGCGCGTCGCCGCCGCCACCGGCCGCAAAGGGAAAGACGATTTTGGTGAGAGGCCCGGACTGGGCGAGCGCGGCGCCCGCTTTGGCCGACAGCGCCAGAGCGGCGCATCCGGCCATGAAATTTCGGCGATCCATGTTCCTCTCCCTGGCAGATGATTTTGGCTACTACACCAGACTGAACGGGAGATTGGAAGGCTATATGGGCACTTCCGGCGTCCGGCCGCGAGCCGGTTCTCGCTTCCAGACAAAAATATCGAAAACAACCCCATGTACAGAAACAAACGGTCGCGGGCACAGACACTTAGCCGCAAATCATTTACGCAGCAAAAACACTTGGCCGCCAAAAAAATTTTGACACGTCGGGCAAATCACCGGCATGTTTATAGCGTCACGAAAACTTTCTGCCCCTCACAGAAACCCGTAGGGGCCGGCCTCACCTACGTTCCCGGATTTCGCCCTCGGCTCGCGCCTTCGCGCGATCCGCCGGCTGCATCCGGGCTACGAAAACCGGCACGAAGCTTCCATCACTTCCCCGGCCACGTCGGCTTGCGCTTTTCGCCAAACGCCTTGAGACCTTCCTTGGCGTCCTCGGTCATCGCCAGCAAGGCGATCTGACTTTCGGTATAGGCGATGCTCTCGTCGAACGACATCGCGGCGATGGCGCGCATGGCGTATTTGCCACGCCGGATCGCGGTCGGCGACTTGTCGGCGATCCGGCCGATCAGCCAGTCGATCTTGGCATCGAGTTCGGTTGCCGGCACGACGTAGTTCAGCAGCCCGGCGGCGTGGGCCGTGCGGGCGTCGAAGGGTTCGCCGGTCAGCGCCCACTCGCTGATCAGGCGCCGCGGTGCGATTCCCTGCAACAGCGCCATCACCTGCATCGGGAACACGCCGACCTTCACCTCGGGCAATCCGAAAATCACGTGGTCGGCCGCGATCGCCATGTCGGTCATGCACAACAGCCCCATGCCGCCGGCCATGCAGACGCCCCCGACCCGCGCGATCGCCGGCTTGGTGGCGTTCTGCGACAGCCGCAAGAGATCGGCGTAATCGACGTTAGGCCGGGCGAAATCCATCGCGAAGGCGGCGCCCGAGTTCTGCAAATCGGCGCCGGCGCAGAACGCCTTGTCGCCCGCCCCGGTCAGTACGATGACGCGCACGTCCTTGTCGTCATGCGCATCGCGATAGCCCTTGGCGATGCCGGCGATCACGTCGCCGTTGAGGGCGTTGCGCTTGTCCGGCCGGTTGATGGTGATCCAGAACGCAGCCCCGCGCTTTTCACGCATCACGCTGTTATTGTCGGTCATCGCCTTGCTCGCCTGGTTTCGGATGATGGAATGGCGCGATGGCCTCGAAGCCATCCGCCGTCGGCAGACATTAGCAGCAGGTTGGCCGCCGAGGGCAAGGTCGATTTATATCGCGCGGCGGGGCAGACGGCCGCCCCTTTGCCGCATGCATCCCAGTTCAGGATTTGGCCAGCGTCTCGGCCGAAACGGCGATCCGGTTGCCGCGCCTCGACTGGTGCCGTCTCAGCAGCATGTGAAGCCCGATCATGGCAAATCCGAGCAGGGAAACGCCAATCTCGATCGGTCTTTGCCATTGCAGGATTTCATCCTGGCTATCGCGAATATTGGCCAGATATTCAAACGAGTACAGCCGGTTGTCATCGACGGACGCGTAGAGGTCGCTCAGCTCCGCTATGGCCAGGATGCCGTGGTATTTGACGATGGGAAGGTATTTTTTTTCGACGGCCTGTCGAATGGCGAGCGGCTCGCCCTTGGGGAGGAGGAACGGCCGGATTCCAAAATCCGGATCGGCGACGTATTGCTCGCCGTCGATGTGGAAGGTGGTTACGACATGACCGTAGATTCCGAGAGGGGTGGCATCGGTGATTCCGCCCTTGCGAAGCGCCTCGGCCAGGATGAATGCGCGCGCGTGGCAAAAACCGCAGCGAAATGACGACAGAGACAGCAGTCCTTGCTCTTCCTGCAGCAGACCCAGGAGGTGGACCGTGTAAGTCCACCAGCTCTGTCCAATTTGATCGGGCAGGCAATTGTATGTTGCATCATGGACCACGGTCATCAGGCGGCCGGAGAACTCCAGCAAGGATTCATCGCTGCGCCGCGCCAATCGCCGATCGCTCAGCGAACTCAAGCGGTTTTCGGTCGCATAGGAATAGCCGGGGATGGGTGGATACACATTTGGAGTCGGCAAAATCCAGAGCACGTTGAGAGCGATCGGAAGGCAGGCAAGCACTATGCCGATCATCAAGAGTGGATTTCGACGGAAATCGGCATGAGCGCGCAGATTTTGCCGCGACAACTCGAAGGCCATGGCCCGAAACCTCAAGCCTTTCTCATCCACACCTTGTTGTCGTGGAACGCGGCGCCGCCGATCGGCGCGACCGCCTCGGCGCCGGTCAGGGTATTGATGCCGCGGCCGCCGATATGGGCCTTGTTCGGCTGGATCGACTCCGCGATCAGCACACCGCGGCGCAAACCGTCGAACAGTCTGGCAGTCAACGTCGTCTCGCCCCTGACATTGCCCAGCGTGACGGTGTCGCCGTCGGCGATTCCGAGCGGGGCCGCATCCAACGGATGGATCATCACCGAGGGCGCGCCTTCGCGCGCGATCGACGACGGCGTTTCATTGAAGCTGGTATTGAGGAAGCTGCGCGACGGGCTGGTGGCGAGCCGAAACGGATGCGCCTCGTCCGCTTCTTCGATGATGGTCCAGTGATCCGGCAGCGACGGCATCTGCTCCCACGGCCCCATGCCGGCAGTGCCGAACGGTGGATGCGCCCAGTCCGCCTTGAAGTGGAATTTTTTGTCCGCATGCGCAAAACCGTCGAGATAGTGCGAGGTGCGGAAATCCGGCTGCAGGTCGCGCCACAGATCGGCCTCCAGGCCTTCGATGTCGCCGTGGCCGCTTTTCTTCAGCGTGGCGTCGATCAATTCACGGGGCGTCATCTCGAAGGCGGGATGCACGGCATTGAGCCGGCGGCCGAGGCCCTGCAGCACCTCGTGGTTGGAGCGGCATTCGCCTGCTGGTTCGATCAGCTTGGCGCCCACCGAAATGTGCTGGTGGCCACCGCCGTAATAGAGGTCGTCGTGCTCCATGAACATCGTCGCCGGCAGCACGATGTCGGCCATGGCAGCCGTCTCGGTCATGAACTGCTCATGCACCGCCACGAACAGGTCCTCGCGTGCAAAGCCCCGGCGCACCAGCGTCTGCTCCGGCGCCACCGTCACCGGGTTGGTGTTCTGGATCAGCATGGCCTTGACCGGCGGCCCGTTATGCAGGGCCGCGGCATCGCCGGTCAGGATGCGCCCGATCCTCGACTGGTCGAGCGCCCGCGTGCCGGGATCGATGGCGTCGTGGCCTTCGATGATGGACTCGTCGAACTTCCAGATCGCGAAATTGTTGAAGAATGCGCCGCCGCCCTCGTACTGCCATGCGCCGGTCACGGCCGGAATGCAAAGCGCGGCATGCATCTGCGCCGCACCGTTGCGGCTGCGGGTAAAACCATAGCCGAGCCGGAAGAACGATCGTTTGGTCTGGCCGACCAACCGCGCGAATGCCTCGATCTCCTCGACGGGCACGCCGCAGATGGCGGAGGCCCATTCCGGCGTGCGGGTTTTCAGATGCGCCTCGAGTTCACCGGGGCAATCGGTATAGCGGTCCATGTAGGCGCGATCAGCATAACCCTCGCGGAACAGCACATGCATAACGCCGCAGGCGAAGGCGCCGTCGGTGCCGGGCCGCAGGATGATCTTGATATCGGCCTGCTTCATGGTGTCGTTGTTGTAGATGTCGACCGCCGCGATCCTGGCGCCGCGCTCCTTGCGGGCGCGCATCGCATGCGTCATCACATTGACCTGGGTGTTCACCGGATTGGTGCCCCAGATCACGACGAGGTCGGAGACGCCCATCTCGCGCGGATCGACGCCGGCGATCTTGCCGGTGCCGATGGCGAATCCGATCCGCGCGACATTCGCGCAGATCGTCTGGTAGAAGCGGGAATATTTCTTCACATGCGCCAGGCGGTTGATGCCGTCGCGCATCACGAGGCCCATGGTGCCGGCGTAGTAATAGGGCCAGACCGATTGGGCGCCGAACTCGCGCTCGGCCGCATCGAACCGCGCAGCGATCTCGTCCAGCGCCTCATCCCACGAAATCCGCGCGAACTGACCGGAGCCCTTTGGGCCGGTCCTGCGCATCGGATGCATCAGCCGGTCGGGATGATGAATGCGCTCGGCATAGCGCGCGACCTTGGCGCAGACGACGCCGGCGGTATAGCTCTGCAGCTTGGAGCCGCGCACCCGGCCGATCGAGGAACCATCGATCACCTCGACATCGAGCGCGCAGGCCGACGGGCAATCGTGTGGACAGGTGGAATGCCGGATGTCAATTCTTGGCTGCTGGTTCATGCCTCGATTGCTACCATCAAAAGCCGGGACAGCCGAGCGCTTTTGCCGCCACAAACCGGCAAAAAATGCGCGCGGGCCATGCATTATGCGCCGAGACAGGCCGCACTCGGCGCCACTCCTGCGTGATTGAGTGCTGGAAGTCGTGGCGCAGTTCGCTAGACTTGGTCCCAAACCTGGCAGTTGACGTCGGCCGGCAACGGACCGGCCCAGAACAAGACCGGGCTTTGGGAGGTTAAGATGACGGGCTCAAGGCTGGCTCTGCTGCTGGCGGCAACGCTTTTGGTGACTTCGAGTCTTGTTGCGACGCAATGTGCCGCGCAGGATTATCCGGCGCGGCCGGTCAAGATCATCGTTCCCTTCGGTCCGGGCGGCCCCGCCGACGTCACGGCGCGCCAGATCGGCGGCATCCTGCAGGAGACTTTGGGGCAACCGTTCGTGGTCGAGAACCGCACCGGCGCCGGCGGGATGATCGGCACGGTCGAAGTCGTGAAGTCGCCGCCCGACGGCTATACGCTACTGATGATGTCGAATACCCAGACGGCGAATGAATCGCTGGTGCCGACCCGCAACTATGAACTGATGCGCGATCTGGCGCCGATCGCGCCGGTCAATTATTCCGATCTCGTGATGGTGGTGCATCCGTCGGTTCAGGCCAGGACCCTGGCCGAATTCATCGCGCTCGCCAGGTCGCAACCGGGAAAGCTGAACTATGCGTCCTCAGGCCAGGGTACGCCGTACCACATGGCCGGTGAGCTGTTCAAAACCATGGCCGGCATCGATGTGGTGCATGTCCCCTACCGCAACAGCGGCGAGGCACGGACGGGCGTTATCGGTGGACAGGTGCAGATGATGATCGACGCGGTTCCGACCATGGCGCCGAACGTCGCCGGCAATCAGGTGCACGCGCTCGCCACCACGGGCAAGTCGCGATCTAGCGTGCTGCCGAACGTTCCGACGGCCTCCGAAGCCGGCGTCGCCGGCTATGAGGCGACGATCTGGCTCGGATTGATGGCGCCGGCGGGAACACCGAAGCCCGTGATCGACAAGCTCAATGCCGCCGTGAACGCCGCCACCAAGCGGCCGGATATCGTCAAGCTCTGGACCGGACAGGGCGCAGTCGCGATGTCGATGACCCCGGAAGAGTTCGACAAATATCTGCGCGGCGATATCGTGAAATGGGGCGAAGTCGTCAAGAAATTCGCCGACAAGCCGCAATAAGGTTCGGTTCGATGTCGAGCGTTCGGTTTCGCCTGAATGGCGTCGAGGCGGAGGTCGACGCAGATCCAGACCGATCATTGCTGGATATCCTGCGTGGAACGCTCGGGATGACCGGGCCGCATTTCGGCTGCGGCGCCAACGAATGCGGCGCCTGCAACGTGCTGGTCGGCGAACACGCCGTGGCCGCCTGCGACACGCCGCTGTGGTCCATCGCGGACAAGGACGTCACCACACCCGAAGGGCTGGGAAATTCGCAAGCGCCGCATCCGCTGCAGCGCGCCTTTATTGCAGAGCAAGCCCTCCAATGCGGCTACTGCGTTTCCGGCATCCTGATCAGCGCCGCTGCCCTGCTGAAGCGGAACCCTACACCCACCAGTGACGATGTGAAGGCCGCGCTCGATCGCAACCTTTGCCGTTGCGGGTCGCATAACCGCATGGTGCGTGCGGTGCTGCGCGCAGCGGCTGAAATGGCCGCCCGATGACCGCGCCCTCCCCAGTTGCAAAATTGCCGGTTAGCCTGGCGGCGAACCCCCGGCTGTCGTCCTGGCTTCGGTTCTCGCGGGAGGGCCAGGTGACCGTCTCGCCGGGAAAGGTCGAGATCGGGCAAGGCATCGTCACCGCACTGGCCCAGATCGCCGCCGACGAACTCGATATCGATATCGGCCGCGTGCAGATGGTGCGCGCCTCGACGGCGGCCAGCCCCAACGAGGGCGTCACGTCGGGCAGTCTTTCGGTGCAGCAGTCGGGCCGCGCCATACGGCAGGCCTGCGCCGAGGTGCGGCAGATCTTCCTCGACGCTGCGGCGGACCGTCTGGGCGTCGGTAGCGACGCCCTCGCGGTCGAGGACGGCACCATTTCCGGCCCGGGCAATGTCAGGACCAGTTATTGGGAGCTCGCCGAACAGGTTTCACTGGATCGCGACGCGACGCCGGGAGCTGTTCCCAAGGCGTCAGCGCAGCGCTCGCTGGCTGGAAATTCGATCCAGCGGCTGGACATCCCCGACAAGGTTTTCTCGCGCCCTCGCTTCATTCACGACACCTCCCTCCCCGGCGTGCTGCATGGCCGGGTGCTGCGATCGGAGTTGTCGGCGGCGACACTTGCCGGCTTGAAGGAGGATGGCGCCCGCGCCATCACCGGCCTTGTTGCCATCGTGCGCGACGGCAGTTTTTTGGGCGTCGTCAGCGAAACCGAGGACAGCGCGCAGGCCGCCGTCAAAGCCTTGCGCAAGGGCGCGACATGGTCATCAGATGCCACGCTACCCGACCAAGACCAACTGGCTGCTTTCCTGAAGGCCCAGCCATCCGAGCCGACGGTGATCGACACAAGGACGGCGTCGACGACCCGCGAAGCGACGCGGACGATCCGGCGGCAGTACACCCGCCCCTATATCGCGCACGCCTCGATCGCGCCGTCCTGCGCCATGGCGCAGTGGACCGCGGAGGACCGCGTCCATGTCTGGACCCACAGCCAGGGGGTTTATCTTCTCCGCGCCGATCTGGCGCTGGTTTTGAGATTGCCGGCCGACAACATCACCGTCGAGCATATGGAGGGCGCGGGCTGCTACGGACACAATGCGGCCGACGACGTCGCGCTCGACGCGGTACTGCTGGCGAAAGCGACCCACGGCCGGCCGGTTCGGGTGCAATGGTCGCGCGAAGACGAGATGTCGCACGCCCCGTTCGGGGCGGCGATGGCGATCGAAATCGAGGCCGATCTCGATGCGCAGAACGAGATCGTCCATTGGCGTCACTCGATCTGGAGCAATGGTCACGCCGCGCGGCCGGGACGCGCGGCCTCGCCGGCGCTGCTTGCCGCAACCGAGCTGGCACAGCCGTTTCCGCGCACCATCTCCACCAATCCGCCGCAAGCCAATGGCGGCGGCGGCGATCGCAATTCGATCCCGCTCTACGATTTTCCATCCTGGCGAATCGAAAGTCATCGCCTTCTGACCATGCCCATCCGAACCTCCGCGCTGCGGACGTTGGGAGCCCAGGGCAATGTTTTTGCGATCGAGTCCTTTCTCGACGAGCTCGCCGCCGAGCGCGGCGAGGATCCGGTCCACTTCCGGCTGCGTCATTTATCGGACGAGCGGGCAAAGGACGTGATCTGCGCCGCCGCAAAACGCGCGAAGTGGAAGCCGGACAAGCAGGCAGGCACGGGCTACGGCCTCGGCTTCGCGCGTTACAAGAACACCGGCGCCTATTGCGCTGTGATTGCCGAGATCGAGGGTGCCGAGGAGATCCGCGTCAGGCGCCTGACCATCGCGGTCGACGTCGGCGAAGCCATCAATCCGGATGGGGTGATCAATCAGATCGAAGGCGGCGCGATCCAGGCCACCAGCTGGGTCTTGAAGGAGCGCGTCCGCTTCGACCGGCAGCGCATTACCAGCACCACATGGGGCTCATATCCGATCCTTCGTTTCAGCGAGGTGCCGGACGTTCAGGTCGAACTGATCCAGCGGCCCGACAGCGAACCCCTTGGCGCCGGTGAAGCGGCCCACGGCCCGGTCACGGCGGCAATCGCCAACGCCGTGTTCGATGCGCTCGGCGTGCGCGTGCGCAACCTGCCGATCACACGCGACAGCCTGATCGCCGCAATGGAACTGACCTCATGACGGCGTTTAACATCCTTAGCGGCGGCGCGGCGCAGGGCCTGGTCGCGAGTGTTGCGCCACAATTCAAGGCGCAAACCGGCCTCGACATAACTGGAGAGTTCGGCGCGGTAGGCGCCATGGCCGACAAATTGCGTGCCGGCACCAGGGCCGACATCATCATCCTGACGGCGGCGATAGTCGCCAGGCTGGCGGAAGAGAGTTGGGTGGTCCCGGCTTCCATCGCCGACATCGGCCTCGTCGAGACCGCGGTCGCCGTCCGCACCGGCGATTCCGTGGTCACGGTCAGTGATGAGGCAGGGCTGCGCGACGCGTTGCTGGCGGCGGACGCGATCTTCGTTCCCGACATCAAGGCGTCTACAGCCGGAATCCACGTGGCAAACGTCCTGCAGCAACTCGGCATCGCCGGCGAAGTGGAGGATCGGCTCAGGATTTTTCCGAACGGCGGGACCGCGATGCGCCATCTGGCTGAAAGCGACGCGGTCAGGCCGATCGGCTGCACCCAATCCACCGAGATCATCAGCACCAAAGGTGTAGCCTTATCGGGATCGCTGCCTCGGGGATATGATCTCTCGACCATGTATACGGCGGCGGTGACCACACGGGCCTCCCATCCGAAGCCGGCGCAGCGCCTGATCGATCTCTTGATCGGCGTCGATCAGCGCGAGATGCGAACGCGCGCCGGCTTTCTTGACGCCCGGCCGTAACGTCGCGCAGACGGCGTTCAATGGCCGCTCGATCGCCATTTCAGCAGCCGCTTCTCGACCATCGACATCGCGAGCGCGGTGAGATAGCCGATGACACCGAGCAGGATCACGCCCGCAAACAGGTCCGCTGAACGGAACGCCCGGGCCGACAGCAGCACCCAGTGTCCGAGGCCATCCAGGCCCGCGAGAATTTCGCAAACGACCGACAGGATCAGCGCCACGGTCACGCTCAACCGCATGCCTGCCAGGATGTCGGGACTTGCCGACGGCAGCGCGATCTTGAAGATGACCGCCAGTCGCGACATGTGCAGCGACCGCGCCACCTCGTAAAGCCGAGGCTCGACGGCCGCGAAGCCGTGAATTGTCGCCAGCAGCATCGGCCAGATCGCGCCAAACGCGATCACGAACAGCGCCATACTCTGGGTCAGCCCGAACATGGCAATGGCGACCGGGATAATAGCGGATACCGGCAGCGGCCGCAGGAATTCCAGCGACGGCGCGACATAGCTGCGCATCCTGCGCGACGAGCCGATCATCGCGCCGAGCGCGATGCCCGCGATCGACGCGACGAACCAGCCATAGGCCATATGCTCCAGGGTGCCCAGGAGCTTCTCCAGCAAGTCGCCGCTGGTAAACCCTCGTACCAGCGAAGCCCAGGCGCGATCCGGGCCCGGCAGGAACACCGGCGATACCAGCCGCTGATCGGCAATCAGCTGCCACAACCCGACAAAGCCGGCCGCGACGGCAAAGCTGGCGGCGCGCCAGTACAGCACGGAGCGGCTCATGCCGAATCTCCAACCAGCGCCGCACGTCCGAACAAATGGCGTTGCGCGACCATCAGGCCGGTGTTCAAGAGGTAGCCGATCAGGCCGATCCAGAACAGGTAGGCCAGCATCAGGTCCGGCCGCAGCGCCTGCTGCGCCGTCATGATCGCAGCCCCCAGACCGATCGGATTGATCGCGATCTCGACCGTGACGGCGACGATCAGCGCTATGCCGGCAGCCAGACGGAACGCCAGGAAAATCCGCGGCAGCGCCGCCGGAATGATGATCTTGCGGACCCGGTCCGCGGGAGATAACCGCAACACGCGCGACACCTCGATCAAGCGCGGTTCGATGCCGCCGACGGCTGCGCGGGTCAGGATCAGGATCGGCCAGACGCACGCGAATGCAACGATCGTAATCTCCATCCGGTAGCCGAAACCCAGCGCGATCAGCGCGATCGGCAACAGCGCGATCGACGGAATCGGGCGAACCGCCTCGATGGTGACTTCCATCAACCGGTCGAAGATGTGGAAAATGCCAAGCGCAATACCGAAGGCAAGGCCGACGGCGCCGCCGATCGAGAGCCCGGCGAACGCCGAGATCAGGGTATCGCGAGTGGCCGTCAGCATCGAGCCGTCCTGGAAAGCCTCGACAAGTGCCGCGGCAATGGCGCTCGGCGGCGCGAGCGAGTCGCTTTGCAGGTGAACGGCCCGAGCCCAGATCTCAAGTAACGCCAGGATTCCGATCGGAAGCAGCAGCGCCTTGACGCGCTCCGGGATCATGCTTCCGACGCCTTGATGAAATCGAACAGTTCGCGGCGCAGCCGCAGGAATTCGGGGTTTTCGCGCGTCGTCAGCTGATCACGGGGCCGCGGCAGATCGATCTTGAGTTCGATGCCGATGCGGCCGGGATGCGGCAACAGGCCGATGACACGGTCGCCCAGATAAATCGCCTCTTCCAGATCATGGGTGACGAACACGACGGTGGCATCGCTGGCGCGCACCAGCGACAGTACCTCGTCCTGCAATCCCTGGCGCGTCATCGCATCCAGCGCGCCGAACGGCTCGTCCATCAAGAGCGCCTTCGGCTCCTGCGCGAGACAGCGCGCGATCTGCAGGCGCTGCTGCATGCCGCCGGACATTTCCGCCGGATATTTTTCAGCGTGATTGGGTAATCCGACCTTTTTAAGCAATTCGTCGATGCGGGCGGCGCGTTGCGAAGCCGGCGTCCCCGATGCTTCCAGCGCCAGCGAGACATTGCCAGAAGCGGTCCGCCAAGGCAGCAGCGCCTTGCCGTAATCCTGGAAGACAATGGCGATATCACGCCGCGGCGCCAGCATCGGCTTGCCGTCGAAGACCACGGTACCGCTGGTCGGCTGATATAATCCGGCCGCAAGCCGAAGCGCGGTGGTCTTGCCGCAGCCCGACGCGCCGATAATGCAGAGGAACTCGCCCGGCTTCACGTCAAGGCTGATATTTTCCAGAATTGCCTTGCCGCCAAGATTGAGCGTGACGCCGGAAAATGCGATCTGGGCCTGCCCGAAGCCAGGTCCGCTTGTCCTTTGGTTCACTGCGGCAACCATGTTCACGATCTAGCCCCCTTTGGCCGGCGGATAGACGTAATTCAGCGTCGACGCCAAGTGGCACCTGAGCCTGGTTTGCGCACCGACATCGCGCGCAAGCACCAGATCCGCAAGGTCCTGATGTGCCGCGACAAAATCCTCGCCGCTGCCCAGGCTGCGCATCATGACCCGGCGATAACGGTAGGCCTGATCGTAGAGATCCGAATGTGCCGTCAGCAGCCGTCTCGATCCGCAAGCCGCCAGTAGCGCGGTGTGAAATCCCTTGTGCAGGGCGTCGAACTCGGGCGCGCCCTCACGAAACTTGTCGCCGGTTCGCTGAATGTGCCGGCGCATCTGATGCAGCGCGCTGACAATTCCTGCCTCCCAGGCATCGTCGCCATGCGCCATCGCAAGCCGCAGGGCCTCGATCTCGACCACCGTGCGCATCTGCGTAATGTCTTTCAGATCCTCGCGACTGACATCGGCCACCCGAAATCCGCGCTGGCCGATTCCGACGATCAGGCCCCTGGAAACGAGCCGGGACAGGCCTTCGCGCAGGGGCGTGGCGCCAATGTCGTAGCGCTGGACCAGGTCGACGATTCCAAGCCGCGCGCCCGGTGCGAGATCGCCGGCAATGATGTCGCGCTGCACCAGACTGGCCGCGCGCTCGCTCAAGGTGTCCGGACCCGACAGCTCTCCTGAACCGCTTTGCACCGCTGACGCCATATCCTCTTTCTATTTCAGGATCAGCTTGTTGAGATCGAGCTTGCTCTGCAACATCTTCTGCGACGCCATGATATCGATCCACCACGCCAGTTGCTCCGCTTTGAGGACCGGTTCCGAACGGTTCGGCGGCGTGGCCTTGACCAGTTCAATGGGCTGCTTGGTGAATTTCTGGATCGCGGTGGATGCCTTGTCGCGGTCGTTGTTGACGATGGGAGCAGCTTCCGCGATCGCCGCGCGGAACTTCTTGATGGTGTCGGGATTCTTCTCTGCCCATTCGCGCGAGGCGGCGTAGAAAATGATCGGTTCGGTCCGCGCGAGTTCGACGGCGTAGCGGGCGCCCACCGATCCCAGTCCGGCATTGGTCATTCGGGTCACGAACGGCTCTGCGGTCAGGACGGCATCCACACTGCCCGACTTGACGATATCCATCATGGTCGGAAACGTCACCTCGACAAAATTGACCTTCTTGGGGTCGACACCCTTTTCGACCAGCCATTTCACGAACAGGACATGCAGGAATGCGCCGAGCCCGGGTGCGCCGACTTTCTTGCCAATGAAATCCTTCGGCTCGTTGATGACGATGCCATTGCGGACGAAGGCGGTGATATTGCCGTTGGTGGTTGGACTCATCACGCTCGCACCTGCCAGGGCCACGAGATCGAGACCGCCGTCGGCCGCCTGCAGAAACACGGTAGAGGTCGGCCCGCCGATGTGAATCGAGTTGGAGAGGATCGCGGCCGGGATGTTCGAATTGATGCCGATCAACACCATTTCGGCATCGAGGCCATGTTTCTTGAAGATGCCTTCGTCGATCGCGACCATGGCGGAAGCGCAATCGGAAGTCGCGGTGCAGCCGATCTGGATCTTGGTCTGTGCTTGAACGGGGCCAGCGGCAAGAAGTGCCGCAAAGCTCACTGCCGCCAGGAATCTGGTCATCGATCGCCTCCCGATTGCGATATTTTTGATCGCCTCTTGTTTATCGATATTTTTAATGATCATATATTTTACCAAACCACAAGGGGGAGACAGCGGTGAAACTTGCGACATTTCGATCCGGCGGCCGGGAAAAGATCGGTCTCGTCCACAAAGAGGACTCGCGGCTGTTCGACCTGGCGGCGGCGGCGGACCGGGAGGGCAAGTCCAATCCAGCCTTCGCGTCGATGTTGTCGCTGATCGATGCCGGCTCCCCGGCTCTGGACCAGGCGCAAAACTTGTTCGAGAAGATCGGCAAGGATGAGAGCCTGTCCGAGAACGTCGCCGCCGCCGAGATCCTGGCGCCGATCCCCGAGCCGCGGCAAATGCGCGACGGCATGTCGTTTCCACTGCACATCCTGCAGGCGCCGCGCGGCCAGCTCAAGCTCGCGGCGCGCGCGAAAAACGACACGGCGGAGCTGGCGCGGATCGACGCCGAGCCGCTGGGCGAATTGCCCGAGGTCTACCGCAGGCAGCCGATCTACTACATCACCAACCGCTTCAGTGTGCGCGGTACCAACACCACCGTAAAATGGCCGCGCTACAGCAAGGTGATGGATTACGAACTCGAATTCGGAATCATTACCAAGAACAAGGGCGCCAATATCACTGCTTCGAAGGCGGCAGAGCACATCTTCGGCTACACCATCTTCAACGATTTTTCGGCGCGGGATGCCCAGCGCATCGAGATGGAAGGACGGCTCGGCCCGGCCAAAGGCAAGAGCTTTGACGGCGGCAACGTCATGGGACCGTGGATCGTCACGCCGGACGAGATCGGCGATCCCTACAAGTTAAAGATGGAAGCCCGCGTCAACGGCAAGATGCGTTCGCAGGGCGTCACGGAGGGAATGCTGTTTTCATTCGAGGAGATCATTGCCCACGTCACCAAGGACGAGACATTGATGCCCGGCGAATTCATCGGGTCAGGCACTGTGGGCAATGGTTGCGGGCTTGAGCTCGGCTGGTATCTCGAACATGGCGACAGCATCGAGCTCGAGGTCGAAAAGATCGGAATCCTGAAAAACAAGGTCGAGCGGCAGGACGCCTGAAGCCTGAACCATCGATAAAAATAGTGAAACGAGGAAGCGCAAATGGCCAGACGACTGATCGACATTTCCGTGCCGCTGCAGAACGACGTTCCGGCCGACCCGCCCGGTGGACATCCCACCATCCAGTACATCGATCACCAGCAGGGCCTGCCGCGCATGCTGCAGTTCTTCGACGGGTTGAAGGCGGAGGACCTGCCGGACGGACAAGGCTGGGCCGTCGAACAGGTCCAGCTCTCCACCCACAACGGCACCCATCTCGATGCGCCCTGGCACTTTCACCCGACCATGAACCGCGGCGAGCGGTCCTGGACCATCGATGAAGTGCCACTGGATTGGTGCCTGCAAGCCGGCGTGAAGCTGGACTTCCGACATTTTCCGGACGGCTATGTCGCAACGGCCAAGGATGTCGAGAACGAGCTGAAGCGCATCGGCCACACGCTTTCACCGCTTGAAATCGTCGTGGTCAACACCAGCGCGGGGATGAAATACGGCCAGCAGGATTACGTCACGTCCGGCTGTGGCATGGGCTATGAAGCAACGATGTATCTGCTCGAGCGCGGCGTGCGGCTGACCGGCATCGACGGCTGGAGCTGGGATGCGCCGTTCGTGCATACCGCGAAGAAATATGCGGAGACCAGGGACGCCAGCCTGATCTGGGAGGGTCACAAGGCCGGGCGGCACATCGGTTACTGCCATATCGAAAAGCTGCACAATCTCGAGCAATTGCCTTCCACCGGTTTCACCGTGTCGTGTTTTCCGGTCAAGATCGAGCGGGCCTCGGCGGGCTGGACCCGGGCAGTCGCCATCATCGATGGGTAACGCCGCAGCGTGTCGTTAACAGATAAGCCGCGGCAACGGCTTCAGGGCATTGCCGCGCTCGATAAGGCATCGCAGTGGCGCGCTAATCGCCGTTGTCACCCGACCCCGCTTCGGCCAGCACCTGCAGCGGTTCGGCATTCAGCACGACGATGGCGCCGTGTTCGAGGCGCACCCATTTGCGATCCGCCCAGACCCGCAGTTGCTTGTTGATGCTTTCCCGGGTCATGCCGACCATTTCGCTGATTTCCTGTTGGGTTACCGCGATGGTCCGACCGCCGGGTTCAAGCTTGTGTTTCTCGGTCAGGCGAAGGAGCGCGCTGGCCAGCCGGCCCGGCAGATTCTGCAGGATGATCTGCTCGACCTGCTCGCTGGTCCTGCGCAGCCGCGTGCATAACAGCTCGATGAACTTCATCGCCAGCGCCGGCTGGCTCTTCAGAAACGGAATGAATTCACGGCGGTCGATGATGAAAAGTTCGCAACTGCTGTTTGCCGTGGCGTCGGCGGACCTGACCTGCGCGTCGAGCACGGTTATCTCCCCGAATATCTCGCCGGCGCCGATCAAATTCAAAATCGCGCTACGGCCGTCGACCGAGGAGGTGCTGATCTTGACGGTGCCGCTGATCACCGCAAACATGCTGGTGCCGGGGTCGCCCTTCGAAAAAATCGACGCGCCCCGCTTCAGCGTGGTGTGCTTGGCATAGCGGCAGAGCTGGTCGAACGCCTCGGGCTCAAGATCGCAGAAGATCGGATGCTTGCGCAGCACCGACAATTTGCTGCTCGGAACCTCGCGAGCTTCGCCCGTCTTGTCCTGGGGCACGCCGGTCACGACCATCTGATACTTTGCCCATCCACGGCGGGTCGCACTGAAATCATCCGCCGCGCCGCGATTTATACTCCGGCGGACCGCGCGCGGCAAGAAAGGCCCCGGTTATACCGAGGCCTTTCAACTATACGCTCGCCAAGGATGCGGCAATTATTCGAACAATTTTAAATGGCGCAAGGATAGGGCGCCGGAGGAGGTCAATTCAATCTCCGCCCGGTCCATGCGGGCCCGACATCATTTCAATTCTGGGTTTGGACAAAGCATGTGAAGGCCAATGTAGATAATCCCATTGTGGGCGAAGACCTTCACGATCAGGTCATGGGTCGCATCAACATTGTCTCCGACCTTCAGAAGCATGGGTAGCGGGGACGCAGACTTGAGATTGGCCGAAACGATTTCGGTGAGGCGGCGGCGTACCGGTTCGGAGATTTTGCCGGAATCCTTCTCCCAATTCTTAAAGTCCTCCGGCTTTGGCAGAAAGTATTTGATGAACTTTCCAAAACTATAAGGGCCGTGCTCCTTTTCCAGCTCCGCAAACTTGCTGGCCGCCAAAGCGATATTCTCCGGGCCGAGCATCTGGTTGATGATTTGTTCAAATGTTCCGCTATAAGGCGCAAAGGCCATCGTTCGCTCCTATGGTAATGCGGCTGAATATGCCGTGGCTGCAATATGTCACAAGTCCGACAACTTGCTGAGAGCAGCCCTAGCACGTTCCAGCTGCATAGTCATTTTCGACTTGTCGAACAGTTCGATCGCTTGGGCGAGTTCGTCTTGCGCTTCGGACTTCCTGCCCGAAGCCACGAGCAGGCGGGCTAGAGTACCCTTCGCCATCCCCAGCAAGGGCCTGCTTTCGAGCCGGGTTGCCAGTTCGATCGCTCGCTCAAGCTGGGCCATGGTTTCCGCCGCGGCGGGAGCACCTTGAAGAGCGGAGATAAGCGCCTGGGCAAAAGCGGCCAAGGCTTCGATCCCGTGATAGCCTTTTTGCTTTGCTCCCGCCTGGCAGGCCCGTGCGATTTCCAGTCCGCGGGAAATCTCGCCTAGTTGTGCGTAGGCCGAAGCAAGATAGACCGGTGCCAGCATGGTGCTGCTCGCGTGGCCGAGCGCCTCGGCCTCCTCCTTTGCTTTCAACAAGATGTCTTTGGCTTCGGCAGCGTGTCCTTTCTGCAAATGGAGATTCCCGAGCGCGCACAGCACTAGAGGCAAGAACAAGCGGACCTCGTTCTCGCGCGAGAGGAACGCAGCTTCATCTAACGCTCTCTCCGCCTCCTCAAGATTTCCGTGGCCCAGTTGAACAAGGCCACGCCCATAAAGGGCTGCAACAATGTCATAGGGTCGGTCATTGCTCTTGGCGAGGTCGCTTGCCCGCCGAGAGCTTTGCTCGGAATTGTCGTACTCGCCAGTCGACACATAGACGAGAGCTTTCATCATGTGACAGAGCACAAGAAGACTCGACCCCGTCGTTCCCGGCGGAACGTTTTCCGGTGCGCTGGCCAGCCGCGCACTGGCCCGGTTCAGAAGCAGCTCCGCGTCCCGATATCGACCGGAGATGAAATACGCCTGACCGAGTACATATTCTGCATAACCGAGCCAAGTGGTGGCCGCTAGACTGTTGGCAAGCGCAACAGCCTGTTCGGATGCGGCGATAGCCTCAACGGGTGCTCCATAGAAATTCAGTGCCACCGCCTTAGCAACGATCGAAGCCAGTCGCCGCTGTTCATCCCCTATCTTCTCGGAACGCGCTTCGGCATCGCGGCAAAGAGCGAACCATTGCTCCATGCTTCCAAGCGGCGCAAATGCAAGCCGGGCCTCGATGCGCAAATCGATGGCCCGCTGCTCTCGCACCGTTGAGGCCGACTGCTTGTCGACCGCGTCCATCGCGATCTGGAAATACTCTGTTGCGTCACGAAATGCAGATCTTGCCAAGGCTTTCTTCGCCGCCATGTAAGCGTATTGATCCGCCTTCGCCCAGTCTCGGGCCTTGACCGCATGATGGCACAATGCCTCGGCGGCCTCCTCTTGGTGACCTAAAGTATTCGCCTCCAGCGCCGCCAAAATCCGGCGGTGTAGCTCCTCCCGCTGCGGACGCAGGATCGAATCGTAGGCAACCTCGCGAATGAGATCGTGCGCGAATTCGTATTCCGGCGACGCAAGCCACCGCGACTCGACCAGAAAATCCAGGATTTCCAGCGACCAAAGGCGGCTCTGCAACTCGGGGGCGGGCATGCCGGTCACCGCCGTCAGCAAGGGGGGCGGGATGCGCGGTCCGACGACGGAAGCGAGCTGGAGAAGCGCCTTGTCCTCCTTCGACAGGCGATCAATGCGGGACGCAATGACCCCCTGCACGGTGGGCGGAATTTCCAGCGCTTCCCACGGGGTTTTGGCGGCAAACCGGCCGGCCTCGGCATCGAGGACGCCGCGGTTGAGGAGTTGCCGCGCCACCTCCTCAATGAAAAGCGGAACCTGGCCGGTGTGGCGAAGGATGTGGGCCTTGAGCGCATCGAGATCCGGCCCGGCGCCGAGCAGATCGTCAAGCAGGGCATTCGCCGAGGAGATATCGAGCGACCGCAGCCAGATCCGGCGCAGGTCCAGCCGGGCCAGCCATCCCGGCGTGTCTTCCGTCCGCCATGTCAGCAGCACCAGCAGAGGATGGCCGGCCGTCAGCGACATCAGGGCCTCGACCGCGGTTTCGCTTTGGCCATCGATCCAGTGAAGGTCTTCGAGAAGCAGGATGGTCGGTCGCGTCGCGATCACCCTGCCGATCGCATGGCGGGCGGCATCGATGATCGCGCGGCGGCGCAGCAGGGGTTCGAGATCGCCCCAGCGGCTGTCCGTCACCGGCTGGTCCAGAACCGAGCAAAGCGCGGCTTGCCAAAGATCGGAATGCGCCGGCGCCGGCGCTTCGCGCAGGTCAGGTAGATCTGCCGGCCCGACATTTTCCACCCGCAGCGCTCTCTGAAGCAGCTTCTTCAGCAATGCATACGGCACCGCTTGCTCCAGCGGGTTGCCTTCCGCCTCCAGCACCTGCCAGTTTTTCTCCCGCAGCGCACCTACGAATTCGTGGGCGATTCGGGATTTTCCGATACCGGCTGTCCCGACCAGCGCAACGATCTGTCCGGAGGAACCGGCCTCCCACGCCGCCCGCTCGAGCAGGGAAATCTCTTCGGCGCGCCCGACAAACGACGAAAGTCCCCTGGTCGAGCGGGCGCGCCAGCGGGTAAGCCCGCTGATTTCGGCGAGTTCGTAGCAGGGAACGAGCGCGGAAAACCCTTCCAGCCGCCGCGGGGGTTGCGCGTTGAAAGTCACCATGCCTGCGGCCAGGCTCTGGCAGGATTCCGACACCAGGATTTGTCCGGCTTGCGCGGCATTTTCGAGCCGCTTGACCAGATGGACCGCAGGGCCGCCCGCTTCATAGATCGACGAGAAGTCGGCCTCGATCACATGGGCGACGACATAGCCGGAATGAACCCCGACCCGCACCCGGAGCGCCGGGTCGTTCAAGAGGTTGACACGGCGAACCAGTTCGACTGCGGCGTGACAGGCCATGACAGCGTGATTGTCGTCGGCATGCGGGGCGCCAAAAAGCGCGATCAGGCCGTCGCCGCCCTCCTTGCTGACGATCCCGCGGTTACGGCGAACGGCCGTGCGCATCGCAATCAGCGCCGGCTCGAGCCGGGAGATCGCCGCCTCGGGATCCAGCTCCGAGATCAGATCGGTCGAGCGCTGCAGATCGGCACAGAGGACCGTGAGATATTTCCGCTCGCCGGCGATGCGGCCGCGAACTTCGGGAGTTATTGGTGGACGTTCGGGGACGACCGCGCCGCAGGACGAGCAATAGGCGTCGCCGGCCTTCAGCGTCGACTGACAAACCTGACAACGCACCCTCGGCTCCTCCATCCACCCCGGATTCAGATTAGCGAAAGATCATGGCGGAACAAGCATTTGCAGCCGCATTGTGCGAATGATGCGGGCAAAGGCAAACAAAGCGCCGGATGGGATTTTTAGAATCGGAGCAATTGAGTGATAATTTAGCGGAATTGATATCGCCTGTGGTAGCGGATAAAAATTTTGCATCCAGAGGATGTGGCACGTTCGAGCCAAGCGCAGCGTGAACCTTTCAGGCAGCCTCTGCACTGTCTGCCGAAGCTTCGCCATCGGCCATCATAGCGCGGGCGCCGGAACGTTCGACAGGCCGCCGCCTTATGTCCATTGAAGGACACTTCTTATGACGCGGCCGCGACGGCTGCTGACATCATAGCTCCATCGCGCATGGCATCTATCAGTCGGACGGTGCAAGCGCCCAGCCACCCTGCCCGTCAGGTCACGCGCTCATCGCGGTCGAACCGCGGCGTGTGTCGGAGTTGCTCCCGCCGAGGAACAATCGTGCAATCGGAGGTCCGGACGTTGATGCGGTTTAAAATTTACCAACCGCGCAGGCAGCGCGCCGGCCGGCCCTGTCAGGCTGCGGCCATGGCCTCGGCGCGCGCCGGATCCAGCAGACATACGCTGCCGGGCTGGATTCCGATCACCCGGTCGCGTTCCAGCTTAGTGAAGGTGCGGCTGACCGTTTCAATGGTCAAGCCGAGAAAATCCGCGATGTCCTGGCGGCTCATTGGCAACGGTACCGTATTTGACGGCCCTCTCAGCTGAACCAGCCGATCGCGCCAGCCGAGCAGGAAAGTCGCTACCTTCTCTTCCGCCGAACGACGGCCGAGCAGCACCATGTGGTCCTGTGCCTGGCTCAGTTCGCGAATTGTCAACTCGTTGATACGCCGCAGGAGGTGCGGTTTGTCCTCGATGAAGCGTGCAAACGAAGTCTTGGAGAACCGGCAAACGGCGACAGCGCCGATCGCGTCTGCCGAGAAGCTATGGCGCGCTGATGCCGCCATCCCCAGGAGATCGCCAGGCAAGGCAAAACCGACGATCTGCCGGCGGCCATCGGGCAGCAGCTTGTAGAGGCGCATGACGCCCTCAAGAAGGTTATAGACCGACGTCGTCATTTCATCCTGCCCAAAGACGGTCTCGCAGGATGCGAAATGGATATGACGACCAAGATGTTCCAACTCCCGCAATTCGGCCTTGTCGAGGGCAGCGCAGATGCTGAAGCGGCATATCGCGCAATCGGCACAGGGCTGCCCATTCGGGTCGCCTGCAACCAGGGAAATCCTCATGCGCCACTCCAAGACGGAACCGGCGGCAGCCATATGGCTGCCGGTTCCTGTATCTTAACGAATCCTCCATTTGCCGGTTGATACAGATCAAGAACCGCCGCCCCTGTGGCTCTATCAAGGTTTGTCCACCACAAATAAAGATCGGCCCACCATGCTGCGATTTGCCCTGCGTCAAACCCTTGTGACGCTGATGCTGACAGCACCCGCTCTGGCAACCTCGCCCGCCGAGCAGCGCGGCAAGACGTTTGCGCTGACCAATTGCGCGCGTTGCCATTCGATCGATAGCGCAACTCCAAGCCCGCTCAAGATCGCGCCACCGTTCCGCACATTGCACAAACGTTATCCGATCGAGAGCCTTGCCGAAGCGCTTGCCGAAGGCATCGTCACCGGCCATCCGACCATGCCGGAGTTCCGGCTCGAGCCAGACCAGATTCATGACCTGCTGTCGTTTTTGAAAACGCTGGAATAGCCCGTAGCAGTTGGGCGGTCGCAGCGACCCCACACATCAAATGTCGGCTTTCGCCGAATTAAAGCTTGAGCTTGACGTTGCAAATACCGTGCTCATGAGGATCAGGTTTCACTTCGAAGCCGAGGTCCCGACACATCCCCAGCATCACGATATTCTCCTGAAGGACGTCGCCCGCAATCACCTTGAGCCCTTCAGACCTGGCGTATTCGATGATCATCTCCATCAATGCCCATCCGAGCCCCCTGCCCTTGAGATCGGAGCGCAGCAGGATCGCGTATTCGCCGCTCTCATAGATCGAATCCGAATGAATTCGAACGACGCCAAGCAGCTCGTTGGTGGTCTCGTCCAGTGCAACGAAAGCCATCGCGCGGGCATAGTCGAGCTGGGTTAGCCGGGCGATGAATTCGTGGGTAAATTCCTTCATCGGCGCAAAGAAACGCAGCCGCAGATCATGGCTGGTGACGTGTCGCAGGAACTCATGGATCAGCGGCTCATCCTCGGGACGGATCGGGCGGACAAAGACCCGCCAGCCGTCCTTGACCTCAATGTGCCGCTGCCATTGCGACGGATAGGCCCGCACGGCGAAATTGCCGGGGCCCGATCCCTTGAACTTTCGCTCCACCGCGCCGACGGCGATGCGCGCATCGACCGCAAGCACACCGGCTTCGTCCGCCAGCAACGGATTGATGTCCAGCTCGCGAATCTGCGGAATGTCCGCCGCCATCTGCGCCAGCTTGACCAGTACCATTGCGACGGCGTCTGGTTTGACCGCAGGCACGTCCCGGTAGGCGCCCAACAGCCGCGAGACGCGGGTGCGCTCGATCAGTTCGCGGGCCAGTTGCAGGTCCAGCGGCGGCAGCGCCAGCGCCTTGTCGTTGATGATTTCGACTGCAGTACCGCCTCGGCCGAACACGATCACGGTACCGAAGGTTGGATCATCGGCGAATCCCAGAATGAGCTCCCGCGCCTTCTGCCGGACCACCATTGCCTGCACGATGACGCCGGCGATTCGCGCCTCCGGGCGAAGCGCCTTGGCCCGCGACAGTATCCCGGCTGTTGCGCCGCGCACCGACGCCGGGGTGGTGAGATTGAGAACGACGCCGCCGACGTCGGACTTATGAACAATGTCTCGCGACATGATCTTGAGCACCACGGTAGCGCCCTGTGCGAAAAGCCCTGAGGCGTAAGCAACCGCTTGCTCCGCATCGGCGGCCGCAAACGTCGGCACCATCGCAATGTCATAGGCCTCGAGCAGCCGCTTGACTTCGACCGGATCGAGCCAGCGGCGACCGTCGGCCAGCACGCCGGCCACGATCCCGCGGGCAGTCTCGCTATCGGGTGCGAACTCGCTTGGCATGGCAGGCGGCACCTGCGCCAGCGCCGTCACGACCTCGCGATGTTTCACGAGGTGCATGAAGCCGCGCACCGCGTCATCCTCGGTGGGATAGTTGGGAATCCCGGCGCCGCTCAGGAGGTCGCCGATGTTCTGGTGCCCCCCGACCCAGACCGCAAGCACCGGCTTGGCCGAGCGGCCATATTTCTCACGGTACTTGCCGACCACGGCGGTTACGGTCGCGGCAATGTCGTCAGCCGAAGCGATCGCGGTCTGGACGTTCATCACCAGGACGGCATCATTGCTCGCGTCGGCCAGCAGCGCTTCGAGCGCCGCGGCGTAACGCTCGGGGCCGGCGTCACCAACGATGTCGACGGGATTTGATCCGGACCATGTCCGCGGCAATATCGCATCGAGCTTCTGCATGGTCTCCGGGCCGATCGCAGCCGGAATTCCGCCCAGATCGACAAGCCTGTCGACCGCCAGAACACCGATGCCGCCGCCATTGGTCAGGATCGCCAACCGCTTGCCCGGCGGCGATTCGAGGCGGCCCAGCGTCTCGGCGCAATCGAACAACTCGCGCAAATCCGATACCCGCAAAATGCCGGCGCGGCGGAACGCGGCATCGTAGACCGCGTCCGACCCGGCCAGCGCGCCGGTGTGGGTCGCAGCCGCCTTCGCACCTTGCGCCAAGCGGCCGGACTTGACGACCACAACAGGCTTGATCCTGGCGGCGGCGCGCGCGGCGGACATGAATTTGCTGGCGTCCTTGATCGCTTCGACATAGAGCAGGATCGCCCGCGTCTTGCCGTCCATCGCAAAATAGTCCAGCAGATCGGCAATATCGACATCGAGTTGGTCGCCGATGGAGACAATTCCGGAAAAGCCCACCGCACGCTGCGCCGCCCAATCCACCATGCCGGCAGCAATAGCGCCAGACTGGGAAATCAGCGCCAGATTTCCCGGGCCAGGCATGTGTGCGGAGAAACTGGCATTGAGGTTTACGCCCGGCATCATGACGCCGAGACAATTAGGACCTATCAACCTCATTCCGTACTTGTGAGCGGCGCGTTCGGCTGCCTCCGCCAGCGATCCCGCGCCATGTCCAAGCCCAGCGGTGATGATCAAAGTACCAGCCGCCCCCAATCTTCCCGCTTCATCGACCAGCCCCACGATGGCTGGCACCGGCGCAGTGATCACCACGAGTTCAGGTACAAACGGCAATTTACTCAAGCTGCCAACGCTGCGAACGCCGTCGATCTCCGCATGGCGCAGATTCACAAGCCCGAAGTCGCCCGCGAATTTGGCCTTGCGAATGTTTCCGAGAATGGCCCTTCCGACCGATTCCCGTCGCGGACTGGCGCCGACCAGCGCGACCGAACGAGGCGAAAGCACATTTTGCAGACGATAGGTTGACATCGACTCAACTTCCCGGCCGGTGCCGGCCTGATGTTGTGAAGTACACCGCCCGTGCACGTCACCAGGCCACCCAACGCAGTATCATAACCCCGGCACGGTGGCCGCGCGATGCCTGTTTTTCCGGCGGAAGCGCAGGTGAGAGGCGATCGCACGCGTCGATTTTCATCAACACAACAGAAACCCCGGCAAAGCAATAGATGATCCTTTCAGCATGCATTTGATTGAGGTCAAGAGGATAGGCGTTCTCAGCCGCATGCAATCTCTCCCGTCGGCCACATGATTCCTTTGGGACAACCGATGTGTGAGATGGTACGGTCGCCGCCCGGAACAGTTCCGCAAATGCAGCGCCGCCACCCCGACTTCACCCAGAGGCATCCGGACATCGAAGCGACCTCTGGAACACTGCCGAACTCGGATCGCTTCTGGTGAGGCGATTCAGCGCCGCTAGCAAGAAACAGCAATGCCGCCATCCCCAAAATCAGGCAGTCGAGCCGCCGCCCCAGCAAGGCGGGTGCAACAACGCCGCGATACAGCCCCGCGACTGAATGCAGCGATGGCATGCGACACCGCATTTCGAATAGTCGTACGCCGTTATCTGGCAGATTTGACGGCAAACCATAATGCGACCTGCGAAGGTGACCCCGCTGCCCTGCACCGGATGCGCATCGCGCTGACGCACTTGCGTACAGCCATTCTGTTCTTCTCGCCGATGGTTGCGGACGCCACGCGAACGCGAATAAGGGCCGAATTGAAGTGGCTGAACGCCCATCTGGGCGCCATGCGAGACATGGACGTCGCGATAGAACGGCTTAGGGCGATCGACAAGCGACACCCGCAAGCAATACCCCATTATCGGGCCTGGACCGCGAAACGCGCGGAAATCCACCGAGATCTCGCGCGCGCGCTCCAGTCAGTCAGATATCGGCGTTTGGTCAAGCGCACATCCGAGTGGATCGAGCGTGGACCCTGGTCGATCAGAAAGGGAAACCAGGCCGCGCTGAAGCGCGCTTCTCCGATCGCAGCCTATAGCGTCCGAAAACTGACGCGGTGGCAGAAGAAGCTTCTGAAAAAGAGCCGCAAGCTTCCGAAAATGGACACGGCGAAACGGCATCGGCTGCGTCTGCTGAACAAGAAACTGTCTTACTCGATCGCGTCTTTCGAAGATCTGTTTCCGGACGGGAAGTTTTCGCGGCAGCGGAGGGCGCTAAAATTCCTGCGCAAGGCGCAAAAATGCCTCGGGCAGTTGAACGACGATGCAAGAGGCCATTCGCTCGCGGTCGCTATGGAGTGCGAGGGCGTCCCGGTGCCGCTGCGATTTCTCAGCCGCAAGCGCGAGAAGCGACTGATACTGGAAACAGTCGCGACCTACCGGAAACTGGCCGCGCTGGAGTGAACGCGGGCTGATGTAGCCGAGCGCTCGCGCCAGCCGCGCATCCAGCAGTCAACTATACGCGCTCGATAATGATCGCCGGCGCCATCCCGCCCGCGGCGCACATGGTCACCAGACCACGCCTGAGGTCACGCCGCTCGAGTTCGTCGAGAATGGTGCCGATCAGAATCGAACCGGTCGCGCCGATGGGATGACCGAGTGCAATCGACCCGCCGTTGACATTGACCTTGTCGCGGTCGAGTTCGAGATCCCTGATGAATTTCTCCGTCACGACCGCAAAGGCCTCGTTGATTTCGAACAGATCTATATCATCCAGCGTGAGTCCGGCCTTGGCCAGCACCTTGCGCGCCGCCGGGACCGGGGCATTCAGCATCAAGGTGGGTGAGTCGCCCATATTTGCCATCGCAACGACACGTGCACGCGGCTTCAGCCCGTGGGCCCTGGCGTAGCCGGGCGATGCCAGCAAGATCGCCGCCGAGCCGTCGACCACACCGGATGAATTGCCGGCGTGATGCATGAAATCAATCTCGAGATCTGGATACTTTTGCAGGATCAGGTTGCGGTAGGTCGTACCTTTGTCATCGAGCGGATAGTCCGCCACCGCCGTGAAGGCGGGCTTCAGACCGGCCAGCCCTTCCAGGGTGGTATGCGGTCGCGGATACTCGTCCCGGTCGAGCGCAAGGCTGCCGTCTTCGCGATGAACAGGAACCAGGCTCTTGTGGAAATGGCCGGCCTTGATGGCCGTGGCCGCCTTCTGCTGGCTCTCGAACCCCAGCCTGTCGACATCCTGCCGCGTAATGCCCTCGAGCGTTGCAACGGCGTCGGCACAGACGCCTTGATGCGACTGCGGGTGCCTGGCGCGCAGACGAAGATTGCCGGCGTCCATCATCAACGGCCCGTCGCCACGGCGGCCTTCCATCGACATCATCTCGGTGCCACCCGCGATCACCAGATCCTCGGACCCCGACATGATGGAAGCAGCCGCCATGTTAACACTGGTGATGCCGGATCCGCAGAAGCGATCGAGCGTGACGCCACTGGTGCGGACGTCATAGCCCGCATCGAGCGCAGACATCCGGCCGAGATCGCCGCTCTGCGGACCGCGCTGGGAACTGGTGCCCCAGACGATGTCCTCGACATCGGCGGTATCGATTCCGGTGCGGTCGGCCAACGCCCGCAACACCGCCGCCCCGAGTTGCTGCGGATGAATGCTTGCCAGCGCGCCCTTGCCGGCCTTGCCGATCCCCCGCGGCGTTCTGCATGCGTCGATGATCCAGGCCTCAGCCATGATGTTTCCTTCCGCAAAATCGTGGCCTGCATTTGCGGCCGTCGAAGTTTCAAAGTCAACTCATGCGACCCATGCAAGACCGACGGCACCGGCTCCGCCGGTGTCGAGATCATTGCAGTCACTTATTTTCCAAATGCACCCTACGGCTGACCGAAGGGCGAACCCTCATTTGGCGGACGAGTGGTGGCCGTCCCTGGCCGACCGCTCAAAGCAGCTTTGCCGCCCGGTCCGAGGAACGGGTGCGGCCCGTCGAAATTACCGATCGGAGCCTGATGGCCGACCACGCTTCGAAGCGGCGCCGGAATATCTCAACGCGGACATCCAAAAACAAAAAAGGCCCGGTGGCCATCAGGCCACCGGGCGGGTCGCAGTCGCAAAAAGAACCGCGCGTACGCGTCCCTATTGTATGGATTTTCGCCAGTAGAGCGTGTTCCGGTAGGCCCATGGATCTGCCGGTTGATACAGCCAGTAGCCGGCGCGGATAAAATTGTTCGAGGAGGTCAGATTTTCGGTGGTATCTGATACTACAGAGCTCCACCCATTACGCCGCGCACGAGCCTCCAGCGCACGCATCAGCCGCAGCTGCAGCGCGCGGCCACGGTGCTTCTTCAATACACCGACCCGGCAGAAGTATCCCGCGTTGAACGCTCGAGTCGATGGAACCAACCCTGCAAAAGCGACCGGGATGGCTTCATGCGAAGCAAGCCACCAATGTCCCTGATCGAATTTCGGAATCGGCGCACCATCGAAAAATGTCAGTCGGTGAAGATCCGTCAGCATGTCCGAAACTTCATCGTCATGCGCGTTGACCTCACGGATCTTGTACATGGTCAGCCCTCTGGAAGTGGACCACCAGGCGACGTTCCTCGGCTGCCTCTACGCTCGTGCGATCAGCAAATAGCGCCATTCAGAAATTCAGGTGGTGTTTGGGAATCCGGCGACCCGGGTCATTTGCCGAGCATGACCTTGATGCCCAACCATACTGCGCCAAGAAGCCCCGTAACGATTACGGTCACGATTGCCTTGAACGCGAAAGTTTGAGTTTGTTCAACGCTTTTTCGCCAGCGTCTTAAGTGTTGAAAGTCAGCACGTAGTTCCTTCCGGTCCTCCTCTTCAATCCCGAATGAAGTCAGGATCGTTGCAATCGCCTTAAGAACAACCGTGTCGATATCCGCACCATTCAGGCGTTTCTGTTCGGCGAGCGTCTCGACGACGATGGCTTTGATTTCCTCATCCCTCATCGTCTGATGATCCGCGCAACGTTCTCAAAGCCACGCTTGGCGAAATAGAACGACATAACAAGCCCCGCCCAGGTAGCGACCTCGCCGCTGACTGCGTCGGTCGTTCCGAGCCCCAGGCATTTGTCGTAGATCAAGACTTTCGCGTAGAAGAACAGCGTAACGTAGGCGAATAGCTTTTCGGGCTCCCAAAAATGCCCGATTTCCGCCTTCCGCAACTGCAACTGCGCTTCGATCTCCGCGCGCTGTGCAGCGACTTCAGTGGTGGCAAAATCTACAGCAATCTTCTCGGATGTGTTGCCGGCCGTGAGTTTTGCCTGGTACGCCTTGATGAGGCCGCCAACGACGGGACCTCCGATGAAGGAAAGGAGAGCCATCCACATATCAAACAACTCCCTTCACGTCCGGATCTGGTGCCTCCCCATCCCTGACGCCAACCGGACCTGTCGTGATGTAGCGCAGCCAGACGCCAATCGCAGAAACGATGAAGCCGATGAGGATAGCCAACCACCAAGTCATGTATTGCGACAGATCCAGCGATGCGACCTTGTCCAGCGAAACAAGAACAACGGGAGCGACGCCAAGAAAGCCGTTCCAGATGATCGTCTTCCAGCCGTCCAGCTTCCTTTTGAGACGCGGCCACATGGCTATAGCTCTTCCCTGATTGCCTTGACCCTGGCTGCTAGTCGACTCACGAGGTTTGCAGTCCCGTCATAGGATTTGATCAGCCAGTCCTTGGAAAACCAGCAGCCGACGAAACCGCCGACGAATACGATGATGTCAAAGATCGACCACATGGGATTATCTCCGTTTGAAAATGAAGTTGAGGATTGCAGCCAGCCAGCCGGCCGCGGGCCTCGGTTGGACCGGCGGAGCATCGATGGACCGAGGATTCGAAATCACGGCAGGCCCACGCGAAACAGGCACGGCAACCATCGCGGCCTTCCATTTGGCAAGCCATTGCTTGCGTTGCTCCAGACCGACCGTGCCGCCGTTCAATCGCTTGGTAACCCCGAGCAAATCGTCAATCTTCGCGTAGGGCAGACAACCGCAATTGATGAAGTCCGCCACGCCACATTCCATGAAGTACCGCGGATCGTTCACCAGATCAGGATGATTGACGACATCAAGTCCTGTTACCCGAGAAAGCCTCTGATAGCCCTCGCGTCCCGTGGTCTGCGACGCTCCGCGCCCGCGGAAATGGTACCCGTCGTCAGAGCCCAGGGCATTGCCCATACGCCCGTTGTAAACCTTGTTCGCGAGCGCCCTGGGATTTCCGGCATAGGACGCTCCACTGGCCATTGTCGGAAAACGCGAGGGCCAAACCTGCATCATGCGGCCGGCCGTATAATTGAGGTTTTCAACCACGTCATGACCGGCTCCGCATTCATGGGAGATTTGCGCCATGACATGCGCGATCAGCAACGGGGTATTGATGCCATATTTCCGGAACACCGCCGGGGCTGTCTCGATGATACCGGCCCGCAATCCCGGGATTTTCTGGTCGCCGTGCGGCCACAGCCGCGTCAAAGCCTCGCCGAAAGACGATTGGGTCATCGCTTGCTCGCTATTGGGTGGTAATGATAGAAGCGCGGATGCCCAGCACCCGCTCGATGAAGATAATTTGCAGTCTTCTCTGCCTGGTCGTCCTGATGTCGAACCTATGGACGATGCGAAACTGGACCGAGCGAACCGGCGTCTATGATGACATCTGCTACCTGAGACAGGCGCATTTATTTCAACGTTTTGGTCTCGGCGGATTTGACACCAACATCGCTCATGACGATGATCGCTATTTCGCAACGCTCGCGCGAGAGATCGGGTATCCGGCCTGGGCCGATCCAACGCGCGCGCCCTGCCACACTTCGATAGGTGATAAACACGTCATTCAGTATCCACCTGGTACGGGTCTAGCGCTTTCTTTTTTCCCCTCCGGCTTCCAAAGGGTGCCGCTGTACGCCGTCGCTAATATCGTGATCTTCTTCGCTGCGATTCTGGCGGTTTGGTCGGCCCCTTCGCGCCGCGCAGCGACTGGCGCCGGAATCATTGGTATGGCCGCCATCTACTTCATGGTGAACCCGTCGAAGGCCAGCCTGTCGATGGCACCCACGATGATTGTTTGCGCGGTCGTTGGGTACTTGACTGGAACTCTGGCGAACGCCCCCGAGCCATCGCGTCGGGTCATCGCGGCCGCCTTGATCGGCGTGCTCCTAGGGCTGGCGGTTTCGTTCCGACTTCCGAATCTATTCCTTTCCGCTGGCTATGTCGCCGTTCTGCTGGCGATGGCCGTTCGGTCGAAGGCACCCAGTGACATCTTGCAGCTCGTTGCTTTCGGTGCAGCCTATCTGTTGGGGCTGATGCCGACCTTGGTCGCCAATGCGATCAATGCCGGCAACTTTCTGGCGACCACTTACAGCGCGGTCGATGCGACCCCGCCTGACCTTAGCCTTAGCGTCGCAGGGCATTATTTCACCGATATGCAAGGCGCGCTGATCTTGTTGACAGTCATCTGGACCATAGTCGCCCTTTTTTCCAATGCCCGGAAGACTGCCGCATCCGTCGTTGCGGTCAACCTCGCGTCAAATCTCGCTTTTTTTCTGACTCATCCGATCTCCACGCCCTACTATCTGATGCCGCTAGTGATGCTGTGCTTATGGACGCTGCTATTCTCCTTCTTGAGCGATCCGCGCCAAGAAGTCGCCGATGATGGTGGGCTGCGCGATGTTGCAGTCGGCAAAAGTCGCCAACAATCATAGAGGCGAGTGCGCCGGTCGATGCAGCGAGGTCTCGTTGCGAAGCCAAACGAGGCCAGCGTCCCAGCCTCATCAGTAGGCGGCCAATGCTCAATCCCTTGTGTTCATGGCGGTGTAAGCCTCCTCTCAATGGGCGAGCCGTCCTACTCGTGCCTTCCGAGCGTGTATTGATACCCGACCACAAGGATCACTCTGCGCCAGGGATCGTGGATCTTAGGTCAGCTTGATGCTTTCCACCTCCTGATACTGCCGACCTTCAACCTGACTGAATCTACGATAAGTTTTCTTCGCCAAACGACCATTTCGACATGGTCTACTCTCTTGCTCGCTGTGAGGTTGGAGTGGTAGAGACGCGGAGATGCACGCTCAGCAAGTCCCAGTAATTGATCACACCGAGTATCGGCCCGACATAGACGGCCTGCGCGCCATTGCGGTGGTCTTGGTAGTGATCTTTCACGCCTTCCCAGAGGCGATGCCAGGAGGCTTCATCGGCGTCGATATCTTCTTCGTCATCTCAGGCTTTCTAATCAGCGGCATAATCATACGGGAATTGGATCAGCAAAGCTTTAGTCTGCCAAGCTTCTATCAACGGCGGATTAGCCGGATTTTCCCGGCGCTGATCATCGTGTTGTGCGCAACCTTGGGGCTAGGCTGGCTGTGGATGCTGCCCGCAGACTATGCGCAACTTAGTGCCGACGTTACTGCGAGCGCCGCATTCTTGGCGAATTTCTCCCTGCTGTGGCACTCGGGCTATTTCGATGTCGAATCAGCGCGAAAGCCACTGTTACATCTTTGGTCGTTGGGCATTGAGGAACAGTTCTATCTATTCTGGCCGCTGGTACTGTTGCTGGCCGCCCGCTTGCGCCTTAGATTTCTGACCGCCGCAGCCGTCATTTCCTTAGCGTCGTTCGCGCTTAATTTGGCGCTGATCGGCTCTCATCCGGTGGAGACGTTTTATCTTCCCTTCACCCGCGCCTGGGAATTACTCGTGGGCGCCGTGCTGGCCAGTGGCTGGAGCCAGCTCAGTCAGACCAGTACGGCAAGCAATTGGCGCGCCACCGGCGGGATCATCTTAATTGTAATCGCAGCGGCAATACTCGACACCCGCAGCTTGTTTCCCGGCGGGTGGGCCTTGTTGCCAGTAGCGGGCGCGTCACTCCTCCTGTCCGCCCCCTCCTCATGGTTTGCGCGCCTTGCACTCGCCAGCAGCCCGCTGGTCTGGATTGGCCTGATCAGTTATCCACTCTATCTATGGCATTGGCCGCTGCTGGTGTTTTTCGGAATCATCAAATTTGCACCGTTGACGCTGCTTGAGCGCGGGCTCATCATCGGACTGAGCTTTGCACTCGCTTGGCTTACCTATCGATTCGTCGAATCGCCGTTTCGATCAAGTCGACCGGGCCGACCAAGCTCGTTGAGAATAGCCGGCCTTTGCACAGCTATGGTGCTGACCGCCGTGGTGGGTGGCGTCATCCTTCAAGGAAGCGGCTTTGACTTTCGGCTACCGCCAGAAATTCGCGCGATGACCAAGGTCCCCAAACAGGATGCGCAGTGGCGGGTCCACAAATGCCTACTCGACCTCAGTTACGAAGTGTCTTTCTCGGAGAGCTGCGTCGATAGAGATCGCCGCCCGCTAATATTCGTCTGGGGAGACTCCACCGCGGGAGCGCTCATGCCCGGCCTGCGCAAGGCCCAGGAAACTCGTGACTTCGGCATCGCCCAGTTCACTTTGAGTTCTTGCCTGCCAGCGCTCAACACCGACGTGGATGGCACCCCGAGTTGCCGCGCGGCTAACGACACAGTTCTATCATTGGCGCAGACGATGCAACCCGATGTTATCTTGCTTCATAGTACTTGGGACAAATACTTGGACAGTGTGGCCGAGACCGTCCGTATACTCAAAAGGACTACTAATGCACGCGTCGTCGTGCTGGGCTCCGTGCCGCTGTGGAAGCGTGGACTGCCGAACGAGGTTTTGCGTTACTTCATGCTGCAGCATAGCCTGATTCCGGAACGATCAACCCGCGCGGAAGCGGACAGATCCGGTGCAACGCTTCGTGAGAAGGTGATCCCACTTGGCGCGCATTACATTTCGGCCTGGAATGTGATGTGCAATAAGGACGGATGCCTGACCCGTATGGGGCATACCGCCGGGGACCTTTCCGCTAGTGATCAAGTGCATCTAACGGAGAGTGCATCGGTGTTTTTGGTTAGATCAATATTCGACGAGATCCTACCATAGTCTCGCAACGCCGGTGCTTGCTGATTGTCAAAGCACCCGGATGATATAGTTGCAGACGATGGTCGGCTGCACATTGTTGTGGGGACTGCCTCCGCCCGTCGCAGCAACTTTGTTGTCGTTCGCGGTACCGTTTACCGATCCAACGGTAATTCCGGTCATTTTCGTATCAGTGTTGCCAGCCCCGAGATACGTGTATCCTCCGCCGCTCTGGATGAATACGCCTCCACTGCCATTCATTGCATTGAAGGCGTGGAGATGTCCGGGGTCTTTCAGAAATACGTCATGCTGATGCGATGGCATTTGAGACGTGGTGACCTGATGGCTCTCCGAGCCGCCAGTCGCACCTAGATTCGCAGAATTTGCTCCGAAGTAAGTGGGAGTGAGCAACGTCGCCGATGCCTCCTTCATGACCGAAACACGGCCAGCTTTGTTCGGCAAATTAAACGTGGTCGATCCGTCACCGGCGCCGTAGGTGGTCCCGATCAAGCTGAACAGCGCCGCATAAGTTGTGCGCGAGATCGGCTGTCCGGCCGGAAATGCGAAGGCGCTGTTCGGCGTCGTCGCCGCCCAATAATCCAGACCAGCAGCGAGCGGTACATTGTACGGATTGCCAAAAAAGCCATGCAGGTGAAAGGCGGCGCTTGCATGATTATAGAGCGCAATGTAGGGCGTGCCCTGGATGAGGGTACCCGCCGATAATTCAACACCGGGTGCCGACCGCAGCGGCTTTGCGCCTAGGCCATCCACATTCAGCGTCACCGTTGCGCCATTCGTGAGGTGCGGCGTGAAGGCGATCATCTGCCCATTGAGGTGGGCAAGCGTGTCGAAGACTTCGTAGGACGAAACCGTGTATGCCGTCGACGTTCCGCCTGTGACGATGGCGCCGGCAATATCGTCGCGATACTTCGCCGTCGCGGCCATCATGGCGCGAGCGGAATCGTTGACGCTGGAGGGCGATTGCCCCTCCGCCCAGTTGATCGTGCTGTCAGCATTTGCATCCGCTGAAGCCGTCTGCGACCATTTGTAGAGGGTCATGCCTGTATCCTTGAAAATTGAAAAACGGCGACCGCGGGGATCGCCGTTCGTTGCTGGAATGGTGCCTTCAGATCGTTCGTGCCGGGGCCTCGCTCAGGCGAACGTAGATCATGCCTGGCGCGGGCCAAGGAAGGTCTGTGAAGGAAGGGCTACTTGTTAGCGGATTGCGGCTAACCGGGCCTCTGATTCCTGTCCCTCGCCGCCGATCTCGAGATATTGCGCGCAGGGGCAGGCCGGCGCGCGCGCCGTCAGCAGGCTGCGGATTACGCCGAGGGGAACGCCGGGGCTTTGCTTCGCCACCGCTTCCGCCCGGGCGTCGATGATGACATCGATTTCGGCACGGATCTGCCTGATCCGCTCTTCAAGCGGCGGCGTTCGGGTCGACTTCACATCCTTTGCGATCATCTGCTGCTCTTCCTTCTGCTGCACGTTCGTCGGTTCTGGCCGCCTGCTGCGCCTGCAGCGCGGCGAGTTTCTGCCTGGCCTCGGCCGCCTCGTTTTGGGCACGGCGCAACGCCTTCTCGCGCAGCAGCTCGTGAGCCGCGACATAGACCTGCAAATCATAGGGCAGCGATGCGAAGCGTTGCTTGCGATCGTTGGGCCACGAGCGTGGCGGCGAGATGCCGCCGACCTCGTTGATGGCGGCAGCCGCGACGCCGCCCAGCGTCGGGTCGGCGAGTCCGAGCGAGCCATGCGCCTTCGAGATTTCCTGCACCGCAGGCCATAGCCGTTCAATACCGAGCGCGGCACCATCTGCGACAAATCTGGCGACATCGGCCGGCGCCGCCGGGCACCAGGTAGCGCCGTTCAGCTCGCACCATTTGGCAAACATCGGCGCGGCGCGCATGCGCGCCTGCGCTAGTACAGCCAGCACCGGGCTCCTCATCGCTCCGCCTATCGCCTGGCCTTGCGAAGCGCAGCATGGACGCCGCCCATCTTCCTGCGCAGCGCCATCAGTTGCACCCGCCGCCGCAGGCTATGCGAGCCGGAACCGATCTCGTCTCGCAATTCGCTATCGAGATCTTCCAGCGCATCTGCGCGTTTTTTCACGCCATAGAGCGCGAAATTGTCCGCGATTTGGTCGGTCGTCGCTGGTGTGCCGTAGAGCTTTTCGGTGAGGGACTCGCTGCGTTCGATGAAGTCGCGGTCATGGTCCGACATTTGGAATTTCCTCTGCTGGTGTGCGCATGGTGCCGTCCCGCTCTGAAAGTGACGGTCATCAGATTTGGCTTGCAACGCGACATTCTCTCAGCGTCGGGTGAAGATCGGCGGAGGAAACGGCCAATTCGGCATCGGCTGGTCGCTGACGATGCCACGCAGCTTGTCTCGCTGTCGCGACGCCGGCTGCACGAGATTTGTCGAGCCAACGTCGGACAAGGCGGCAATCAAGCCGTCGACGCCGATCCCACGGATCGGTTGCCGCGCAAGCGCATTTTCTGCACCACCTGACGATTGCAAGGATGCCCTGAAGTCTCTTGGCCGTTGGCTCGGTGCAACCGGGTTTGGCGGCGAATATGGACCGGGATCGGGATCCACATGGATGATATTATTGTCGCTGGTGTTCGGAGAAAGCTCCGGAGGAATCTGGAGGTTATCGACTGGTTCACTCTCCTCGATTTGCCGCCGGATGGCTTCGGCAACTTTCTTCAAATCATCAGCAGCTTCGCCAAGGATATTGGCCGGATCATCCACCTGGTTCCGCAAATCCTTTATTGACGAGATGAAGACTTCCAGGTCGTCCGCGCGTGAGTGCGAATCCCTTTGCACACCGTCCGGATGGTAGGATTGACTGCCCGTCAATGCATCAGCGAGATGCCTGCGGATCATTTCGTACACTCTCGGCCGATCCGTTTCGGTGAGGCTGGTTGAAGGAGCTACGGGTGCCAGATTGCGTCTCTCAATAGTGGCCAAAAAATGCCTCCTGATCCGGTCTTCGCTAATTTTCGAGAAATCCATCTCGATAAACAGATGGGCAAGCCGATTCCGCACGAGGTGCATCACCCGGCGCCTGTAACTCAATACGCAAGGCTGGTGAGCGCGCGTCGCCCCTCCCGATCGCCTTCGATTACTTCATGTCAGAAAAGTGCAGATTGAGGATGCCAAATGGCGCATTCCGAATGAACTCGTTTCCCCTCCGCGCATGCCCCTCATAAACGTTGAGGCGAATCACAGATCTGGCACTGCGAGAAACAGATCTTGCTCCGTCAGCGAAGAAGCAGCAATTCGGGCGTCTATCGCCGTGAGCACCTATAACAACCGAGTTGCGCTTCGGATCCCAAAATGACAAATTCACGTATAGGCCGAGTTTTTTCAGCGAAATTGTGCAAAAATATCGGTACTCACAGTCGTCCGTTTTCCCGGTCTCGATCTGATCTCCAACTTCGAACGCGTAGGCGACGGAATAGTCGCCCGCGAACGCACCCGGGCTTTGCCACAGAACAAATACCAAAAGGATCCAGATCGCGCGTTTCAAAATGACTCCCGTAAGGGGGGCGTACTAGCGAGCCAAGCCATCGGAGATCATCTTAGAACAAAAGAAGAACATTCGTCAACTGGCTTGCGGCCACCGATCCGAGTCATCGCCGACCGGATTTCCGCGCATGATACAGCGCCACCGCATCCTTGATATCACCCGAACTCGAGAGCCTCGCGTTAAGAGTCCGCAGGTCCGCATGTTCGCGCTCGGCAGCCGTCCGCGCCATGCCTGGCCGTTGCACCGGCGGTACCGGCTTGGCGGCAGCCGCGTCTTTGGCTTTCAGCATCAGGCGATATTTTCCGGCGTCATACATCATGCGCTGGAATACTGCATTGCGCATCAGCGGCTCGCTGTTGAACAGCATCGTCAGTTCGGCGGGCTCGACGCCGCCCGCCCCGGCTGACGCGAAAATCTCGGCGGTGACGGCCTGCCGGGCTTCCTTCGATTCGCCCTTCAACATGGTTTCGAAGCGCGCGTCCTCCGATTTCGCATAGTCCTGAAAATTCCTCTGCGCCAATTCGGTCCGGCGCCGGCTCTCCTGTGCCTGCTGCGCGAACATGTGTTCGGTGGTCGCGATCATCGCTTCGACGCGGGCGAACTTTGCCGGATCCTGCCGCGACATCAGCTCGAGCGCGCCGGGCAGGTTTTCCGGGGCGATGCTCGCCAGTTCGGGAAATTGGCTGACAAAACTCACCTGTGCGATCTGCGTCGCCGCCGCCAGGCCATTGCGATAGTCTTGCCTCGTTTTTTCGGCTTCACCAATCTTTTCCTCGATGGCCTGGCGCACCTGCGGATGCTGCAGAGCCATCTCAAGTTCGTGATCGAGGTCGCCGGTGCTCTCCGCCGGATGGACGTCTGTTTCCCCAGCCTCGGGCTTTTCAGATCCAGTCTTGTTGCTTTCGGCCTGCGGCGGCTCAAAGCCGTAAAATTCGGCAGCGTCAGGATCACTGGCCAGCGCTTCGGCGCGCAGCGCATCGACCTGGACGGCAAGTTCGTTCGAAGTGACCTCCTCCACTGCAATCCTGTCGGCTGCACTGACGCTGGCATAATCGCGCGCGGCACGCCGAAGCGTGACCGCCTCATTCGGCGCGGCGCGGTTGCCACCTGCGTCGAGATATTCCCGAACGATTGGCTCAGTGTGAGTCCCGGACCGTTGCGCTGCCGCCCTGCGCAGCGAGACGCCATCGCCGCCGATCTCTTCTTCCTCATGCTTTTCTTCCAGCTCCGGCATCGGCGTATAGCCCGCGTTTGCCAGATCAAATGCAGCGCCTGTCAACGCGGGATCGGGTTCTATCGCCATTCTCTTGTCTCCGGCAGTTGATTGGTTAGGGGCATCCGGCGAAGCCGCAGGCGAGACATGCAGAGGCGGCCAACACCGAATAACGGTGCTTACGACTTGAACGCGGCAAACGGTCTCGCTTCGATGGGATGCGGTTTAGATAAATACCCGACCTACGTATCCAGGCTCATGGCAGCTAGCTAATTCGAGCGTTCTGTTATGGCAGTAATTTCATCAACCGCGTGGTCGATTCTACAGACCGCGCGAATCTCGTTGTCCGTCATCAGCGGCTTCAAATTCTGGCGGCTCATCGGCCATGGAGTCGCCTGTGCGCTTCGGGCATAATTCATTGTAACGGTTGAGAGCATCCTTGCGAATGAGCCGCGGCGGCGCTCGATCAACGAAGTCGCGCTCGCGACCAATATAGGAGATTTTGCATCGCGCCGCCTTGACGGAATTGGCCCGAACGTGAACACACTGCTTCCAACTCAAGCACGTGCGTCTCGCTATCCTTGCACCCTACCTGCCAAATGCATTCGTCCATTGCCCATTCGAGTAGATCTCTCGATTGATCGAAATCCGAAGGGTGGCTTTCGCGTTCTTGATTTCGACATTGTAGGCACGCGTGAGAAAATTGCTCACGGAAGCGATCATCAGATCCTTCTCGGCATTCGCAAGAAACACCGTAAACGTCGTCGGCGCCAAAATGGCGATCCCAGTGAAATTCAGCGGTTCTGACGGATTGACAAATGACACTACTGTTTCTCTGACCCCGATCTTCTCATCCCGTTCCTCCGACGGACGCGGTTTGAAATCCCCACCTCTGTGAATTTTCGGAATGAATCTTACCCGCACCTCCTTCTCCACATCCTCGTCCCGGTCATATCGCCTGACCGTCAATACATATCGGCAAGCGGTGTTTTGAATGACGAAGTCAGCGCTCTTCTCCTCCGGCCCGCTCCCCTCCAAATAGACAGTCGTTTTGGCGGCGTCGGAAAGATTCAAATTCGGCGTCGCCCATTCGAGCTTGTCACCAGCAGAGAAGAACAGGTTTGTGAGCGTCGGGCACTTGGTTTCAGTATCTTCGTCGAATTTGACGATGGTCACCCTGTTATTTCTGGCTTCCGCCATTTTGTTCATCACGGCATTTCTTCTAACGACCAAGGCATCTTCACCGGGGGCGGGCTGAGGCAGCCAGGTCAGCACATCGGAATCGGGCTCTGCGGACGCTCGTGTGCCAGCGCCGAGTAGTCCGATTAATACAGCACAGACTATGCCAAGGGTCTTTTGCCACATTATCAAACCTCAGAGATCGCCAGAATTTGACACGACGAACATGAGTCCGCGGATCGGATGTTCGACCGCAAAGCTCGCGCCGCATTCTCAATTTGCCGGCGAGCAGACTCGCCAGCAGCAATCATACCTCCGATCAAAAGGACTTTTGTATGACGACTTCCCCGGTGTTTCCGTCGATATACGCGAGATCGTCACCGGTCACGGTAACCGTCTTCGCGCGACCATCTTTGTAGGAAAGCGTGACAACCGTGCCATTCGTCACCTCCAGGCTTCCGTCCTCCTTGCGCCTGATATTTCCTTCTCTTACCCCGGATACGTGATCCCTCTTGCTGATTGTGTCACCCTCATTTTTGTTCTGAATGCTCAGTAATTCTCCGAATGCCTGGTTAGGATTGGTCGGAATTTCGAAATACCCGATTGCGCGCAAGCCGGGCGGTTGTTCGCTCGCGATTGCACTGGCGTTACTGCTACCATCGGCTCGGTCGGTGCGGGACCGATCAAGATTGCTGGTATCGCCGCCCGCATCGGTACGGCGTCCAGAACTCGGGCCGCCGATGCCGTTTGCAAGCGCTGGGACCGGATTGCCAACCGGTGTATTTGACCAGCTTTGAAAGCTGGTGCTCAGGCGATCGCCGGGATCGGAGGGCTGATGCATGGCCTGCGAAACGTCCAATCTTCCGAATTGAGGCATCCGGTAAACCCCGATGGGAATGTCTTGTGCCCTCCGATAGACCTGCATTTGCAGATTAACTTCCGGTCCATTGGACTGAAGTATCGGCCGAGGCATCGCCACCGACATCTGAGCTCCGGCCGCTTGTCCGGTGTCAGTCGAAACCCGTGGATCAAGATCCATGCCTGGCTGATACAGGCCTTGCATCTGTGGCAGCGAGAGCAACCGGCCGAGCAATCCGCCGCTGGCCTGGAATTGCTTGGGATCAAAATAGTCGTCGAGCAAGCCCATCAGCCGGCCTCATGGATTCTTCGGGAGGCCTCGGTCGCAGCCCGGTAGTCTACTGCCTTGTAGCCGTTAATTTTGATCACCGCTTCAGGCGTGATCCTTTCGACGTCCTGCGCCATCAGACCGATGTGATAGGCTGGCGCGCCCTTGTAGCGATAGCCGTAGACCGGCGTACCGTCGAACAGCGTGCCGACCGGCTCGATCTCTTCCTTCAGGCGCATGTCGGATCTCTTGAAGGCGCCAAATCCGGACATGAGATTGCTGATCCCACCTGCGATTTTGCCGAACTGGTCCGCACCGGACATTTCCTGCGTTCCGGTCTCGGTGCTTGATTTCTGCTGCCCCAGCCCGGCAATGGGAACGCCGATCTGCGCCAGCAGTCCAAGCGCCTGGACCGGAATGCCGCGGCGTTGCGCTTCGGCGGCTAGTGTTGCGTTAGCTCCGTAATTATTGGCGTCCAGGGCGCTGCCGGCCACGGTGACGCCCTGGCCCTTGTTCGCGAGCCCCTGCTGCTGCAGTCCACTCAGGATGCCGGCATTGGTATTTCCCGCCGCATACAGCGCATCCTGCGCGGCCCGCTGATTGGCAACATCCTGATTGTACTGCGCGGCGATGACCGGCGCTGTTCCTGCGGCGATCCCGCGGCCCAGGGTATTGGCATTTGCGCCGGAGAAGTCCCTGCCGGCCGCGGCGAACTGGCCGTTCACCTGATTGGTGATGTCGGATTGAATCTGCGCGAGCTGCGCCGCCAGGGCCGGATTGTTGCCGATCATCGAACCGCTGGCATAGGGGTTCAGCGCGTCCCGATAGTTCAGATAGTTCTGATTGACCGCGCCCGCCTGGTTGGTCGCTCCGCCCCCGCTCAGAAGCTCGTTGGCATAATTTCCGATCTGCGGCGCATAGGGATTTCCCCGCGCCGCGTTACTCTCCAGGCTGTTGAGCGCCCCGGTTTCCGCTGCCGTCAGTCCGGTATTATTCAAGCCGGCGTTGAGCTGCCCGAGGATGCCCTGCAGCATCGGCTGCGCGGCCTCCCACGGCGCGGTCTGCGACTGCTGCGTTTGCGTCGATGACGATTGTCCGCCCATTGGTGCGTGTCCTTCTACGAGATTGAAATGGATTTCAGTTTGTAAGGAGATGCGCTTGATCGAGGAGCGCCGGAGCGGCGAACATTCCGCGCAGGATGGTAAGGTGCGCCATTTTCTCAAATGGCCACCAACGCTTCAAATTGATGGCGTTGAATGTAACGCCGTCGTGACCGCATCAATCCTTCTTGACCAAGGCCGAACCGTGCTGGATGAATGTAACACTGTCGTGATGGCGTCTCTCACCTCTTGACGCCAGCACGGGCGCCGTTCACTTTTCAATAAATTCATCTGCACCGACGCAAGCGGGCGCGAAGCCATGGTCCCCGGGCCGTCATCGCAAGTCATCGAGCCGCCGCAGCGGAGGGTTAGACGGCCGTCCCTATTGTCTCCCCGCTGGGCGAGATTCATGGTGGCCTGGTTTTTTGGCTGGCCGCTCTTGGTAGTCAGTTACAACCCTTTGGCCGCGCCTTATGAGCCGCTGACCCTTTTGATAGTCATCCCGGGCGGCACGGTCTGGTTACTTTCATGCTGTTGTGCTTACACTGCGATGTTTAGGATGGCCGAGGCACGCTGGCCGGCAGCAAAGAAAATCAGGGAAGCTTTGAATGTCGCGGCTGAATTGGCGACGTACGTAGTTCCGTTTATTCGCTAGGTCCGGATCTTTCCATAACCATCTCTTAGGCAATCTCGAGGCGCGCCGCCGCCACTTGAGTTGGTGCATCACGAACGCCCGCCATCGCAGGCCAGGTTTTGCCTTTGCATTTCTGCCGGGATCTGGATCAGTTTGTTTTACCGACGCGGACCAAAGATCGGCGGCGGAAACGGCCACGGCGGCATCGGCTTGCCGCTGACGATTCCTGACAGTCCTTCTGATGGCCCCTTCTGCGGAACTGCCGGTTTCGGATTTAATGGATTGGTACCGGACACAATCGAACTACCAGCTCGGCTCAGCAACAGGTCTCCAAGGAACCCATATCCGCTGGTCCCGGCCGGAGTGAGAGATCCCCAGGAAGACGCGGCTCTAAACGCACCTGCGGGGCCGAAATCACGCCCCTGGTTTTGTCGAAACGCCTCCTCTTCAGTTAATGGCGTGCCGGTCGCGTCAATCGAGCTTTGCACTGCTTGCACGACCCCATCGCTCCCTGCCTTCAGAAGTCCAACCAATCCATGAGGATGGGGACGATCCCAAAAGGTCTGCAAGTGATCGGCGAGCAAGCGCTTGGGCTCGGGGATCGGTTGATACCGGCTCTGCTCTGCCTGCAGCGCAAGCAGCCTGCCCAGTGAACCGCCTTGCTGATTTCCATAGTAACCGGGATCGTATTCAGGCTCGCCATTCGGAGGTGAGCCAGAGGCAACGTTGGGCTGGATCTGGCCGCGTGGCATCATCGCCTCCAATCTGTCCAGCAGACCGGCGCCCTTGCTCTCATAGGTTTCGGGCTCAAATTCATATGCATCGCGAAACTTTCTACTGCCCATCAACTCAACTCCTTGTCCATAATGATGTGCTTCTCCTCAAAGCCGTCGAGCACTTGCAGCCAACCCTTGCGGCCGTAGATGCGCACTCGCTTGCAGTCTTCACGTTTCGCATAGGCCTCGATCTGCCCGATCAGCGGAAGCCAGCGCTTCATGTCGCTGCCGCCGCACACCGTGATGATGCACACCTTGCCGATCTCGGATTTGATCAGGATGGTCGCAACCGCGGCCTCGACCGCGCGTCCGTTCCAGGCCACCCACAACAGGCTGCGGCCGGCAAGAATGTCGGCCTCGATATCCTCAAACGCATTCAGTTTGGTCCGGTAGCAGGCTGCTTTCAGCAACGCGCTGACGTGAGGCCAAAATTCGCCAATCCGTTTCGGGTCGACGCAAACCAGCTCAGCCGTGGATGGCATAGAGAAACTTGCGCCCTGACGTGGCGGAGTTGGTGTGGGTGATGGTAAACGATCCATTGGCGACGGCCGAGACAAACATGGTACCGTTGCCGGCTTCCACCGCGGCATCCGCGGTCGTTGGCGTCAGCAGCAGCGTCGATCCGACCGCGCAGTTCTTGTCCATGACTACGGTTGACGCCGCTCCTGTTGCGAGCGTCACGGTTCCAACCGCGTTGGAACGTCCGGCCGCCAGCTGTTGAATAGCGAGTACGATCTTCTTCAGATCGGTCTCGGTAATGCCGGGAACATAGGCCGTCATAGCGCACCTCCAGCAGTTAGATCAGGCACGACGCCCGCACAGAATGTCCAGGATGTCGCAGCCGGGATCCGCACCTTGAATCGGGAATAACGGGTGTCGCGCATCATGTCGCAACGGCCGGTCCTGGCATTGATCAGCACTTCCGGCCCCGACGTCGCCACAGCCGATGGCGTATCGCGATAAGAGACCGAGCCGTACAACGTGGCGGCGTCCGTCACCGGTCGAAAGCCCCGGATCGTGATGCGGTTTTCGTCCGTGCCCTGCTCGGCGCTTTCGATCGTCGCCTCCAGGTTGGTTCCCCTGAAGAACCCAAGCACATGCACGCCGGAAAATTGCGCGATTTCCGGCTGCACCGCCGTGGCGTAGGCGTCGAGGCTCAACGTCAACGCATCCAGGGAGGACGAGATGCTGTCGAGGTTCTCCAGGGTCAGGCCGGTCTGCGAAATGCCGAGCAGATACTCGCCGGCGACCGACACCGGGAAAAACCGGTCGAGGAGAAAGTCGTAGCCGAGCAGCCTGTCGTAAGTCCCAACCGTGCCGGAAACCGATTTGTAGGCCCAGTAGACCCGCGTGCTGCGTGGATCGGCAGCCCCCATGAACAGCTGCAGATTGCCCTTGTCGAGATCGGACAGAAAGGTGCGGTCAACCTTCTCGCGGCCGATCTGCTCGGGCACACCGCCCGGCTCGATCTTGTGAAAGCCCTGGCCGGCATAGAAAAAGATTCGTTCGCCCGCCCGGATGATCGAGTACGGCGCATATAATCCCTTGTCCTGCGTGATACGATCGATCTGAAAGATGATCGGCGACCCCGGCACATAGGACATGCGGCGAATGGCTTGATCCTGAAAGATGATCCCGGCCTCGCCGCCGGCGACGCCGCGGACGATGCCGCCGTCGGGGAAATCCTGAAAGTCGGACGAATTGACGCCGCTGATCCAACTATCGGGCGAATTAAAGCTGTTCAGGCCCGACCATCGAATTTGGTATGGCTTGGAGAGCAATCCCGACAGCACCAGGAATCGTCCGACCACGCTGATATAGGCCGCCTGAGGCGGCGTGCCTAGTGCATCGGAAAACGCCACTGCGGACGAGAGATCGAACACCTGCAGCACAGCATTGGCCTGCGTCGCGAACACCAGATTTCCGGTTTGCGCGAACTGCCATTGCGCGCTTGAAGTCAGCGCGGAATAGGTCGACGTGACCGAATGCGTTCCAGTTCCGGTTGAAGCCGTATCGATCGCCGCCCCGCCAGGAGCAGCCGAAGCCGTGAACGTGTTTGCGCTCAATACCGTCTTGACATAATAAGTCGTCCCCGCCGTGAAGGCGACCGGCAGCGCTCCCCCTGAGTTATAAGGAATGAACGGTTCGTTTTCGGCGAAGCCGTGAGCAGCAAGCGTAAAGACCCCGGGACTTCCACTGGAGATGGTGACGATCGCCGGCTTCGAAACTGGTTTCCATGTGAAGTCGGTATTGTTGAGCATGTAGAGCCGTGAGTTCGTCAGCGAAGACGTTCCGGCGAAGGTGACAACTGTGCCGTCGGATTTCAGCGCATAAAATGCTCCCCTGCAGGCGGCAGGAAGCGCCGCACTATATGCTGAGAATGAAGGAAACGGTCCGTAGCCGTCACCGCGCGGAATCACATTGAGGACGTTGCGGGTGGCCTGGCCTTCGTAATCACTGACGTCAGGGCGATATTCGCCGGGAGCGAGGAGCGGCATTATTCTGATGTCCAGGGATCGGGTTGGATGATGGCCGGCGTCCATGTTTCGGCCGGCGTTGGCGTCTCGGCCCACGGTCCGGCCGACTTGGCTTTCGGTGCCCATGTTTCTCCCTCGACCGCCCCAGCCGTCCAGTTGTCGGTATCGAACAGGCGTGGAAACCACGCTTCGAAATCGCGCAGGAAGCCGGCTTCATAGCCAGTAACGAGATACGAGCCGGCACCGGCCGAGATCGAGGTCGTGAGCACCGCCTCGCGTCCCGTGACTGTGGACAACCTCGCAGCCGAGGAAAGATTGATACTGAACAGGACTGCCTTGCCCGCGACCGTTTGATTTCCGGCCCCTGGCAAGAACCGTATCGAAAACGTAGTGCTGTTGCCCACGGCCGCATGAGTCCCGGTAAAACCGGCGAGCCCGGCGCCAAATACCGCCGCGTTACCGGTGACCACAGCAACAGCCGGGCTTGACGGCTGCGCCGTCTTGAACACCACCGCCTGCCCTGACACCGGGTACGAACTCGGGCTGGCCATCAAGATGGTATTGGTGAGCCCGATCCTGGACAGTTGTCCGAGCGCCAGGCGTCCGGGCGCATCAAATCCGAGAAGCGACATTTTCTATAGCCTCGCGTCCGCGACCCAGTTCACGGAGCTGGTTTGACCGACAGACGTAGCCGCGCCGCTGGTGGCTGATAGGCTAAATCCGCCGTCCCCCGAGCCAAAAGCCGCGGTTGCAGAATAGTCGACGCCCGCCGCCGTGTTGCGTGCCTGACCGTTCGCCAGCACGGGATTGTAGAACGTCAGAGTGGGTACTGCTCGCTTGCGAACCGCGTAGCGAACGCTTCCAACGATCGCAGCCGTGGAAGCTCCGACTGGTTGCGCCCACGCTAGCGCCCCATTGGTTGGAGAGCCGGCCGCCTGCACTGGAGTTACGCCGCTATCGAAGCTCTTTTCGTAATAGCGCTGGCACAATGTTAGTTCTTCGCCGCGCGAGCGGCGCAGGCCGCTGAACCCGGTTTGACCCGGCGCCTGCGTGCCCGGCGAAACCCACAGTCCGGTCAGGTACAGGCCCTTGCCGCTTCCATTGATCAGATTCGCTGTCGAGTTGGTGGTCTGTACCGCGTTGGTGGCAGTCCATACCGAGGGCGCGACTGGCGACGCTTCCTTGCCTGCGCAAAAGAATTCGATGGTCATGCCGAGGCCGTTGGTGAGCAGCCAATTCGTTGTCGAGACAGACGTGTCGCCTGGGATGACGCCGGTAACAAACGTCCATGTGTTCGCAACAGGAATGGAGAACTCAAAATAGTAGTTTCGCGTCTTGGCGCCGTTGGAGAACTTGATAAATGCGGTTCCGGTCGTTGCTGCGCCGTAAACCCAAACGCCGAAGGCCAGCGCCTGGGCGGTCGCGGTTCCGAAGTTCAGATGGTCGATCCGGTAACCCTCGATCTTGTGACGAAGAAGCGCGTAATCGCCGTTGGCCGGCGATGTGAGCGCGCCGGTGGCGGTCAGCATGAGGTAATTGCGAAACCCGAGCGGGCCCGGCCCGATGGACGCAAAGTCGCCGACGCCGGTCTGAATGGCGGTCGATGTACCGGAGTACATGATGCTCCAGCAATCCGCGCTGAGTAGTTCGACGCCAGACGTCGCCAATGGGAAGCTCGCGGTGATCGGAAATGTCTGGCAGACTTCACAGGCCATGTTGATTATGAGGTTGTTGTCCTTCATTGCCTCAAACGGCGCCGCGATGAGATTGCTGCGGCCCATCGCCTGTTGCGTGGCAGTGAAGGCGTTGGCCTCCTCGATCGAAACCAGATCCTCTCTTAGAGCGACGATCGCGACCTGTGGTGCAGCCGAGAAACTGATCCTGGAGCCGGCGCCACTTTGACCGGCGCCGGTGCCGGTGCCGGACGAATTATAAAGGACCGTAGTGCGAGCGAACACGCCGGTTCCCGAGTTATAGGCGCCCTCGCCGAGCTCCCATTGGCTGAGATCGGCGCTTTCAGCGCGGTATTTGTAAATCCTTCCATTCACGGCACCCGCCGCAACTGGGTTTTGATAACCCGACACCGGAGACGAATAAGTCCAGTCGGTGGTGCCGCCAGCCGCCGGATTGAACCGGCACGCGTTGAGAAAGGCTGCCATATCAGGTGATCGTCAGAATGCCGTTGGCCTGGTCGATATCGACCGTGAACGTGTTGCCATTGGTCAGCGTGATCGGCGTGCCGTAATCCCACCAGCCGATCAGGGGCTTGGTCGACGATGTGAAGTTGTAGAGCACCGCATACTGGAACGGCCCAATTGAACCGCCGGCGGCGGTCCACGCCGGGTCGGTGCCACCGATGAACTTGAACGTGCCCGATGTCTGCGAGCCGGTGATGGTGCCAATGCTGGCGCCGCCGGCGGTATATCCGCTGGCAGTCGATAGATCCGCCGGTGCGTTGTAGATCGTGTTGGTTGCGACCGGCGCCGTGTTGCTGAGGTAAACCCTGTAAACCTGGGCGCTGCCGGTTTTCATGTCGTGCAACGCGTTGGCCAAGTCCAGCACAAAGCAGTTGAATTTATTGAATGCTGCCATTTTTCTCTCATAGGGTTTTCGAGCGGGGCGAAGGCCGACTCGCTCGGAGAAGGTGCGATAAAACCAGTTTCCTAGATAATCTGACCGGACACTCGAACCGTCATCGGCCCGGCGTTGAAAGTCGACGTCAGCCCAAGATTGTTCAGATCGCCAAGCACTGCGGTGAAGCCGAGCCCCCAGGTCTGGATGCGATCGTCTTCCTTGATATAAGGGGCTGCTTCCAGCAGCGCGCCGTACAAATAGAGATCTGGGGCCAGCACCAGCAGCCAGTTCGTGTCATTGGACGCGAGCGGTGGAATGTTCTTACGGTACACCATCTCGATGGTGTAGGCCGCATCCGGTGTCGGCGCGATTTCGATCTCATCGCCGAAGACCGTGAAATAGCGCGGCTGACCAGCGGCATCGGAGATACCGAACCGGTATTCGTCGATCTGCGTTCCGGATTTGAATTCCAGGCAGGGCTTTCCGGTCACGCTGGACAGACGAACGCGGCGCATCGATTGAAAATCACCCGGCAGTGAAATGAATTCCGGTTCGCTCGACGCGGTATCGACCAGCGCGGTCGAGCGCTGCTCCATCTGGCGGACGAACAGTTGTCGGTTGAGCTTCGCTTCCGCGAGTTGGATGAAGGTCGGAATCCGCGCGATCAGCGTCGCGTCCTGGTTCCTGGCGAGATACTCAATCACCGCCGCCTGCAGCGATGTGTAGTCGACAATTTGTGTCACGATGCCTCCGCTGACCAGCCAGCCTGCAGTTTTGGCCTATCGGTCCGCAAGTATGCCCATTCAGGATCGTCGAGCTTCTTCTGCACGATGAGGTCGAACTCCGGCGTGAACATGCGCAGGGAAATGTTGCCCCTGGCATGCTCCTCGTTCAGCCACCGCACGTAGATGACGTTGGGGATGCGCGCGACATGCCGCCCCCAATCGCCGTGCTGTTCGTCGCGCCGCGACCGTCGGTTCCACTCCAGGATCGGTTCGATATCCTGGACATGCTCGACCGCAAGGTCCCTGCCATTGCTGTCGAGATGCGGCCGGATCAGGACACCTTCCATCACGACATCTCCGTGATCCACAGCGTTCCCGCCGTCGCCGTAACGAGGCCGTCGGTGGCCGCCTTGATCGCGGCGATGCGCTGGCCCGGACTGACGATGACATACTCGATGGTGTTGGCCGGAAGAAAGATGTCCGCCGTAGTCGCGGTCTGCGCGCCATCGCCGATCCGGTAGCAGCAGGCGGAATCTGCCACGAGGCGGAGCTGCCAAGTCTCGGGACCGAACGCATTGGTAATCGCGACGCTGGCGTTGAACGCGATGATCTGCGTTGCGCCCGCACGGGAAGATGGCTGCTTGGGAAAGAACGACATCTTATGCGGCCCTCACAGCGATGGAGAAGTGCATAGGGATTGACGCGCCGGAGGCGCCCGACGGCGTCAGCAGGACGACGTCATCTTCGTTCAAATAGGCTGGCGAGGGTGGCGTTACCGAGAACAGCTGGCCTGCGGCGGAACCCGCCTGCGTCACCGTGAAGCTCGCAAGCGTCGTTGAATTCGCCGACACCGTGACGGTGCCGTTGGACGTCGTAATGGCGCCGCCGAGGATGCCGGCCGCCTTCAACAGCCGGCAACGGAAGGGAATGCGGATATAGGCAGCGACGGGCGTGGCGCCGCAGGAGGGCGTGTAGGCCGTCAGGTTTGTGGTGTTGAGCGTGTGATGGTTGGGAAGCGGCATTGTCGATCTCCAGGAAAAAAGGCGACCGCAGCCAGGTTTACGCGGACTGCGCATGCCTGCCTGCTTGGCCGCCCCATGAGGAAATGGTCGTCCTGAGTCCTCAGGACGCGGTGTTGTCGAATACGCCGCCGGAGGCTTTCTCGTTGCGGGCGACCAGCGCGTATTCCGCCAGGATCTGGCACCGATCGGAGTCGCCGGTTTTCGCCAGCGGGATCGAGATCATGTTGCGCCCGTTGAGGTAGGCCACCGCCCACTTGTCCATTTCCATCACCAGCACGTCGCGCGGACGCTGGAAGCGGTTCGCCACCACCTTGAGCTTGCCGAAATCGGATTCGTAGGCGTCAACCGAGGCCACGATCTTTTTCGACTTGGCTTCCTCGACCGCGGTTGCGCGGCCGGTGAAGGTCGAGAACACCTGCTTGTTGAAGGCGCCGGTCATGATGGTTCCGGGCTTGCCGCCGTTGATCCAGATCGAGGACAACACGGACTTCAACCGCGCTTCGGTGAACGCGATGGGTGTGCCGTCATCGCGGGTATCGGTACCGTCGACCGGCAGTGGATCGGCGGGCGAGCCGGCGGTGCTCTTCGAGGTATTGCTGCCGATCCACGACAAAATCGAAGCGGTCTTGCGCGGGGTGGTGGTATCGCCGGCGACCTTGGCCTGGTTGGTGCCAACCAGGATGGTCTCAATGTCGCGCTTCAGCTCAAGGCCCTTCAGCATTTCCTGATAGGCGAGCTCATTGTCGCGGCCGGCATGATCGACAGCCTGCTGGGTGCCCGACACGCGCGCCACCTTGTAGGAGATCTGGCAGAGATTGCCGAGCCGGACCGTAGGCGTGGTAGCGGTGGTGGTCGGATCATCGCCTTCAAGCTGCGCGTTCGCCGCGGAAGCCGCGGCAAGCGCCTGGGTCTGCCATTCGTGGTTGACAGCGGACGCTTTCTCCTTCTCGACGCCGCTCATGAAAGGCGTATCGGTCGGATCGATGCGATAGATCATGTCCGAGAGGTCTTCGCGGTTGCCAACCGCCTGGTAGGTGGCAAAGGTGGAAGTCGGTAAAGCCATAGTCGTTATTTCCTTGGAGTGATGTCCAGCGCCGGACAGCCATCGGCTGCACCATGCAGGAGCCCCGATGGGACAGTTGCGCCAGTCTGTTGAATTCTGTGTCGAGTTGAGTCTGAAGACCTCGGACGCGCGATGGCGCGGAAGCATCGCTTCCGGTTCGGCTGTCGTAAGGTCTTGGCCGGGCGCCCGTCCTGGCGGCGGGGTCGGCGATGGCTGATCGCCAATTCCGTTAAATTGGTGCTCGAATGATCCCATGACAGACGCAATCACGCGGCTGCCGTTCGATACAAAAAACCCGCGATCGGTTTTTCCGGCGCGGGCTCAATTCTTGCGACGATGAATATATGCCGGTGATTTGCCCGACGTGTCAAATCCTGAAATCAGGTTAGACGCACAATTCGATTAATTTCGTGTCGACGTTCGCCTAGCTGTCCTTCTTCACAATATGAAAACCGTTCGCCGCAAGTTCCAGTAGAATTGCCTTGGTAATATGCGCACTTTGCTCGGGCGCTATCCACTCATAATCGAGATTGGGACCGCCATCACCCTCGGGGTACTTTATAAATGCCGTATGGATGGCATTCGTGATCAGTTTTTCAATGGTATCGGCCAACATGTTGCCTCCTGCTTTCGGCGAGAACATAGCACAGCTTATGCACAGAGCGCGACGGCCAGTCGATAACCGCCTGTGGCATCACGCGCGGTAACCAAAAGCGAAAAGGCCCGCGGCGGCCCAGGCTTCCAGTCCAGACACGGCCTTGACCAAATCACGCTTCCAACAGGGTCATCACCGTGAAACCTGCGCAATTGGTCATCATTTGCCATCGCCCCGCACCGGCGGAATAACTTATCGGTCGCGGCCGCTCTCCATGGTTGAGCCAGACAGGTCCAGCTCCGTTATTGCGGTATTCACGGCCGACAATGAGCGGACTGCCATTGGTTCGAAATACAACGTAGCCACCGTCCGGGCTGACCGTCATTTTCCTGCTTCGCTCCGTCCCGGGTCAGACGGGCGCAGATCGCATTGGGGGGCGCGACAGGCCACCGTCCAACGCGATAGAACCTGGCGCAGACATTCGGACGGCTGGCGGCGGCCTCCTCGAATTTAATCTGGTCATCAAGCTGCGACACAAGGTCGGAAGTCTCGGTGATGACGGCGAATTGGCCATGAAGGCTTAGCCTCCGAACAATAAAGGATGCCTGCTTCTGGCCGACGATTCGGGGTACATCAAACTGAAGCTGGTTGTCCGTGAATCTGCATTGAAGGAGATAAAGGTCGAGGAGCAGGCGACCGTTGAGGTGATTGACAGCGCGGCTGAAGCGGGCTCCAGCAAGACGTAGCAGTGCTGAGCATCAAGCGCGCCACCGGAGATCCAAAGCGTGTTTGACGGCTCCGGACCGGCCGACAACCGGCCATCGCCGCAACAGCGGTTCGCGACCAAGCGTGATTGTAAAGACAAGATCAAGACCCGCCCAGGCAGCATTCACCTTGCTGAAGATAATAGCCGACCCGCGGCCCTGACGCTTCGCCGGTGCAGCCCGGCCGACTGTTGGCGGAACAATCGTGGCTTCCAAACCTCCGGCAGCACTCCGAGCCTTGCCCAACTTCAGAGAATACCAAACCGCTTCCTGCGTTCGGCGACTTGCGATAGCTCCTTCAACTCCGCTCGCGCCAGCTTTCCGTTGGCGACGACGGTGCCGAGATGATCGCGCACTTTTCCGACGACGTTGATGGCAATAAACAATTTCTCCCGGGCGCCAACGTCGTCAATCATAGTGGCTCGCCATGCTGCGGTGTAGCTTTCCTCAAGCGCGCAGAAGGCTTCGCTCAACAGATCGCTATCGAGCAATTGCTGGGCGCGGACTGCTTTTGTCGCTGCCTGGTCGAGCCTGTTCTCGTCAGACATCGGACACATCCTTTGCATTCCTGTTCGACGGCACGGCTTCGTGATTGTACTCCGGGGCCATCATGCCCAACGTCGTCTCTGCTACCTTCATCCGATGCTGCGCCTGCGTGCGGCTCATCTTCCGCTGTTCCGCCGCAGCCTCGAGATTCGCGTCCAGCAACTTCATCTTGGCATCGAGTTCCGCCCGGATCTTTGCCAGTTCGACTTCGGCCTGCGCTTTCACCTGTTGGCGGATGGCGTCGTTCATCGCCCTCTGCTGCTCGAATTGCGACTTGTGCACGGCGGCAGCCTGGTCGGCCTGCGCCCTCGCCTGCAGCGCCAGCAGTTTTGGATCAGGCGGCGGCGCGGGCGGCGGCGGCGGCGGGTGCAGTAGTTGACCGGTCTGCGGATTGGTGGCGGTGGGGTCGCAAAAGAACCGGTCTGGATTCTTGTGCCCCATGATCTTGGTCAGCTCTGCCGCGGTATTGTAAAGCTCGCGGTCGCCGACCAGATGCGCCTTGCCGCCCGCCACCAGCTGCTTCTGGATATTGGCGAGCGCCATCACTTGCGCGAATTGCTGCGCCTTGCCGCCGGCGCCCAGGCCTACATTGATGGTCATGTCGTCACGGGTTTTCCAGCCGCGCGGATCGACATTGACCCAGGCATTGCGCAGCCGCACCGTCTCTTGCATCTGGCCGTGTTTGCGGATCGTGCCATGCAGCAGCGCGAAGATATCGCGCACGCCTTCGGCCATGATTCGCGCGATCAGCTTGATGCGCATTTGCGAGGCCGAGAACACCTGCGCCACCGCGGTGGCGGACTGGTTCTGCAGCGCGTTGGCGTCGATGCCCTGGCTTTGGCGGGCCAGCCCGCTGCGGGTCTCCAGCTCGGCATCGATATACTGCAACATCGGGTAGATCGACGTGGTGATATCCGGCACCACCTGCCAGTTCAGCCCGCCCGCGGTCTTGGTGCGGACCACCCCGCCCGGGCGCGACACCAGGAGATCGTCGAGCGTATTCGGACCGGCGTTGGATTCAGCCACTTCGACGCGCGGATTGTTGTGCAGATAGAGATTGTCCAGTGCGCCACGCTTCAAGGCGGTTTTTTCCCGCTGCAGCGGCATCACGAGATCGGCGATCGACCGGCCGAAGAAACGATGCGTCATCGGCACCGGCGTCGTCGTCGCAAACGGGATGGCGTCGAACGGCGTGATGCACTCGCGGCCGTCCTTGCGCAGGATCTCGCTTTGGTCACCGCCGGTAATGACCTGGTAAAGGCCGGGCCGCCCGCTGCCTTCGTAGTCCATCCGCACATAATGCTCGGTGATGCGCACCAGCCGCGCCGCCGAATTCGCACCGCCGGCGCCGGTGCCGAGATGTTCGCCGACGGTATCGCGGGAGATCTTCTCGACACCAGTATCGCCCGCGATGACATCGAGCGACTTGATCTGCTCCTGATCAAAACCTTCGGCGATCAACTGCCCTTCGGTCTTGGTGACGACCTCGTGGAAGCAGTAATTGCAATCGCGAATGCTGCGCGCACCGCGCTCAATGCCGAATTCCTCCGGCGGAACGCCGAGCACCTTGGCCTGTGCGAGCTTTCGCGTGGAGACGATGGTGACGTCGTGGGTGACCGGAGAAGCGGGCACTGCCGGAGGCGACAGAGCAAGCAAAGGGGTAGGAGCCATGCAATCTTCCTTGATGATTACGCGCGATTTGGCGAGTTGGCGGGCACCCGACACGAATCATGCCGGCGGGAGGCCCAGACCAAAGCCGAACTTGTTGCCAGCCCTGGAGGCGCGAGCGGCTACTTCTCAATAGTCGCATAGGTACGCAGAAATTCGTTCATGAGCCCGGGCAGCCCGCCCGGGTCGGGCGTTGGCTGCTGCGGGGGTACCGGCGCAGCAGGCCACTGCGGATCCATCTCTTTCACGGAAGAACTCCAGCCGGCCATTCGGGCGCCAAGCGGATTCTGGTGGCGCGGGCTCAAGAACCCGACTGGCGGCTGGCTGTTTTCGCCGACCGCTCCAACACCGCTTTGCAGGGTTCTGGTAAAGGGCGGCAGTTAGTCTTGAGGCCCCATCGCGGGTGGAAAGATGTATCTGACGAGGAAATCGGCAATCTATTGAGGCGTCATTGTGTAGGTGCCCGCCCTGTAAGTCCCGAGATGGGTGCTATCGCAGGGCGGCGCCCCTACCATCTATTGGGCAGCTTTTCTATTTTTTCGAAACCGAAACCCCGGCCGACTGAACATCCCAACATGTAGAAAATCGGAAAGCACACCGGAAAAAAGTAAATCTGATATTTGGCCCAGAATTCCTCCGTTCCAAACATATCCAGGCCGAAGAATGCGAGAGGATAGGTAAGTAACCAGAAGTGCGCCGCGTCGATAGTAACTGGCTGAGCACGAGGGTATTGCGTCGCGATCAACCAGATGATCGCAAGCAGGCTGCGCAGCCTGCCAAACCGCTCCTGCTTAGCTTCACGATCGAAACCCCGCAGACCAGATTCATCCAAATTCCTTCGCGCGAGAATAGAACAAACCACAACTGCGTCAATCCCCGCGCCTTTATCAGCTCGGCGTCACTGCCTTTTCCAGCATGTCGCCCGGATCGTGCACCGTATGCGCCACGATCTTCATCGCACCGCCGGATTCCATCACCGCCTGTGCCAGCAGTGCGAACTGGTCGTCGGTGAGATCGTAATAGGTTTCGCGGCTCTCTTCCTCGCGCTCTTCCCACCACACCTTGACGATCCCGACCTTGGATAGCAGCGCGTCCTTGATGAAGGAATACAACACCATGAAGCCGGGATTCTGCTGCATGAAAACGTGGTTGACGTAATCGGTCTCCTGCTGCGCCGCCGCTTCGTCCTCGGGGCCCACCGGCTCGAACCGGACGACTTCATCGGACCCGGCGAAGATATCCATCAGCGACGGCATCAGGCCTTCGATGATATCGGCAACGTCGGTCGAGACCGCGCGCGAGCGGCCGTCCTGCGCCGGCATGTCCTTGCGCATATCGCCGAGATAATAATCCATCGCGTCGGCGCGCTCTTCCGTCAGCCGCGCCGCCGAGATGCCGGCCAGCGCGTCAGCTTTCTCGGAGGCGAGCATGGATTTCAGATCGGATACCGTCATTTTTGCCATGGGAAAAAAGTCTCGATTGCGAATGAAGGAACGCTTGCGCGACGCCTAGCGGCGGCCGCTGAGGTAGAGCCCGAGCAATCCACCGGCTGGCGGCACAGGTTGATCCGGATTATCGGGATCGATGCCGGCCAGCTCGGCGATCCGCCGCGCCCGCCCGCCCAGGGCGTTCGAGTTACCGACGGGAACAAGCGGCGCAGCCGGCGCGCGCGGATCGAACAACGATGCTCGCGATATGCTGCCACCTCCTGGATCGCCTGCCGGAGCAGTAAACCTGCTGCCCGTGCGCGGAGATCTGGAAAGATCTGACATATCCCGGTTCGGTGGTGGCGTAATCCAGTACGGCATCGGCTCGCCACGAAACATCCCGGGCGGTCTGCCGGGCTCCGGCGGGGGCACAGGCAAATTTGGGTTGCGTGGGGTGAAACCTTCGTCGCTGAAAGTCCAGTTGCCGAAGCGATCATTGAGCGGCTCGCCGACAACCCTTCGGCCCAGGCGGCGAACAGGCGGTGTCTCCTGTGAGTTTTGCGGGACGCGCATTGACGGAGCGGGGTGACCGCCAGAGCGGCCCGCGGGAAGAGGATTTCGGTTCCCGCTGCCGCCGCTGACGTCACGCACAACGTTTGGCTCGTCGCTCGGGCCGACGGGAGGCTCCCACGATTGGTTCAAGCCGGGCGTGAAAAACTCGAGTAACTCGCCGGGGGGCCCTGTGGGGTCGCGAGCCACGCGCCTCGGTCCCGGAAGTTCGCCAGCCTGCAGTGCTCCGCCCGCAAACGTATTGCTGTTTTGATGATGACCGCGATAGGCGAAACCAGCACGATTCACGCCATGCGCAAAGAGCTTCATCCGCGCCAGCTGGCCGCTGAGGTCATCGCCTTCCGCAATGACCTCATATGGAGCATTTGGATCGCTGCTCGGGTGTTTGCGAGGATCGGCCGCTTGGCCGTCCCGGACGATTGCCCTGACTCGACCGAAGCGAGACAGACTACGATCCGTGCGCAATGCCTCATCGGTAACACTATTTACCTTTTCTCGAGCGCTCAGGTCCTCCCTCTCGGGTTTCGCTTCAATAACGTCATGCTCGATGATATTGCCCGCAGAATCCGTGCGTTGATAATGAATTGCCGTATGAAAGCTCTCCGGACCACCGGTTGGAGTATAGGTGACATAAATCCTGTCGGGCATCGACGTGGTTGCTCCGTGCTGCGGTAATCTTCGTTAGGTAAAGGGCCAGGACCCAGGTGCGAAAATTTCAGTGCCGTCAATTTCTCCGGTTTCCTCGTGCAACCGAAATATGACGCCCTTATTTTCTCTCCTCAGAAAAATCCAGTGATTCGCGCCGCTTGAAGGCGTCTCAAGAAATTTGGATCTTCTCGCGGCTGAAATGACTTCAGAGGCAGAGCAGCCCGTAGCCGGCAGGTATTTTCTTATCGCAGCCCAGAAGGGCTCACTTCCGGATACTTGCTTCTCGAGCAGTTCATCGATAGTGTCCACGAACCGTTCCATATTCTCCTCACACAAAGTCGCGCGCGGCTGCCCCGGCCCCCTTGGCGATTTCGGTGTTGCATTTGGGAGATAGAATTCGATGCTGGGATTGGTTTGATATCGTCTGATCGGGATGTCACCGACATTGGTATTGGCACAACCGAAATTTCCGAGCAGCAGTCCGTGTCGCCAGTCAAGCTGCAGAATCAGGGCCGACGAATGGGACAGCAAGACGATCGCGGAATGCACATCGTCGTTGAATGGATCCGCTCGCCCGCCAGCTGCCCGAAGCGGCCGCTTGAACTCGGTTTCGTCAGCACGGAACCAGTCTTGCGCATCCTTCAAGGCATGCACAAAATCCCCGGTGAAACATATCTTCAGGAATTCCGGATTTCTTATCCGAAGGCTCGAAGCACCGACCTCGAACACTTCCTCCATATCCGATAATCTGGAAACAGCGATCGTGCTGACGTTGCTGTCGCGCCATGAAACGTAAGCGAGCAGGACAAAGCCCAGCGCGGCCTCGATAATGACCAGTACGGCAAACGTTTGGCCTGCAATTCGACGCAGCATTAGTCCGTCCCTGTCCGCCCGAAGAACTCGGCAGGTCAGTTCTCCGCATTCCGTGGGACCCTTTCGTGTACCTCCCCGTTACTTATCGCCGATAATTTCAGGAGCTTTTGTGCAGGGTCATGGGGACCGACGCATATCGTCGGGCGGCCCGGATTGGCAGATAGTGCAAGCTAGCGCGCTATTCGTTAGCGCACCTTCTTGTTCCATTCGGCAGGCCTGAGCCGCCACATGGCCCAGTCTTCCTCATCGCGCGTCGGTGGCCTGTCGGGAAAACCCCAGATCGGCGGCGGAAAGGGCCAGTCAGGCATCGGCTTGCCGCTGACGATCCCGAGTGGCCGAACCGCCTGCCCCGGTGGCCCCGGTTGATACGGACCACGCGGTGCACTGCCCTCGGCCGAAGAAGCCCAGTCTGCAAAACGATCAACGAACGAAGTCGGAGGGTCGGCAGGGATCTCATTAGGCGGCAGCGCCGGCTTCGTTGTATCGGGCAGGATTACCTCGGGTTGGTCGGCAAAGCGCCGGCTTAACGACGAATACCCGTTTTGGTTTCCGGACGGGCCGGTTCATCCGATGGAGCAACAAAGGACCGGGTTTCATAGAGCGGTCGGGACGACGAAGCCGAGCCGGGCAAGAATTGTCCTCTGGTACCAAAAGGCCTGGAGTCGTCGGGGTTCATTGGCGCCGTGCTGCCGGCATTGGGGCCGAGACCTCGCAGATATTGTTGATACTCGCCCAAGAAACCCGGCGGAGCCGGATTGGGGTCGGCCGGGCCCTGTTGATCCCAGAAAGCGCTGGGGTTCAGCCGATTGCCGCCCACATCCTTCAATTGATAATGAAGATGATGGTCGCCAGATTCAACATATGGGTTGCGTACCCCGGTATTGCCCATCGTCCCGATCAACTGCCCCGCGACGACCGGATCTCCTATCGCAACATGGCGCTTATGGGTATGCAGGATTCCATGTGAACGGCCGTCGGCATCTCTTATCGCGATCCTGCCGGCAGTGCCTTGGCCGGCATTCGTCACGATGCCATCCACCGGGGAGCGCAATGCCGGATGCTGAAGATTGATTCCCCTTTGCCCATTGGGCCCGACGTTGTAGTTGAAATCGACGCCACGATGCGGGTTGGTTGAACCGCGCGGTCTGTTCGTCGCTCCATACGCGCTGGTAGGGTGAGGTGACAGACCTCCAATCGGTGGCAATACCCGCCGCATGACGTCTTCCCACGACATCTCCAATCTCCCTTCCTGTATTTTTGTCCTGTAGACACGACACTGCAGCCTGGGGAGCACATGTGTGCTAGTCGAGTTGGCTGCTCGCGTGCCCGCTTCGAAAACGACGGGATTTTTTGAAGCCATCCCGCTGCAAGATTTCTGCACAAGTCGCCACTTGCTCAGTATGAGAATGATTAAGTATCATTCGCGCTTAGCGCACTTGGTGCCGCCGGCAGCAGGCCAAAATGCGCACCTAAGCGGGAGGACGTCATTGAATTGTGATCGGAGCCATTGCCGCACCACTGCACGAGTTGCGCTCACTCTCGTATGCCTTACGAGCATGGCTGCGACGGTTTCTGCGCAAGAAGGCCCCAACGCGATCGGAAAGAAGTGGCGTCCGAAGGACGGCACCTATGTAGGGCCCGGCCACAACTACAATAGATGCGGCGACTTTGGCGACGTCATCGTAGGACTCGCCGACAAATCTATCAGTGGCAGCGAATGGAGCTGTGAAGTCACCAGGCTGACAGATACAGCTCCGGGCGCTATCAGGCTGGACATGACCTGCTACGATTACAATCTGGCACTGTTTATCAATGACCGTGACCCAAACGCCTATGAAAGGAAATTCAAAGAAGTCATGTTGCTCCGAAAGATAGACGGGAAGTCCATGTTCGTGCGCAAGACCCAAAACGGAAAGTTCAAGGATCCGGATTGGCAGGCTGATTATTGCTCTGAAGAGGACCAGCGCACGTACACCGAAGCAACGGCGAGGAACAAGGCAGAAGCCGAGCGAAAAGTTGTGGAGGAAAGGTTGCGGCTAAACCCATGGCGCCCACGGGACGGCATCTACGCTACGCCGGGCTCCAATTTCGAAGATCGATGCCAAGCCAGCGACGCCATCATTGAATTTACGGAAAGATCGATTTCCAGCGGCCCCGATAAGTGCAGCATCACCTTTATTCGCGATGAGCCAGACGCCGTCCAGTTGTTCGCCACTTGCAGTCGAGAGCCGAACGCCCAAGGCTCGAGTGGCTCAACCCCGGCGCCGCGAAGCTCCGAAACCATGGTTCTGAAAAAGATCGACGACAAGACCGTTTTTCTGCAAAAGAGCACGAACGGAACTTTCATCGATCCTGGAAAAAACCTGTCTTATTGCGGTCGGGACGTGCAGCGGATGCGCGCACAGCAAAAGGCAAAAAAGTGATGGAATGCCGATGAGCCGCCGAATGAGATACGGCATCCTCCGTTCGCAGGCTTAGCGTCGGACGCCGACCCGGCTGTGCGCGCCGGTGACGGCTCAACGCTGGAAGAGCTGACTCCACGATATCCGCTTGAGATAATGCTTCGCGGAAACAAAGGGACGAAAGGATGGCAGTTTCGACATGCATCAAGTGCAACGGACACAGTTTCGAACTCGCGCTGTTCACGCCATTGGGCGAGAGCAAAAAGCTCACGATGATCCAGTGCTCGCAATACGGAACGCCGGTCGGTGCACTCGACCCGGATATCCGCGCTCAGATCGAAGCGCTAAAGCACCAGATTGCGGCCATCGATGAGCGGCTCAACCGGATTGCCAAGGCGCTGATGGAGTGATCATTCATCTGCCCCTCGCACCCACCCTTGCTCCCGATAGCGGATCGCCCGGTTGAAATTCACCGCCCTTCCCGGCTCCTGATAGCAGATCGCCATTAGCCCGCGCACAAACCGGAACGCGTCTAGCGCCAGCTGGATCTTCTGGCGTTATGCAGCGCCACCGCATCCCTGATATTGCCGGAGCCTGAGAACGCCGCTTCGAGCGCTCGCAGATCGGGCTGCTCCTCGTCGTCACCCAGTGGCAGCGAAGCAAGCTGGTCCGGGTTCTGCGGATCGAGGCCTGTCAGCGCGGCGAATCTACCCGGCAGGCCGCCCGGGTAATGTGCATCATCTGAGGAAACGAACGGCACTGCGGGGGCGCCGGTGTCAAATACCGATGGCGGCGATAGGCTGTAAGTCCTCCGGCCCAGCCTTCGCTCCGGCATGCTGCCGGCGGTTTGCTGAGGCGGATCGGGCCACGCCGAATTCTGCAAGACTAGGCCGGCCAGCCCCTTGAACCAATCGTCGTTGCCGGACAAGTTGGAATTATTCAGCAGCCCCCCGAGCGGCAGTGGCGGCGTCATGCTGGGAAAAGCCGAACTGACCCTCCGCAGCTTCGGATAACTGTCAGGGTTCCCCAATGGATCGCGGAACGCAGCCTCCTGCCCTGGAAAATAGGGCGCCAGCGGAGGCGCCTCTTGCGCCGATGGCGATGCTGCTTCCGCGGGCGTGATCAGGCTATCCCGAAAGAACTTGCCGAGCACGCCGAGCACACCGCCGGAGCCGGCAACGCCCGCCTCAGACGCGCGTGTTGCCGGAAGCGCTCCTTGCGCCGGCATCGGCGCCGATCCATCGGGAGCGGCCGATCTCCGGTCTTGCAGTGAGCCACGCTTGGTCGGCGAAGGGCCTCGGTTGCTGAAGCCGCTGGTGGGAACGTTGTTCCAGCTGAAATTTTCAGTTGGGGTGTAATCGCCTGCAACCGCTGGCGAAGAATACCAGGGCGCCGAAGCGGTCTGGTTCAGCGGGGTGATGCCACTGGCAGTCGGGGGAGTTTTTGCCGAACGGCCGAGTTGCGTGAAATCGTAAAGACGATCTATGTCAGTCGGAGAAATTCCGATTGTGTTGTTGAGGCCAACGACTCCGCGGGAGAAACCGTTGCGCACAGATCCGGCCGGGCCGGTGCTTGGATTACCAGTCTCGGTATAAAAGCGATCTATGTCGGCGGGCGAGAGTCCTGGAGGATTGAGCTGACGGGCCTGTATTCGCGCGGCACGCATTGTCTCATTCTGGTAACGCGGCGTGGGGTCATAATCGTCATATCCGCCGGATCTATCGTATTCTCTTCAATCAGCTTAGGGCCGATTCCGCCATCTTTACCCGTGATACTCTCGCCGGCCTTACTGGTAATTACGGAATAATGCAGGTGATTGCCCGTCGTGCGCTTGCCCGTACTTCCCACGAGCCCAATCGTATCTCCTTGCCAGATCCGCCGCCCGAGTTCGACCCGATCACCGTTCAGCATGTGACCGTACAAGCTATACTTACCGGTATCATTCTTGACGATCACCACATTGCCCAGGCCCTCATTGAACCCGGAATACACCACCACTCCAGATGCAGCAGCCGGAATAGGCGTCCCTGCCTTTGCACGAAAATCCTGGCCAGAATGGAACGTGCCGGGGATTCCGGTAATGGGATCAATTCGCCTGCCGTAATTAGAACTCTTTGTGAAACCGGATCCAGGATTATAAGCTTTCGTCATTTAGGCCTTCCTGACAAATCAATGATTATTCCATCCTCGCAAGAAGCGCTTTTCTGCATCTCGGGCGGACACCCCGGACCGGACTTTCCTGACCACTTCAAAATTGCCTTCATTCCCGACGGTGCCACAGACAGACTTAGGGAGGTGCGCTCGGCGGACTTGAACGTTTGCCGGGCCACCATCTGCCTGCTGCCGTCTCGGACTTCGACGGAATATAATGGAGGAAACGTTTCCCAATCTCCGTCATTAGAATACTTGCCGATGGCACTAACGATGCCTAATATACCTTCACCGCCCATGGATGCTCCGAGCACGTTGCTTGCAATCCTCTCGCATTTCCAGCCTACGATCGGGCATCTGAAAACAACTTCACTGCCAAATTCGTCGCGGTTTAAATATAGAAGCAAGTACAGCGCCTGCGAACTGGCGAACCATCCGTCCCTGAACGAGAAGCCTGCCGGCAGCGGGCCCGATGCAATTCTTCGACCGAGGCCATTGAATATCTCGACCATTTCGGAGCTTGATGAACCCTTAGGTTTCGTTACTCCAAAAAATCTGGATGAATCACGGCTCCACCGCACGTTGCGCAACGCCTTCAAATGAATGGTTTTCAAACTGACGCCAGCGGCCAACGTGAGCGCCTCACTGCTCGCGACACTTTTCAAATCAGGCGAGAAAGAAAGTCGCTGGAATATGAGCCCCTTGTCGTAGGTTGCCAGCGTGCGTGTTACGGCTCCGCCGGCAATATCGACTTCCGATACCAGCCCCGCTTCCTCGTCGACAAAAACGAGCTTTTGGGCATCATACCCGCAATGTAACGAGGATTTGATCGGAAACCTAAGCGGAGAAGCTTTCGTCCCTCCGTCATAGATTTCGTATCCCCGCCCGACCTCATAGACGGCTCTCTCGCCGCACCACTTCACAAAGTCACCAGCCGGCATCGGACTATGCGGCAAAGCCTCGAGCCTCGGGACCGCGCTGACTTGCACTTGCGGCGGCTCGGCCCGCTGTGCACGACCTTCTGTCGCGCATGGTAGCGCAGAAATCAGAACCAGGGCGGCGGCCACAAACACACGAAAATTTACAGTCGGCTCGCTGCCAGTATCCGGCCAGAAACCCTTCACATGCCGCCAGGTATCCGTCACATTCGCCTCCCTCTAACCGGCCCACGGGAACGGACAGCGAATTCGTCGCCCTCAAGCTCCATACCGCAGGCACATGCGTCTTCAAGTTGAGGAACCCTGACATATCCCGCTGCAGCGATCCACGCCGTTTTTTCTCATCACGCCGCGATTTTTTGGTGCACTTGCCTCTGAGGGATCAACGATCATTTCAGGATATTTTGTGCAAGGCCGGCATGGACTTCGCGAAACCTCACACCCACCCCTGCTCCCGATACCGGATCGTCCGGTTGAAACTCCCCGCCCTTCCCGGCTCTTCGTAACAGATCGCCATCAGTCCAAGCGCGTCCGCCGCATGGCTGGACCAGTCGTGCTCCGGCCCGAGCCCGACATTGCGAACGTCGTCCTTGCGTTCGTGATAGAAGCCGATGGCGTCGCGGCCGGGCTCGGTCGTCGTCTCGTTCCACCAGATCTGCGGCCCCAGCCTTCGCAACGCCTCGACCCGCATCATCGCGGCACCTCTGCCCTGGTTTTTCACCGGCGGTTCGACGCTAAAACCGGCTTCGCGCAGATGATCTTCGTAACGCTTGCCGGTGATGTTGTTCTGGTTGACGCCATCATGCGGCAGATAGAGGATCGCACTGGCATAGCCGCGTGAACGCAGCCAGTTGACGTGAAACGCCAGCACCTGGCCGACGCTCTCGTAATAGTCGAGGACGCGGATTTCCTGTCCGACCCACTGAACCACCCACATCGTGAAGGCGTCGGCCGTGGCGCCGGAGCCGCCGATATCGATGAAGACGCGCAGCGGCAGCAGCGGATCGGCCGAAACCTTGCCGATCCGGCCTTGAGTCCGCGCCTCGGAAAGCATCTGCGCAAAATAGGCGCCTTCGAACATCCTCACATAGTCACCTTCCCAGATGTGGTCGTAACGGTCGGGATAGCGCGAGAGGTCCGTCTTGCGTTCATCCTCCAGCACGGCAGGAAACCACGGATTGTCGCGCCAATTGGCGTTGACCAGGATCGCGCCCGCCGGCTGCCTGATCCGGAAGAAATCGTCAATCGCGTCGGATTTTCGACGGGGATTCCAGCTGGCCCACAGCTCTGACCCTGCCGCGCGAATGGTCGGGCGCAGCAGCGCCAGACTTCGCGCGCTCAGGTTTTGCGCCTCGTCGATCCAGGCGATCCTGAATCCCTCCAGCGATTTTATCGACTCGGCGGTGTGATCCTGCAGGCCCCGAAAAATGATGGCGCCGTCGCCGGGCGTCGCGATCTTGTCGCTGAAGACCTTGAACTGATGGCCGAGGCCGAGACCCGCGATCTTGTTCTCGATCAGCCGCTTGGACGACTGTGTCAGCGTCCTTTGCGCCTCGCGAATGCACACCGCCAGCGTGCCGCGCTCGGCCTGGCAACTCTCAACCAGCAACTCACCGAAGAAATGGGATTTTCCCGAGCCGCGGCCGCCATAGGCGCCCTTGTAGCGCGATGGCGCCAGCAGCGGCTCAAAGATTTTGGCTGTTGGGATTTTCAGGGTGGACAATGATGCGCTCAATTATGTCGATCCGTTCCCGCAAGCCCTCGTCGCCATTCTCGTTTGCTTGTGGCGCCTTGCCCCAACCGCGATCCAGAACGGCGTTGGCCGCGGACACCCGCGCCGCCGGTGTAGCGTCTTCCGATCGCATGATGCCGACCAGAACTCTGAGGGCCATCCGGGTATGGCTGCGTGCCCGCGAGCGAATGTCAGTAACCGCCTTGGCCATCTTCGATCTGGATTCCTTTGAGACCTGCCCGGACATATTCGCGAGGCCACATGTCGGCATGATCCCCGACGGCTCGTCGGCCCTTGCCGTTGAACGAAAGCGAGCTTCGAAAATCCGTTCGGCGTGTGTTGCGGGTGCGGCACGAACCGGATGATCATTCGCGCTTACTCAAGCGCATCCCACACGACGATGGCGACGAGGCCTGCCAGGGCGAGTGCGATCAGAGAAGCGGTCATCACGGCCACCCTGCTAGGTATGAAATAAATGTGCGGCATGATCGCCTCAACGATCATTTTCGGGCGCGAACCTTATCTCCATACAATGGAGGCCGCGTACAGCTGTGGGTTTCGCCACGCCGCGTACCGGCACGTTCGCGCGTAGGCAGAATTCGGCAACAGGTTCGGACGGCGGCCCGCTTGCGACGTTTCTGGCAGCGGTGCAAGGGATGATGTGGCGCCATGACGTGCGGCCGCCGTCCGATTCAGGAAACTCGGATTGAAAAAGCCCGCGGCCGGTTTCCCGGCGCGGGCTTTTGAATTCTTGCGATGATGAAGATATGCCGGTGATTTGCCCGACGTGTCAAATATGTTGAAAAGTTGCCGATGAAATTTTGACCTTGGAGGCACCAGTCGGGAGGCAGCCGACGATCCGGCGCCTGGCGCTGGCTTTAAAGGAACCAGGGACGCCCACGCTCGTCGCGATGAAATCCGTGTGGGTTGTCATCCGGCGGAAGCTCTGCTGGATTTCTCCGGCTAAGACCGGCCAGAAAACCGGACCAGGCAGCACTGGGAGATGCGCTGGATCGATCCGGCAAACCCCATATCGCATGCGGAAGCGGCAATATTGGCTCACCGCTGAATATCCCCCGCAGCGGGGCGGGCTCCGGCGTCGTTCCCAGCTGCTCAGGGTCACGCGGCGTGACGTTGGAAAAAGCAGAGCTGACCCTCCGCAACTGTGGATACGTGGCAGGCCCCGGCCCGCCCGACGCATTTCCCGATCCATCGTCGAAAGCAGCCTTGTTCGCAAAATTTGGCGCCGTGGGCCCCGGCAGCGCCGGCAAGGATGATGACACTGTCCCCGCAGGGGTGATCACGCCATCCTCCACGAACTTGCCAAGCACTCCGCCCGTGCCAGCGGGCCGAAACGCGAGTGCTGCAGGCAGTCCTGGTACTGAAGTCAATACCGAACCATCTGGAGCGGCCGACGTCCTGTATTTCTCCAGCGCGCGCAAGACCGGAGACTGGGCATCGCCGAGTTTGCCGACCGGGACAGACACCCAGTTTCCGAACCGCCCGTTGAACGAATCCGGATCACCAGGTGGTATGGCTGCGCCTGCTGGAGAAGAGCCCCATTTTCCGAAACGATCGTCGAACCAACCGCGCGCGACGTCGCCCGGCTCGCGGCGAGGACCAATCGGAGCTCGCAATGGCTCGTTCAAGCCAGGGGCAAAGTATTCCAGTAGCTCGCCGGGAGGCCCTGCGGGGTCATGCGCCACGCCGGTCGCCCGCGGAAGTTCTCCGGCCTGCAAGGCAGCCCCTGCGAAGCTATTGCTGTTCTGGCGGTCGCCACGATAGGCGAACCCGGCTCCGTTGAGGGCATGTGCGAACGTCCGCATTCGCGCAAGGTTTGCGCCGAGATCATCGCCCTCCGCAATTATTTCATCAGGTTGTCGGCGTGTAGGTAACGTAGACCCTGTCCGTCATGGGTATCACTTCTCCGGTGTCGGTGGAAACTGATCATTCACCAGGATGGAACGCCGGTTGAGAAGACGGATGGCTTGTTGACTCTGCCCACGTCCTTTTCGAGATGAAATTCGACTCCGATGTCCGAGCTTTCAAAACTGATTATGGAATCTGTGTCGTTGATCGGCGGCTTGAAAAATCTCGAACTTCTTGCAATCGAAACGACTTCATCAGCGTTGCAGCCCGTTGCCGGCAAGTATCTTCTGACCGCTGCCCAAAGACGGGCACGGGTGAGCTTGACCTCTTCGACAAACACCTCGTCGATCGACTCGACAAGCCTTTCGAGCCGTTCTGCACACAAGGTAGCGGGCGGCTTCCGTGGCGACTTCAACGTCGCGTTTGGAAGATAGAACTCCAGGCTGGAATTGGTCTGGTAACTTCTTAGTTCGATGTCGCCGGCATCGACGTCCGCACATCCGTGATTCACGACCGATAACCGTTCGCGAAAGTCCAGCTGCAGGATGAGAGCTGACGTATGCGATAACAGAACGATCGATGAATGATTATCGTCATTGTATGCATCAGCCGGCCCGCCAGCTGCCCGAAGTGCTGCGGTGAATTGCGTATCAGTCGGATCAAACCACTGTCGGGCATCCTTCAGAGGATACGTAAAATCTCCGGCAAAACAAACCTTGGTGAACTCCCGGCTTCTCACCCGAAGGCTCGCACTGCCAACCACGAACGCCTCGTCGAGATCGGATAAATCCGAGACGGCGATCGTCCTGACGTTGCCGTAAAGATAAGACTCGTACGCGAGCAGCGCCAGGGCGAGAGCCGCTCCATAAACGGCCAGCAAGACAACCGCCTTGACCGCGGTCTTGATGGTCAATTCGTCCCCCTCGTCAAAGCACCCAACACCTCAATTCTTCAGATTCCGCGGGACATTTCGTGCACCTCAACGTGGCTTATCGTGAATAAGCTCAGGATATTTTGTGCAGAGGACTTGCTGCAAGGTCGGGCCGCGGCCCGCTTGCGAAGCTTCTGGCAGCGTTGCATGGGAGAATGTGGCGCCATGACGAGCGGCCGGCCGTCCGATTCAGGAAGTTCGGATTGAAAAAGCCCGCGGCCGGTTTCCCGGCGCGGGCTTTTGAATTCTTGCGATGATGAAGATATGCCGGTGATTTGCCCGACGTGTCAAATTTCCGGCCAATCCGCCCCTCTGCGCCGGATGAGTTTGCGGGCGTTGTACAGCGCCTCCCCGTCGTTGATATTGCCCGAGCTCAAGAACTTCGCTTCCAGCGCTTGCATATCGGCTTGCTCCTGCTCGTCATCCGGCGGCCGGGACGCAGGCTGGTTCAGATCACGTAGCGTAATGTCGGGAAAAGCCGAGCTGACCCTTCGCAGCTGATACCTGGCAGACCCCGGTCCGCCCGCCGCATGGTTCAGTACATCGATATACTTGATTTCATCGTTCGAAATTTCTGCCGCGCCGAGGCCACGCGTCGGCGGCCTCGCATCGGCCTCATCGCGCGGAAAATTCCCAAAAAAGCCGCCGGCTGAGGAGTATACCGCATCAGGTTGGAATGCTGGCGTAGGCATTCCTCGTACCGAAGTCGGCGCTTGGCCATCGGGAGCCTCTGATCGCCGGTACCTCTCCAGTTCGCGCAAAACCGGAGAGCGGGTATCGACGGAACCGGCGACAGGGACGGAACCCCAATTTCCAAAGCGTTCGTTGAACGAGTCTCGCGGATCGGAGCCCCGCCCTCTAAAGCGGTCGTTGAACGAATCTGGCGGATCGGCGACCGGAGCGGAACCCCACCCTCCAAAGCGGTCGTCGAAGGAAGCCGGAGGATTCGCGATCGAGTCCCATTTTCTGAACCGGGTGTCGAAAGAATCTACAGGGCTGGGCATCTGAACCTGGTAATGAAAATCCGGAAGCAGCGGAAAGCCACGATACACGGGATCGCTGCTTGACGGAGCGTCTCGATAGCTGCCGCCCTTCGGGGGAGGCAACGCCTCTCGAGGAACAGGACGATTTGGCGAATTTAGTGGATCGTCACCGTACAGTTTCTTCCAGTAGGCGGGATTTGAATTGTAACGAAGCAACGCGTCTGCACGCTCAGGCAGCTGAAGTTCTTTTCTAATACGATCGACGTATGCCTCTGGCTTACCTAGCTCATTAATAAAGAATTCATCGGCAATCTCGCCTGCTGCAAAATCCTCGGCAGCCCCTCTTGCTGAGAATTTCCTGGCAACCTTCTTTGCAACTTGTTTGGCAAAAGGACCCCACATCGGTGGCCTCCATTAAAACTGACAAAAATGATCTCAAGAGCGGGCTACGCCCGGCATAAAATATACCCGTTGACGAGCGCTCTGTGACGCTCGTCCTATGCGCTGCATATCCCTGTAGGAGGTCACGCGCGCAGGCGTTCCTGGGCCAGTCGTTTTTTACGCAGCAGGTTGAATCAACAGGAAAAACACAAAAAAAGCCGTCAAGAAGAGGATGAATCCGATGAAACCGGCGATCGCCGCTGATACCTCTATTCGCCCGCTGTCGTCGAACCTGTAGCCGAGCGCATTGAATCTTTTTTGGGGAGTAGTTAGGGGCTCAACATATATCTTCCCAAACGAAAGGAGCGGCAGAACAAGCCGCGCCAATGTGTACCCAGCGAGATAGATCAAATCATTGAATATCCACACGGCACGCTCTTTTGCTTCATCGAAGCCGCTTCAACGCCTGCCGATTGCCACGGCGCAAAGGAAACCATTTTTACTCCAAAGACGTGAAGCATCAAGCCGGGTGAGTATTTTCTCCGCAGAGCCGGGCTTTAGGGTTTGCCCCCGATCGTCAAAGCATCCAGCGCCTCGATTCTTCACATTTCGCCGAGGGCATTTCGTGCACTTCCAGCGCTGCCTATTGCGGATAAGCTCAGGATATTTTGTGCAGAGGACTTGCTGCAAGGTCGGGCCGCGGCCCGCTTGCGAAGCTTCTGGCAGCGTTGCATGGGAGAATGTGGCGCCATGACGAGCGGCCGGCCGTCCGATTAGGGAAATCGGATCAAAAAGCCCGCGGCCGGTTTCCCGGCGCGGGCGTTTTAATTCTTGCGATGATGACAATGTGCCGGTGATTTGCCCGACGTGTCAAATGTCTTGTCACGCCCCGCTTCAGCCACCCTTGCTCTATTCAAACCCCTGAACCGGTGGCGGCGCGGCTCTCTGCATGGGAAGAGGCGAAGTCCTGACGACTGGCGGCGAACCTGGCACGGCGGTCGCCTGTCGCTGGGGTGCGGGGCCGGATTGTGTTGCATGCCTTGCGCGGGACCGCGGTGAAGATCGCTGCATCCCCCAGGAGCGCGCGATCGAGGGCCCCGCGGTGTATCCGATGAACGCACCTGCTACCGCGCCGACGGGTCCCAGCACCACGGCGCCAGAAACTGCGCCCAGCGCCGCGCTCCCGGCCCGCTCCTGTGCCCTTGCCGCAAACGAGAAAAATGAAGCCGCGATCAGTGCGCCCACAAGCCATTTTTTCATCGCGATGTCCTTAAGCCCAGCACGGGCAACGGGACAGCGAAAATACGGCGGCACAAGGGAAATGTGGCGGCAATGATCGCCCGATTCAGAAAGCTCGCAGCCGGTTCCCCGGTGCGGGCTCACTTGTCGCGATGGTGAATGATGCCGGTGATTTGCCCGACGTGTCAAAACCTTTTTTGACGCTCGGAAAAGCCCGCTAGTTCTTCACAAGGTAAAGCGGCGTTCGCACCGTCAATTGATAGGACGGCTTCGGCACCCACGAGATCACTGCCGTTATCCCGAACAGACGATTGTCGTCGTCATCCATCCGGTCGAGGTCGAGCCTGACGATCGGCTGGGTGAAAGGCTCAAACGGCGTCCGGTTGAGAAGCTGCGCGCCGCCGAACGATTGAACGCCGACGCGGCCGGTGAACTTCCAGTTGTTGTCCCACTGATAGTAGCCGCCGACATAGCCGACGACATTCGGGTTGATCCTGACAAAGCCGGAGTCCACCGCAACGCCGGTATGCTGCACGCCAGCCAGTAGCCCGCGGGTTTCGTCGGCATTCAGCGCGTAGTCGAATTCAAGAATGGTATTGAGCGACGTCGTGGGCAGCGTGGCGTGCGGCACCGGCAGGGTCAGTGTCGACTGCAGGGTAATCGTCGGGATCGATCCGCCGTTCTGCTGATAGACATCGGCCTGGAAGCCGACATTCCAGCTGTTGATCGTGAACGCCGACCAGTCGGACAAGTCGGTCCGCGAGGCACTGGCACTGAAGCCGCCATACACCGAAACACGATCGTTGAGATCGATCGTGAGCGGCACGTCGAGCCCGATGCTCTGGCTGGACGGCGACGAGAAGGCCGGGGGCGTCCCGAGGTTCGAAAATCTCGAATAGCTCGCGAGGGCCGACAACGCCGGATGGCCCGCGAATCCGAAGCCGCCGAAGCCGACCGACAGCGAGCCTGCGGGAAAGGTGCCGTAGTTCGTCCTCAGGTCCAGGTAGAGATTCGGCGACGAAGCGGCTTTTTTCGGTTCATCGGCGCCCTCATCGGCATCCTTGCCCAAAGCGAGGCCGGAAGAACAAGTCAACACCAACCCGGCGAACGCAACGCGACGGACCGACCGGACGTGCGCGGCCCTTGCCATTCGAATGTCCTCCAACTGCTCGGGAGGTATACTGCGGGGCGGTGCCCATTCAAAGCAAACAAATAGCTCTAGACGCCGTTGCGCCCGATTGGGAAACCCGGCGGCCGGATCCCGGCGCTGAGCGGGCTGCGGGCGCAGCCCGATACGGTTTGCAGTTGCCACGGCTGATCCGATCGGAGGCACCTGCGGGTTTCCACTCCACTGGCCTTTATTCGCAAGTTCTCGTTGACCGGTGACCGCGCAATTCGGCTGAAATGAGCATCCAACTCTTTCTGTCCGGAAAGAGCGCAGGCGCGATGCCTGTATGCGGACCGGACACAGGACGGTGGGCGCTCCGACTGCAGCCATTCGGTCGAGACGGCATTGTCCGAAACTCCCCTGCCCCGGACAATTTATTGCTCTTTTGAAGTAATTTTGCGCGAAAATTCCAAGATTTAATGTCAGGGCTATTTAAACATTGGCCGCACAATATGCGGCTCGTGCGCGGAGCCATTCCGCAGACTCGGCCAAGGAATGCTGTTCCGAGGAAGCCCCATGTATTTTGTAGCCGCCGTGCTGGCCATCTTGTCCGCCCTGTTTTATGCCGCCGGCCATCAGGAAATTGGCACAGTCGGCGTCGAAATGTGCCGATACGGCAGCACGTTCTGCCGTAGTCCCGCTTACGTTCTGGCGGGCGCCATTCTCGCGGCACTGTGGGGCGCATTTGTCAGCGTCCGTTGACGGTGGCGGCCTTCAATTCCGCCCCGAAGGCGCCGCTTGCAGGCCTCCTGCGCAAAGAACTGCCTTGATTCATCGACCGTTTTTTGCTGAAATTGAAGGTAGCTGAGGTGTGTGATGAAGTGGGTAATGGAGCGCGATCTGCTAATCGCGCAAACGATGGCATTTGTGGAATCTGTCGCCGGTAAGAAGAAGCCGGAGGCTGATGTGCGGACAGAAACCCGCTCTTCCTCCGTGATCGAGTTTGAGCACCTCGAATCGCCGGTAGAAGCCGAGGTAACGCCGCCCAAGCCACCCGTTGCCCGGAGCGTCATTCGCGAGGAGATTGAAGGCCGGGTAGCCGCTTTTCGTGCCCATCAGCAGCGCTTCGATCGGGAACGCGACAAGCATTTCAATTCCGTATTGACTGGAATTCGCGCCGCGATAACGGATCCGTCCAGGACGTCAACGCCGTAGGCCCTGACTGTCCAAGCCCGGCACGCGGCAGACCGCATAACCCGGACATCGGCACGACGGGAGGCGAACCCCGGCCCGACAATCCCCGCCCCAGCACTACTGTGATCGACCGAGCAAGCGCCGCGGCGACAAATGAGGAGATCATCGGTCCTCCTCCTCGTTTGCGTATTCGTCGGGCACCTGCCCAAACCGCCGCAGCACATGCCTGCGGTTGAATTTTCCTCGTTCGAAATCGCTGCTACGGCTGAACGCTACGGCCCCGGCGTGACCGAACAGTTTCCACTGTCCTTGCGCCGTCAGGATCGCGAGCGCGGGATTTGCGCAATCAATGGATTCGCCGGGAATAAGCTCGCCATCAATGAGATCGAAAGCCAGTGCAACAAAATGGGTGATTTCTGCCATGAATGCCCCCGCCGGTGATCAATCTAGCTGATTATCAGGCCCATTGCATTGGCACCGGCGGGCGGCGTAGTCCTATGGCCAAAGAGGGGCTGCGGACAAGCGGTGCCCGCCATCAGCCAGAAGCAACCGCCGGCAAAAGCCGGGTTCGGGAAAGAGGGAGCTGCCGCCAATGGATCAGGACGAGAGTACCCAAGCTCAAAAATCCATTGCGGACGAAGCCTTTGCCTCGCTGGTCGGCTCCCGGCAGATTGCCCCCTTCTCCTCAAGGCCCGGCGGCCTCAGCGTTGATGGCGCCTACCGCCTGACGCCGCGGGTTCGGCAATTGTACGAGACAGGCGGCGCCAAAGTGATAGGGCGCAAAATCGGTTTCACCAATCGCACGATCTGGCCGGAGTATGGCGTCTATGCTCCGATCTGGGGGTATGTGTTCGACCGTAGCCTGCACGATCTCACGGCCCGCGATACGCTGCCCTTGGCCGCATTTTCCGAACCACGCATCGAGCCCGAAATCGTGTTCGGCCTTTCGGCCACTCCCTCGGCACAGATGGACGAGAAGGCGTTGTCGTCGTGCATCGAATGGGTCGCGCTCGGCTTCGAGATCGTGCAGTCGATCTTTCCGGGGTGGAAATTTTCAGCGGCTGATACGATTGTCGCCAACGGGCTGCACGGGGCACTCCTGATCGGGCCGCGCCACCCGTTTGCGCCGCGCGCAGCGGAATGGCAACGGGCACTGCCGGCGTTCCAGATCGAGCTGAATTGCGACGGCCGGCTGATCGACCGGGGCCATGCCGACAACGTGCTGGGTGGCCCGCTCTCGGCGCTGCGCCACCTTGTGGGACTGCTGGCGAGCGCCCCGTTCAATCCACCGCTTGCCGCAGGCGAGATCATCTGCACCGGCACCTTGACGAGGGCCATGCCGGTGGCCGCCGGCGAGGTGTGGAGCGCCGCGCCAGCCGGAATTGCGCTTGATGAAATCCGCGTTCGATTCGGCTGAGCGTGTCAGGCCAGGATTGGCCGGCGCGGTCAGAACTTGCCTTTCGACGCATCCTTGGCAGCCGACATTACCCCGCCGGTGATCTGTCGCATATGTTCGCCGGCATTGGTGAACTGGCTCCTCAGGAATTCCGATTGAATTCGCATCGCCTCCTGGAGATCGGTCGCATGAACCAGTTTTCGCGCATGATCGAACGCAGCCTTCATGTTCTGTTCGGTGAACGATAGCGCCTGCCTGGACATCTCCGTGCCCGGACTTGGAACGGTCGCCATGGACTTGCCCGCAGCATCGAAAAACATCCCGAAGGCCTTTTCCGCCTGGTCGATGGTTTTTTCGGCCAGTTCGCGCAATTCGGCCGGGACTTCCAATTTCGGTTCAATCATGCCGCCATCCTCCGGTTTGGACTGAGAATTACCACATTTCCGCAGCGGCGTCTTTGCAGAGTTTGGCTCTGCCGCGGTGAACAGCGCGAACGGCTTGCCGGGCTCGCCCCGTCTTCTTGGCGGAACCGATCGGCGGGTCATTCATTTCCACCAGGATGGAAAGACCTCTTGCGGATTTTGATCTCGAAAGGGCCATTGGCCTTCGCTGGGCTTTACGCGACATCCTAGCCAATCGGCTCGGACTGACGCCGCTGAGGGACGACGATCTGCGGACGCTGATTGACCTGGGTTTTGTCGAGATGAAGGATGACGCCCCCGTGGTGACCCAGGCGGGGCTGGCGGCGCTGGAGTAGGCTGCGAGAACGCGTAGAAGATGGGGACTGCAGGATGCGGTGCCCAAGCCCCGCATCGCCGGGGACTTGCACCTATCGGCGGACCGAATCCGTCTGGCTGACTTGCTGCGCGCGCTTCTTGTCCCGCGGCTGCTCCTGTCCCCGCTCGTCGCGAACGATACCCTGATCCTTCGCGCCGGCTGGAGGCAGTTCCGGCTTTGGCATACCCTTCTGCCCACCATGCTTGCCGCCTTGATCCTGCACACCTTCCAGATCATTTTCCTTGGGCATCGCGACATCACCTTTTTCCGGGGGAAACATTTCAAGCGGTCAACGCAGTTCGATGCCACCGGGTTCCATGAATGAAGCGCGCGAAGAAGAACCCGCCTGGCAAAGATCGCCTCAGGCAGGTCTGTTCGAAGATCTGCGATCCGGTAACACCCCGGCGCCGCCCGCCGTCAATAACGGTATGGCTCGATATCCAGCAGCGGGAATGCGCTAAACACGTGGGGCAGATTGGTCGGCGTCGCCGGGTGTAGATAGGACTTGTCGAGTTGGGCGAAACTCGTCACGCCGAGCAGTCCCAGACACCGCAGTACCTCGTCCTCGAGCAGTTCCAGCATGCGCACCACTCCGGCCTCGCCGGCAGCCGCAAGCGCCCAGCATTGCAGCCGGCCGATGCCGACGAGATCGGCGCCCATCGCGATCGCCTTGACAATGTCGGTGCCGCGACAGAACGAACCGTCGACCATGATTTTTGCCCGGCCGCCGACCGCAGCAACGATCTCCGGCAGTACCTGCATGGCACCACGGCCATGGTCCAGCTGACGCCCGCCGTGGTTCGACACGTAGATCCACTCGACCCCATGATCGACCGCAATGGTCGCGTCTTCTGCGGTCGCGATCCCCTTGATCACCAGCGGGATCTTGAATTTGTCCTTGATCAGTTTCACGGTCCGCCACTCCAGTCCCTTCTGGAAGTCGCCGCCGGTGGCGCGAACCCGGCTGGCACGGACGTAGCGCTTGGCGATGTCACGTTCGCGCCGGCTGTAGTGCGCGGTATCGACGGTGAGGCAGAAGGCCGAATATCCGCCCGCAATCGCGCGACCGACACAATCCTCGACGAAAGCGTCATTGCCGCGAACGTAGAGCTGAAACATGCGCAGGGCACCCGGCGCGGCCTCGGCGACCCCCTCGAGGCCAGGCTCCGACACCGAACTCAGCATATGCGCGGCGCCAAATGTACCGGCCCCCCGCGCGACGGAGGCACCTGCGCCGGGATCAAAGATCTCGAGCGCGCCGACCGGTGCCAGCACGACCGGCAATCGCAACCTGCGGCCGAACAATTCGACGGACGCATCGACCTTGGTGACGTTGCGCAGCACGCGCGGGCGAAATGCGATCTCGTCCAGCGCCATGCGGTTCCGGCGCATGGTGGTCTCGGTCTCGGCGGCCCCGACAATATAATCCCAGGCATTCTGATTGAGATTCGCCCGCGCCCTGCGGACGAATTCGTGAAGGTTCTGGTACTCTTCGCCGCTCGCGCCGAGTTCGGCGACTATCGGCTCAATAGGCGTCCCGTCATTCATGGTGTTTCGCTCCCTTTTCCGGATACTCTAGCCGCAGATGGAGAGAGAATGCTACCCGTGAGCCGGGATTTTGAGGCTGCCGACCATCTTTCCTGGCCATCGTTCCGGACCGGCGATCACGTTCGGGCCGGTGCGCCTTGTGCCATTTCAAGCAGGCGCGCCGTGTGTCGCGCAATCATCCTTTCTTCATTGGTCGGGATGACGAGGACGCGTACCCGCGAGCGCTCCGAGGAGACGATCATCCCACCGGCCTGGTTGCGCATTTCGTCCAGTTCGATACCGAGCCACTCGAAATCCTGACAAATACGCTCCCGGATTCGCCACGCATTCTCTCCGATACCGCCGCAAAACACGAGGGCATCGAGCCCCGACAGGACCGCCACCATCGCGCCGAGTTCTCGACGGGTCCGGGACACGAAGTATTCAATGGCCTGTCGCGCCTCCAGTGTCGCGGCCGCCTCTAGCTGACGCATGTCCTGCGACAAGCCGGACATGCCCTTGAGCCCGGAACGACGATACAGCAGGTCTGTGATCTCCCGGGTCGTCATGCCCATCTCATCGATCATGTAGAGCACGACGCCGGGATCGAGTTGGCCGCAACGCGTGCCCATCGGCAGGCCGTCGAGTGCGGTGAACCCCATGCTCGAACCGACGCTCTGACCGTCGCGGATGGCGCACATCGAGGCGCCGTTGCCGAGATGGGCGACGACAACCCGTCCCGCCGCATGCAGCGGCGCGACTTCACGCAATCGCTCCGTGACGTATTCGTAGGACAGCCCATGAAACCCATAGCGCCGAATGCCTTGTTCATAGAGTTCGCGCGGCAAGGCATAGGTGTCGTTGACCCAGGGATGGGCGCGATGGAAAGCTGTGTCGAAACAGGCGACCTGCAGCGCCTCGGGAAAGGCGTCACGGGCGGCGCGGACGCCGGAAATGTTATGCGGCTGGTGCAGCGGCGCGAGCGGGTCGAGCCGTGCCAGCATGGCGAGATTTTCTCCGTCGAGCACAATCGACTCGCTGAAATCGATACCGCCGTGTACGACGCGATGCCCGACCGCCGCAACCGACAACTCGCCGAAGCCTCGTTCAACAAATCTAAATGCAGCCCTGAGCGCGGAGGCGTGGTCGATGACCTCGGTCGCACCGAGCAGTTCGTCGACCGATAGCTTCCCGCCGCTTTCCACCTGCAGCCGCGGCATGGAGCCGAGGCCCTCGACCTGGCCGCGCAGGCGCTCCTCGAGATCGGTCTCGTAGTTGAACAGGCCGAACTTGATCGAAGATGAACCCGCGTTGAGCGTGAGGATATGCCGCGTCACTCGGCCGCCTCCGCGACACGGGGCGGACGTTCCTCGCCACCGCGCTGCCACGCGCGATACAGGGCCGCAATCGCGCAGGATGCGAGTCGCGCTTTCTCGCCGTCGGCACGGCTGGTCAAAATGATCGGAACGGTGGCACCAAGCGCGATGCCCGCAGCTTCCGCATGGGCCACAAACGTAAGTTCCTTGGCGAGCATGTTGCCGGCTTCGAGATTGGGTACGATCAGGATGTCCGCATGGCCCGCGACCAGCGAGGTAATCCCCTTGCTCCTGGCGGCTTCAACATCGATGGCATTGTCCATGGCGAGCGGACCGTCGACGATTGCTCCCTTGATCTGCCCGCGTTCGGCCATTTTCGACAACACGGCGGCATCGATAGTCGAGGGGATTTTGGGATTGACCGTCTCCACGGCCGAAAGAATGCCGACCTTGGGCTTGACGATCCCAAGCGCCAGCGCAACGTCAATCGCGCTCTGGGTGATATCGACCTTGGCTTCGAGATCCGGCGCGATGTTGATGGCGGCGTCGGAAACCAGCAGCACGTGATCGAGGCCCGGCACGTCCATGACGAAGACATGGCTCAGCCGCCGGTGGGTACGCAAGCCTCCTTTGTGCTTGACCACGTGGTGGAGTAACTCGTCGGTATGCAGGGATCCCTTCATGATCGCATCGGCTTTTCCCATGCGAGCGAGTTCGACGGCTGCGGCGGCCGCCGCACTGTGGCCGGGCACGTCAAGGACTTCGACGCACGTGATATCTGCGCCAATCTGGCTGGCGATCGCGTTGATGACCTGCGCTGATCCGATCAGGATCGGCTTGATGATGCCGTGTTGCGCGGCGAGCAAGGCGCCGCCGAGCGAGACCTTGTCTTCCGGCACCACGACCGCCGTCCGAATCGGATCGAGCCCCTTGCAGGCCAGAAGTAATCCGTCGAAATGGCGATGCCGCTGCACCAACAGTTCGGGCAGGCGGTCATCGTCGATACGCACCTTGCGGGTCGGCGCCAGCACCTCCGCCACGCCTTCCGCGATGCGGTCACCACCGCGTCCGGTAACCAGCGTATCGAGCACCACCACCCCGTCCGCCAGTTTGTCGAGCACCGTGACCTTGATGATCAGTTCGTCGCCGACGTGGACGCGATCGAAGAACCTGAAGGTCTGCGACTTGTACAGCGTGCCAGCACCAGGCAGGATGTTGCCCAGCACCGCGGACACAAGCGCGCCGATCCACATCGATGGTGCAATAGCCTCGGCGGGGATCTCGCGGTCGTCGGCGGGCAGATGCAGCGGGTTCAGATTGCCCGAAGCATGCGCAAAAATGTAGAAGTCGTTGCCAGTGCAAACCCGCTTGATCGAGGCGCTGTCGCCAACCTTGAGTTCGTCATAGAGCCTGTTCTCACGCATCATGCCGCGGTCTCCCGCGCGCCGGATGGATTGCCGTCATGCGATTGGACGTTATCGGCTATGTTGCCCGGCCCGCCGGGAATTTCGTCCGTCGCGGGGTCCGGGGCGCCGACTGGCTCGTGCCAGTCGTGCGCCATGGTGAGAAGCGCCGACTGGAACCGCTTGAACATGCCGATGGTCGGCGCATCCATCTGCTCAATCGGGCCGGCGACGTCGAGCACCAGGTTCAGGGCACGATAGCGGTCGACCGGGTCCTTCAGCAAATCGGCCAGCGCAGTGATCGCCTCATCGCCGGCGAATTCGATGATCAGCGATTGCTCGTAGATCGTGTGAGCGCGGGATTCGGGCGTCATCGAACTGAAGGGCGGTCGTGAGTGCAGCAGCCGGTTCGAGCGCTCGAGACGGTCACGGCGGACCGCGCCGCGCGTGCGCGAGAGCAGGATCAGCATGCGGACGATGCCTTCGGCGTAGCCACCTGCTTTGGTTCTTGCGATCGCCTCCTGCACATGCGGGAATTTGCGGATGTCGTGCAGCGCAGGTCTGGCATGCACGGACGCACCGATCTGCCTCATCCAGGGCGTACCGTAGAGCGCATGAAAAGTGAGTTCGATTCCGGCATCGCGGGTATCGCGGAACAAATCCCAGCTATGTTCGACCCAGTCGGCGCAAATCTGCTCGAACTGGACGAACGGATTGTCCCTGGCGGCAGGCGTGCGCGCCGCGCGGGTCTCCGCCGCGTGCTCGTCGATGCTGGAAAACAGCGGATTCTCGCGCGAGAAGAAATGACGCTGCTGACGCATCGGATGGTTCTTCTTGCGGAGCTCGGCGAGTTCCGGGGTGACCATCGAGCGGATGATCGGCTGCCAGGTCAGTTCATAAGTCTTCGTCGCCCATTCCGATAGTTTTGCGACTGCGGCGAACTCCACCTCCTCTTCACGGGCATCTCCGAGCGCCAGGATATGATCGATGGTACGCGCCTCGAAATCGACGGTGTACTGCCCCTGCTCGTCCCGGGAGATCAACATCTCGTAAAGACCGGGCGCCATCGCCTCAATGGTCTTGACCACGGATCGGATCTGCTCGTGCTCCTTGTTGGCGACCTGTGCCGAGACGAAGATGCCGAGGTGACCGACACTTTCGTGAAGCGTGTAGATGATGACATGGCCATGCGCCTCCAGTTCCTTGGTGGAAGCGTAGAGATCGGATATCCAGTTCAGCGCCTGCTGCGGCGGCGTGATGTTGTCGCCATGCGAGGCGAATACAACGATCGGAGCCTTGATGCGCTTGAGGTCGATCGGCGTTCCGTCGTCGAGGACGGCTTCACCGCGGGTGAGCTTGTTGCCGACGAAAAGGTTCTCGACAATCCAGCGAATTTCGCTCTCGTTCATCAGGTAAAAACCGGACCACCAGCGTTCGAATTCGAGGAAGCGTTCGGCCTCCTGGTCGACATTGGCGAACAGATCGAAATTCTTGCGAAACCAGGTCTTGCCCGGATTGAGTTGCTCAAAATTCTGCACCAGGTTGGCGCCGTCGAATTTGCCGCCGCCAAGGTCGCAGGTGATAAGGGCCGGAACTGCACCACCGACGATGCCGCCGAAGTAACGAAGAGGATTGTATCCCTTTTCGCCGGCCCAATAGGACAGCGGTGCACCGGCGATCACCACCGGCCCCATCAGATCTGGATGGGTAGCCGCCAGAATCATCGCCGCCCAGCCGCCCTGGCAATTTCCTGTCACCAGAGGTTTCGGGCTGCGCGGATGGAGCGCATGCACCTCGCGCAGGAACGTTGCCTCGGCCGCGCAGACATCCGCCAGGGTTTGGCCGGGCTCGGGGTCGCGATAGAAGATAACGAAATAGACCGGGTGGCCGTCCTTCAGCGCAACACCGACCTCGGATTCGCTCTTGAAACCGCCTATGCCGCTGCCGTGACCGGCTCGAGGATCGATGATGACCCACGGGCGCCCGTCCTCGCGCGGCGGCATCATACCTTGCTGGGGCCGAATCCGTACTAGTGCGTAATTGACCGGCCGCTCCAGCTTGCGGCCGTCAACGACCATGTCGTAGTCAAACGCGAGAACAGGCGTCGAGCCAAGCTTCTCGCGGGCAATCGCCGCGTCTCCGCGCCGGCACAGCGTGTCCAGAAATAATATCCAGCGCTGACCGAAATCGCTGATGTACTCGGAAAATTCCAACGCTGCCTTTGGGGTCGCCAGTTGCGGCAGCAATTCTTGCAGGGACTCCGCGCGAGCCCGCGCCGCATCAACCTGGTTGCGGCGGATCGTCTCGCCATGGTGCTTGCCGAGTTCGTTCAGCATCGGCAGTTGCTGCGACGCGTGGCTCCAGGTGTCCCTCATCTGCTGTAGGCAGGCTTGCTGGCTTTTCACAAACAAGTCGGTGTTCGTCATATTGCTCATCCTACAATGTGGTAGCCGCCGTCGATGTAGTGGATGCCGCCAGTGACGTTGGCCGCCTCGCCGCTGGCGAGAAACGCGGCATAGGCGCCGACATCCCTGATGGTCGCGAGTTGATGGGTCGGTGCGCGTTCGGCGGCCCGGTTCATGAGCTCGTCGAAATGGCCGATACCGGACGCGGCGCGGGTCTTGAGCGGCCCCGGCGACAGTGCGTGAACGCGGATCTTCTTCGAACCCAATTCCACGGCCATGTACTTGGCCGCTGATTCCAGCGCGGCTTTTACCGGACCCATGATGTTGTAATGTTCGACCACCTTTTCGGCGCCAAAGAACGAAACGGTCATGCAGGTGCCGCCTTTGGTCATCAGCGGTTCGGCGCGGCGCACCATGCGAATGAAGGAGTAGACCGAAATATCCATCGCGGTCGCAAAGCCGCTGCGCGAGCAATCCACGACGCGCGACTGGAGATCCTGCTTCGGGCAGAAGGCGATGGAGTGCAGGCAGATGTCGATGCGACCCCAGCGCTGCCGTATTTCATCGAAAACGCGGCCGAACTCGCCATCCTCTCTCACATCCAGCGGCGAGACGATGCTGGCGCCGAGCGCCTCCGCGAGAGGACGCACAAATTGGGTTGCCTTGTCGTTCTGATAGGTAATTGCGAGGTCGGCGCCTTGTGCGTGAAATGCCTCCGCGCAGCCGTACGCAATCGACTCCTGGTTGGCGATGCCAATCACAAGCGCTTTCTTGCCGGCCAGAGAGAACACGTGGGGTCTCCTTTTTGTGCATGCGATCGCAGCTGATCCTAGCGAGCAAATGTGATGATTGTCGCAGTCCTGACATCCAACAATAAAGACAATTGCAACGGAAAATTTCTCGCAGGTATTGCGCCTCACAAAGAACAGTCCGCCCGCAGGACCGGCATCTCACTGCGTTTGATGACAACAGTGTGACAGTCGACGGCTATCGCAAAGCGAGCACGATCACGACACTCGAATCAGGTCCCGTCGAGCGCCGACTTTTTTCGTTCGCCTGCTGCAGGGGGCGATATCGGCCGAAATGCACCGGTCCTACTCGCCCTAGGCGTTTCGTCAGGGCACAGGAAAGGGCTGGACGTGGTGATGCCTGAGTTCCGGGCACACTTCGAGACGGCATGCCCTCAACTTCGGCTCCTGCCAGGAAGCCAGGAGATTGCCGCAAATTGCGCAGTTTTCGTTACGCGGACTACCGAGAGCTGTGGTTGACTCGGCCACCAGGTACGACGATCCACAGAACTTGCAGTTGATGTCTGATATTCTCATGGTATCTCCAGTTTCTGAACTCCGAACGACCAAGCTCATGCGTGCTATTTCGATCGCAAGCATTGCTCTGAATCAACATGATCGGATTTTCAGCACCGGGTCTTTCTGGCAGCAGGCTCTTGCGGCTTTTTTCCGCCTCTGCGGATCTTTTGCTCAGCCCGAAAACCGGCTTCGATACTCCGAAGGCGATATGCCCAGGTGCCGAATGAACGCCCGCCGCATCCGTTCGTCATCGCCGAACCCTGCCCGCCGCGCCACATCCACCACGCCACGGACTTCGCTGCTTTCCAGCAGCAGTCGCGCGGTCTCCACGCGCAGCGCCTCGACCCCACTGGCCGGCGTCATTCCGGTGCGGCTGGTATAGGCGCGCGCAAAGGTTCGAGGCGTCATGCCGGCTTTTTCGGCGAGTGTCTCGACCTTGAGATCGCCTGCGATATTTTCGATGATCCAGGCGTGCAGCGCGCTGAAACGCCCCTCGACGTCGGAAGCCTGGGCTGCCAGCACCGTTGAGAACTGGCTTTGGCCACCGGGGCGCTTGAGAAACACCACCAGCCGGCGCGCGATGTCGAGCGCGGTGGTATGGCCAAAATCCTCCTCGATCATGGCGAGCGCCAGATCTATGCCGGCGCTGACGCCGGCCGAAGTCCAGACCCGCCCATCCTTGACAAAGATCGCATTCGGCTCAACGCGGATTTGAGGAAAGCCCTCCGCCAGTCGTGGACAATAGCGCCAATGCGTCGCGGCTCGTTTTCCATCCAGTGCGCCGGTCCAGGCCAGAGCGAACGCTCCGAGACAGACGGACGCCACGCGCCGGGCCCTGGGCAGCACCTCCGAAATCCATTCCATCAGAACCGCTTCCTGCCGCAGCGCCCAGATGCCCGGGCCGCCCGGGATCAGCAGCGTATCGACCTGGTTGGGTCGAATGCTGGAAATCGGGGCGGTATCGATCATCATCCCGACGTCGGTCGGCACCAATCCGCCTGATGTCGAGAGGTACGACAGCGAGTAGCTCGCGCCGGGCAATTCGATCTCCTGCAATTCCGCGAACACCTGCGCCGGACCTGAAATATCGAGCAAGGTCACGCCGGGAAACGCGACGATCGCCACGCGCCTTGTGGCGGCTTTTTCGCGCGGCTCCGGCCGCCGGGGTTTGGCAGATTTCGAGGGCATATTGTCCTTTAAGCCATTCGAGGCCCGCCTGTATAGCTCGCTGGGATAGCTGAGGTATCGGACATGTCGCGAGAGCTGCGCCGCCAATACGGAACCATCAAATCGCCCTGGTCCGATTACGCAGTCTACAGTTTCCCCGATGCAACCCGGGTCAGTCCCTCCGAACAGCGGCCATTGATGGATGCGATGAACAACATCATCGCCGTCAACTGGCAGGCGACGGAGCCGCATTGGACGCTTGCCTCCTCCCCGTTCGACAGAAAATTCAGCCTCATTCTGGTCTACGACGCTTCCGGACTGGTGGCGTTTTCGGTCTATCGCAAGCTGCGGATCGCAGGCCGACCGGCCATCTATCGCAGCGGCACCGAGGTGCTTCCGGTCCATCAGGGCCGCGGCCTCTACGGTTTTTTCACCACGGAGATCCTGAGGTCTTCCGGCACTGCTGACAGCGCGGATGCCGGCATCTTCTATGGATGGCGGACGCGCAATCCCATCGTGTGGGCCGCGAATGCCAGGATCTGCGAGAACGTTACACCCTCGCTGCTCGGCGGCGCCCAGGACGCCGCGCTGCAGACCGCCTGCGTTGAGATGTGCACCTTGCTCTATCCCGGCACGCGCCTCGAAATACCCGGCATGATCATGCGCGGCGCTTACGGGCACATCAAACATCACCGTCAAGCCTATCGCGGCGCGGCGTCGCAAGTTGATGAAGCGATGCAGCGCATCATCCCGGACTCGGCGGACGCATTGTTCTCCGTCGGCATGGTGAGAGTCTGATGGCGCTGACAGAACGACAGGCCATGTTCGCTCCCGTCGTACGCCCGACGGAGCGCGCCTATCTGGCTTGGGCGGCGGTGGCCACCGCCTACGCGATTGCGTTCCTGCAGCGGGTATCACCGCAATCGGTCAGCCTGGATTTCATGGCCGACTTCTCTACCGACGCCGCGGGCGTCGCGATGCTCGCCTCAAGCTACTTCTGGGGCTACACCTTGATGCAGATTCCGGCGGGTATTCTGGTCGATCGCTTTGGCGTCAAGCGCGTGGTGCTATGCAGCATGGCAGCATCTTCGCTCGGCAGTGCGGCATTCGCGCTGGCGCCGACCCTGCTCGACGTTTTTGCCGCCAGACTGATCATTGCCTGCGGTGATGCGCTGGTCTTCACCGCACTCTTGAAACTTGTCGCGCTCAGTTTCAAGGACGAGCGGTTCGGCATGATGTCGGGCATCTCGCAGGTCTCGGGCTATGTCGGCGGCGTGCTGGCAACGACACCGCTGGCCGCGGCGGTTACAGGCTTCGGCTGGCGCGCCTGTTTTGTCTTCATCGCCTGCGTCGGGGTGGCGAACCTTGCCTTTGCCGCCGTCGCGCTCAAGCCGGATCCAGTGTCGGCTGGCACCAAGACCTTGAGGGACGTATTCGCCGCCAGCCGGCAATCGCTGGCGCGATTGGCGAACTGGGGATGCGCCATGACCTTTGCGTCCCACTTCGCCGTGGTGACGACGCTGTCGGGCGTATGGGGAGTTCCGATGGTGGCGCATTTCTTCAATATTTCCCCGGCGGCCGCCAGCACGCCGCTGCTCACCTTCATGGTCGGCAACGCGATCGGCTCGATCTTTCTCGGCCATATGGCGGACCGAGCGGCTGCGGCGCTCGATACCGCCCTGATCCGCATCTGCCTGCTGCGGATGCTGCTGATCGCGGCGCTGCTGCCTCCGGTCGCCCATGCGCTGGGCTTTCTGTATGTCACGGTCATTTTCTCGGTGCTCGGACTGGTCGCCGGCGGGACCGTGCCGCTGGTGCTGAAATGCACCAAGAAGCTCTACACCGCCGATCTGATTGGCGTCGGCGCATCGGTCAACACGACGGCTGCGGGTATTTTCGCTGGCGTTTCGCAGCCCGCAATCGGGTTCGCCATGGTTGGCGTTAGTCAGCTTGCGGGGATCGGGGTCGAGTCCGGAGCCGGCTCGGTCGGTGATGCCGGCTACAGCGCGCTGATTGGAATTCTGCTGCTCATGTCACTGCCGGGCATTGCCGGTCCGCTGTTGATGAGGAGCCAATTGACAGCTCGTTAGCCGCATTAAATGGGAAGGGGACAGAATGTCGCGATTGTATTTGAGAAGGGACGAAGTCGCATCGAGCCACGCGGTGAGCACGTGGCAAAGCGTGATCTTCTCCGAGTTCGAAGCGCAAATGAGCAGTGAGGCGAGACCCTTTCCCTGCGTGTTTGGCGTCGCCGGCTACCGGCAGGATCAGTTGCGCTACCTGTTTCTCGATCCCTACGACGTCGAAGTTCTCGGCGCGCAGCTCGCGCTGTTCGTGGCCGAATCCCGCTCGCACGGGCCAAACACGTCGCTGATCGTGTTCACCCGGCCGCGGCCGGTGCAGACGCTGGACGCGTATCACCGGAAGATGTGGCATACCCTCGATCAGCTGGCGCAGCTGGACAAGAGTCCGTGGCCGGACACCATCCCTGAACAAATCGACCATCCGATGTGGGAATTTTCGTTCGCGGGTGAACCGATCTTCGTGGTGTGCAGTACGCCCGCGCATGTGATGCGGCAAAGCCGCCGCTGCAGCGCCTTCACGCTGACGTTTCAGCCACGCTGGGTGTTTGAAAAGATCCTGGGAACGGAAAAGGCCGCAGCGGCTGCGTTCGCCGAAGTGCGCAAGCGGCTCATTCCGTACGACGGCACCAGCCCCTCGCCGCTGCTTGGACGCTACGGGGTCCCCCATGGACGCGAATACCAACAGTACTTCCTGGCGGACGACAACCATACCGAGGCGAAATGTCCGTTTGCCAAGCTCGCGCAGAACAAGACCCCTCCAGCCAAAGACAGGGAGCAAGCGGCATGACCCGGTTCATCGCTGGTACCAGGACGGAATTCTCGATCGACCCCGCCATCGTGGCGTTGTTGCCCGAACAGGGCAGCGTCGAATTACAGCGCGATGCCGCCGGCAAGGTGCACCATTTCCACACCCACCCGGTGGATGAGATCCTGATGATCATCAAGGGCGCGCTGAAATTCGAATGGGATGGCGGCGAGCGCATCTGCCGCCCTGGCGACACCATCCTGCTGCCCGCCGGCACACGGCACCAATCCGAGGCGCTGGATGAAGTGATCTACGCGATCGCGATGCTTCCACCCGCCGCCAATCCCGTCACAGCAACGAATGCGACGAGTGCGGGAAAACGAGGCGCTTCAAGACAATGAAGGATCGCTGCCGGCAGGCTCGGCAGCGAGGCGTTCGACCAGTTCGATGATCTCAAAACGCTGGCCGGGTGCAAGTTTGAGAAAGGCCTTCAACAGCCGCAGGCTTTCGACAGTTTCGCTCGATGGAGCTCCGAGCCTCTTCTGTAGCTCTGCAACAAATGTGGGATCGTTCATCTCGCACCTTCGATGAGGAACAGGAATGACATATCCAGGCAAACGTGAGGGCTTGGCCCGAAAGGTCGATACGGCAGCACAGGAGGCAGAGCGTCTCGGCTTGACTACCGCTACATTGATACTTCGGATGGCTCGGCTGGAGATTGACCGAGCCGAACCCGACGAAGTTGAAAGTATGCCAAGGAACAACTCGCGCGGCAAGCCAAACTGAGGGCTGAAAAACACCCTAAATGGCCAAAACCGTGCCAGGTCGGGTTCCGGCGTGGCACGCGAGCGGATCGGCATGTTCCAAATTGCACATCAGGGGTCGCTTGATGGCGCCCCCCTTCTCGCTTCGAACCGCACCGGCCCGTTGGCCGCCGCCGGTCAGCCGAAGTTTCGCATGGCCCCGAATGCCCCCTTCTCGGCCAGCGCGGCGATGCGGGCGTCGTCGTAGCCGAGCGTCTTGCGCAGGACCTCCCTGGTGTGCTCGCCCAGCATCGGTGCTGCGATGGGATCCGCGACCGGTGTCAGGCCGAGGCTGATGGGCTGCTCGATATGGGGGACGGTGCCCGCAAGCCGGTGCGGGATCTGGCTGACGCGATGGCGCTGGCGCACTTCCGGCGAATTGAAGGCCTCCTCGATCGTGCGAAGATAGCCGACCGGGATATTGGCCGACTTCATCTTCGTCACCCAGCTTTCGCGGCTGTCCCCAGCAAAAATCTCGTTGAGGATCGCGCGCAACCTATCCTTGTTGGCCGTTCGCGAACGTCGATCGGCGAATTCGCCGCTGGCGAGATCGGGCCGGCCGAGCACGTCAACGACCAGGCGGCGATACAGCCGGTCATTGGCGCAGGCGATGTAAAACGGCGCGTCGGCGGCATCGTAGAGCCCGACCGAAGGAGACCCGTTCGGTGAATTGCCCTGCCGGGCGAAATTCTCGCCGGTCATCAAATGGGCCATGCCGTAAAATCCTGTCATCCCCAAGGCCACGTCGAACAACGCGACCTCAACCTGCTGGCCGCGACCGAGCCGGTCGCGGGCCAACAGTGCCAGCAGGATGGCGTTGCAGGCCGACATGCCCGTCACCATATCGATCGCCGGCGGTCCGGTTCGCACCGGCGGCCCATCCGGAAAGCCGTTCAGCGACATGAAACCGCTCTCGGCCTGCGTGATCGGGTCAAAGCCGGGACGGGATGCAAACGGTCCCTGGCGGCCGTAAGCCGAAATCGAACAATAGACCAGCCGGGGATTGGCCGGCGCCACCGACGCATAGTCGAGGCCATACTTCTTCATCACGCTGGCGGAGAAATTCTCCACCACCACGTCCGCCCGCGCGATCAATTCGCGCGCAACCTCGCACGCCGCCGGGTTGGTGAAATCGAGAACGATGCCGCGCTTGTTGCGATTCAAGCTGATAAAGGCGGCACTCTCCCCGGCGAGATCGGCATGCTCATAACTGCGCGTATCGTCGCCGCCATCCGGATTCTCGATCTTGATGACCTCGGCGCCGAAATCCGCAAGCGTCTGCGTGCAGGCCGGCCCGGCGACAACGCGGGTGAAATCGACCACCAGCAGCCCGTCAAGTGCGGTCGGCACGTCCTTCGCGCGTGGCGTACGGTCCGGTAGTTGCGGTCTAGCGGTCATTCGGTCTGTCCTGGATGATTTCAAAGAGCGGCGATTGATAGCCCGAGCGCGCATGGCTGCGCAATCAACCCTGGCGCATGGATGCCCCGCTCCCGCGTCTTCGCCGCAAGCCCATCGATGCTATCCCGGCCGGGGCCCCGCCGAGCGCGGCTATTTCAGCATATCCGGAACGATCAGGCGCGGCAGGAACAGCGACACGTCCGGCCAGATGATCAGCGCTGCCAGCACCAGCAGCATCGGTATCAGCATGATCACCGTGTCCTTGAGCGCATAGCGCAGCCGCACGCCCGCGATCGAGCACGCGATCAAGAGGCACAGGCCATATGGCGGCGTCACCAGTCCGAAGGCCAGCGAAACGATCGAGATGATCGCAAACTGCACCGGGTGCAGGTCGACCGACCTGGCCAGCGGCTCCAGCACAGTGCCGACGATCACGATCGCTGGAATCGCATCGAGAAAGCAGCCGACAACCAGAAAACAGAAGGAGATAAAGAAACCTGCCGCGATCGGACCCATGCCCCAGGTTGAGACATTCTCCAGCAGCGCTTGTGGTATCTTGTAGTAGGCCAGCAACCAGCCGAACGCGCTGGCTGTACCGATGCAGAACAGCGCGACTCCGGCCAACCGTCCGGTGTCGAGCAAGGCCTTGTAAAGCTCCCTGGCGCCGGTTTCCCGGTAAAAGAAGGTCGACAGCATCACGGAATACAGCACTGCGACGCACGCGGACTCGGTCGCCGTGAACCAGCCAAGCAGGATGCCGCCGACGATAATGAACGGCGTTATCAGTGCCGGAATCGAGCGTCCGACCGAACGCCACATCTCGCTCCAGGTGGATTTCGGATAGGTCGGATAGCCACGCCGTACCGCATAAAGGTGGACCGTCGCGACCTGCGCACCTGCGATCAGCAATCCCGGCACGATGCCGGCCAGATACATCGCGGCGATCGAGGTCGAAATCAGGCCGCCCCACACGATCATCAGGATCGACGGCGGAATGATAACCGCAAGTACCGCCGACACCGCGGTAATGGCGATCGAGAATGAGAGGTCGTACCCCTCCTTGGTCTGGGCTTCGATGAAGATCTTCGACTGGCTCGCCGCATCGGCGGTCGAGGAACCGGAGATGCCGGCGAAGAACACCGACAGCACGACGTTGATCTGCGCCAGCGATCCCGGCCAATGCCCGACCATCGAGCGCGAAAGCGCCACCAGCCGGTCGGTAATGCCACCGATGCTCATCAGGTTTGCCGTCAGCAGAAAGAACGGCACCGACAGCAGGATGAAGGAGTTGTAGGCATTGAAGGTTTCCTGCGCGAGCATCATCATCGACAGCCGCGGCTCGATCAGCAGGATCGGCAGGCATGCGAGTCCGAGCGCGAAGGCGACCGGCACACGGATGATGAGCAGCGCCACGAAGGTACCGAACAGCACCATTGCGGCCTGCCCGGCGGAAAGAACGCTGCCACTCATCGTGCAGCCCCGAACAGGATCCGCGCTTCATCGACGATCTGTTCGCCCGCGAACGCGATCCAGGTGAAGCCCGCCACCGGCCACGCAACGTGGATCACCCAGAGCGGCAGGTCGGCCAGCTCCGAAGTTCGATTCCAGGCAAACCGCGTGAACTCGATGCCCGCCCACACGAACACCAGCGCCAGCGCCAGGATGCCGAGCCGCGACAGTATCCGTACCGCGGCCTCCGAGCGCCGCGACAAATCGGGCCACACATCGACTTCGAAATGCTGAGCTTCCCTGACGCCGACCATCGCCCCGATCATGATGGTCCATACGAACAGAAACCGCGCCATCTCCTCGGTCCAGATGTAGGACGGAATGAAGGGGGTATAGCGCGAGATGATTTGCAGCGTGACGGGAATGATCAGGATACCGACGCAGGCTGCCAGCAGGATTTCCAGCAATTTGGCATAGCCTGCCGTCACGCGTCGCCACGGCGACGGGTTGGATGGCATCGGTATTTCGGTCATTGGCCCCCGCGCAGATCCAGTTATCAAGCGGGGCAAGCCGCGAGGCTTGCCCCGGAATCTCGTTCAGCGATTTCCGGTTCAGGCGACGTTGATCTTTTCAAAGATGGCTTCGGCGCCGATCTCCTTGGCATAGGTGGCCATCACGGGATCGGTAAGCTTCTTCATGGCGTCGCGTTCCTCGAACGGAACCCGCTTGAGCTTGCCGGCCTTCTCCAGCGCATCGAGCTTGATGACTTCCTCGCTCGACTCGAGTTGCCGGCCGAAATCGCCGGCCTCCTTGCCGGCCTTCATGATCGCGTCCTGCAATTCCTTGGGTAAGGTCTTGAGCGTCTTCACCGAGAAGCAGATCGGGCGGATCGACACCGCATGCTGGGTGAGATTGAGATGCGGCGCGACTTCGTAGAATTTCATCGCCTCGACCCCGGCGGCCTCATTCTCGCCGGCGGCGATCACGCCATTCTGGATGGCGTTGTAGACCTCATTGTAGGCAATAACCGTCGGAGACATGCCGGCGGCCGCGAATGTCTTCGACCAGATCGGCGCGCCCTGCACGCGCACCTTGAGGCCCTTGATATCGGCCAGGTTCTTGAGCGGCTTGTTGGCGAAGATATTGCGGATGCCGCCCCCGGCATAGCCGATCAGTACCACCTCGGCCTTGCCGGCGACTTCGTCGGCGATCGGCGCCAGGATGTTCGCTGCTACGACCTTGTTCATGTGGTCGATGCCCTTGAATACGAAGGGAGCATCGATGAAGGGGGCCGCCTTGGCGAAGGTCGACATGTGAGCCGGCGAAACGATGCCGTAGTCGACCGCCTTGCCCTGGGACATGTACTCGAAATACTGCTTCTCGAGACCGAGCGATGAATTCTTGTGCAGCGTGAAATTGACCGGCTTGCCGTAGTATTTCTTCACCAGTTCTTCGAACCTGACCAGCGCCTTGGTGAAGGCGTGATCGTCGTTGAATTGCACCGCACCGTTCAGCGTAACGGGCGCCTGCGCCTTCAGGATCGATGGCATGCCGAGCACGCCGGCAACGGCCGTTGCCCCGAGCCCGGCGAGTACTGTTCTGCGTTTCATTGGCTTCCCTCCCGTAATGCCCATCCCTTTTCGTCGGGATTTTGGGCGCTCGCGACTGGCGACAATCGCTTTGCAGCATGCCTGCAAAAACCTAGCGTATGCAAGAGAAGGCCGCGATGGAAGCCAATTTTGACCTATGCCTCCGGGAAAGGAATTTGGCGGACCCGAAGGCAGCACGACGGCCGCACTATTCGGGCAAGAGGTTTCGCGAAGTTGCGGTGCACACTATTGCCGCTCCGTCGCGAATCCGTACATCAATGCCAACCGGTCGAGACATTCCCGAAACCTGCGTGCGAAATAGTCATTCCAGCGTTGGGCACGCAATCCGCGCCGCTCCCCGACCTGTTCCATAGACATGCCCTGGATCAGAATCTCGTGCACCAGTGCCGAACCGTCGGCGCCGAGTTCGCGTTGCGCTCGATTCAGCCGCAGCACTGCCTTGCGCTGGCCTTCCGTGATCGGTTCCCGCATCTGACCGCCATCGACATATTCCCTGGTCGGATCGACCGCCTGTGGCCCGCGCTCGGCCTTTTCCCAATCGGCCTGAAAGGCCCGCCCGCCCTGATATTGCGCCTCGTCGACATGACGATGCGAATGCATGCGGCCCAGCGGATCGTTACGAATCGAACGCAGGGTGACGATCTTGTCGCCCGGCTCCATGCCGAGGGGGTCGTCCACTTCTACTGCGGTCACTTCCGCATTACGCGGCAGATCCCGAGATCGCCGGTCGTGTACCTTTGCGGGATCGTGCGGCCTTCTGCGTTTCGTCCGTGCCATGCTTCACTTCTCCATTGGTTGGGATTTGAACTGCGATCATGCGGATCGACCTGCGACGATGACTGGATGCGCCATCACCGTCATGCCGCCGCCACTAGTCTCAGGGCCACCGGGATGGCCGCCCGTTCCGAAGGCGTGCCGGGGCCGCGGGTCAGGTTGAAATGCCCGAGGCAGTAGCTCGAGCCCTCGCGTTGCGGATGACCGCAGAACGTGATGCCTTCGCCGTCGGTATCGCCACCATAGGGATACCGGCAGTCGCCGGCCTCCAGCTCTACGACCGACAAATGTCGCGGCAGGATCTGGACGCAGCGGAGCCTGACGCGGTGCGGTCGTTCGGCCGCCGGCAGCTCCGGCTTCGATTCGGCTGCGGGCCGGCAATTTTTGTCATAACGAGGCGGTTTTGACTCTTGCGGCGCCCTCGACAGCCGCTTCGGCCTGTCGAGGGCCGCGAGCCCCATCCGTTTCGCGCGCCCGATTGTGGCATTGCGGGAATAGGCGGCATCGAATCTGGCGTTGATCGCACCCGCGGCTTCCGCAAAGGACATGCCTTTGGCAAGGCATTCCCGCAACGCATCGCAATGTTCGGGTGGCCAGTTGATCTGCATGGTCTTTTTCTCCCGGATGCTGGCGGCGCGGATCAGGGGCCGCCCTGAGGTCCCGCACAATTTCCGATATACCGAATTCAATGTCAAGCCTTATTTCCGATAATCGGAATTGCAATAGTTCTGAAATTCGGAAAGTATAGGGGCGTTGGACACTGGGGGTGCGGTATGCTGGATGTTGATCTGATAGAGCGGGCGCTGAAGAAAACGGGCAAGTCCAAGGGCGGTCTGGCGGATGCAATGGGCGTGCGCCCGGGAGCTGTCTCGGAAATCCTGTCCGGGATACGCCTGATCAAGGCGTCCGAAATTCCCCTGATTATCGACTACCTCCACCTAAATTCGGTGCCAATCATGGGCCGGGTCGGCGCCGGCGCCGTAATCGAGCCGGAACACGAGCAGGTGCCGCCGGAAGGCCTCGGCGAGGTCGAACTGCCCTTCCCGATTGCCGAGGAAACCATCGCCTTCGAGGTATCCGGCGATTCCATGCTGCCGAAATACGAAAACGGCGATATTATCGTGGTTTTCAAAGAACAGCGGCATCCGGTCTCGAGCTTTTTCGGCGAAGAGGCCGTGGTGCGGCTCAAAACCGGCGAGCGCTACCTGAAAACCATCGAGCGCGGCAAATCCGCCAACCAGGTCAATCTCACCAGCTTCAACGCCAAGGCGATCAACGGGGTGAAGCTGGAATGGATCGGCGAGATCTACGTCACCCTGCCAAGGGGCCAGATCGAACGCCTGCGGGCCAAGGCCGCCGCCCGGGCGCGCAAAGCAGCAAGAGGGCGCTCGCACGAGAAGTAACGGAACCCTCCAGATCGATGGAGCCGCCTTTCGTGATTCGCGCCGGCGCCGGGCCAGACTGCGGCGCCCAAGGCCTTACTTCCGATTTACAGAATTTTTAACTTGACTTCATTCCGATTTTCAGAAATACTTGCACCCCAACCATTGCCGCAGTCGGCGCGGGGCGTGAGGGGCCATGCAGTATTTCGTCGTGATGATCGACTACGGGCGGCGTGGGCGCGAGGCGATCGTCGATCCCGAAATCACCCGGCGTGAAGTCATCTCGCGTGTGGCATCGGGCGAATACGACAACATAAGCTTCATTCACGAAATTGCCGACGCCTCAGTCGAAGATGTCACGGCGGAAATCCTCGCGGAGGCAGCGGTTCCCGAGATCCCGCGGGCTGACGCCGATCCGCAGGCCAGCCGTTTCGATCACGCCCGCGATCTCAGGAAGCATGAACCGGCTTGATCGAAGCGAGAATCGGTCTGCACCAGGACAATCTGCATGACATCCCCGGCGGATTTGGATGTTACCTCAATGCCACACGCTCCGGGAATGTGTGGCCGTTCCTTGTCCGTTCGCAAGAGTTGATGATGAGCTTTCGAACGACGCGGTAGGTTACCTCGGGGTTGAATCTACCGTGCTTCCGCCGTGAGGAGAGCCGACATGCCAGCCTATATTCAGCACCACGATGCCGAGACCGCACCGATCATCTGCCCCGGCTGTATCGGGCTGCTCCCGATGTTCGTAAGGGAAGTCGAGCCGCACTGGAGCATGGCGAAGATCGACTTCATCTACGAGTGTTCCGACTGCGGCACCGAGGTCAGGCAGACCATCACCAAGCCGGAACGACGGCACTAGCGTGTTCACGCCGCCGCCTGTTTGAGGACGAAAAGCGCTCCCGCGTTGACGCAAATAACTGATGACGCATGCCCTCGGCGCGCAGCAAGCAACGCTTCCGCCGTCACAAAGCGTTACCCGCCCCCTTTGCAGTATTTTGTCGGCCCGGTAACCTCCGACGTCACAGATGGGGAGCACTCCAATGTACGATCCTGCCGGCGTTACGACATCGCCCGAATTTTCCGTGCCTGCGCAGATGAAGGCGTGGGTGCTGGGAAACCCCGACGAACTCCTCCTCCGTGACAAACCAACCCCGGTGCCAGGGCGCGCCGAAGTTCTGGTCCGTATCGACGCCGTTGCAATCTGCGCCACCGACCTTGAAATCATCCACGGCGGGTCGCCGGCGAGCATCCAGGGCGGGCTTCCCTTCAACAAGAACTTTACGCCGGGTCATGAATATATGGGCACGGTCGCGGCCCTCGGACCCGCCGTCGACGAGTTCGCCATCGGCGAACGCGTCAGCGTGGAAATCCATGCCGGCTGCGGTCAGTGCAAGCGCTGCCGCCAGGGCATGTACACCTCGTGCCTCAACTACGGAAAGCCCGACAAGGGACACCGCGCCAACGGTTTCACGACCGACGGCGGGTTCGCCGAATACGCGGTCAATCACATCAACACCCTGGCGCGGGTGCCCGACACGATGAGCGATGCGGAAGCCACGCTGGTCGTGACGGCCGGAACATCGATGTACGGCCTGACCGAACTCGGCGGACTGGTAGCCGGTGAAAGCGTCGTGGTCATCGGCCCCGGTCCGATCGGACTGCTCGCGGTGGCCGTGGCCAAGGCGCTCGGCGCGAGCCCCGTGATCCTGACGGGAACGCGCAACAAGCGCCTCGCGATCGGCAGCGGGCTGGGCGCGGACCGCGTCATCAATGTCGCCGATGAAAACGCCGTCGATGTCGTCAGGCAGCTCACCGGCGGGATCGGTGCAGACTATGTGATCGAGTGCGCCGGCACCGAGGCCACGGTGAACCAGGCCATCCACATGGCCAATCGCGGCGGAAAGATCTGCCTGGCGGCCTTTCCGCATGATCCGGTCACGACCGACCTGGCCCATCTGGTGAAGAATAACATCTACATTTACGGCATCAGGGGCGAAGGCCGCAGCGCAACGCGGCGGGCGATGGCGCTGATGGCGGAAAAGCGGTTTGATGCTACCAAGATTCATACCCATACGTTTGCGCTTGATGACCTCCCCACGGCGCTCCGTTACGCCCGGGATCGGGTCGAGGATGCCATCAAGGTGGTGGTGACGGCGCGTCAGGCAGGAGCGCTTACCGGCGTCGCGGCCGAGTAATCGCGCCTGACTCGTTGCGCACTAAATTCGCCCCAGCGCCGTCAGGATAACCTGCGGCGTCAGCGGAATCTCGGTGATCACGGCCCCGAACGGCCTGAGCGCATCGTTCACCGCGTTCGCCACTGCCGCGGCGGCCCCCGCCGTGCCGGCCTCGCCCGCGCCCTTTGCGCCAAGCTCCGTCTCCGCCGTCGGCGACACCACGTGGCCGACATCGATATCGGGCATTTCACCGGACATCGGCACCAGATAATCGGCCATGTTGGCGTTGGTCAGCTGCCCGCGCTCATCGTAAACGCACTTCTCGAACAACGCCGCACCAAGCCCCTGCACCACGCCGCCCCGGATCTGCTCGTCGACCAGTTGCGGATTGATGAGGGTGCCGCAGTCCTCGACGACCCAATGCTTCAGGAGCCTAACGAAGCCGGTGTCGGTGTCGACTTCCAGCCATGAGGCCTGCACGCCATTGGTGAACGCAAACGGATATTCCCGCGGCACGAAGTGGCGGGTCGCCATCAGCTCGGGCTGGATACCCGGCGGCAAGGTGTCGGGGCGGAAATAGACGATCCTGGCGAGTTCGCGCAGCTCCATGCGCTTTGCACCATCGCCGGCATTCACGATCGCATTGTCTGCGATGTCGAGCTCGGCCGGCGAGGATTGCAGGATGGCGGCGGCGACATCCAGGATATTCCTGCGTAGAATCTTCGCTGCCTGGAGTGCGGCCTCGCCGCCGATGCCGGCGCCGCGCGAGGCCCAGGTGCCGCCGCCATAGGGCGTGTTGTCGGTATCGCCCAGAACGACGCGGACGCGCTCCATCGAGACGCCGAGTACGCTGCCGACGATCTGCGCGGTGAGCGATTCCGAGCCCTGCCCCTGTTCGGTAATGCTGGTCTGGCAGATCACCGAGCCCTGCGCGTCCAGCCGTACCGCGACGCCGTCTTGCGAGGATATCTTCGCGCCCCCCACTCCATAGAACGCTGCACTGGGATTGGTGACTTCGATGAAGCTCGCAATGCCGATGCCACGATGAATGTTACTGGCTCGCAACGTCGCCTGCTCGGCGCGCAACGCGCCGTATTCCATCATCTTCATCAGCTTGTTCATCGCGGCGTGATGCGACAGCAGTTCAAACTGCAGACCCGAGGGCGACGCGCAGGGGTAGGCGTCATCGGCAATCAGGTTGCGGCGGCGGATTTCCACCGGATCCATGCCGATTTTGGCTGCCGCCAGATCAACCAGGCCTTCTGTCACCGAGCAGGCGATGGGATGACCGACCGCGCGATACTGGCACATCACGTTCTTGTTCTGGAACACGACGCGAGCCCGCGCGCGATAATTCCTGGTCACATAGGGACCGCCTACCAGATTGACCACCTGGTTGGCTTCGATGGCGCTGGTGCGCGGATACATCGAATAAGGCCCGATGCCGGTGAGATCGTCGATCTCGAATGCCGTGATGCTGCCGTCGCGCTTGACGCCGATCTTTCCCCGGCAGCGGTGGTCGCGGGCATGGATATCGGTATTGAAACTTTCGACCCGGTCCGCGACGAATTTGACCGGCCGGCGCAGCAGCTTCGACAGTGCATAGGTGGCCATTTCGTCGGCATAGATGTGGACCTTGATGCCGAAGGAGCCGCCGACGTCCTTGCAGACCACGCGAACCTGCGATTCCTCCAGCCCGAGATGGAGCGCGGCAATGTTCTGCACCATGTGCGGCGCCTGGGTGCCTTGATAGATCGTCAGCCTCGCCTCGGCGGCATTCCAGTCGGCGACCACGGAGCGCGGCTCCAGTGTCACGCCGGTGTGCCGCCCGAAGATGAAATCGGCTTCCACCACCGCATCGGACCCGGCGAACGCCGCATCGACCTCGCCGGCATCGAGGTTGCGCTCGAAGGCCAGGTTGTCGCCGAGCGAGGGATGAATCACCGGCGTGGCCGGATCGAGCGCGGTGCGCATGTCCGTCACCGCCTCCAGCGCCTCGTACTCGACCCGGATCATTTCCGCGGCGTCCTCCGCCACGGCGCGACTGGTTGCTACGATGGCGGCGACGGCCTCGCCCTGCCAGCAGACACGATCGATGGCAATGGCGTGCTGCGGGGCAGATTTGAGCCCCTTCAGGTGCGAGAGCACGCCTACCCACGGCGTGATGACGGCGGCAAGCTCTTTACCCGTCACGACGGCGATGACACCGGGCAAGCTTCTCGCCGCGGCGGTATCGATGCCGGCGATCTTCGCATGCGCATGCGGCGAGCGCAGGAACACCACATGTCCCATGCGGGGCAGTTCCATATCGCTGACGTAAAGCCCACGTCCCTGCATCAGCCGGTCGAGGTTGGGCCGCGGCACCGACTTGCCGATATAAGAGTTCGGCCGATCGAGTTCAGAGAGGACTTCGGGACCCGATGTCGTAAGGGTCATGCCGCGCCTCTCCCACGCGCCGGCGCCGTGGTTTCGACGGCGTCGATAATGGCCTGGTAGCCGGTGCAGCGGCAGTAGTTGCCGGAAAGGTGCTCGCGAATCTGCTCCCGGTCCGGTGCAGCCTGCTGCGTCAGCAGATCCTGCGCGGCCATCAGCATGCCCGGCGTGCAGAACCCGCACTGCAAGGCATTGCGATCGCGAAAGGCGGCCTGCAGGTCTGCGACCTCGCCGCTGTCGGACAATCCCTCGATGGTCTGGACGGATGCGCCATGCGTCTGCACCGCCAGCATCAGGCAGGAGCGAACGATCTCCCCGTTCACCCGCACCGTGCAGGCGCCGCAGACCCCGTGCTCGCAACCGACATGCGTTCCGGTCAGCTGCAGTTGTTCCCGCAGGAAATCCGCCAGATTGAGACGCGGCAGAACGTGCGCGTCGACGCGCTCGCCGTTCACCTCGAGCGAGATTGGCATGGGAGCCGTCACACACGCCCCCCGGCATCGAGATCGGGTCGGCCCAGCATCGCGGATGTGCCTCGCGCCAACAACACTTTTGCAAGGTGCCGGCGCATGGAGGCGGACGCCTGCTGGTCATCCTGCGGGTCGAGCTCTTCGCCGAGCGCCGTGGTAGCCGCTGCCAGCACCGCGGGGGTGATGGTAACCTTGAGCAGCTTTGTTGCGGCCTTGGCCGACACCGGGCGGTCGCCAACGGCAAAGAATACCAGCCGAAGGTCCGCGAAGACATTATCTTCCACGACCGCCTGCGCCGCCAGACCAGCAATGGCGTAGTCGCCGTGCCGCCGGGCGAATTCGTGGAAGAAATGTACGGAATTCTCGCCCACCACCGGCAGTTCAACTGATATCAGCAACTCCTGCGCCGACAGGTCGGTCTCATAGATTCCCTTGAAGAAGTCCTCCGCCGCAAGCCGCCGTTCACCGGACGGACCGCGCACGACAATAGTCGCCTTCAGCGCGACCATGCAGGCCGGCAGTTCAGAAGCCGGATCGGCATGGGCGAGACTGCCGCCTAGCGTGCCGCGGTTGCGGATCGCGGGATGCGCGACATGGGCAATCGCTTCGGTCAATAGCGGCGCGTACAGCGCTATTTCCGGTGATTTCAGGAGGTCGACATGACGAGTCAGCGCGCCGATCCTGACGATACCGCCGGTCACCGCAATACCGCGCAGTTCGGCAAGCTCGCCTATATCGACGATCAGCTCGGGTGAGATCAAGCGCAGATTCATCGCGGGCATCAGGCTCTGGCCGCCCGACAGCACCTTCGCCCTGTCACCATGCGCTTCGAGCAACTCCAGCGCATTCACGACGCTGGTTGCGCGTGCGTAAGTGAAAGCCGCGGCTTTCATTCGGCGTGGCCTCCCCCGGATCCCCTTGGCCTATTTTTCGTTGGATTAGACGGCGACGACCTCCAAAGGTCAAGCTTGTTTATCGAACGATTATTTCTGATGACGGGTCTTCCGGACTTGTCGTAATGGTATCGACAACGGACGGTTCGGTCCTCACGCGGCGCCAGAAAGGAGCGGCAATGGATCTCGGATTCTTCACGATGCCGATTCATCCTCTCGGCAAGGATTGGCGATCGTCCCTGCAGGAGGACCGCGAAGCGTTCTTGCTCGCCGATGAACTGGGATTTACCGAAGCCTATGTCGGCGAACACGTCACCGACCAGGCCGAGAACATCACCTCCTGCATCGCCTTTATCGCATGGGTCGCGGCCGCCACCAGGAAGATCAGGCTCGGCACCGGCACGATCAACATGCCGAACACCCACCCGGCCACTGTCGCGGCCTCCATGGCGATGCTCGACCACATGCTCGACGGCCGTCTGATTTTCGGCATAAGCCCCGGTGGCCTGCTGTCGGACGCGGAAATGTTCGGCAATCTCGACGCCGATCGCAACGCAATGTTTCTGGAATCGATCAACCAGGTGCTGGCGATCTGGGCCGGCGAGGCGCCGTATAATCTCGAAGGCAAGTACTGGAACATCTCGACGCGGAAGACCCTGATCGAGGAGATCGGCCAGGGCATTATTGCGCGCCCGCTGCAGCGGCCGCATCCGCCGATCGTCGTCACCGCCGTGGCGCCGTTCTCGAAAGGCGTCACCGAGGCCGCGGCGCGCGGCTGGGATCCGATCTCGGCCAATTTCTTGATGCCGGCCTGGGTGAAAAGCCACTGGCCAAAATACGTCGAAGGCTGCGAACGGGGCGGCCGCCCGGCCGACCCTGCGAACTGGCGCGTCGCCAAGAGCGTGTTTGTCGCCAAGGACGCGGCGACCGCCAAGGCCTACGCCACCGATCCCGACGGGCCCTATGTCTATTACTACCGGTCGCTGTTCACCAAGTTGAAGAACAACGGCCGCATCGACCTGTTCAAGACCCGCCGTGACCAGCCCGACGATGAAGTGACGCTGGAGATGATCTGCGACAAGCTCATTATTCATGGGACGTCCGACAGTGTCGCGGATCAGCTGCTGGCCTTCCAAAGCGAGGTTGGCCAGTTCGGCACATTGCTGTATGCGGGCAAGGACTGGAAGGACCGCGAGCTCGGTCGCCAGTCGATGATCCTGATGGCCGAGAAGGTGATGCCGCTCGTCAATACCGGCTCGATCCGCTCCAGCGCCGCGGGATAATCCGCTCGATTCACCTTGGAGGACGCCGTGGCTCTGACCGATCGCATTCCCTATCAGGCGCAGGTCGACCGGCCGAAGCTTCGGCTGCCCGGCGGCAAGAAGCTCGCGGTGTGGGTCATTCTCAATGTCGAGGAGTGGCGGATCGAGAACGCCATGCCGCGAACCGTGCTGAGCCCGCCGATGGGACAGCCGCTGTTGCCGGATGTGCCGAACTGGTCGTGGCACGAATACGGCATGCGCGCCGGCTTCTGGCGTCAGTTCAAGGCGCTGACCGACCGCAACATGCCGGTGACCCTGGCGATCAACGCCCACGTCTGCCACTCGTACCCCCGCGTCGCTTCGGCCGCGCTCGAAGTCGGCTTTGAATTCATGGGCCATGGTTTCGTTCAGGGGCCGATGCACAAACTTGACAACCAGGCGGATGCCATCAAGCGGGCGGTCGACACCATCGCGCAATTCACCGGCAAGCCGCCGCGGTCGTGGGAAAGTCCGGGACTGACGGAGACCGAGGAAACCCTCGACCTGCTGCGCCTCAACGGCATTGAATATGTCGCGGACTGGGTGATCGACGATCTTCCGCAGGATATTGCGACGCCTCACGGCACCATCACGAGCATTCCCTATTCGGTGGAGACCAATGACATCGTCATCCACGCGCTGCAGCATCTGACTTCCGAGCAATTCCTGCAGCGCTGCACCGACCAGTTCGACCGGCTGTACCTTGAAGGCGCCGACAATGCGCGGGTGATGGCGATCTCGATTCATCCCTACATCACCGGCGTTCCGCATCGTATCAAATACCTGGAAGCGCTGCTCGACTATGTCATCGGCCATGACGGCGTCGCCCTGATGACCGCCAGCGAGATCGGCGACTGGTATCGGGCGGAAATGTCGAAATCCCGGCCCTGAATGGGGATCGACGAGATCATGCCAGCGCAATCGTTCCGGCGGTCTTCACCGCTGCGCGTTCGGGCCCACCGGCGGCCGCGAATATCCGTTCGAATCCGGTCAGAAAAACATCCAGCGCGTTGCTGATCACCTGGCGCTTGTCTTCCAGTACCGGTGATTCGAAAATGTATTTGCGAACGCCGTAATAGAAGATGCCGCTTTGCAGCACCCATGCCATCTCCAGCTCGGGGGCGGTCGGCCCGGCTTGCTCCGGCAGTCCCGCTTCATGGCGGCATTCCCTGACGACACGCGACAGAATCTTGTCTTCCACCACGCCGATGTACCAGCGGTTGATGTCGAGTCCTTTCAGCCCCGCGTAGAAATAGATCCGGAGCCATTTACGGGTGAAGATCGCATCGGTGTAGGCCTGATAGAACTCCTGCAGCCGCTCGCGAAGCGGTCGCGAGCGGTCGGTCAGCAGCTTCTCCCAGCCAGCATCGAACGGCTCCAGATAGACCGTGCGATAGACTTCCTTGATCAGGTCGTCCTTGCTCGGGAAGTAGCGATACAATAGCGGCTGGGTCACGCCGAGCCGGCGTGCGAGGTCACGCGTCCCACCGTCAAATCCTTCCTCCGAGAAGAACTCGGTGGCCTTGGCAACGAACTCCCTGCGGCGCTCGTCGGGCGAAAGCCGCTTCTGCTTCGCACGCGCACGCCTGGGCGAAGCAGCTTTCTTCATGAGCCGTCGTCAGGCTTGAGAAACCGGCCGTAATTGCCGCGGGCAAACAACAGCGGCTCCTGCCGGTTGTAGGCGTAGGCCTCGACAGCGCCGAGGAAGATGACGTGATCGCCGCCATAATACCGATTGGCGGCACGGCACTGGAAATTCGCCACGCAGCCTGCGAGGACGGGCGCGTTGCCAAGGCCGGGTGTCCATTCGACGCCGGCGAATTTATCCTCGGAGGATTTCGCGAATTTGTTGGACAGCGCCTGCTGCGACGCGCCGAGCACGTTGACGGTAAAATGGCTGGCGTTCTGGAACGTGCTCAACCCTTGCGAAAACATGCCCAGACTCCACAGCACCAGCGGCGGGTTCAGCGATACCGAGGCGAACGAATTGCAGGTCAGGCCATAGGGCTTGCCGTCGGCCGCGACCGCCGTGATGATGGTGACGCCGGTGGCGTAGGTGCCGAGCGCGTTGCGAAAATCCCGGGGGTCGATCGCCGAGCTGTCGCTGGCCAGCTCATTGGCGGGATCGGGATGGATCGGATGCTTGGGCGCGTCGGTCATCCCCCGGGGCCTCAGAGCGTCAGGTTTTCGGATGGCAGGCCGAGCGCCACGCGGCCGTAATTGGTGCCAGCCGCATCGAAGTTGAACGCCAGGTGCGAATTGATGGCGTGAGCATCGCGAAACTGCCGCTGCAAGGCGCCGGTGGTGAACAGGCCCCGCGCGCCGCTCGCGGAAGACAGCAGCGACACCGCTTCAGTACAGAGATTGACCGAATAGGCCCCGTCGCGCCGCAACCTGGTCTTGGCGGCAAGATCCGGGATGCGGCCGGAACTCGCATCGGCCATCGCCTCGAGGCATCGCGATCGCATGATCAGGCGGGCGGCATCGATCTTCGCGGAAGCCTCCGCAATCTTGATCTGGGTGCTCTGGAAGTCGCCGAGCTTGGCGCGATTGTAGGTCGATGCGCGATGGCGCGTGATGTCGATGTAATCGTCCAGGCAGGCCTGCGCATTGCCAAGTGCTGCGCCTGACAGCACATAGGGAAACAGCGAGAATACCGGTAGCGCGTAGAGGGCATTGGGGTTGTCGGGACTTCCGGGAGTCGGACCGCCCGAGAGATCGCCTACAGCAACGGTCATCGGTGCGGCGACGAAGATATCAACCACTTCAACATCGTTCGATCCCGTTCCCCGCAATCCGCTGGCATTCCAGGTGTCGGTGACCTTGTAGTCGTTCTTGTGCAGCAGGAAGATCCGGTATTCGATTCCGTCGGCTTCATCGTCGGATGAAACGACGCCACCAAGCATATTCCATTCGCTCGAATTCACGCCCGAGGAGAACGGCCAGTGGCCACGCAGCCGATATCCACCGTCGACCTTGCTGGCGCGGCCGGATGGAAAGATGAAGGACGATGCAATCAGCGCGTCAGGATCCTTGCTCCAGACCAGATCCTGAGCACGCCGGTCGAACATGCCCAGCATCCAGTGGTGGCTGGCGAGATTGGCGAAGTTCCAGGCCACCGACGCATCGCCTTGCGCCAGCACATCGGCACAATCGACCAGCGCGACATAATCGAGTTCGGCGCCGCCGACCCGCTTCGGCTGCACGATCCTGAACAGGCCGGCATCGTGCAGGTCGCGTTCCGTCTCCGGCGGCAGACGCCGCAACTCCTCGGTTTTGGGGGCCCGATCGCGCAGGCGCGGAACCAGCGCCGTGGCACGGTCGATCATGGCGGCATAGGTGCTGACTTCCGCGGACGGACCTGCCTTTGGCATTTCGCCGGCACCTGCCATTTCAGCATTCCCTGCTATCTCGCCGTTCATCGCGGTCTTGAGATGCGGCCGGTCCACGCGAAACCCGCTTGACCGGTCGAAGCTATCTGATGAATGTTTATCGCCTGATCACCAACTATTCAAGGCGCGGTCGGCACCGGGAGCAACGCTGATGGACAAGACCGTTGGAATCGTCGGCCTTGGCATCATGGGAGGCGCGATCGCCCGCAATCTGGTCGATCGCGGGTGGCGCGTCATCGGCTTTGACGTCGACGCCGCACGATGCGCCGAGCTTTCACTCGCCGGTGTCACCATTGCAGATGATGCCGGCGAGGTCGCCGGCAGCGCGCCCATCATCATGACCAGCCTCCCGAGTCCCGCGACGGTTGAAGATGTCGCGCGGCGCATCGCCGGTTCCGCCGCACCGCCGCGGATTGTGGTCGAACTGTCCACGCTCACCATCGCCGACAAGCTTCGCTTCCAAGCCATCCTGACGCAGGCCGGCCACATTGCGCTGGATTGTCCGCTGAGTGGAACCGGCGCGCAGGCCATCAACCGCGATCTCGTGGTCTACGCCAGCGGCGACAGTGCTGCCATTGCCCGCTGCGCCGGCCTGTTTGCCGATTTCAGCAAGCAAAGCGCCGATCTCGGGGTCTATGGCAATGGCAGCCGGATGAAATTCATCGCCAATCATCTGGTCGCCATTCACAACGTCGCCACCGCCGAGGCGATGCTGCTGGCGCAGCGCGCCGGGCTCGATCCGAAGATGGTGGTCGACATGGTCGGGCCCGGCGCCGGCGGCTCGCGGATGTTTCAGATGCGCGCGCCGATGATGGTCGACGGCGTTTACGAACCTGCGACCATGAAGGTTTCGATGTGGCAAAAGGACATGGCGATCATCGCCGAATTCGCCGCCGACGTCGGTTGCGCCACCCCGCTGTTCACGCTGACACAGCCGGTCTATGCGCAAGCGATGGCAATGGGCTTGGGTGAGCAGGACACCGCGTCGGTGTTCGAGGTGTTGAAAGAGAGCAACGCCGTCGATCCGCGATGATGTAGTCTGGATGGAATCCGGAAGGGATGCGGCCGCGCCCGGCTTTCGCAAGGGGGCCGTCCGGACTACGGGACTCTTTCAACGTCATTGCGAGCGAAGCGCGGCAATCCATTTCACAGCGGTACCGCCGATGGGTGGATTGCTTCGTCCCAAGTGGTCCTCGCAATGACGCTGTGGGAGTTTGATTCGCATTTCAAACAGCACATACACGCCCGCATTCTCGCGGCGCGATGCGTCCGAGGCTTGGGCCGATTGGCCGCCCTCGAAAGCAAGGAGGGCGCAGGGAAGACCGGGTGCACGCTGCACCCGCGGTCTCGTGTGCAAAAGGCACGAGTAAAAACGCACACGAGCATACAGGTTCAGCGGAGGCATCCGGCCTTCCCTGCGCAGTGGTTTACGGATTATAACGCGCTCTCCCCGGTGAGCCATGCACTTTTGCCACCGTCGCCCTCGGGAGGTTTTGCTTCCCGCGAACTTGACACCAGCCTGGGGGTGTCAGGACCACACGTCTTCACCATCCGCCCCAGCCGCGCTCGTCAGTCGCAGCTTTCACGTCCACCGCATCCCACCGCGCGTTCGTGACGATCGCGATCCGCCCCTCTCATCGGGTGAGACGGGCAAATCAGTAAAGGTGATTTGCCCGACATGTTAAGCGAGAACTGACCCGACGGGTTAATTTGTCGCATCCCGACGGAGCGCGTTCGCTTCAAGCGACTTTGGCCGGCGCGGCCTGGTTGCCATCGAGGAAGCCGACCAGGCGGTCACGGATGATGCGCTCGGCATCCGCCATGATGCGGTCGATCAATTCCTTCACCGTCGGCACGTCGTTGATCAGGCCGGCGACCATGCCGCAGCTCCAGGCTCCCGCGTCAATGTCGCCGTCGATCATGACCCTGGGATAGGCGCCCGCGACCTGGTCGTGGATATCGGCAATCTTCAGGCTTGCGCCCTTCTCACGCTCGATTTCCAGCAGCTTATCGACGGCCTTGTTCTTCAGCACCCGCTCGGTGTTCCTGAGCGCGCGCATGACCAGACGGGTGTCGAGTTCGGAAGCCGCCACCAACGCCTTCTTGACGTTGTCGTGGATCGGCGCCTCCCTGGTTGCCATGAAGCGCGTGCCCATGTTCATGCCGGCTGCGCCCATTGCCAGCACCGCGACCAGGCTGCGGGCGTCGGCCATGCCGCCCGACGCCACGAATGGAATCTTCAATTCCTCGGCGGCGCGCGGCAGCAGGATCATGTTCGGCATGTCGTCTTCGCCGGGATGACCGCCGCATTCAAAGCCGTCGACGCTGACCGCGTCGCAGCCGATCGCCTCGGCCTTCAGCGAGTGACGGACCGAGGTGCATTTGTGGATCACCTTGATTCCGGCGGCCTTCAGCGCCGGCATGTATTGCTCGGGACTGCGTCCGGCGGTTTCGACGATCTTGATGCCGCCCTCCCTGATCGCGGCGATGTATTCCGGATAGGGCGGTGTGGTGAAAGCCGGCAGGAAGGTCAGGTTCACGCCGAACGGCTTGTCCGTCATGTCGTGACAGCGCGCGATTTCCTTGGCCAGCAATTCCGGCGTCCGCTGCGTCAGACCGGTAATGATGCCGAGGCCACCGGCATTGGACACCGCCGAAGCCAATTCCGCGAAGCCGACATAATGCATGCCGCCCTGAATGATGGGATGTTCGATGCCGAAAAGTTCAGTGATGGCTGTTTTCACGAATTCCTCCGGTGGTTTTTTTACGGCGATTTCCGACAAGCCTACATCATTCGAAGAATATCTTCTCCCCTCCCCACCACGCGCAAGGGCGCTTGGAGGGAGGGGAGCGTCACCACTTCTCGCCGAAGGGACGGATTTCCATTTCGAACGTCCAGGCGCTGCGCGGCTGTTGATAGAGCTGCCAGTAGGACTCCGCGACCGACGACGGGGGCATCAGGAGGTCGGGGTTGTCGAGCGCGTCGGGTCCGAGCGCCTCGATCCGCCGCTGACGCACCCATTCGGTATCGACGCCGGAATCGATGATGAGATGGGCGACGTGGATGTTCTTAGGCCCGAGCTCGCGCGCCATCGCCTGTCCGACCGCGCGCAGGCCGAACTTGGCGCTGGCAAACGCCGCATAGCCCGATCCGCCGCGCAGGCTAGCAGTCGCCCCGGTGAAGAAGATGTTGCCCCTGCCCCGCGGCAGCATCAACCGCGCGGCCTCTCGGCCGGCGAGAAAGCCGGAATAGCAGGCCATTTCCCAGACCTTGCGGAACACCCGTTCGGTCGTCTCCAGAATCGGGAAATTGACGTTGGCGCCGACGTTGAAGATGCAGACCTCGAGCGGCGCGTGCTTGTCGGCCTCTTCAAGGAAGGCGGTGATTTCCTCTTCCTTGCGCGCATCGAGCGAGCGGGCGTGAATTTCGCCTCCCGCAGCCTCGATCTCCTTGACCAGCGGCTCGAGCTTGGCGCCGTTGCGGCGCCCGGCGAACACCATAAATCCTTCCGAGGCAAATTTTTTGGCGATCTCGCTGCCGATGAAGTCGCCGGCGCCGATCACGGCCACGGTGGCGTTTCTCTTCTGCAAGGCTGCTCTCCCGTCGTATGTGGACACGGCACCGACAAAGGTTAAAGTTCCATAATTGAACTGTCAATAAACCGGTGATAAGGTTTTCCTATAAAAACCGCATCTAACCTTCCTTTGGATAGTTCTAATTTTGAATGTTATAACACCGATCCGACCGGAGCGCGCGATGAAGTGGGACGAACTCGAGGAGGAGCCGTGCTCGCTGGCCCGCACGGTCGCGGTGATCGGCGACCGCTGGAGCCTGTTGATCCTGCGCGAATGCTTTCTGCGGACGCGGCGGTTCGAGGGCTTTCAGTCGGCGCTCGGGATTACCCGGCATCTGCTCGCGGAGCGCCTGAAGAAGCTGGTTCGCCTTGGCGTGCTCAGGCGGATCCCGTATCAGGATTCGCCGAAACGGCACGAATACATCCTGACCCAGAAGGGCCTGGATCTGTACCCGATCATCATGTCGATCGTGCATTGGGGCGACATCCACATGGTCGATGAACGCGGCCGGCCCTTGCTGCATGAGCACAAGAGCTGCGGCAAGACCTTCGATCCCGTGCTGGTCTGTTCGGAATGCGGCGAACCCGTTACCGCCAAGGGCGTCCATGTGCATCCCGGGCCGGGGAAGCGACCGCTGGTGACGGACGCTGAGCCGCCCAAGCTCGCCAAGAGCAAGGCGCGGGGTCGCGCGGTCTGAGTTTCCTGCAAACAAAAATGCTGCCGGAAGGCGCTCTTGGTTCGAGCATGTGCATCGGACGGCGCTTATTCGCTCCGTCAGAACCACATTATCGAATCCAAAGCGGGGCCAAGTCTGCGCGATGCAGCCTTGGTATCGGCGTCGCCGAGGAACACGGATCGATTATTTGCAGACTTTCGATACTCGCTTGTCTCTGAGCGCCTTGTCGCAATATGCACTGCAGTTTTGTCCGCCGGCCTTTTGGCAAACGACCAGGCATTTCTCCGATGAACAACCCCACGTATCCGCAGACGCGGTCGGCACTGCCGTCGGGCTGAGCAAAATACCCAGTGCAGTCAAAGTCACCAATATAGTCCTGACCATTACTAACTCCTTCCATGTCCGAACTGTCGCAAGAGAGCCCTCAACGCCCGAAGCACCAAGCTTCGATCAAGGCAGCTGAACACGCAGGATTACGGGGCACACCATTCAAACAGCTGGGTTTGCCGATCAAAAGTGGAGTGTGTCGTGCATACAACAGGCTGGCGATGCCATGAAACGCGAAATTCCGGCGTGATCGACGCAAATCTCCCTTCGTCCCGAAAGCAGGCATCGCTCGCGCTATAGGGTCCTGGTTGCAGGCCTACTCCACCTTCCGGTACATCGGCGGCCGGGCGCGGACCGGATCGAGCAGCGACCAGTCGCCCTGCTCCACGACATGGCCTTTCGGAAACGGTGCACGAACTTCCTGGCCGAGCGATCGCATCACCCGGTCGTCGCGGTAATAGCAAAGCAGCACCACGCGGACCAGGGCCGCCAGCGGCGCGCCGCCGACCTCGCGAAACGCTTTTGTCACATCAGCACGATGGTCCGGCTCGAGGTCGGCGAAGGCAGCGCCGCCGATGGCGGCGAGATGCGACAGCGCGCGACGGATGTCGTCGCGGTCGCGCTCCAGGTTGCGAAGGATGTCGTCGAATATTTTGTCGTCGTCGGCGCCGGGCACGTCGTACATCGTGCTCGCCGGAATGATCACGCCGGCCAGCGCGCGCAGGTCGCGGGCCTGCTCGGCGGTGAGATCCTGGTTCTGCATCGAAATCACCCTCAGTCGAACAGATTGGCGAGGCGCTGCTTGATGCTGTCGGCGATGTAGAGCGCCAGCGCCTGGATGGTCGAAGTCGGGTTGACGCCGCCCGAGGTCACCCAGATGCTGCCATCGACGATGAACAGGTTTTTCACGTCGTGGCAGCGGCCCCATTCATTGACCACCGAACGCTCGGGGTCGGTGCCCATGCGCGCCGTGCCGAGCAGGTGCCAGCCGCCGTTGAGGATCGGGCTTTCGACGGCGATCTGGCTGGCGCCGGCGGCGGCCAGAACTTCCTTCGCCCGCGCGATGCCGTGGTCCATCATCTTCAGGCTGTTGGCGCTGATGGTATAGTCGAGTTTGGGCGCCGGGATGCCGCTGGAGTCTTTCAGCACGGGATCGAGCGTCACCCGGTTGTGTTCTTCCGGGAGATCCTCGCAGATTGCCGAAAGCGAGATGCGGTGGTTCAGCAGCTTGCGATAGACCGAATGATGCTCCTCGCCCCAGGGCAGCCGCCCCGCATTGGAGGAGATGATGGCTTCCATGATGGCACCGACGCCGCGGCCGAACTGAAAGGTGTAACCGCGCACGAAATCGCGCTTGCGGTCGGTCTCGTAGAACTCCTGGCTCCACAGGCATAGCGGCGGACCATGATTGCCGTCGAGCGGTTCGTCGACGTAGCCATACGTCAGGGCATAGGGATGAAACATCAGGTTCTTGCCGACCAGACCCGAGGAGTTGGCGATGCCGTTGGGGAATTTCGCCGATACCGAGTTCAGCATCAGGCGCGGCGTGCCGACGCCGTTGCAGGCGAGGATGACGACTTCGGCAGGCTGAAAATGCTCCTTGCCGTCAACGTCGTAATAGATCACGCCGGAGGCCATGCCCGATGCGTCGACCGTGACCTCGCGAACCCGGCACATCGTGCGCAATTCGACGCCGGCGCGGATCGCGTGCGGCCAATAGGTGATGTCGGTTGAGGCCTTGGCGCCCTGCGCGCAGCCCGGCGTGCAGTGGCCGAGGTTGATGCAGCGCGCCCGCCCCTCATAATCCGACGTGGCGATCGTCGAATCCGACGGCCACCAGTGCCAGCCGAGCTGGTTCATCGCCTTGCCGAACCGCGCGCCGGATTTTCCGAGCGGCAGTGGCGGCATCGGCGGCTGGTGCGGCGGATAGGCCGGATCGCCCGCCAGGCCCGAAACGCCCATCATGCGGTCGTTCTCGGCGAAGTACGGCTCCAGGGTGGCATAGTCGACCGGCCAGTCATCGGCGACCCCGTCGAGCGTGCGCACCTTGAAATCGGAGGGGTGCATGCGCGGAAAATGCGCGGTGTACATGATGGTGCTGCCGCCGACCCCGTTGAAATTCACCACCTTGATCGGCGAATTGGCGTCGTTGATGGGATAATCGGTGGGCCGCGCCCGGCGGTTGGGATTGATGGCGAAATCGCTGAACAGGCGCGCTTCCCAGTCCCGTCCGTTGCTGGGATAATCCGTCGGCTTCACCCAGTCGCCCTGCTCGAGGCAGACGATCCGCATTTTGGTGTCGGCCAGGCTCCAAGCCACCGCGGCGCCCGATGCCCCCGAACCGACGATCAGGACATCGACTTTATCAAGCATCGATTTTTCCTCCCTGCGAACATTGTTAGCCAGTTCGCTCCCCGCTGTCAGCATGCGCGACAGCATGGGAGATGTTATTGTAGGCTCAGAGGCAGAAAACAACCGGGAGGGATCGCATGACGGACGGCGTGAGCATGGGCGCAGACACGATCTATGAATGCGATGCGCTCGTGGTCGGCTCCGGGGCTGCCGGCATGTCCGCCGCCGTCACCGCCGGCCATCACGGCCTCAATGTCCTCGTCGTCGAGAAGGAGCCGCGCTTCGGCGGCACCACGGCGCGCTCCGGCGGGTGGCTGTGGATTCCCGGAACATCGCTGGCGCGGGCCTGGGGCATCCAGGAAAGCCCGGAGCTGGCGCGAACCTATCTGCGGCATGAAGCCGGCAACAGCTTCGATGCGGCGCGGGTCGATGCCTTTCTGGCCGCCGGACCCGAGGCGGTCGACTTCTTCACCTCCAAGACGGCGCTGCGCTTCGACATGCCGCTGGTGTTTCCCGACTATCACGCGGAAAACCCCGGCGGGACGCAGGGCGGCCGCTCGATGGTGACACGGCCGTTCGACGGCCGCGAACTCGGAGAACATGTCAAGACGCTCGGCGCGCCGCTGCCGGAATTGACCGTGTTCGGCATGATGCTGGGCTCGGGAAAGGAAATCATCCACTTCATGCGCGTGACCAAATCGCTGACTTCGGCGATCTTTGTCGCCAAGCGGCTGTCCCGACACCTGATGGATGTGATGCGTTACGGCCGCGGCATGACACTCACCAACGGCAACGCACTGGCCGGCCGGCTGGCGAAATCCGCCTTCGACCTCAAGATACCCTTGTGGCTGTCTTCCCCGGTCCGCGAGCTGATCGTCGAGGACGGCGCGGTGCGCGGCGCCGTGGTCGAACGCGAGGGACGGCTGGTGCGCGTCCACGCCAAACGCGGCGTGGTGCTGGCCTGCGGCGGCTTTCCGCATGACTTGGCGCGGCGCAAGGCCATGTTCCCGCACGCGCCTGACGGCACCCAGCATTATTCACCGGGTCCTGCCGGCAACACCGGCGACGGCCTGCGCCTGGCGGAAGCCGCCGGCGGACGAATCGAGGACACGCTGCCGAATGCCGCGGCGTGGGTGCCGGTCTCGGTCACAAGGCGGAAGGACGGCACCAGCGGCGTGATGCCGCATTTCATCGATCGCGCCAAGCCCGGCGTGATCGCGGTGATGCGCGACGGCGCGCGTTTTGCCAATGAGGGCAATTCCTACCACGATTTCGTCCAGGCGATGATCAAGGCCGCAAAGCCGGGCGAGGAAATCGCCGCCTTCCTGATCTGCGATCACAAGACCCTGCGTAAATACGGCCTCGGCTGCGTGCCGCCGTTTCCGATGCCGATCGGCCGTCACGTCAAGACCGGCTACCTGATGCGCGGCGCGACGCTGGCTGAACTGGCGACGCAGGCCGGCATTGACGCGCGCGGGCTGGAGGCGACGATCGCGCAGTTCAACGCGGCGGCGGCGACCGGACAGGATACCGCCTTCGGCAAGGGCTCGCGCGCCTACAACCGCTTTCAGGGCGACGCGCTGCACGGACCGAACCCCTGCATCGGCCCCGTCGAACACGGGCCGTTCTACGCGATAAAAATGGTGATCGGCGATCTCGGCACCTATGCCGGGATCAGGACCGATGCCCACGCCCGCGCGCTCGATGCCGACGGCCGTGCCATCGACGGGCTCTATGCCGCCGGCAACGACATGGCCAGCATCATGGGCGGCAACTATCCCGGCGCCGGCATCACGCTCGGCCCCGCACTGACCTTCGGCTATATCGCGGGCCGCCATATTGCGGGCACATCCGAGCGGTGAAAATCATGACGAGGGACACCCTCGTCATCCGATCGACGGACGCAGCGCGTCACTTCGCCTGCTAACGCTGGGCTCGGCAGTCGTCGGCGCGCGCTGACCGACCCGTATCAATCGAATTCGAAAGGAAACGCCATGGCTCATATTGGAAGCTGCTTCTGCGGGACGGTCAAACTGGAGGTCACCGGTGAGCCGGAAGGGATGGGCTACTGCCACTGCCGTTCCTGCCAGTCGTGGTCCGGCGGACCCGTCAATGCCTTCAGCCTGTGGCAGCCGGCGGCGGTGCGGATTACCGCGGGCGAGGAGCATGTCGCGACGTTCCAGAAGACGCCGCTCAGCCAGCGCAAATATTGCGCGAAGTGCGGCGGTCACCTGATGACCAACCACCCGACATTCGGCCTCGTCGACGTGTTCGCCGCGACCATCCCCACGCTCGCTTTCGTGCCCGGCGTTCACGTCAACTATGCCGAGACGGTGCTGCCGATGCGGGACGGCTTGCCAAAGCTGAAGGATTTTCCCAAGGAGCTCGGCGGCTCGGGCGAAGCCATCGCGGAATAGCGACACACGACGAAGCCTGGCAGTATCTTCTCCCCTCCCCCCGCGCAGCGGCGGGGAGGGGTCGGGGGTGGGGGGTGTATCGGCGCATTCCTCTGACCGCGAATTTGCGGAGGCGCCCCCCGACCCCTCCCGCCAAGCGCAAGGGCGCGTGGAGGGAGGGGAGAAGAAATCAGATCGCCGCCTCCGCCGTATCCTCCGCGCTCGCGACGTGTTGCGCGATCATGCCGGCCACTTCCGCGGCATGGGTCGCAATCATGAAATGCGCCGCGCCGGCGATCGCGGTGGCCCTGGCGCCCGGTATGAACTGGCCGAGCAGCTGGTTCGCGCGTTTCGCGGCCGGATGGCTGGCCTCACCCCAGCACACCAGCGTCGGCGTCCTGACCGTCGCGAGCAATGCGGGCGTCAGATCGAAGCCATAGGCGCTGGCCCAGTCCAGCAGGTTGGCCGGCGTGGTTTGCGATGCGTAATCGCGAACGCGCTGCGGCCAACCGGCGAAGGTGCCTGGGCCGCCATAGAAGTCGATCATCGCTTCGATCGCGGCGTTATCGCCGGCCTGATACGCGCTGGCGTAGGATTCCGACATGTTGCGAAACGCCTGATAGTGCTGGTCCTCGCCCATGTGCCGCAGGATTTCGGGCGCCGGCGCTTCGGCAATGGTCAGACTCAGCAACGGCACGCGCCTCCGCAGCGCGACGAGAAGCCCACACAGGCCGCCGGCCGAGTGGCCGACCAGATGCACCGGACAGCCGGCGCGGCGAACCACCGCTTCAATGATCTCCGCCTCATGCGCAATATCGGTATCTGCAACACTGCGGCGTTCCTGTGTGCCGCCATATCCGAGCAGGCTCGTGGTGACGACACGATATCTGTTTTTCCATTGCGCCATCACCGGCCGCCATGCGGCGCCGGTGCTGCATGACCCCGGCACCAGCACGACCGTCGGGCCGGCTCCGGCTTCGTCGTAATCGATGCGTCCGTTGATATCTTCGATCATGGTTTTGAAAACTCCTTCAAGACAAGGCCTACGGCCGCCGGACAACGATCGATCGTACGGCGGCCGCAGCGGAAAGACCCGATCAGCGCCTGGTGATGACGATCTCGAGGTATTCACTGGGAACGATCATGGTGCCGTCTTCGGCGCGGTTCATCCGCCCGATCAGCGCCAGCAGGTCGTCTCTCAGTCCCTGCTGGTTGACGGCGTCGAGCGCGGCGAAGGCCTTGAGCATCGGACCGTAATAGTTCCTGAAGATCTCCAGGAAGTGCTCCGGCGACCGGTACCGGAACATGAAGTTGCGCGGCACGGCATTGATCACCAGCGCCGCCGGTCCGAACATTTCGGTGATGCGCAGCCGGGTCCCCCACAAGGCGGGCGACTTCGCACCTGATGGCGGCGGCAGATATTTTCCGAGCGTCTTGAACAGCTGCCCGATAAAACCATCCGGCGTCCAGTTGGCGAGGCCGATCTTGCCGCCGCTCCGGCATACCCTGAGCATCTCCGCCGCGGCCTTGTCCTGGTCCGGCGTGAACATGACGCCGAAGGTCGAGAGCACCGCGTCGAAACTGCCATCGGCAAAGGGCAGCGCCTCGGCGTCCGCCTCCCTGAACTCGATCGACAAACCGTCCGCGGCGGCGCGCAGCCTGCCACGCTCGAGCAAGGCAGGCACATAGTCGGTGGATACGACGTCGCACCAGCGGCGCGCCGCGGCGAGCGTGGCGTTGCCGTTACCGGCAGCGACATCCAGCACCTTCTGTCCGGCATGGATATCGAGGGCTTCGCACAGTCCCTCGCCGACGATCTGAAGCGTGGTGCCGACCACCGCATAGTCGCCGGAGGACCATGCGCCTTGCTGGCGTGTCTTGAGGGCTCCGAGATCGATCGGAGGGGACGGCGTATTCTGAACGGCCGTGGATGCAACCATGATGAGTCTCCGTTTGGATGGGATGGGATGTCAGTGCAACGGGGGTGAGCGGCGCGCCGCGAACGGCGCGCCGGGATGGTTACCGCTCGGCGGATCGCGGCCCCGCAATCGGCCGGTCGTCGGAAGCGCGGCCGCGCGGCAGCGGAATCAGCATCGAAACGCGCTCCCGATAGCGGCGATACTGGTCGCCGAACATGCCGATCAGATCGCGCTCTTCGAGCTGGATAGCGATCAGGATGTAAACGGTCGTCGCCAGCGCGAACAGCAAGTGGCCCGCGGTCATCGATGGCGTCGCCCAGAAGGCGAGCAGGAAGCTCAGATAGATCGGATGGCGCACCACCCGGTAGAGCAGCGGCGTGTGGAATTGCGCCGCCGGCAAATTCTTGCCGAACAACCGCGCGAACACCTGGCTGAGGCCGAACAGCTCGAAATGGCTGAGCATGCAGGTGCTGGCAAACAGCAAGGCCCAGCCGAACAGGGAAACCGTCTCAAACGCGGCTGCCGTGTAGGGATTGTGCACCGTCCAGATCGGAACAGGCATCGGCCGCCACTGCCAGTACAGCAGCAACAGCAGCAGGCTGGAGATCAGCACATACGTGCTGCGCTCGATCGCCGGCGGCACGAAGCGCGTCCACCAGCGCTTGAAGCCCTGACGCGCCATCACGCTGTGTTGAACCGCAAACAGCCCAAGCAGCACCGTGTTGATGAGCGCGCTCTCGATCAGCGGGCCGGTAATGCCCGAATCGATCGATTTTGGGACCACCCAATTGCCGACGAAACCGATGGCATAGAGGATGGTGATGAAAAACACGGCATATGCGCCGATTCCATAACTAACCGTTAAAAGACCAGCCATTTAAAATGCTCCTGTTCTGAAGAATTGCTCCTGATCTGAACCTAATCCCCGTTCCGAAGACCTAACTGAGAGGGCAGCTGTCCTCTATCCAGTTCGCGACAGAGCTATCCCGATCATGAAATTTTTCACGGAGGCCGGTGTTCAAGGTCATATCGCTGGAGAGTCTTCCATGAATGCAGGCCCTATCAGAACTTCGAGCTCGCCCTTGCTGCCGCGCGGCGTTCGTCGCGCGCTCGATGCGATGCGAACGAATGTCGGGCACGACTGGAGCGTGACCGAACTCGCCGAGGCCGCGGGCCTGTCCAGCCGCACGCTGCAGCGGCAATTCCGGGAGTTTCTCGGCAAGTCGCCCCGCGCGGCTCTGTGTGACATCCGGTTCGAGACCGCGCGCCGCGAACTGCTGCAGGGCATTCCCGATGCCAGGGTGATGGATGTCGCGGAGCGTTGCGGATTCCCGCATTGCGGCCGGTTTGCCGTCGAGTATCGCCGCCGCTTTGGCGAAACGCCGTCGCAAACCATGAAGCGGCAGGCGGTGTTCGCCGATGCGCTGAGGTCGATGCCGTCGTTCACGATTCCAAGCCGCGATCGGCCGACCGTCGCGCTGTGCCCGATCGAGGCCGGCCCGGAACACAGCGAAATCGCGCACAGCATCGCCGATGAGCTTGCGATCTCCCTGACGCGGGCCGGCGCCGCCGTGGTCCGGCAACCCGGCGCGGCGCGCTACCATGTGATCGGCGCCATCAGCGGGTCGGACCGGCAGACGCGGCTGACTTTCCGGCTGGTCGATGCCGAAACCGGCCGTCATCTGACGGCCTACCGTTGCGATGCTGCGCCTGGTCACGATGCTGCGCTCGACGAGCATCTGGCCACCAAGATCATTGCGGCGATGCAGCCATGCCTGCGCCTCGCGGAAATCGACCGCGCCTGCCGCAAGCCGCAGGCCGAACTGAGCCCGCACGATATGGCACTGCGGGCCATGCCCTGGGTGCTTTCGCTCAATGCCGAGGGCAATGCCCACGCGCTGGAACTGCTGGAACGCGCGATGGAGCGCGATCCCGACAATGCGCTGGCGACCGCGCTGGCGGCGTGGGCCTATAGCCAGCGCGTGGTCTATCATTTCGCTGCAACACCGAACGAGGATCGCGCCAAGGGCGCCGAACTGGCGCGAAAAGCCCAGACCCTCGGCGGAGACGCCACCGTCCTCGCCGTTCTCGGCAACGCCCTCACCTTCCTGCACGACCTCGAATCCGCCGATCTGATGATCCGCAAGGCGCTGTCGATCGACGGCGGCTCGGCCTGGGCATGGAGCCGCAGCGGATGGCTCGACGTCTACAACAACGACGCCGACTCGGCGATCGAGCGCTTCAAGATCGCACTCGACCTCGCGCCGAACGACAGCCTTGCGTTCAACAGCATGGTCGGCATCGGTTGCGCGAACTTCGAGTCCGGCCGCTATTCCGAAGCGGCGCGCTGGCAGCAACGCGCGCTGGCCGAGCATCCGTCGGCGACCTGGATCCACCGCACCATGTGCCCCGCCTATGTGCTGGTGGGAGCCGAGGCCGAAGCCCGCCGCAGCGTCACGGCGCTGCGGGAGCATTATCCGGACCTGACGGTCTCGGAGGTGCAGCAAGGCCTGCCGCCGCTGCCGCAATCCTATTGCGATCGGGTTTTCGATGCGCTGCATAGTGTCGGGTTGCCGCTATAGAACGGTTCCGGCACGTAACCGGTGAACGCTAGTCGGCCAACCTGTCGATCGCAGCCGGCCTGTCGCCCTGCACGACGTTCAGCTCTTGCAACGCGACGATATGGGTAATTGCGAACACAATCATCAGGGCGGCCAGCAGGAAGCCAAGCCGCCATGGCATCGCCGTCATGACGGCACCGGGTCGGACGGATGGCTCTCAAGGCCTGCTTGATGGGCGCGATACGCGCCGGCAAAGAGGTGACGGTGCCGATCGATCCGGCGTGCCGCCGAGCGCCTTCGAGATTCATGAAGCGCCCTGATCAGGCTGATCCAGCCTGCGACGACACGCGATGCGATGCCGCGGCCGACACGGCGCAGATGAGAACGGATCCGCCTCCTTCTCCATTGCGGCGCGCGAATGACCGGACCGACCGGCGCTCTTTCATCGATGAATACATGCATTGGACCACCTCGCTGTGTCAGATGTTTCGCGAGCATAGGATTCGGTCCGCTCGCCGTCGTCATCCGGTCAGACGAGCATCGATTACGATTAATTGAATCGCCGCGGTATCCTCCAATCAGAGGATGTTGCGTCACACTTCCTGGCGACCCGTCGCGATAACCAACACGTGAAATCGGTGGCGGCACCGGCTAGCCGTTTCGCGCCACGTAATGATGAGCCCGGCTTGCGCTGCCACGGAAATGCCGCTGAATCGGAATGTCTTCGCAGTGCGGGACACGGCCATTTTCTTCGACGCATTTATACCGGGACTGATTATAATGGATGATAGAGAGCAGCTTTCAGCTTTGATCGGCGATATTTACGACGCCGTGTTTGACCCCGACCACCGAATCGACGTTCTCGACAGGATTGCGGAATTTGCCGGCGGCGATTCCGGCGGCCTGCTCTCGAAGCATGCCCTGGCCAGATCCCTGGGCAAGGCCGAGCACCTGTATTGCTGCATCGGCAATGACCCCGACAGCTTGCGGGCCTACTCCGAGAGCTATCCGAAACTGGACTCCGCGGCGGACCCGCTATCGGTCGGGAGCGAACAGATCGTCAGCACCGGCGATCTCGTGCCCTACGAGGAATTTCGCCGCGGTCGCTTCTATCGGGAATGGGCCCGCCCGCACGGCTGGATCGACATTGCCAGCGCGGTGATCGAAAAATCGGCGACCACCTCGACGTTTCTCAGCGTCGCGCGACGTGAGGCCAGCGGCCTGGTGGACGCCGACATGCGCCACCGCATGGCGCTGGTCATTCCCCATGTCCGTCGCGCCCTGCTGATCGGCAAAACCATCCATCACAAGGAAGCCGAGGCGACCTGCCTGACCGACATTCTCGACGGGCTGAGCGCCGGCATGATTCTCATCGACGCTAACGGACGCATCGTCCACGCCAATGCGGCCGGAAACACCATACTCGCCGCCGCCGACTTTCTCCGCAGGACACCCTGCGGACGGCTGGTTGCCGGTGACGCGCCTGTCAACGCCGCCTTGCGTGAGATTCTGCTCGGAGCCAAGGCCGGCGACGCGGCCCTTGGCGTCAAGGGCATCGCCCTTCCGCTGACCGCCCGCAATGGCGAGCGCCACGTCGCCCACGTGTTGCCGCTGACTTCGGGCGCGCGCCGCAACGCCGGCCTTGCCTACAACGCGGTGGCTGCATTGTTCGTCCGCAAGGCGGCGCTCGATGCCTTCGCGCCTTCCGGAGTCATTGGCGAGATGTACAATTTGACGCCGACCGAGCTGCGCGTATTGCATGCCATCGTCGATGTCGGTGGCGTTCCCGAGGTGGCGGCGTCGCTCGGCGTCGCCGCCACCACCATCAAAACCCATCTCAGCCGCCTGTTTGAAAAGACCGGTGTCGGCCGTCAGGCCGATCTGGTCAAGCTGGTGGCCGGATTCGCCACGCCGCTGGCGGGTTGACCAGGCCAAATTCGGAGAACGCAGGGAATGCGGCTGCCGTCGTACTCGCGCATTCGTGAATCAAAATATTGTAATCGGATCTCGTCCGAACGGGGGATGACGATGCGGGCGTCGAACCCTATCTGTGGCTCCTCCCTTCCAGAGGAATGAGTCGTGCTGAAACGAATCTTGTTGATTGGTGCCATTGTCGGCATCGCCATGGCGCATGGGATCGTGTTGTACAAAATTGATACAGGCGTTCGCTCGGCTGATGCGAAGCAGGAGATGGCATCAGGAACCCGCAGGGCGGCCTATTGGTGAGGCGCCGGATGGCCAAGCGCAAAGTTTAGAATACTTCCAGGAAATTTGTCATGACTGCTGTTCGCACAAACATCCAACCGTCATCGACGGACACACCGATATTGCTGGGCGGACCAGGAAGCCTTCTCAACCGCCTCGTCAACCGCTGGGTTGCCGATATCATTGCCCGTCGCGAGCGCGAAGCAGCACGCGTCGCGCTTCGCCAGCTCGACGACCGGGAATTGAAAGACATCGGAATCTACCGGCATCAGCTTGCCGATTCCCTCACCGAGATCGCCCGCGATCGGCTGCGGATGCAGCGACGCGGACAAACCGGTTAGGCAAGATCAGAGCCCGTAGCCCGGATGGAGCCCTTGCGAAATCCGGGGCCAGCCTCACATCCATCCCGGTTTGCGCCAACGGTCGGCGCTCCGCGTCGACCCTTGGCTTCGTCCGGGCTGCACGATGCTCTTGCTCAGCAACAGCATCCTACCACGCATCGATGCAGGGGCGCTTGCGGTGGGTACGCGGCGCGGGCTTCGGCACCGACTGCAGGCCGGCCATGATCCAGCGGCGGGTCTCGGCCGGATCGATCACCTCGTCGATCTCGAGCACCGATGCGATGGAGGTCGCCTTGCCGTTGGCATAGAGCTCCGCCACCTTGGCCTGATAGTATTTCTCGCGCTCGACCGGATCGGCGATGGCTTCCATTTCCTTGCGAAAGCCGAGCCGCACATAGCCCTCCAGCCCCATGCCGCCGAATTCGCCGGTCGGCCATGCCACCGTGAAGAAGGAGGCGTGAAAGCCGCCGCCGATCATCGATTGCGCGCCGAGGCCGTAGCCCTTGCGCAACACGATACCGAACAACGGCACGGTGAGGCTGGCCCCGGTCACGAACATGCGCGCGACATGGCGCACGATCGCGGTCTTTTCGGCCTCAGGTCCCACCATGAAGCCCGGCGTATCGCACAGCGACACGATCGGAATGTCGAAGGCATCGCACAGCTGCAGGAAGCGCGCGGCCTTGTCCCCGGCAGGCGCATCGATCGCGCCGCCGAGATGTTTTGGATTATTGGCGATCAACCCGAACGGCCTGCCCTCGATGCGGATGAAGGCCGTGATCATGCCGACACCGAAATCGCGGCGTATCTCCAGCACCGAGCCCTCGTCGGCCAGAAGATCAATGA
>JAZJYY010000004.1:192497-208585 GCA_040390145.1 Pseudomonadota bacterium
CAATGACGTTACGGATATCATAGACGCGCAACCGGTTTTCGGGAATGGCCCGCCGCAGCAGGCGCTGATCCGGCGCTTTCCATTCGGCGAGTGCGCCCTGAAAATAGGAAAGGTATTTCTGGGCGGCGCTGGTGGCCGCCTCCTCGTCCTCCACCAGAATGTCGATGACGCCGTTCGGCGCCTGGAACGACACCGGCCCGACCTCGGCGGGATGATAGACGCCGAGGCCGCCGCCCTCGATCATGGCCGGCCCGCCCATGCCGATCGATGCATTTTGCGTCGCGATGATGACGTCGCAGCAGCCGAGCATCGCGGCATTGCCCGCAAAACAATAGCCGGACACCACGCCCACGACAGGCACCAGGCCGGACAGTTTGGCAAATTGCACGAAGGACGGTCCGTCGAGGCCGGTCATGCCGAGCCGGTCGGTATCACCGGGACGGCCGCCGCCGCCCTCGCCGTAAAATACCAGCGGCATCCGCCACTGCTCGGCGAGGCCCAGCATGCGGTCGATCTTCTTGTGATTCATGTGGCCCTGGGTGCCGGCCAGCACGGTGTAGTCGTAGGAAATCACCATGCAGCGCGCGTCATGCGCGCCGAATTGCCGGGCATTGACCGTGGCGACGCCGGCAATCAACCCGTCGGCCGGCGTGTTCCTGATGAGGTCGTCGACGCTGCGGCGGCGGCGCTGGGCGGCGATCGCCAGCGATCCGTATTCAACGAACGAACCTTCATCGACCAGCTGTGCGATATTTTCCCGCGCGGTTCGCTGATTGGTCTTGCGCCGGCGCGCGACCGATTCCGGGCGGTTGGCGTCGAGCGTGATGGCATGGCGTGCGATCAGTTCCGCGAGATCCGGCCTGATATGGTCGAGATCGATCGCGGCCTCTTCCTCCGCCTTGTCGCCCGCGACTTCGGCGGGTTCGAGAAACAGGATGGTCCCGCCATGCATCAGCGTCGCACCGCTGCCGGCGACAATCTTCGTCACCTTGCCGCCGTGCGGTGCTGTGACCAGATGCTCCATCTTCATGGATTCGAGGATGGCGATCTGCTGCCCCGGACGAACCATATCGCCTTCCGCCACTTCGATGGCAACGATGGTCCCTTGCAGCGGCGCCGGCACCGCCACCGAACCCACAGGAGCGGCGGCCGGATCTGTGGCCCTTGAGGAAGCAGCCACGCCGCCCGCCGCCTCCGCGCTGGCGAAGAACAGTGGCCGGCCCATGTCCCGGGACGAGCCGACCAGAGCCGCGACGTGGGTATCGATAAAACCGGTGCTGATGCGATTGCTGACAAAATCGGGATGCGCCAGCACCGCCTGGATGAACGGAATGTTGGTGTCGACGCCCGCGATGCGGAACTCGCGCAAGGCGCGCGCGGCTTTCTGCACCACGTCAGGCCAGCTTGCGGCCGGCGCATGAACGATGACCTTGGCCAGCAGGGAGTCGAAGGCCGCACTGGTCTTGTAGCCGGCATAGCCAAAAGTATCGACCCGCACGCCCGGGCCGGACGGCGGGTCGAACACTCCGAGTGTCCCGCCGGTCGGCCTGGTCGCGCCCTGCTCGTCCATCACTTCCATGTTGATGCGAAGCTGCATGGCAAAGCCGCGCGGCGCCGGAACGTCTGATTGCGCCAGGCCGAGCGAGGCCAGGCTTGCTCCGGCGGCGATCGCGAGTTGTGACTTCACGAGATCGATGCCGAGCACTTCCTCGGTCACGGTATGCTCGACCTGCAGGCGCGGATTGGCCTCGATGAAGGCGAATTGGGGATCGCCGACGCCGGTTTCACCGTCGACCAGGAATTCGAAGGTGCCGAGATTGTCGTAATGCGCGGCGGCCGCCAACTGCTGGGCGGCGTCGATGATGCGCGCGCGCAGGCCATCGCTCAGCGAAGGGCTCGGTGCCACTTCGATCAGTTTCTGGTTGCGCCGCTGGATCGTGCATTCACGTTCCCACAAATGGCTGATCGCGCCGTAATGGTCGCCGATGATCTGCACCTCGATGTGGCGTGCTTTCCGGATCAGGCGCTCGACATAGACGGCGTCATTGCCGAAGGACGCTTTGGCTTCGGACTGGCAGCGGGCATAGGCTTCCTCCAGCTTCGAAGCGTCCTCGACGAACCGCATGCCGCGCCCGCCGCCGCCGGCCACCGCCTTGATCATGACCGCGCCGCCGGCGCCGAGCGAGGCGAAGAAAGCCTTCGTCTCGTCCAGCGTGGTCGGGCCGCTGGTGCCTTCGATCACGGGCACGCCGCAACGTTTGGCGAGTTGCTTGGCCGCGATCTTGTCGCCGAACAGATCGAGCGCCTCGGGCGACGGTCCGACGAAGACAATCCCCTCATCGGCGCAACGCCGCGAAAGCTGCGAATTCTCGCTGAGAAAGCCATAGCCGGGGTGCAGCGCGTCGCAACTGGTCGCCTTGGCGGCCGCGATGACCGCTTCGACATCGAGATAGGCGCGGGCGCCGCGTCCCGGGATCTCAAAGCTCTCATCGGCGGCGCGGACGTGCAGCGACAATGCGTCATCCTGGGGGTGGATGGCGACGGTGGCGAGGCCGGCTTCGCCGGCGGCACGGCTGATGCGAATGGCGATCTCGCCGCGATTGGCGATCAGGAGGCGGTGAAAGGGCATGAATGCTTCCGGTTGAAACTCAGCGATCCTTCATGGTGGGATCGAGCAGGATGCGCAAGGACTCTCCCAGCGAGTAGAAAACCGCCGAAAGGATGAGCCAAGCGGAATTTTGTTCCGTGTAACGGAATTGACCCCTGAACCGCCGCACAGGCGGCGGCGCGCACCAGCTGGTCCAAACGCGGACTCTTCCAACTCGCCCTCGAATCCCGATTGTGCCAGACTGGATCTCCGGTCATGCCATAAACAAGGAATAACAAGATGGCTCGCCTGCCCTATCTCGAGGCCGATCAGGTTGCTCCCGAGTATCGCGACATGCTCAAGCGCAACACCAATTTGCACAAGCTGCTGGTCAATTCACCCGACATGGCGCGCGCCTTCAGCGGAATGGGCGGCTATATCCGCTTCAAGAGTAAACTCGACCCGCGCTTGCGCGAACTCGCGATTCTTCAAGTCGGCTGGATGGAAAAGTCGGAGTATGAATTCACCCACCACGTCAAGATCGGCAAGGAGTTCGGCGTCACCGACGCCGATATCGCCGGCCTGATCGCGGAGACCGAGGGCAAGTCCTCCGGGCTCGAGCCACTGGCCAGGGCGATTCTGAAAGGCGCCCGCGAGATGGTGCGCGAACTCGCGATGTCCGACGCCACCTTCGCCGAGATCAAGCGGGAACTCAGCGACGAGCAGATGACCGACCTGGTGCTCACCATCGCCTTCTACTGCGCCGTGGTCCGCGTGCTCGCCACCATGCAGATCGACAACGAGCCCACCTACAAAGAGGTACTGCAACAGTACCCGATTCCGGGAGTGAACTGACATGCGTTTGAAAGATCGCGTCGCCATCGTCGTCGGCGCCGGCCAGAGCCCGGGCGAAGGCATCGGCAACGGCCGCGCCACCGCGCTCACCTTCGCGCGGGAAGGCGCCCGCGTGCTGTGCGTGGATCATAATATCGCTTCCGCCCAGGAAACGGTCGACCTGATCGGCGACAAGGGCGGCACGGCGGCAGCCTTCAAAGCCGACGTGACCAAAAATGCCGAGCTCGAGGCGATGGTGGCGGATGCGCATACCCGTTGGGGCCGCATCGACATCCTGCACAACAATGTGGGGGTGAGCATCGCCGGCGGTGACGCCGAACTGCTCGATTTCACCGAGGAGGCGCTCGAACGCTGCGTGGCGATCAACCTCAAAAGCTGCATTTTCGCGGCCAAGCACGTCATCCCCATCATGCGCCGGCAGAAGAGCGGCGCCATCATCAACATCTCCTCGATGGCCGCCATCACCACCTATCCCTACGTCGCCTACAAGGCGACCAAATCGGCGATGATCGCCTTCACCGAACAGCTCGCCTACCAGAATGCCCAGTACGGCATCCGCGCCAACGTCATTCTGCCCGGCTTGATGAACACGCCGATGGCGGTCGACACCCGCGCCCGGGAATTCAAGAAGAGCCGTGCCGAGGTCGAGGCCGAGCGCGACGCCAAGGTGCCGTTGCGCGGCAAGATGGGCACCGGCTGGGACGTCGCCAACGCGGCCCTGTTCCTGGCCTCGGACGAGGCCAGTTTTATCACGGGCGTGACGCTGCCGGTGGATGGCGGCGCCAGCGTGCGGCGGGGTTAGGTTGGCGCATGGCCCCATGGCGCAATGAGCGTTGCGCCATGGCCGCCGCGCTGGTTAGCCTGCTGGCCAACAACAAGCCGGGTAAATCGCCCGCAGGGAGCAACCGTCCATGGCCGCCTCGCATGAAGCCAGGGCCCAGCCCGAGGCAACTCCGGCTCTCGATTACGACGCCATCATCATCGGGGCGGGCATGTCCGGCATGTACCAGCTGCACCGCTTGCGTGAACAGGGCATGCGGGTGCGGGTGTTCGAAGCCGGCACCGGCGTCGGCGGCACCTGGTACTGGAACCGCTATCCGGGCGCGCGCTTCGATTCCGAGAGCTATTCCTACGGCTACTCGTTTTCGCAGGAGCTGCTGCAGGAATGGAGCTGGTCCGAACATTTCGCCGGCCAGCCGGAAACGCTGCGCTACCTCAATCATGTCGCTGACAAGTTCGACCTGCGCCGCGACATCCAGTTTAGCAGCCTGGTCACCTCAGCCATCTGGGCCGAAAACACCCGCAGCTGGAGCATCACGCTGCAGGACGGCAGCCAGTTCCGCGCGCGTTTCCTGATCACCGCAATCGGTCCGCTCTCCGCGCCCACCCTGCCACGGATCGAAGGAGTGGATTTGTTCAAGGGCCAGTCGTTTCACACCGCCCGGTGGCCGCACGAGCCGGTCGACTTCACCGGCAAGCGTGTGGCGGTGATCGGCACCGGCGCCACCGGCGTGCAGACCATCCAGACCATCGCCGGCAGCGTCGGCCACCTCACCGTGTTTCAGCGCACCCCGAACTGGTGCGCGCCGCTGCACAACGGCAAGATCGATGAGGAGACGCAGAGCAGGATCAAGGCCGGCTATCCCGAAATGTTCAAGCGCTGCCAGGAAACGTTTGCCTGTTTCATCCATACGCCGGATCCGCGCGGGACTTTCGAGGTGTCCGACGAGGAGCGCGAAGCCTTCTTCGAAAAACTCTATGGCGAGCGCGGGTTCGGCATCTGGCAGGGCAATTTCCGCGACATCCTGATCGACCGGAAAGCCAACGCGCTGATCAGCGATTTCGTGGCGCGCAAGATCCGCCAGCGGGTAAAGGACCCCAGGACCGCGGAAAAGCTGATCCCCAGGAATCACGGTTTTGGTACAAGACGGCTGCCGCTGGAGACCTTCTATTACGAGGTCTACAACCGCGACAATGTCGATCTGGTCGACATTACGGAAACGCCGATCGAGCGGATCACGCCCACGGGTATCAAGACCAGCGACAAGGAATATGAGTTCGACATCATCATCTATGCCACCGGCTTCGACGCCATCACCGGCAGTTTCGACAAGATCGATCTGCGCGGGGTGGAAGGCGCCCGGCTGAAGGAGAAATGGAAAAGCGGGCCGCAAACCTATCTCGGCATCATGGTCGACGGATTTCCCAACATGCTGATGCTGATGGGGCCGCACACGGCGCTGGGCAACATCCCGCGCAGCATCGAATACAGTGTCGACTGGGTGAGCGGACTGATGCGCTACGCGAAAGAAACCGGCCTGACGCGGCTCGAGGCCACGCCATCGGGCGTCGCGTCATGGACCGACCATGTGAAGGCGCTTGGTGTCGGCCTGCTGTCCAACGAGGTCAATTCATGGATGACCGGGATCAACAGCAACGTGGAGGGTAAGCAGACCCGTATCGTCGCGCGCTACAGCGGCAGTGCACCCGCCTACCGCGCCAAATGCGACGAAGTGGCGGCGACGCGGTATCAGGAGCTGGCGCTCGCCTAGGCAGCCGGCAGCCTGAATGCTGCCGGCGGAGCTCCAAGGCCCAAAATACAAAAGGTCCCGGGTGGGACCTTTTGAAGTTTTAAACCGCGTCTTTTGCCGCCTTGACCGGGCGGGCTCGGACGATCTTCCGGGCCGGCTTGGCCTTGAAGGTCATGGCTTCGCCGGTGAAGGGGTTGGTGCCCTTGCGCGCCTTGGTGGCGGGCTTCTTGATCACGACGAACTTGGCGAAGCCGGGAACGAGGAACACACCGGACTTCTTGAGCTCTTTGTAACCAACGGTCGCCAACGTCTCGAGCACGCCCTTGACGTCCTTCTTCGCGATTTCGTTCTCGGCAGAGATCTTCTCGATCAGCTGCGACTTTGTCATCTGTACTGCCATTTGGGCTCCTGTAAGTTGATTCGCATCGCAGACAGTATTGGGAATCTAGCGTAAAAACCGCGTATTTCGCGATCTGCACAGTTTTGTTGCTGCGCCAGATGCCCCTGCCCGCTTTGCCTGCTGCTTCGGCCGCGAGGTTCAAACTCGCCGAATCAGCAGTTCTAGAGCCTTAAAGTAACAAAACCGCAGCCGCCATGCGAAGATTCGTTCAGCGCGGCACCACCGCCGTGGCCTCGATTTCCACTCTTGCGGCCTTTTCCACAAGACGTACGACCTGGACCAGCGCCATGGCCGGATAATGCGCGCCGAAGATCTCGCGATAGGCCTGGCCCAGCAGCTTCAGGTTCGCCAGATATTCCTCGATGTCGACGACGTACCAGGTGAGGCGAACGAGGTGTTCGGGCCGCGCGCCGCCCTCGCCGAGAATGGCCGAGATGTTGCTCAGGGCCTGACGGACCTGTGCCACAAAATCGGCTGGCAAATGACCCTGGTTGTCCCAGCCGATCACACCACCTGTCACCACGAGGCGGCCGTCGGCCGCCATGCCGTTGGCGTAGCCCTTCGGCGCCGGCCAGCCGGCGGGCTGCAAAATCCGCGGGCCCCCGGCCGACGCCTCGCTTTTGGCGATCGGCAGCACCGCAAGGGTGGGCGCGTTTGGCGTGCTCACAACCAGTTCTCCATCACATGCATTATTCGGCGGCCATGCCGGAGGACGGCGCGGTCGATCCGGCCTGCGCCATCTGCCGCAGCGCAAACCGCTGCAGTTTACCGGTCCCGGTCTTCGGCAGCTGCGCCACGAATTCAACCGCGCGCGGATATTTGTACGGCGCGATCGTGCGCTTGACGTGATCCTGCAATTCCGCCGCCAGGGCGGCATCGCCGTCAATGCCGGCAGCGAGCACCACATAGGCCTTGACGATCATGCCCCGCGCCTCGTCGGGTGCGCCGACGACGCCGCATTCGGCCACCGCCGCGTGGGCCAGCAAGGCGGCTTCCACTTCGGGGCCGGCGATATTGTAGCCGGAGGAAACGATCATGTCGTCGGAGCGGGCGACGAATGAAAAGCGCCCCTGCTCGTCACAGACAAAAGTATCGCCGGTCAGATTCCAGCCGTCGCGGACATAGTTCGATTGCCTGGTATCGGCGAGATATCGGCATCCGGTGGGACCGCGAACCGCGAGCTTGCCGGATGTGCCCGGCGGCAATTCGTTCATGTCGGCGTCGACGATTTTCGCCTCGTAGCCGGAAACCGGACGCCCCGTGCTGCCGGCCGCGGCATCGCCGGTCCGGTTGGTGATGAAGATATGCAGCAACTCGGTGCTGCCGATGCCGTCGAGAATGGTCTTGCCGGTCCTCTTGGTCCAGCTGTCGAATACCGGCGCCGGCAAGGTTTCGCCGGCCGAAACCGCAATGCGCAGCGACGACAGATCGGCGCCCTTGTCCATCGCCGCCATCATCGCCCGGTATGCGGTCGGCGAGGTGAAGCAGATCGTCGCCTTGTAGGTCTCGATGATTTTTACAATTTCGGCAGGCGCCGCGTTCTCCAGCAGCGTCGCGGTGGCGCCGAACCGCAAGGGAAAGATCGCGAGCCCGCCCAGGCCGAACGTAAAGGCCAGCGGCGGCGAACCGACGAAGACATCGTCCGGCGTGACCTGGAGCACTTCCCTGGCATAGCCATCCGCGACGATCAGGAGGTCGCGATGAAAATGCATTGTCGCCTTCGGCTCGCCCGTGGTGCCCGAGGTGAAACCCAACAGCGCCACGTCGTCCCGGCCGGTTTTCACCGCATCGAACCGCACTGGCTTGCCCAGCGCGATCCGGTCGAGCTCGGCGTCGTGGTTCGACGTCCCGTCGAAATTCACCACCTGCTTGAGAAACCGGCTGGTCTTGGCGCACGCCACCAGTTCGTCGGCGATGCGGCTGTCGGTCAGCGCGAGGCCGACCTCGGCCTTGTCGACGATCTGCGTCAGTTCGCCGGCACGCAGCATCGGCATGGTGTTGACGACGACGGCGCCGGCCTTGGTGGCCGCGAGCCATGCCGCGACCAGCGCCGGATTGTTGCCGGAGCGGATCAGGACGCGGTTGCCGGGCTTGACGCCGTAATTCTCCACCAGCGCATGCGCCAGGCGGTTCGACCAGTCGGTCAGTTCCTTGTAGGTGCGCTGGCGGCCGTTGCCGATCAGGGCGACATGATCGCCGAACCCCTGCTCGACCATGCGGTCGGTCAGCTCCACCGCGGCGTTGAGATAGTCGGGGTATTGAAACTCCGGCCGGTCGAGGACCAGTTCCGGCCATTGCTCCGATGGTGGAAGATTGCGCCGCGCGAAATCGTCGACGTGGCCCGATGGACCAAGGCTTTGATTTCCACCTGACATTCCATCGCCCCTCGTGTTCGGGATGAAAGGCCCGAGATGATCATCAGGCCGTCCGGCAACGCCATTGCCAAACATTTTATACTTAAAGTAATTTCGCACAAGTGCCCAAATTCAGGCAGTCCTGCACTTTTTTGAACCTAGCGCCCCGCCAGTTGCTTCAGTCGCGATACCATCGGCGAGGCCGGATCGGCGAGCGGGGCGATGGCGGTAAAATGGTTGGCGCCGGCGACCACGCCGAACCGTGTCGCGACGCCGGCCGCGCCCCAGGTGTCGACGATGGTTTGGCTTTGCCGAAAATACTCGGCGCTTTCGTTCTCGCCCACCACAGCATCGAGGCCCTTGCCTGCCGGCGGATTCCAGAACAACGGACTTGCGGCCTTCGCTGTGCCGGCATCGAGTTGCAAGGCGCGGTTGATCGAGGTGTCGACCAGAGGAGCCAGATCGAACAGGCCTGAAATCGAATAGGCCGACGGCACGAGGTCTCGCGGCAACGAAGCATCCATAGCCTGCCAGTCGGTGGCCAGCATGCAGGCCGCGAGGTGCCCGCCGGCGGAATGGCCGCTCACCACGAGGGACTGTCCCAGCCGCGCCAGTTCGCGGCAAGCCTCCCGCATCTCCGCGATGATGCGATCGATCGTGACATCGGGGCAAAGGTCGTAGCTCGGAATGGCGACGCCAATGCCATGGGCATTCAGTCCGCCGGCGAGATGGCTGAAAAACGAGTTATCCAGTGCCTGCCAGTAACCGCCATGGATGAAGACGACGATCGGCCCATCCCCGCTGCCGGGAAAATAATCGATCACGTTGCGCGCGCCGGCACCATAACGGATAAGGCGCGGAACATACCGCGCGCGCCAGGCCGCCGCGTCCCTCGCCCAGCCCGCGATCAGCGCAGGGTTTTCCGGAACCCGCGCCCGGTTGTTGTATTCAACCTCATAATCGATTGGCGCACTCACGATTCAGAGCGCCCGCTTTTGTGCGGCCTTCCGCGCCGAGCCCTTGGTCTTGGCCAACAGCCGCATCAACTCGCGGACGTCCTTCGGCGAAAGGTCGGAAAATATGTCCGCGATCCAGACCTGATGCTCCGCCGCCATCCGGCGAAACTCGGCACGGCCGGCCTTGGTCAATCGTATCACCTGGACGCGCCGGTCGGTGTCCGAGGTGCGCCGGTCGAGATGGCCTGATTCAACCAGCCGCTCGACCAGCCCGGTGACGTTGCCGTTGGAGACCATCATCCGCTTCGAGACATCGGACAGCGTCATGCCATCAGGCACCTTGTCGAGCTGGGCCATCAGATCGAAGCGCGGCAGCGTGACATCGAACCGCGCGCGCAGCCGGCCGCGCACCTCGCCCTCGATCAGCGTGGTGCAGGTCAAAAGGCGCAGCCACAACCTGAGTTCATCGCCGTGGTCTTCCGGGAGTTCGACCGCCTTGGTCTCGGAATCAAGGATCATGATGTGATCTTGTCTCTGTCTTGCCTGCCGGAAACGCTCGCCCCTAGCGAGCGGTTGCCGCGCCGCCGCCTTTGTCGCATTTCTTTAGGCTTCAAGCAATTGGCGCGCAGTTTGCATGGTCTGCCACGCTTAGCCTGACTTGCCACAACCTCGCTTGCGGCGGCGGTCTTCATCAGAATATGCTTGAACCTCGCGGCTATATCCAGGTCGGCGTAACGGGAGAAATAACCATGAAGCAGCAGTTGAAGTTGGCCGGAATGGCGGTTCTCCTGGGCGTCGCGACGGGACCGGCGATCGCGCAGGAAAAACTCAAGGTCGGCGTGATCGTGACGTTGTCGGGTCCGGCGGCGGCGCTCGGCCAGCAGGTCCGCGACGGCTTTGCGCTCGCGGTCAAGGACCTCGGCGGCAAGATGGGCGGCCGCGATGTCGAAGTCGTGGTGGCCGATGATGAACTGAAGCCGGACGGCGCCGTCAGCAAGGTCAAGGGCCTGCTCGAACGCGACAAGGTCGACTTCGTGGTGGGACCGATTTTCTCGAATATCCTGCAGGCCATCCACAAGCCGGTGACCGATACCAAGACGTTCCTGATCAGCCCGAACGCCGGTCCCTCCAGCTATGCCGGCAAGAACTGCAGCCCGTTCTTCTACGCCACCTCCTACCAGAACGACCAGGTGCATGAGGTGCTCGGCAAGGTCGCGCAGGACCGCGGCTACAAGCGCGTCTACGTCATGGTGCCGAACTATCAGGCCGGCAAGGATTCCGTCGCCGGCTTCAAGCTCGACTACAAGGGAGAAATCGTCGAGGAATCCTACATGCCGCTGGGCACGCTGGATTTCCAGGTCGAACTCTCCAAGATCGCTTCGATGAAGCCCGACGCGGTGTTCACCTTCATGCCGGGCGGCATGGGCGTGACACTGGTGAAGCAGTACAGCCAGGCCGGCCTGGCCGACAAGATTCCGGTGCTGTCGGCGTTCACCGTGGATGAGTCGACGCTGCCGGCGCAGCAGGATGCCGCGGTCGGCATGTTCGGCGGCTCCAACTGGGCACCCAATCTCGACAATCCGCAGAACAAGAAATTCGTCGCAGGCTATGAGGCGGCCTACAACATCGTGCCCGGCACCTATGCCATGCAGGGTTACGATACCGCCGTGCTGATCGACAGCGCCGTGAAAGCCGTCAAGGGCGACCTTTCCAACAAGGAAGCGGTGTCGGCGGCGCTGAAAAAAGCCGACTTCACCTCGCTGCGCGGAAGCTTCAAGTTCAACACCAACGGCTATCCGATCCAGAACTTCTATCTGACCAAGGTCGCCAAGCGGCCGGATGGAAAATTCCAGACTGAAATCGCCGAGAAGGTGTTCGAGAACTACGGCGACCGCTACGCCAAGGATTGCGCTCCGGGCAAGTAAACGGTCCAAGGCCAAAGGGATTTGGGAGGAAACAAGCGATGACAAACGAAATAACCGGTATCACCCGGGCCAACGAGGGCATGCAGGGAATTTCCTGGAATATCCTCGGCCAGACCTACGTGCCGAAGAACCGCACCGAGCATTGCTTCTCGTGGCACGCGACATTGCCGCCGGGCACCTTCGTGCCGCCGCATATCCATCCGGACCAGGACGAATATCTCTACATGTTGGAAGGCAAGCTCGATTTCATGCTGGGCGGCGGCGAGGCCCAAGCCAGCGCGGGCGACCTGATCCGCCTCGGCATGGGCGTGCCGCATGGCATTTTCAACAAGTCGGATCAGACCGCGAAGGTGCTGTTCTGGGTATCGCCGACGAAAAAACTTTATGACCTGTTCTGGGGGCTCCACAACATGAAGGAGCAGAAGCCGGAAGACGTGGTGGCGATGGCCGCGGAATACAACATCCACTTCCTGCCCCCGCCGCCGGGGGCGTGAGCTTTTTTTCTCCCTCTCCCCGTTCTTACGGGGAGAGGGTCGGGGTGAGGGGGCTCTCGACAGACTCGGAATCGCGGAGAGTCCCCCCTCACCCGGATTGCTTCGCAATCCGACCTCTCCCCGCAAGCGGGGCGAGGTGATCTCACGAGTTGAGCAAAACCCCTTACGCCCGCACCGCGGCCAGTCCCGGTACCGCGGCAAAGCCGGCCTTGCTGGCGTAGCCGCGCACGATGGCCTCGCGCTGCGAATGGCTCAGCACCTTGTCGATGTCGTCAAAACCATCCGGCGCCAGTTGCTCGACCGCATCGATCACGCCTTCCGGTCCGCCTCGGCGGTTGGCGCGCACGATCTCCGCCGTCATCGGCAGTCGCTTCTGCTCGTAGGCCAGCAGCGCCTGGCGCGGATGCTCCGAGCGCGCCAGCGCGTCGGCGAGCGTACGCGCGTCGAGAATGGCCTGGGAGGCGCCGTTCGATCCCACCGGGTACATCGGATGCGCGGCGTCGCCGAGCAACGTGACGCGGCCGCTGGACCAATGGGGCAGCGGGTCGCGATCGCAGCACGGATATTCGTAGAACTCCGGTGTCGCCGCGATCAGGTTCGGCACGGCGAGATGCGGCACCGCGAACCGCGCGACGTGCGGCATCAACTCCTCGCGCTTGCCGGGCCGCGACCAGTCTTCGCGGCGAGGCGGTGGCGCATTGCCTTCGCCGACCTTCACCAGCACCGCCCAGTTGGTCAGCCGGCTCGCCGGGCTCGATCCCTCGGCGATCGGATAGACCACGACCTTGGCGTTGAGGCCGCCGGCGACGATCATGGAGCGGCCGTCCAGGAACGCCGGCCAGTCGCGCGCGCCGCGCCACAGCATCAGCCCGTTCCAGCACGGCGGGCCTTCGGCGGGAAACAGCGTCTCGCGCACCCGGGAATGAATGCCGTCGGCGCCGACAAGGATATCGCCGCGCACGGTTTTGGTATGCGCGCCAGTGCGATCGAAGAAATAGGCGGTCACGCCGCCCTCGTCCTGGGCGAAGGCCCCCAGCCGGCAGCCGGTGTGGATCGCCTCACGCCCCAGCCGCTCCTCGACGGCGCGGTGGATCACGCTCTGCAGCCGGCCACGGTGAATCGAGAATTGCGGGACGTCGTGACCGGCATCGATGCCGCGGGATTCGCGCCAGACTTCCTGGCCATGGCGGTTGAGATAATAGAGGTCGTGGGTGCGGATGGCGACGTCATCGAGCTGCTGCAGCAGGCCGAGCCCGGCGAGTTCGCGGATCGCGTGCGGCAGGGTGTTGATGCCGACACCGAGTTCGCGGATTGAGTCGGATTGCTCGAACAGCTCACAACCGATGCCGCGCGCCCGCAACATCAACGCGGTGGTGAGACCGCCAATACCGCCGCCGACGATAATCGCCTTCATCGCCTACTCCATTCGATACCGAAACGCCACGAAGGCCCTCAGCCTCGCATGCAGGGTCACTCCGCCGCAAGCGGCTTTGTCGTCTCCGCCTTCAGCTCGGCCCGGGTCTTCGGCCTGGCCTTGATTTTCAGATCGTCGAAATCCTGCCGGTCACGTACGCTGTTGCGGAAAATCTGCTCCTTGCCGGGCTGGTATTGCGGCGGGCAGGCAATCTCCGCGCCGTACCAGGCCGCCGCCTTCAACGTAAAGGACGGGTCAACCAGATGCGGGCGCCCGAGCGCGACCAGATCGGCACGGCCGGCGGCCAGGATGGTATTGACCTGATCCGGCGTCGTGATGTTGCCGACGCACATGGTGGCGACGCGGGCCTCGTTGCGGACCTGCTCGGAGAATGGCGTCTGGAACATGCGGCCATAGATCGGCTGGGCGTCGCGCACGGTCTGTCCGGTGGAGACGTCGATCAGGTCGACGCCGGCTTCGGCGAAAGCACGCGCGATCTCGACGGCGTCGTCGCCGATGACGCCGCCTTCCGCCCAGTCGGTGGCGGAGATACGCACCGACATCGGTTTTTGCGAAGGCCACACCGCCCGCAGCGCCTCGAACACCTCGAGCGGAAAGCGCAGCCGGTTTTCCAGCGAGCCGCCATAAATGTCAGTACGCTGGTTGGTCAGCGGCGAGATGAAACTCGCCAGCAGATAGCCGTGGGCGCAGTGCAGCTCCAGCATATCGAAACCGCAGCGCTCGCCGCGCTCGGCGGCCCTAACGAAATCCGCCTTGACCCCGTCCATCGCCGCGCGGTCCATCTCGCGCGGCACCTGACTGTCCGGAAAATACGGCAGCGGTGACGCCGACACCACGTCCCAGCCGCCCTGCTCCAGCGGACGGTCCATGCCGTCCCACATCAGTTTGGTGGCGCCCTTGCGGCCGGCATGGCCGAGCTGCAGCGCGATCTTCGCGGCCGAATTGGCATGGACGAAATCGACGATGCGCCGCCACGCCGCCTCCTGCGCGTCGTTCCACAGGCCGGCGCAGCCGGGCGTGATGCGGGCGTCACGGCTAACGCAGGTCATTTCGGTGAACATCAGGCCGGCGCCGCCGATCGCGCGCGAGCCGTAATGCACCAGATGAAAATCCCCGGGCACGCCGTCCTCGGCCGAATACATGCACATCGGCGACACCACGGCCCGGTTGGCGATCTCCATCTCGCGCAGCCGCAACGGCTGGAACATCGGCGCCACCGGTTTTTCGACATCGACGCCAAAACCTTTGGCGCGAACCTGCTTTGCGAACGCCTTGTCGACCTCGGCGACAAAATCGGGCGCGCGCAAAGTGAGATTGTCATAGGTGATCGCCTTGGCGCGGGTCATGACACCGAAGGCAAACTGGACGGGATCGAAATCCCAGAAGCGGTCGACATGCTCGAACCAGACCAGCGACACGTCGGCGGCATGCTGGGTCTTCTCGACTTCCTCGCGGCGGCCCGTTTCGTAGCCCTGCAGCGCGGCCTCGACCGTCGGCGCGCGCTGCATGGCGTCTGCCAGCGCAATGGCGTCTTCCATCGCCAGCTTGGTGCCGGAGCCGATCGAGAAATGCGCGGTCGCCTTGGCGTCGCCCAGCAATACCATATTGTCCTTGACCCAGCGCTTGCTGCGGATCATCGGAAAATTGCGCCACATCGAGCGATTGATCAGCAGCGGATGGCCTTCGAGGAACCAGCCGAAAATCCCCGCCATCCGGTCGGCGGATTGCTGCTCATCCAGGCCCTCGAGCCCGGCACGCTTGAACGTCGCGGGATCGGTCTCGAAGATCCAGGTCGAGCGTCCCGCTTCATACTGGTAGGCGTGGGCGATGAACGGGCCCCACTCGGTCTCCTGGAAGATGAACGTGAAGGCGTCGAGCGGCCGGGTCGAGCCCATCCAGGCGAACTTGTTGGAGCGCAGGTCCACCTCCGGCTGGAAGTGCTCGATATATTTCTCGCGAAAGCGGCTGTTGATGCCGTCGGCCACCACCACCAGATCGGCATCGGCAAAACGGGCTTCATCCTCGACATCGGCCTCGAACAGCAGGGTGACGCCGAGTTCGCGCGCCCGCTCCTGCAGGATCAAGAGCAGCGTGCGGCGCGAGCAGCCGCAGAACCCGTTGCCGCCGACCCGGTGCACCGTACCGCGAAAATGCACCGCGATATCGTCCCAATAGGCGAATTGCTGGGTGATGCGGCGGTAGCTCGGGGCATCGTATTTTTCGAAATTGTCGAGCGTCGCATCGGAGAACACCACGCCGAAGCCGAAGGTGTCGTCGGCGCGGTTGCGCTCATAGACCGTGATCTCGGCTTCCGGCCGCTGCTTTTTCAGCAGGATCGCCGCATAGAGGCCGGCCGGTCCGCCGCCGATGATCGCGATTTTCATGAGAGCCTCCGCTCAGTTTCCCTGGAACACGGGCTTCGCCTTGTTGGAAAACGCCTCGAAGGCCCTGGCGAAATCCTCGGTCGTCATGCACAGCGCCTGCGCTACCGCCTCGGCCTCGATCGCCTCTTCCACCGACATCGCCCATTCCATCGCCAGCATGCGCTTGG
>JAZJYY010000005.1:0-81932 GCA_040390145.1 Pseudomonadota bacterium
CTGTGAGCCCCCGGGGGAGCTGTGAGCCCCCGGGGGAGCTGTGAGCCCCCGGGGGAGCTGTGAGCCCCCGGGGGTTATGAGCTAGCCCTTGTCCGGCAGATTGAGCCGGATGTGCAACTCGCGCAATTGCTTCGGCCCCACTTCCGACGGCGCGCCCATCAGCAGGTCTTCGGCCCGCTGGTTCATCGGGAACAGCGAGATTTCGCGCAGGTTCGTGGTGCCGCAGAGCAGCATGACGATGCGGTCGACGCCGGCGGCCATGCCGCCATGCGGCGGCGCGCCGTACTGGAACGCGCGGTACATGCCGCCGAAACGCTCCACCACGTCGCTCTCGCCATAGCCGGCGATCTCGAACGCCTTCACCATGGCTTCGGGCCGGTGGTTGCGGATGCCGCCGGAGGCGATCTCGTAGCCGTTGCAGGTGATGTCGTACTGGAACGCCTTGATGGTCAGCGGGTCCTTCGTCTGCAGCGCCTCGAGGCCGCCCTGCGGCATCGAGAACGGGTTGTGCGAGAAATCGACCTTTTTCTCTGTCTCGTCATACTCATACATCGGGAAGTCGACGATCCAGGCGAGTTCGAACCGATCCTTGTCGATCAGCTTCAATTCCTCGCCGAGTTTCGTCCGCGCCAGCCCGGCAAACTTCCAGAATTTTTCGGGATCGCCGGCCACGAAGAACGCGGCATCGCCCTCCTTCAGTCCGAGCTGCTCACGGATCGCGGCCGTCCGTTCCGGGCCGATGTTGTTGGCCAGGGGACCTGCGCCCTCGCCGCCCTCGCGCCACATGATGTAGCCGAGCCCGGGCTGGCCCTCACCCTGTGCCCAGGAATTCATCCGGTCGCAGAACGCGCGTGAGCCGCCGCCTGTCCCCGGGATGGCCCAGACCTGGTTCTTCGGGTCTTCCAGCATGCGCGCGAACACCTTGAAGCCGGAGCCGAGGAAATGCTCGGAGACCTCCTGCATGACGATCGGGTTGCGCAGGTCGGGCTTGTCGCTGCCGTATTTGCGCAAGGCTTCAGCGAAGGGAATCCGCGGCCAAGTTTTTGTCACCGGCTTGCCCTTGGCAAACTCCTCGAACACGCCCGTGATGACGGGTTCAACCGCAGCAAAAACATCGTCCTGCTCGACGAAGCTCATCTCGAGATCGAGCTGGTAAAACTCGCCCGGCAGGCGGTCGGCGCGCGGGTCCTCGTCGCGAAAGCACGGCGCGATCTGGAAGTAGCGGTCGAAACCCGACATCATCAGCAGTTGCTTGTACTGCTGCGGCGCCTGCGGCAGCGCGTAGAACTTGCCCGGATGAATCCTGGACGGCACCAGAAAATCCCGCGCCCCTTCCGGCGACGACGCCGTCAGGATCGGGGTCTGGAATTCGAAGAAGCCCTGCTCCTTCATCCGCTTGCGCATGGAATCGACGACCGCGCCGCGGGTCATGATGTTCTGATGCAGTTTCTCGCGGCGAAGGTCGAGGAAACGGTACTTGAGCCTTGTTTCCTCTGGGTATTCCTGTTCGCCCGCCACCGGCATCGGCAATTCGGCGGCCGGACCCAGCACCTCGATCTCGCTGACGTAAATCTCGATCGTCCCGGTCACCAAATCCGGATTGTCGGTGCCTTCGGGGCGTCGACGGACCTTGCCGTCGATCCGCACCACCCATTCCGAGCGCAGCTTCTCGGCGTCCCGGTAGGCCGGCGAAGTCGCATCGGCGACGATCTGCGTGATGCCGTAATGATCGCGCAGGTCGATGAACAGCACGCCGCCAAGGTCGCGGATGACGTGGCACCAGCCTGACAGGCGAACCGCCTCGCCGATATGCTCCTCACGGAGCGCGCCGCATGTATGTGACCGGTAGCGATGCATGGAATTTCCAAAAACAGATGTGGAGAGGTCGAATCGAGGCCAAAAGCCCGTCCGAGGAGGGTCAGGGTTTACCCGACGCGGTCAGGCGCGGCAACCGAATGCAGGGGCGATTTTGGCCGCCGAATTCGGCCCCGGGACCGGAAAAACCGGCAAAAAGGCGGCGCATTGGCGGGCAATGGCCGAAGACGATTGTCTATTCCCCAAGCGCACCTATCTTGAACCCATGACAGTCCATTTCCCGTTCCAGAACACCTATACGGCGCTGCCGGCGAGCTTTTTCGCCCGCGTGGTGCCGACCCCGGTCGCCGCCCCGCGCCTGATCAAGCTGAACCGGCCTCTGGCCGTGCATCTTGGCCTCGACCCCGATCTGCTTGAGAGCCCCGAGGGCGCCGAGATCCTGGCCGGCAAGCGGGTCCCTGATGGCGCCGACCCGATCGCGATGGCCTATGCCGGCCACCAGTTCGGCCATTTTGTCCCGCAACTCGGCGACGGCCGCGCGATTTTGCTCGGTGAAGTCATCGACGCCGACGGCGTCCGCCGCGATATCCAGCTCAAGGGAAGCGGCCCGACGCCGTTTTCGCGCCGTGGCGACGGCCGTGCCGCGCTGGGGCCGGTGCTGCGCGAATACATCGTCAGCGAGGCGATGGCCGCACTCGGTATCCCCACCACGCGGTCGCTCGCCGCCGTCATCACGGGCGAGCATGTGATGCGCGAGATGCCGCTGCCCGGCGCCGTGCTGACCCGCGTCGCATCCAGCCATATTCGCGTCGGCACCTTCCAGTATTTTGCCGCGCGCAGCGACACCGAGGGCGTCCGGCAGCTGGCCGATCACGTCATCGCCAGGCACTACCCGCACGCCGCCGAGGCCGACCGGCCCTATCGCGCGCTGCTCGAAGCCGTCATTGCGCGGCAGGCCGATCTGGTGGCGCGCTGGCTGCTGGCCGGATTCATCCACGGCGTCATGAACACCGACAATTCATCTGTCTCGGGCGAGACCATCGACTACGGTCCCTGCGCCTTCATGGATCACTACGACCCCGGAAAAGTGTTCAGCTCGATCGACGAACAGGGCCGCTACGCCTATGCCAACCAGCCGCGGATCGCGCTCTGGAATTTGACCCGGCTGGCGGAATGCCTGCTGCCGCTGTTGAACGACGACAAGGACAAGGCGATCGAGGAAGCCCAGATCATCCTCGGCGACTTTGCAGAGCGGTTCACCGGGGCTTATCAGGCCGGCCTGCGCCGGAAGATCGGCCTGTTCACGGCGCGCGACGGCGACGAGGCGCTGGTGCAGGACCTGCTGGATGCGATGGCGAAGAACCAGGCCGACTTCACCCTGACGTTCCGGCGCCTGAGCGACGCCGCGCGCGATCCCGAGGGCGATAGCGAAGTCCGGCCATTGTTCGCCGATCCATCCGCGTATGACGAATGGGCCGCGCGCTGGCGGCAACGCATTGCCGAGGAGCCGCAAACGCCCGCAGAACGGCAGGCCGCCATGCGCGCGGTCAATCCCGGCTTCATCCCGAGGAATCACCTGATCGAGGCGGTGATCGAAGCCGCCGTGAACCGCGACGATTATGCGCCGTTCGAGGAAATGCTGGCGGTGCTGGCAAAGCCGTATCAGGACCAGCCGACGTTTGCGCGCTATGCCGATCCGCCGGAGCCGCATCAGTGCGTGCTGCAGACCTTTTGCGGGACGTGAAGCGCTAACTTTCCGTTAAACATCCCATCACGCTGCGGTGTCCGGGTTCCACAAATTAACAATTGGTCAAAGGGTTCCCGACAAGTCTAGCGGCTTGGCTGGGGGAACGATCGTGTTTGACGTATTGGTGTTTGAATTCATGGGATTGGCGATGCTGGCACTTTGCGTCATCGTGCTGGCGACCCCCTCGGTGCGGCGGCGCTCGCGGCGGGTCAGCGACCACTGACGGACGGGTCGATTTGGCCATGGCTCGGACCTCCAGAAGGGCCTGAGTCCCGGCCGAAAAATCCTTTTCCGGCCAAAATGCAAGGCTTGAATTCGCCGCAAGACCCTTGACATATCAGCGCTTTCGGCCGAACGCGTCTCAAAAGCGTTATGGACCGTTCATGGATCTGATTACCACCACCTCCGACCTTGCCGAGGTTTGCGCCCGGCTCGCGAAACACCCGGTCATCACCGTGGATACCGAGTTTCTGCGGGAGACCACCTACTATCCCCTGCTCTGCGTTGTGCAGATGGCGAGCGCCGAGGAGGCGGTCGTGATCGACACGCTGGCCCAGGGGATCGACCTCAAGCCGTTCTTCGAGCTGATGGGCGACCCGAAGGTCCTGAAGGTCTTCCATGCCGCCCGGCAGGATATCGAAATCGTCTGGCACCAGTCCGGCACCATTCCGCACCCGATCTTCGACACCCAGGTGGCGGCCATGGTGCTCGGCTACGGCGATTCCATCGCCTACGACCAGCTGGTCGAGCGCATCGCCGGCCACCGGCCGGACAAGACCCATCGCTTTACCGACTGGTCGCGCCGGCCGCTCAGCGCCGAGCAGATGCACTACGCGGTCTCCGACGTCACCCATTTGCGCGATGTGTTCGCGGCCCTCGACGCCGATCTGAAGAAGCGCGGCCGCAGCGAATGGGTCAGCGAGGAAATGGAAGTCCTGACTTCGCCGAAGACCTACGACTTCCATCCCGAACGCGCCTGGGAGCGGCTGAAGACGCGCGTGCGCAAGCCGAAGGAACTGGCGGTGCTGATGGAGGTGGCGGCCTGGCGCGAACAGGAGGCGCAGAGCCGCGACGTGCCGCGCAGCCGCGTGCTGAAGGACGACGCCGTCGGCGACATCGCCACCCATGCGCCGACCAGCCTGGAGCGCCTGGCCAATCTGCGCTCGCTGCCGAAGGGCTTCGACCGCTCGAAATGGGGCGCCGACATCGTCGCCGCCGTGCAGCGCGGCCTGGCGCGCGATCCGGCCTCCCTGCCGAAGCTGGAAAAGCCGCGCGGCAATTCCAATGGCGGGGCGATCGTCGAGCTCCTGAAGGTCCTGCTGCGCATGACCTCGGAACGCCACGCCGTCGCCAGCAAGATCATTGCCACGGTCGGCGATCTCGAAGACATCGCGGCGGACGATAACGCCGACGTGCCCGCCCTACACGGCTGGCGCCGCGAATTGTTCGGCGATGCGGCGTTGTCGCTGAAGCATGGCCAGCTGGCGCTGGCGATCGAAAAGGGCCGCGTGATCCGGGTCGATCGCGCCTAGCGTCGCCCCTGCCCCCGCATTCGGGTCACGCCGAAATCACCGCATTGGCTTCAATCAGGTCGGCGCTGGCAACGACCCCGGCGAAATTGCCGATCACGTTGACGACCGCCAGCTTGTAGGAAGCTACCTCGCCAATCCCCTGGCGCCGGCAGGCCACGGCGTCGCTGACCACCTGATAGCGGTGGCTGCGGTGAAACCCGTCGACCACGGTCGACAGGATGGTTTCATCGAGCGAAAAACCCGAGACCACGCAGCGGATGTTCTTCATGTTCGCCATGTATTCGGCGAACCGCGAGGAGCTGTAGGCCGACGGCAGCGGATGCTCGAATGCAAGCTCTCCGGGCCTCGGCTTCAACTCGGCAATCCAGTCCGTCAGGTTCGATGCCGGATTGAACCAGGCGGCCTGGGCGATGCGCTTCAGGTGTATGATCGGCCAGAGGTTGCCGCGCCACAGCGTCATCAATTCGTGACACCGCGCCGTAATTGCCTCGGCGTCGGCGATGACGTGACGGCGGCCCTCGGTGAGATACTCGGTCTGCAGATCCACGCAGACCAGGATCGGCGGATCGTCGTGGATCGATACCGCCGGTTTGGCTTGGTTCATCGCGGCAACTCACAGCGTGCGCAGCGGTGAGGACACGGGGCGCCCGGCGGAAATGTCCAGCACGCCGGGCCTGTCCCAGTCGCCCTCGGGCCGGATGATCATGTAGGGATCGCTGTCGAGCGTGATGGCGTCGGCGCCGGGCTCGATGTCGAGCACCATTTCGGTATAGGAGAAATCGGAAAAGGTGATCTTGCGGTTGTGGCCGAGCGGCTTGGCGCCGAAATGCGCCCAGAAGTCCACCAGACGGTCCTGCGCCTGGCCGTAGATCTTCTTGAATCCCTTGCGCTTGACGTAGTCGACGCTGGCCTGCACCAGTTTGAACGATACGCGCGAGCGCCGGAACTGGTGCCGCACGGCGAGACGCTCGACCTTGGCGAACTCGCCGAAGAACCGCACCCGCAGGCAGCCGGCGGGCTCGGTTCCGACAAATCCGAGGAAGTGCGCGGCCACCAGATCGTTGCCGTCGAATTCCTCCTCGATCGGGCAATCCTGCTCGGCGAGGTAGACCGCGGAACGGATCGCGGTCACCAGCATCAGGTCGTTCGGATCGCGCGCGATGCGAACGCTGATCGAGCGCGATGACGTCTTGATGGAAGCTGGAATGTTAGTGCCGTGCATCTGCAAAGCTCCTCGCCGGTTGGGCTGTTGGCGCGTTCAACGGGACACGATTCCACGGGCGCTGGTAGCGCCAGAGGTCGCGCTGGTGGCTCGGGATCGGCTGGAAGCCGATCGCGATGTTCAGGTTGCGCCCATCGGCGCTGGAGGGGTGGGCATAGAGATCGGCCGGCGCCAGCCGCGGCTGGGAAAGATGCGTCGAGACATTGCCCAGTCCCGCCATCGCCCTGCCCTGCCCTGCGATCGCCCAGACGTAGATCGCGGCGACCGGATCGGACGAACCGGCAAGCAGTCCAATATCCGGATGCGTCCAATCCATGTCGTCGAAGAGAAGCGCATCGTGACCGTGGTCGTTGAGATAGAGAAACGCCACCGCGCCAATCAGTTTGCCTTTTCGACAAAATGTAAGAATGCTGCCGGGGTCGAAACTGTAATATCGCGCGAGATCAGGTTCCGTTATCTGAACTCCCGGCACCAGCCGGTTCGCCATGTCGGAAAGCGCACAAAGGTCGGAACGCCGTGCGGGCTGCACCGCGATGTCCGGGCTCCGCGGCAGCAAATCGAAATCGCGTTTGGCGGCCAAAGTGGCCCTTTCCATAACCGGGTCGCGCATCTATCGTCGCTCCTGCCTCTGGGTGAGCACCATACCGGGCAGGAATTTGGAGTATGCAGCAACTATTGCACCGGGGTGCTGCGGTGACGCAGCACCGCAACGACGAAGTTCTGGATGCGTCCTGGGACGATCTGCGATCGTTTCTGGCATGCGCGAGGTACAAGAGCTTTCGCAATGCCGCGGAGGAACTGGGCCTGACCAGCACCACGCTGATGCGCCGGATCGACCGGCTCGAAGAGTCGATCGGCTGCAAATTATTCCTGCGCGACCAGAGCGGCCTGACCCTGAGCGCCGAGGGCACGGCGATGATCGCCGACGCGATGGGAATGGAACGTCACGCCTTCAATATTTTCCGGCGCGCGGCGCAATCGGACGACACTGCCGGAAGCGTCCGCGTCGCCGTCACCGAGGGTCCGGGCAATTTCTGGATTCTGCCGAGGCTGATCGACTTCCAGAAAACCTACCGCAAGATCACTGTCGATCTGCGCTGCGCGATGGAGCAGGCTGACGTCGCCCGGCTGGAGGCCGATATCGCCATCCAGCTGGAGCGGCCCACCAACCCCGATCTGATCGTCACCAAGCTCGGCCGGCTTCACATCTATGGCTTCGTGTCGGAAGGCTACCGCAAGCTGCACGGTGTGCCCACGCTCGCCGAAATCAGGAACCACCGGCTGGTGATCCAGCAGGCGCCGCAGGTCGACGACACCGCCTATGCAAGGGTGCTGGGACTGACGTCGCTGGAAGGCATTGTCGGGATCAAGACCAATTCGAGCATCGGCGTTCTCTATGCCGTGGAGCGCGGCGCCGGAATGGGTTTCCTGCCGACATCGTCCGTCGCGCTGGGAGCGGACCTCGTCCCCGTCGATCTCGGTGTCCGCCATCACGCCGATCTCTGGCTCACCTACCACAAGGAGTTTCGCAACTCCGACCGCCACAAGATCGTGATCGACTGGCTGCGAAAGATCTTCGACCCGAAAACCTATCCCTGTTTCAAGGATGAGTTCATTCATCCAAACGACCTCGTGCCGCTGATGGCGGCGTCACGGGCGAATTTCGGGCTTCAGGGATACGTGGCCGCGGGGCCGGCCTGACCAGGCCATCCCGTGCTTGTGACGCGCCGCGCCGCGCCGCTACCATTTCAGCTCGAGGCCGAGCGTGCCCTGGTGCGACCGCATCGCGGCGCGATATTTGGCATCATAGTTGACGTAGAGGCGCGCGGTGTTGCTCAGGCTGAGCGAAGCGGACGCGCCGGCGTCGGCGCCGTAGCGGCTTTCGCCGATCCCCTGCACCACGATGCTCTGGGCGCCGAGGCTGACCGTGACCGCGTTGAAATTCTGCGCGACATTGTCGACGAACTTGCCATAGGCCGAGACGTCGAAAATCTTCTGATCGAAAATCCAGTAGCGCCCGATTTCCGCGCCCACCAGGACGCGCGCGCGCTCCGCCGTGGCGCCTGACGCCGAGACCGGATCGAGGCCGCCGGTCTCCTGCAGCGATCCGGTCGAGGCGCGCACATATTCGAACGCGACCTTGGGCACGATGCGGTTCTGGTCAGAGCTCCAGTAATAGCTGAGCTCGCTCAGGGCGCCGCCGAGGCGCGCATGGTAGGCGGCGGTTGCGAAGCCGAACCCGGTGTCACGGCTGGAATTGACCTTGCCGAAGCCGTGAACCAGCGCAATGGCCCAGGTCCATGGTCCCTTGTCGACCGAGGCATTGAACCCGAACTGCGTAAGATCGAGCGTTGCCGACTGCAGCGCCAGCGGAATGTCGATGGCGGTGTGACTTTGATCGACGGAGAACCCGACATTGACGCCGGGCGCGACGCGCGCGCCCAGCCCCACGACGCCGCCATAGGTGTTGCGGCGGTCGCCGACGAAGTCACCGACCGGACCGGTCTTCGCCGTCAGTCCGTAGCCCTCCGCCCAGCCGCGAAACCGGGGCGCCTCAGTATTCTCGGAAGCGCCACCGCCACCTGGATTGCTTCGCATCGCCTTGTCGAAGCCGGATGTCGCCTGATTGCCCAGGCGCTCCAGAAAGTTGCTGCCGAGGTTGGTCACGGTGGCGCCGGCCGAGAAACTGGAATTGATCACCGTCGGTGTCGGACTGGGGGTCGGCGAAGGCGTTGGGGTCGGTGTCGGGGTTGGGCTGGGTGACTGGGCCTGTGCCTGTGGCACCGCGGCGACAGCGAGCAGCAATGCCATCGCCACCAGCCACGCGCGATTGCGACCGACCCCCGTCTCACTTGCTCGCCAAGGCGATGGGCAGCGCATGAAATCCAATCCAAGAAAAGAGCGCCAGCTCGAGAAAAATCCCAAAATTCCCTTGGCCCGAGCCGATTTGCGCTGAGTTCGACGGGAGCGTCAATCGGTCAGGCTTCCCCAGGCCCGCCGATTGCCCGGCGTTGTTGTTTCGATGCCACAGCCGGTCGCAGGCCAGCTCGTTAACCGACTTGATTTTCCGAGCCGTGCCAGAGTCTTGCCTAGGCAAGGATTTCGTGTTGCAATATCCGGTACAATCGGATCCAGGCCGTTCGACTGTGCGTTTCGCGACGATGAAGTTCAAGACTTGGAAGTTCAAGACTCGGAAATTCAACAGACTTCCGGAAGGCCGCTTGTGGCGTGGTACGCAAGATGCGTGGCCGCGTCTTTTTTATGTCTAAACCAGGAGACAGGCGATGCAGAAAGGCACCGTCAAGTGGTTCAACCCGACCAAGGGTTATGGGTTCATCAAGCCGAACGCCGGCGATAAGGACGTGTTCGTCCATATCTCGGCGGTCGAGCGCGCCGGGCTCTCAACCCTCAACGAAAATCAGGTTGTCGAATATGACCTCGTGGAAAACCGCGGCAAGAGCTCCGCGGAAAACCTGAAGGTCTCGTAGACTTCGTCACGATTGGCGCAAGCAATCATGATGCACCCCCGGCTCGCGCCGGGGGATTTTAATTTTCCGCTCGAAGATTCTTTAACCTGCCAGCATCCGGCGCTCGCGCGCCTTGATCAGGCCGACCACCGTGTCATTGACCGGCGTTGCTACCCCGAGCGGCTTGCCGAGCCGCGGGATCGCGCCATTGATCGCATCCACCTCGCAACGGCGGCCGGCATTGTAGTCCAGCAGCATCGAGGGCCGTGCATCCGGTATCTTGCCGCCGAGCTTTTTGACGTGCTCGATCGGATCGCCGACGTCGAGCCGGACACTGGAAGCTTTGGCGACGGCGACCGCCTCCTCGGCGCAGCCGCGCGCCACGCGCCAGGCGTCGGCATCGTCGAGGATTTGCCCGATCGTCATTCCGGTGATGCAGGACGTGCCGGAAAACGCGACATTCATGATCAGCTTTTCCCAGACCATCTGCTTGATGTCATCGAACAGGGCGACCTTGAAGCCCGCTGACTCCCAGATCTTGCCCGAGGCCTGCAGCAGCTGCTTTGGAAGGCCGGCAAAGGCGCCGAAGCGGATCATCTCCATGCCGTTGTGATGGGCATGGCCGGGCGCCTTGATCGACGCGCCGAAACCGCCGACCACGCCGACGGCGATGCGATCGGCGCCGAGGATGGGCGCGGCTAACTCCGGCGATCCCAGGCCGTTCTGGATGGTCTGCACGATCGTCTGCGGTCCCAGCAGCGGCAGGCAGGACCGCGCCGCCTCCTCCACGTCAAAAGCCTTGGTGGCGATGATGACGAGGTCGCACGGCCCGATGCCGTCCGTCGTCGTCGAAGCATGAATCGGCACCGTGCGGTCGCCGCTGGCGCCCTCGCAGCGCAAGCCGTTGGTGGCCATCGCCTCGGCATGATCGGGCCACAGCGTGACGGCGTGAACCTCGTGGCCGGCATCGACCATCAGCGCCGCATAGACCGATCCCATGGCGCCACAACCGACGATCGCAATTTTTGCCATCTTGTTCTCCGTGCAGGCTGCGCGAATGTCAGGTTGCCGCGGGCGAGATCAACACACCGCCGACGCCGGCGCTGCCTTCTGTCTTGCAGATATCGCCTTCGAGACGCGCCCGGTCGCTGGCGAGCAGCCGCAGCGCGTCCGGGTAGATCCGGTGTTCGACCTCGAGTATTCGCGCCGCCAGCGTCTCCGCGGTGTCGTCATCGGCGACCGCAACCGCGCCCTGCATCAGGATCGGGCCGGCATCGGTTTCCGGAATGACGAAATGCACGGTGGCGCCGGAAATCTTGACGCCGGCGCGCAACGCCTGGCCGTGCGGATCGAGCCCGGGAAAGCACGGCAGCAGCGAGGGATGAATGTTGAGCATCCGGCCATGCCAGCGCTGGACGAATTCGGCCGTGAACAGCCGCATGAATCCGCCCAGGCAAATCAGTTCGACCTGATGCTGGTCCAGCACCGGCTGCAGCACCGCCTCGAAACCAGCGCGGTCCTTGCCGAATGGCTTGCTCTCGATGACGGCGGTCGGGATGCCGGCGGCCCTGGCCCGCTCCAGCCCGCCGGCGTCGGCGCGGTTCGAAATTACCACCACGATCTCGGCCGGAAAATCCGCGCTGCGAGCCGCATCGATCAGCGCAGCCATGTTCGATCCGCGCCCGGAAATCAGGATGGCGACCCGGCGCTTCATGGCCTCACCATGCAGGATCTTACCATGAGAGATCGAGATGGCCGTTGTAGACCACGCGATGTTCGCCCTCGGCCGGGATCACCTCGCCGAGCAGCGCCACGCTCTCGCCGGCTTCGGTGAGAATGGCGGTGACCTGCTCGATCGCGTCAGGCCTGACGATGGCGATCATGCCGATGCCGCAGTTGAAGGTGCGCAGCAGTTCGAGTTCGGCGATACCGCCCTGCTCCGCCAGCCACTTGAACACCGGCAGCACCGGCAGGCGCGCGAGGTCGATGCCGACACCGAGATGCTTCGGCAGCACGCGGGGAATGTTGTCGGTAAAACCACCGCCGGTGATGTGGGCGAGGCCCTTCACCGCGCCGGTCTCACGGATCGCGCGCAGGCAGGAGCGGACATAGAGGCGCGTGGGCGTCAGCAGCGCACCGCCCAGCGTCATCACAGGCGAAAACGGCGCCGGCGCCTCGAAACCGAGGCCGGACGCCTCGACGATCTTGCGGACCAGCGAAAACCCGTTGGAATGCACCCCCGACGAGGCGAGGCCGATCACCGCATCTCCAACCGCGATATCGCCGCGCGGCAGCAGCGTGCCGCGTTCGGCGGCGCCAACGGCAAAACCGGCCAGATCGTAATCGCCGCCCTTGTACAGCCCCGGCATTTCCGCGGTCTCGCCGCCGATCAGGGCGCAGCCGGATTCCCGGCAGCCCTCGGCGATGCCGGCCACGATCGCCGCGGCGGCTTCGGGGTCGAGCTTGCCGCAGGCGAAATAGTCGAGAAAGAACAGCGGTTCGGCGCCCTGCACCACGAGGTCGTTGACCGACATCGCCACCAGATCGATGCCGATGCCGCCATGCAGGCCGGTCTCGATGGCGATCTTGACCTTGGTGCCGACGCCGTCGGTGGCGGCCACCAGCACCGGATCCTTGAAGCCCGCGGCCTTCAGGTCGAACAATCCGCCGAACCCGCCGATTTCGGCGTCGGCGCCGGCCCTGGCGGTGGCGCGCACCATCGGCTTGATCAGATCGACCAGCCGATTGCCCGCATCGATGTCGACGCCCGAATCCGCGTAAGTGAGCCCGTTTTTGCGGTCGATCATGCCCTAATCCCGATGAAGGCGGCTGGTTACGTCGGATTCCGTCATCGTGCAATGGCTCGCAAGCCGTGTCAGCATGTACTATGAAGACAGGAACCGGTCTGGGCTGCCAAGGGCTGGATCATTTGCGAAATCAGGCCGGTAGCCGGGAAGCGACCGAGTTGAGTATTCCGAACATCATTACGCTGGGCCGCATCCTCCTGGTGCCGGTCATCGTGTGGGCGATTGCGTCGAACCAGATGGCGATCGCGTTTGCGATCTTCATCGTGGCCGGCGTCAGCGACGCGGTCGACGGTTTCCTGGCCAAGCGCTTCAACATGGCGAGCGAACTGGGCGCCCTGCTCGATCCCATCGCCGACAAGGCGCTGCTGGTCTCGATCTATATCGCGCTGGGGACGTGGGGCGCGGTGCCGCGCTGGATCGTCATCCTCGTGGTCTCGCGCGATCTCATGATCGTCGCCGCCGTGATTGTGTCATGGTTGGTCGGCAAGCCAATCCCGATGAAACCGTTGATGGTATCGAAGCTCAATACCGTGGCACAGGTGGCGTTCGCCGCCCTGGTGCTGGCGTCACTGGGCTTCGGCTTCAATCCGCTGCCCTACGATCACATCCTGATGGGTTTCGTCACGGTCTTTACGCTGGTTTCCGTATCGCTCTATCTCGTGGAGTGGGTGCGGCATATGAGTACGGTCGAAATAACCTAGAGAGATTTTGCGTGGCCGCCCGCGTTCAACCCCGCCAGCTCGCATTCGCGCTGCCCCACGCAGAGAGCCTGACCCGCGACAATTTTCTGGAGGGTCCGGCCAATGAAGCGGGCCTGGCGCTGATCGACAGCTGGCCGGAATGGCCCAACCGCGTGATGCTGCTGGTGGGCCCGGAAGGCTGCGGCAAGAGCCACCTCGCCGCGATCTGGGCCGAGCAAGCCGGCGCCCGCTCGATATCGGCGCATGCGCTGACCGCGGCCGCCGTGCCGGGCGCGCTGGCGACGGGGGCCCTGGTGGTGGAAGATCTCAGGTCGGGCGACGTCGACGAACGGGCCTTGTTCCACCTGATGAATCTGGCGCGCGAGGATGAGGCCTACGTGCTGATCACCGCGCGCGACCCGCCGTCGGCCTTTGCGGTCGAATTGCGCGATTTGCGCTCGCGCCTGCGCGCCGTGCCGGCGGTGACGCTGTTGCCGCCCGACGATCAGCTGTTTCGCGCCTTGATCGTCAAATCCTGCGCCGACCGGCAGCTCACGATCGACGAGACCGTGGTGAGCTATCTCGCCTCCCGGATCGAGCGGTCCTATGCGGCCGTGCGTCACACCGTCGAACTGCTGGACACCGAAGCCCTGCGGCTGGGCCGCCCGGTGACCCGGGCGCTGGCGGCGGAATTACTCCGCAACGCCTGATGCTCGGGCGGGTCCCTGAGACCCTGCGCCACCTTGACGGCGCCGAGGCCGGGAACATCAATGTCATTGAAACGTCATCGCGATAACACATGCTCTGCTGCGCCTTTGCCGGGGCCGGCGCACGCATCGCGCAGGATTGGACCGAACTTGATGGAAACCGCACAAGCTGTTGTAATTAAAGAGAAAGAGGCGGCCGCCGAAGCCGCCCCGGCAGTGGCTTCCAGCCCCGAACGCTTCATCAATCGCGAGCTTTCCTGGCTGAACTTCAACCGCCGGGTCCTGGAGGAATCGGTCAATCCCGGCCATCCCGCGCTCGAGCGGGTCCGATTTCTGTCGATTTCAGCCAATAACCTTGATGAATTCTTCATGGTCCGCGTCGCCGGCATCAAGGCCCAGGTGCGCGAGGGCATTACCGAGCGCAGTCCCGACGGTCTGACCCCGTCCGAACAGCTGGTCCAGATCAACGAGACGGTTTCCCGGCTGGCCGGCGACCAGCAGGCGATCTGGCGCGACCTGCGCGGCATGCTGGCCGAGGTCGGCATCGTCCTGGTCGACGGCCGCGACGTCAGCAAGCCCGAGCGGGCCTGGATCGAGGATCATTTCCTCCACAACATTTTTCCGCTGCTGACGCCGCTGGCGATCGACCCGGCGCATCCCTTCCCGTTCATCCCGAGTCTCGGATTTACCGTGGCGCTGCAGCTGGCGCGGGTCTCCGACGGCCGGCCGATGAATGCGCTGATCCGCATGCCCGGCAAGATCGATCGCTTCATCCGGATGCCCGCGGGCAAGGACGGCGCGGTGCGGCTGATTACGCTGGAACAGGCCACCGGCCTGTTCATCGGCCGACTATTTCCGGGCTACACCGTCAAGGGCCAGGGCGCCTTCCGCATCATCCGCGATTCCGAACTCGAAATCGAGGAAGAGGCGGAAGATCTGGTCCGGCTGTTCGAAACCGCGCTGAAACGCCGGCGGCGCGGATCGGTGATCCGGCTCGAGATCGAAGCCAAGATGCCGGAAGAGCTGCGCGCCTTCGTGCAGCGCGCGCTTTCCACCACCGATGACGAAGTATTGCTGGTCGACGGCGTGCTGGCGATGAACGAGCTGTCGCAACTGACGAGGCTCGACCGGCCCGATCTCGAATTCGTACCCTACGTCCCGCGCCATCCCGAACGCGTGCGCGATCACGGCGGCGATATTTTCGCAGCGATCCGGCAGAAGGATCTGATCGTCCATCACCCTTACGAATCGTTCGACGTCGTCGTCCAGTTCCTGCAGCAGGCCGCCCGCGACCCCGATGTCGTCGCGATCAAGCAGACGCTCTACCGCACCTCGAACAACTCGCCGATCGTGCGGGCGCTGGCGGAAGCCGCGGAGGCCGGAAAAACCGTGACCGCGCTGATCGAACTGAAGGCGCGGTTCGACGAGGAAGCCAATATCCGCTGGGCTCGCGACCTCGAGCGCGCCGGCGTGCAGGTGGTGTACGGTTTCATCGAACTGAAAACCCACGCCAAGCTGTCACTGGTCGTGCGCCGCGAGGGCGGCAGTCTCACCACCTATGTCCACACCGGCACCGGCAACTATCATCCCGTCACCGCGCGCATCTATACCGACCTCTCCTACTTCACATCCGACCCGATCATCGGCCGCGACGCCGCGCGGGTGTTCAACTACATCACCGGCTATGCCGAACCGATTGATATCGAAAAGATGGCGGTATCGCCGCTGACCTTGCGCGAGCGCATGCTCGAACACATCCGCGGCGAGACCAACTTCGCCCGCCACGGCAAGCCGGGCGCGATCTGGCTGAAGATGAACTCGCTGGTCGATCCCGACATCATCGACGCGCTTTATGAAGCGTCGCAGGCCGGCGTCTCGATCGAGCTGATCGTGCGCGGAATCTGCTGCCTGCGGCCCGGCATTCCCGGATTTTCCGAGAACATCCGGGTCAAGTCGATCATCGGCCGTTTTCTCGAGCATGGCCGAATCTACTGCTTCGGGATGGGGCAGGGCCTGCCCAGCGCCAAAGCGGCTGTGTATATCTCCTCCGCCGACATGATGCCGCGCAACCTCGACCGCCGTGTCGAGATCCTCTGTCCGCTGCAAAATCCCACGGTGCATCAGCAGGTTCTCGAGCAAATCATGGTCGCGAACCTGAAGGATACCGAGCAGAGCTGGCAGTTGTTGCCGGATGGATCGTCAACGCGTATGAAGGCCGCGAAGGGCGAGGAGCCCTTCAATCTGCACGATTACTTCATGACGAATCCGAGTCTGTCTGGCCGTGGAAAGTCTCTCAAGGAATCTTCGCCGCGCCGGCTCACGCGCCGCTCCGAGCGTCATCAGTCGTCCTGAGAGGGCTGCGTGGTGAAGCGGCCGCTCAAACGCGCGGCCAGCGTCGCGGTCATCGACATCGGCTCGAATTCGGTGCGCCTCGTCGTCTATGAAAAGATGGCGCGCAGCCTGATCACGATCTTCAACGAGAAGGCGCTGTGCGGCCTCGGCCGCGAGGTCCAGAGCACCGGTCTGCTGGCGCCGGATGCGGTCGCCAAAGCGCTGACCGCGCTGCGGCGGTTTCGCGCGCTGTGCCGGGTGATGAAGGTCGGCCGCGTCCATGCGATCGCCACCGCGGCCTGCCGCGACGCCAGCAACGGCCCCGATTTCATCGCCAGGGCCGAGCGCATCTGCAACAGTCCGATCGAGATCCTGACCGGCCCGCGCGAGGCGTATCTGTCCGCGCTGGGCGTGGTTTCCGGCATCCACAAGCCGGATGGCATCGTCGGCGATCTCGGCGGTGGTTCGCTAGAACTGATCGACGTGCATGGCAACCGGGTTCGCCGCGGCGTGACCCTGCCGCTCGGAAGCCTTGCGCTGCAGGACACCGCACAGAAATCGCTGAAGCGCGCCGAGCGCATCGTCAAGACGGATCTCGACGGCGTCGCGCTGCTCAAAGCCGGCCGCGGCCGCACCTTTTACGCGGTCGGCGGGACATGGCGGGCGCTGGCCCGAATCCACATCATCCAGAGCGGTTATCCGTTACGGGTCATGCACGGCTATTCGATCCCGGCGGCGGATGCGCTGGATTTCGCGCAACGGCTGCGCCGCCTGGCGGCAACCGACATGCTGGCCGACATCGAAGCGATAGCCGACGCGCGCCGGCCGCTGCTGGCCTATGCGGCACTCGTGCTCGAATACATCATTCGCGTCGCCAAACCGAAGACCATCGTGTTCTCCACCTTCGGCGTGCGCGAAGGCCTGCTTTACGCAAAATTGCCGGATGGCGAGCGCGCCAAGGACGGCTTGATCAGCGCCGCGCAGACGCTGAACGAATTGCTGTCGCGATCCACCCGGCATGCCCAGGAACTGATCGGGTGGACCGATCGGCTGGTCCGGATCGTCAAGCTCAAGGAAACCGATGAGGATCGCCGGCTGCGGCATACCGCCTGCCTGCTGTCGGACATTGGCTGGCGGGTGCATCCCGATTATCGCGGCGAGCAGACGCTCAATCTCATTACCAACGGCAATTTCGGCTCGATCAGCCACCAGGGCCGGGCCTTCGTCGCGCTATCGGTGTTTTACCGCTACGCCGGCCTCAGCGAACAACATGAACCACCGGCGCTGATCCAGCAGCTGGTGCCGCCGGCCATGGTCGAGCGCGCCCGGCTGCTCGGCGCGGCCTTTCGCGTCGCCCATCTGATATCGGCGGCGCGCCCCGGCGTCCTGCCGCTGACCCACTTTCGAAGCCAGGACCGCAAGCTGATGCTGGTATTCGAGCACCGGATGGTCGACCTGGTCGCCGATCGCGTCGGCAGCCGGTTCAAGCAGCTGGCGCGGCTGGTCGGCCGCGCCGGATCGATCGTGCGGCGATAGCCGCGCTCAGGCCGCCGTCGCGGGATGCCCCGCGCTTTCCAGCTTGCGCTTCCGCCAGATCCCGCCCGCCACCAGCACGATGATGATGCCGATGATGCCGAAGATCACCTCGGCGCCGTGACCGTCATTGGCGAATTTCGGGAACACGGCGAGCGGCGCAAACATCGAGTCGAGCGCGACACCGACCGGGCCGTTGAAGAAGGATTTCAGATAGGGAACGATCGCGGGATCGGTCGCCATCACTTCGCCGGCAACCCAGCCCAGCAACGCCGCGCCGGCCCATACCAGACCGGGCATGCGCGTCAGCAGCGCCATGATCAGCGCGGCGCCGGCAACGATCAGGGGAACGCTGATCGCAAGGCCGATCACCAGCAGCGGAATGCTGCCATTGGCGGCCGCGGCGACCGCGATGACGTTGTCGAGGCTCATGACGATGTCGGCGATCGCCACGATCCGCACGGCCGCCCACAGATGCGCCGCCGCATCGACGTCGCCCTCGCCCTCCTGCTCGGGTACCAGCAGCTTTGCCGCAATGAACAGCAGCGCCAGGCCGCCGACCAGCTTGAGGAACGGCAACGCCATCAACGACACGACGATGCCGGTGAAGATGATGCGCAGGAACACGGCGACGCCGGCGCCAAGGATCATGCCCCAGAACCGCTGGCGCGGCGGCAGCCCACGGCACGCCATCGCGATGACAAGCGCGTTGTCACCCGACAGCAGGATGTTGATCCACATGATCTTGCCCAGCGCGACCCAAAAGGTCGGCTGCTGCAGTTCGGCTTGAAACTGGGTGAAGAAGGTCGAGTAGACCGCGGGATCGAAGATTTGCATTACCCAGTTCACAGCATATTCTCCCCGGCCCGCGGCCGTTCTGTGCGGCTATTGTCTGCCGCTTCGGTTGACGGTCAACCGACGATTTCGTTGCCCGAGAAGAACTGGGCGATTTCAATCGCCGCGGTCTCGGGAGCATCGGAACCGTGCACGGAGTTTTCGCCGATCGACTTCGCATGCAGCTTGCGGATGGTGCCGTCGGCAGCCTTGGAAGGATCGGTCGCGCCCATGACGTCGCGATGCTTGAGCACGGCGCCCTCGCCTTCGAGCACCTGGACCACGACCGGTCCCGAGGTCATGAAGTCCACCAGCTCGCCGAAAAACGGCCGCGCCTTGTGGACACTGTAAAAGGTTTCGGCCTGTTCGCGGGTCATGCGAATGCGCTTCTGGGCAACGATCCGCAGTCCGGCCTTTTCGATCAGCGCGTTGATCGCGCCCGTCAGGTTGCGCTCAGTCGCGTCGGGCTTGAGAATCGAAAAGGTACGTTCAATCGCCATAGTCTCGTCCTTGAAAAGCGCTGGTGGGAGTTGCGGCGCTTATATCGGCGCCTTCCGGGAACGGCAAGCGACCGGGCGAAACCGGCGGACGATCAGGCGAAATGTCGCGGGCTGCGCTGGATACGCCGTCCGGCCGGCGGGCCCTGCCGAAGGGCCCAATCGGCCCGATCGCGGCAATCATAGCCAACTTCCGCTTTGGATACCGATTCGGCGTTCCAGTGCGCGGAACCGGCGGTAGCTGTCATACTTTTCCGGGGTAAAGCCCTGCAATGCACCCCGGGCGGGAAACCATTTGCAGTCCGGTGACTTAGTCCTGCAACAGAACCACCGAATACCCAACGGGATGCCGTCATGAACAGCCACACCGACGCCAGCGAACAAATCGATGGCAAGACCAGCCAATCGATTTGCCGTGCCGTGGGCGAACGGCTGCAGCAAAACCTCCGCCCGCTCGACTCCGAACTGCCGCCCCATCTTGCGCAGCTGATTGACGAACTGCGCAAACAGGAGGCCGGCGACCACCGAATGCTGCCGAATTAGGCCCTTTTGCGGTATCTCCGGCCGCAGAGCGCCATTTCGCGCAATTAACGGGTTGCGTTTTGGGGCCGCTCCGGTGAAAAGCCCGCATGCTTTCAATCACCGATATCTCGGTCCGGATTGCCGGACGGCTTTTGATCGACAGCAGTTCGGTTCAGATCGTGCCTGGCGCACGCGTGGGGTTTGTCGGCCGTAATGGCGTCGGCAAGTCGACGCTGTTCCATGCGATCCGCGGCGAATTGCCGACCGAAACCGGTTCGATCTCGATTCCTCCCCGCTGGCGCATCGGCAGTCTCGCGCAGGAAGCGCCCGACGGCCCGGAGAGCCTGATCTCCGTCGTGCTGAAAGCCGACCTGGAGCGCGACGCGCTGCTGGCCGAAGCCGAGACCGCGCAAGACCCTTCGCGCATCGCCGATATCCAGACCCGGCTCGTCGACATCGACGCCCATTCGGCGCCGGCCCGTGCCGCCGCGATCCTCAGCGGCCTCGGATTTTCCACCGCCGATCAGGCCAGGTCCTGTTCGGAATTTTCCGGCGGCTGGCGCATGCGCGTCGCACTGGCGGCGACGCTGTTTTCAGCGCCCGACCTTCTGTTGCTGGACGAGCCCACCAACTACCTCGATCTCGAAGGCACGCTGTGGCTCGAGGATCACCTGGCGAACTATCCGCGCACGGTGATCGTCATCAGCCATGACCGCGACCTGCTCGACACCTCGGTCGACCAGATCCTGCACCTCGATCGCACCAAGCTGACGCTCTACAAGGGCACCTACTCCTCGTTCGAGGAGCAGCGCGCCACCCGCGAGATGCTCGACGCCAAACACGCCAAGCGGCAGATGGACGAACGCAAGCGCCTGCAGGCCTTTGTCGATCGCTTCAAGGCCAAGGCCTCGAAGGCCCGCCAGGCGCAGTCGCGCGTCAAGATGCTGGAACGGATGAAGCCGGTCACGGCGCTCGTGACCCAGGACGTGCGCGAAATTTCGTTTCCGATCCCTGAGAAAATGCTGTCGCCGCCGATCATCGCGGTCGACAACGTCTCGGTCGGCTATGATCCGAAGAAGCCGGTGCTCAATCGCGTCACCCTGCGTATCGACACCGACGACCGCATCGCTCTGCTCGGCTCCAACGGCAACGGCAAGTCGACGCTGGTCAAGCTCCTGGCCAACAAGCTGGCGCCGTTCTCCGGTCACGTCACCCGCGCCGAAAAGCTGTCGGTCGGCTATTTCGCGCAGCATCAGGTCGACGAGCTCAATCTCGACGGCTCGCCCTACGATCACGTCCGCAAGCTGATGCCCGACGCCACCGAAACCAAGGTGCGCGGCCGCACCGGCGCGATCGGCTTCTCCGGCAAGGCCGGCGACACCAAGGTGAAGAGCCTGTCGGGCGGCGAAAAGGCCCGCCTGCTGCTGGGACTGGCGACCTTCTACGGTCCCAACATGATCATCCTCGACGAGCCGACCAACCATCTGGACATCGACAGCCGCGCGGCGCTTGCCGAGGCGATCAACGAATATCCCGGCGCCGTCATCATGGTCTCCCATGACCGCTATTTGATCGAAGCCTGCGCCGATCAATTGTGGGTGGTCGCCGATCACGCGGTCACCACCTATGACGGCGACCTCGACGATTACCGGCGCATGGTGCTGTCGGCACGCGGCATGCGCACCAACTCGCGCGACCGCGGCGACAATGAACGCGGCGACGGCCGCGACAAGCCCGCGCGCAACAAGGGCGAAAAGCGCATCCCGCTGAAGCAGAAAATATCGGATGCCGAGGCGGAGATCGCGCGCATCAACGGCATCATCGCCAAGATCGATACCGCGCTGGCGCTGCCGGATTTGTTCAAGCGCGATCCGAAGCAGGCGGCCCAGCTCGGCAAGGCACGGGCCGGCGCCCAGAGCGCGCTGCAGCGCGCCGAGGAAGAATGGCTGGCGGCAAGCTCGCAATACGATCAGGCGACGGGCTGAGCCGGTTCACGGCTGCTGCAACCGCGCGCGCGATCAGGTCGCGGCCGGCTTCTTCTTCGGCTTTGCGGTTCGCGGCGGCGCCGCAGGCTCGGCGGCGCGCTCGATCGAGCTCAGGCGTCCCGCGGTGAAGGTGTAAATTCCGGCGCGCTGCCCACGCGAATAGCTCACCACCGCCACCCGGTCGCCGCGCGCATTGTTCGAGAGATTGACGCTGTCGGGTGCGCCGATGCCGCGCACGACGTCGCATTCGGTATGGAGAAGCGCCACCGTTCCCCGGGTCGAGGGCGCCGGTGCCCCGGCCGCGCCGTCGGTCAAGGCGCTGGCGTCCGAACCGGGAGGCGCCATTCCCGGGCAGCCGCCATCGGCGCTTACCAGCTCGTCCGCGGTCACGGGCTTGTCGGGAGTGAGCGGCGGCGTCTCGATCGAAACGTTCTTGATGAACAGCCTGCCGGAACGGGAAAACCATTCCGCGTCCTTCGACAGCAGATCGGACTGGAACATGTTGGACGCGCCCGAGCAGCCCGCCATCAGGGGGGCCAGCAGGAAGAGCGCCAGCAGGCGTTCGCGATGCAGATTCTTGTCTCGCACGATTAACCGGATTCCCAACCCTGTCGCCTAAGCGGTTGTCCCACCATCACTTTGCGGCATCAGCATGACTATGTCCAAGGCCGCCAGCCGAAACCGCAGATTATCATTAATTGCCGTATATCGCTAATTCCGCCGCTGCCACCGGCCGCGCTCATCCGCCTGCCAGTAGGTCACCTCGAACCCCCGCGACTTGCAATCGGTCCAGGCCCCCCGCGCAGCGCCGAGCGCGTTGTCGTCGTCGCCGTTGAACACCAGAACCAGGCGGTCATAGGCCTCGCAATCCGGCGGCAGCGCGGCGTTGTCGATCAGAAACCTCACATTGGCCCGATTCGGGTTGTCCTCCGCCACCGCCAGCACGATGGGCTGATCCTGCACGTCGGCGGCGCGCCAGGTGGCGTGCGGCAGGAACGAATCGTCGCGGTAGGTCCACAGATGGGCGTCGAGCGCGTCCGCGCGCTCTTCCGATGTCGACTGCACCACCACCCGCCAGCCACGCTCCAGCGACTTCTCCAGCAACGGCGGCAGCACGTTCTCGAGCAACATGTCCTGCAGATGGTAGAACAGAACTTCCGTCATCGGTTTCAGCTGTTTCCTCGGCTATTGCTCAGCTATTTCTTGCCTTCGTAATACTCCGCCACCAACTGCTCCAGCAGGCGCACGCCATAGCCCGAGCCCCAGCTGTGATTGATCTCCGACTTCGGCGCGCCCATTGCGGTTCCCGCGATGTCGAGATGCGCCCACGGCGTGTCGTCGACGAAGCGCTGCAGGAACTGCGCGGCGGTGATCGAACTGCCATTGCGGACGCCGGCGTTCTTCACATCGGCAAACTGCGAATCGATCTGCTTGTCATATTCCGGACCGAGCGGCATGCGCCACACCCGTTCCCCTGTTTCAAGCCCGACCTTGGTCAGCCGTTCGGCCAGTTCGTCGCTGTTGGAAAACATGCCGGCATATTCGGTGCCGAGCGCCACCATGATCGCGCCGGTCAGCGTCGCCAGATCGACCATGAATTTCGGCTTGAACCGCTTCGCCACGTACCACAGCACGTCGGCCAGCACGAGGCGGCCTTCGGCGTCGGTGTTGATGATCTCGATGGTCTGGCCCGACATCGAGGTCACGATATCGCCGGGGCGTTGCGCATTGCCGTCGGGCATGTTTTCGACAAGGCCGATGGCGCCGACCACATTGACCTTGGCCTTGCGTGCGGCCAGCGCATGCATCAGCCCGACCACGCAGGCCGCGCCGCCCATGTCGCCCTTCATGTCCTCCATGCCGGCGGAGCCCTTGATGGAGATGCCGCCGGTATCGAAACAGACACCCTTGCCGACGAAGGCCACCGGCTGTTCGCCTTTCTTGCCGCCGTTCCAGCGCATGATCACGGTGCGGCCGGGCTGCGTCGAGCCTTGGGAAACGCCGAGCAGCGCGCCCATGCCGAGCTTGGTCATGGCCTTGACGTCGAGGATCTCGACATCGACGCCGAGCTTGCGCAGCTGCGCGGCGCGCCGGGCAAATTCCACGGGATAAAGCACGTTCGGCGGCTCGTTGACGAGTTCGCGCGCCATGATGACGCCGTCGACAATATGGGCGCGAGGCGCGAAGGCTTTTCGCGCGGCGGCGACATCCTCGACCGCGAGCGAAACCTCGGCGCGCACCGGCGCATCCTCGCCGTCCTTCTTTTTCGTCTTGTAGCGATCGAATTTGTAGGCGCGCAGCCGCACTCCCGATGCCACGGCGGCGGCCTGGTCGGGCTTCATCGCGCCATCGGGCAATTCCGCCATGATCGTCACCACCGTATTGCCGGCGGTCAGCTTGCCGGCCGCAGCGCCGCCGAGCTTGAGAAAATCACCGGCCTTGATCGCCGACAGCTTGCCGGCGCCGACCACGATCAGCCTGGAGGCCTTGAGACCCTCCGGCGCCAGGATATCGAGCGTCGAGCCGCTCTTTCCCTTGAACTGGTTGGTCTCCGCCGCGCGCTTGACGACGTCGACCGCTGTTCCCAGCCCCTTGCGAGTCGCGGCGCCGAATTTCAGCGTGTCGTCGCAAAACACCACCAGAACCCCGCGCGGGGCGGTGGAAAACGGAACAAAGCCGACCTTGACGGCGTCGGACATGGGCAAATCCTCCAGAATTCAGGGCTGTCGCTGGGTCGGGAACCGGCCGGGCGGCGTTACGAATGCTCTCAACGGCTGTGGCTGCACATCCGCGGCAAGCATGGTCCGGGGCACTATGGCCTGTCAGCCGCTGCGCTGCCAAGCGTGTCAGTGGCTCATAGGACACATAGCCCGAAATATTAACCATAAAGCAAGGGTGCCACGGCCCAGCCATTTTGTTGACGGATCAAAGGGATGGTAGTGAGAATGTGAGCCGGCAGGACAGCTGCGGCGCGACCAGTGGGGATCCCGTAACAGGGATTGGTCGTGTGCCGCGGTTTCGGCTCGCCAGGTGGGATCGTGCGGTATCGATGGGGTCGATAGACAAGTATATTTTCAAGACGACGCTGGCGTCGTTTGCGTTGATTCTGGTGAGCCTGACAGGGGTGATCTGGATTACGCAGGCGTTGCGCGGCATCGACCTGATGACGAGCCAGGGCCAGACCATCGTCACCTTTCTCGGCATCACCAGCCTTGTCATTCCGGCGCTGGTGCTGATCATTGCGCCGATCGCGCTGATGATCGCGATCTCGCATACCCTCAACAAGCTCGCGACCGATTCCGAGATCATCGTGATGAATGCGGCGGGCCTCTCGCCGTTCCGGCTGTTCCTTCCGTTCTTCTACGCCACCTGCGTGGTGTCGGTGCTGGTCGCCTTCATTGCGTCCTACCTGGCGCCCGACGGGATGCGCCGCATCAAGCAGTGGGATGCCGAGATCACGGCGGACGTGCTCACCAACATCCTGCAGCCCGGCCGCTTTGCCTCGCTCGATCAGAACCTGACCATCCGCATTCGCGAGCGTCAGCCCGGCGGCGTGCTCGCCGGCATCTTTGTCGACGATCGCCGCGATCCCAAGGAACGCGTCACCATCATTGCCGACCACGGTACGATCCTGCGCAACGAGGGCGGTTCGTTTCTGGTGCTGGAGGACGGCAATCTGCAACGTTTCGAAGCCGGCAAGCGCGACCCGGCGCTGGTGGCTTTCCAGCGTTACGCATTCGACATGTCGAAATTCTCCAATAGCGGGCGCGACGTCGCGCTGGGAATCCGCGAACGCTACATCTGGGAGTTGCTGAAACCGTCATATGACGATCCGATTTATCAGCAATTGCCCGGCCAGTTCCGCGCCGAATTGCACGATCGATTCATGGCGCCGATCTATCCCTTCGCCTTCGCGGCGCTGACATTCGCGTTCCTGGGAACGCCGCGCACCACGCGGCAGAGCCGCAGTTTTGCGATCGGCGGTTCGATTATCGCCGTGTTCGGACTGCGCATGGCGGGATTCGCCTGCTCCGTCGTCACGGTGAGGTCGCCAATCGCAGCCCTGCTTCAGTACCTGATGCTGATCTTCGCGATCGGCGGCGGAACGGCGATGATCCTGACGGGCACCGTGGTCGAACCGCCAGCGGCCCTGATGGAGGCCATCAACAGGTCGAACGAACGCATCCTGCGGCTCTTCGGACGGCCGGTCGCAGCATGAGCATGATGACCAACACACTCGGACGATATTTTGCCGGGCGCTTCCTGGTCTCGGCGGTGGGCGCGTTCGCGAGCATCTTCCTGCTGCTGGTGCTGGTCGATTACATCGAAATGGTCCGCAAGACATCCGGGCTGGCTTCGGTGTCCGCCATCACGGTGGCGAAAACCTCCATCTATCGCGTGCCGCAACTCCTCGAAAAAATGATGCCGTTCTGCGTCCTGATCGGCGCCATGACCTGCTATCTCGCACTGTCGCGGCGGCTGGAACTGGTGGTGGCGCGCGCCGCCGGCGTTTCCGCCTGGCAGTTCATTGCGCCGGCGCTGGCAAGCGCGATCGCGCTCGGGTTCCTGGCAACCGTGGCCTACAACCCGATGTCGGCCAATTTGCGCGAACTTTCCAAGCGCATGGAGGCGGAAATGTTCGGATCCGCGTCCGGCGGCGGAATCCAGGATGCTTCCGGCTTCTGGCTCAACCAGGTCGCCAGCGACGGCCAGTGGATCATCAACGCCGCGCGCAGCGAGCAGCAGGGCGTGCGGCTCACCGGACTGACGGTGTTCAGGTTCGACACCGACTTCCAGTTCAAGGAACGCATCGAGGCGCGCGAGGCCACGCTCGAGGAAGGCCGCTGGGCGTTCAAGGGCGCGCGCCGATTCTCCCTCAACGCCCCACCGGTTGATCAGGACAGCTTCTTCATCGCCACCAGCCTGAGCCCCGCCCAGGTCCGCAACAGCTTTTCCACCCCCGAAACCGTGTCTTTTTGGCAACTACCGTCCTATATCCGGTCTTCGGAAAGCTCGGGATTCGCGACCGCCGGGTACCGGTTGCAGTACCATAAGCTCATTGCACAGCCGTTTTTGCTGGCTGCCATGGTCATGTTGGCAGCCTCCGTGAGCCTGCGCTTCTTCCGTTTCGGCGGGGTGCAAAAGATGGTTTTGAGTGGCGTGGGAGCAGGCTTTCTGCTCTACGTTCTGTCGAAAGTAACTGAGGATTTGAGCAAGGCTGAGTTGATGCATCCGATCGCTGCGGCGTGGCTGCCTGTGTCTGTGGGCGGCCTCACCGGCTTTTTGGCCTTGCTGTACCAGGAGGACGGGTAGTGGCCGTTGTCGCCGCCCGCCAGGTAAGGTCGTCCGCGTTCCAGCGGCGCACATTCGTGCGCCGCCACTGGAGTCGCTTGGCCGCCGCCAGCGGCCCGGTTCTGGCGCTGGCCGCGGGGTTGATTCTGGCCGCCGCGCTCGAGCTGGCGACCACCGCGCCGGCGTCCGCGCAGTCCTTCACCTATAATCCGCGCCCGCCCCGGCAGGTGCCGCCCCGCACCGCCAGTGACGGGCAGATGCTGGTCCAGGCGGTCGAGGTCAATTACGACTACAACAATCAGCGGGTGTCGGCCGTCGGCAACGTGCAGATGTTCTTCAACGGCACCGGCGTCGAGGCCGACAAGGTCATCTACGATCAGAAGACCAAACGGCTTCACGCCGAGGGCAACATCCGCATGACCGATGCGGAAGGCAAGATCACCTACGCCAACGTCATGGATCTGAGCGACGACTACCGCGATGGTTTCGTCGATTCGCTGCGCGTCGACACCGCCGACGCCACGCGAATGGCGGCGACGCGGATGGACCGCTCCAGCGGCAACTACACCGTTTTCGAGAACGGCGTTTATACCGCCTGCGCGCCGTGCAAGGACGATCCGAAGAAGCCGCCGCTGTGGCAGGTCAAGGGCGCGCGCATCATTCACGACCAGACCGAGAAGATGCTGTACTTCGAGAACGCGCAGCTGGAATTCTTCGGAGTTCCGATGGCGTATCTGCCGTATTTTTCGACGCCCGATCCGACCGTGAAGCGCAAGACCGGATTCCTGATGCCGGGCTTCAGCACGGTGACGGGCTATGGGGTCGGTGTCGAGACGCCGTTCTACTGGGCTATCGCCCCTGACTATGACGCCACTTTCAACCCGCGCTTCACGACCCGGCAGGGCGTGCTGTTCCAGGGCGAGTTCCGCCAGCGCCTGATCAACGGCTCCTATCAGATCCGCGGCTACGGCATTAACCAGCTCGACCCCGGCGCCTATGCCGGTCAGCCCGGCGACCGTGACTTCCGCGGCGGCCTCGAAACCAAGGGCCAGTTCGCGATCAGCGATAAATGGGTTTGGGGCTGGGACGGCGTCCTGCTCTCCGACTACTACTTCATGTCCGATTACCGGCTGGCGCAGTACCGCGATCCCCTGGGCTCGTTCCTGAGCCTGCCGACCGAAGCCATTTCGCAGCTTTACCTGACCGGCGTCGGCAACCGCAGCTTCTTCGACCTGCGCACGATCTACTATCTCAGCTTCTCGGGTAACCAGGACAAGGTTCCGGTCATTCACCCGGTGCTCGATTATTCGAACGTGATCAACAGCCCGATCTTCGGCGGCGAGTTCAGCTACAAGACGAACCTGACCAGCCTGTCGCGGAACACCGCGGCGTTCGACCCGATCACGACGGTGGCCAACACCCAGGGCCTGTGCCTGAACGTGTCGGCCGATCCGCTGGCCCGGATGCCCAATTCCTGCCTGCTCCGCGGCGTACCCGGCACCTACACGCGGGCTACCGTCGAGGCGCAATGGCGCAAGTCGTTCACCGATCCCATCGGCCAGATCTGGACGCCGTTTGCCATCGTCCGCGCCGATGCCATCGACGCCTCGATTTCGAACCAGCCGGGCGTTTCGAACTTCCTGCCCGTCGGCGATACCCAGGCACTGCGGGTGATGCCGACCATCGGCCTCGAATATCGCTACCCCTTCATCAACGTTCAGCCCTGGGGCTCCACCACGATCGAGCCGATCGCGCAGATCATCGCGCGTCCGAATGAAACCTATGCCGGCAAGCTGCCCAACGAGGACGCCCAGAGCATGGTGTTCGATGCCAGCAACCTGTTTTCCGTCGACAAGTTCTCCGGCTACGACCGCGTCGAAGGCGGCGGCCGCGCCAATGTCGGCGTCCAGGCGACCACGCAATTCGACCGCGGCGGCTCGGTCAATGTGCTGTTCGGGCAATCCTACCAGCTGTTCGGCCTGAACTCGTACGCGGTTGCCGACGTCACCAATACCGGAGTCGCTTCCGGCCTGCAGAACACGCGATCCGACTATGTCGCGCGGGTCAATTACTCACCCAACAGAACCTACACGTTCAGCGCGCGCGCGCGCGTGGACGAGGCCACGCTCGATGTGAATCGTTTCGAGGCCGAAGGCCGCGCCAGCTTCGACCGCTGGTCGGTCAGCCTGTTGTACGGCAACTACGCGGCGCAACCGCAACTCGGTTACCTGACGCGGCGCGAAGGATTGCTCGGCAGCGGCTCGATCAAGGTCGCCGCGAACTGGGTGGTGACGGGAGCCGCCCGGTGGGATCTTGAAGCCAACAAGCTCAATCAGTACGTGATCGGCGCCGGCTATGTCGACGACTGCTTCGTGCTGGCCGCCAACTACGTGACCTCCTACCAGTATTCGGCCGGCATCACGCCGCCCACGCTCAGTCACGCGTTTATGTTCCAGATCGGCCTGCGGACGCTCGCCACCACGTCGACAGCCGCGGCCGGCGGCGTCATACAATAGAGCCGGCCGCGATGCCGCCGGAAGATCATTCCTGCCTCGCGGATCCAGTTCGAACCGGGTTGATACAGCGAAGATGATCATGACGAGCCTCACGCCCTTTCATCGCCTTCGATCGCTCATGCTGGCTTGCGCCGCGGCGCTGGTCCTGATGGCCGGGGTGTCGCCGCTGCAGGCGCAGACCGTAGCCGTCATGGTCAACGGCGAACCCATCACCAATTACGACATCGATCAGCGCAGCAAGTTGAATTTCCTGACAACGCGCAAGGTCGCGCCCCGCCAGGACACCATCAACGAGCTGATCGACGAAAAGGTAAAGGTCAAGGAAGGCAAGAAGTTCGGCGTCGAGCCGACCTCTACCGATGTCGATCAGTCCTATGCGCAGATGAGTTCGCGGATGCGCATGTCCGCCGATCAGCTCGACAAGACGCTCGAGGGCCAGGGCATTCGGCCTGACACGCTGAAGGCGCGTTTGAAGGCCGAGATCGTCTGGACCAGCCTGGTCCGGGGGCGCTTCAAGGGAAGCCTCCAGGTCGGCGAGAAGGACGTTGCCGCCGCCGCCCAGGCCGCCGGCGGCGAGAAACTCGAGGCCGAGGCCTTTGAATATCAGCTGCGACCCGTCGTGTTGATCGTCCCGAAAGGATCGCCCCCCGGCCTGCTCGAGGCACGACGCAAGGAGGCCGAGGCGCTGCGCAGCAGGGTGCAGACCTGTGAGGAAGCCAACAACCTGTTCAAGTCGATGCAGAACGCCACGATACGCGCGGTCGTGACCAAGACGTCGGCCGACCTCCCGCAGGTGCTGCGCGACGTACTCGACAAGACCCCGGTCGGCCATTTGACCGCGCCCGAGCAGACCAAGCAGGGCGTCGAGATGGTGGCGCTATGCGGGCGCAAGCCGACCACCGTCGACACGCCGAAGAAGAGAGAAATTCGCGACAAGATGTATGTCGAGAAATACGAGGCCAAGTCGAAAGCCTACCTGCAGGAAGTCCGCAAAGCCGCGATGATCGAATATCGTTGATGCATGGCAAAGCCCCTCGCGCTGACCTCAGGCGAACCCGCGGGTATCGGGCCCGATATCACGATCAAGGCGTGGCTGCGCCGCGATGAACTGAAGCTTCCGGCATTCTATCTGGTTGGCGACTGCGACTCCGTCGGCAAGCGCGCGGAACTTCTCGGATTGAAGGTCAAACTCGCGGAGGTCAGGCCTGAGGAAGCGGCCGCGGCATTCGCCGACGCATTGCCGGTGGTGGCCACCGGGCTGGTCGCGACGGCGCGGCCGGGCCAGCCCGATGGCAGCAGCGCGGAAGCGGCGCTGGCCTCGATCCGCCAGGCGGTCGCCGACGTCGCCGCCGGGCGGGCCAGCGCGGTCGTCACCAATCCGATCGCCAAGAGCGTGCTCTACCGCGCCGGCTTCCGGCATCCCGGCCACACCGAATTTCTCGCCGAGCTCGCGGCCAGCGGCGGCCGCGCACCGCAGCCGGTGATGATGCTGTGGTCGCCGAGCCTCGCCGTCGTTCCCGTGACCATCCATGTTTCGCTGCGCGAGGCGATCGCGCAGCTGTCGAGCGAACTGATCGTCAGCACCGCGCGCATCGCGGTGGCGGATCTGAAAGCCCGCTTCGGCCTCACCAGCCCCCGCCTCGCGGTGTCCGGCCTCAATCCGCATGCCGGCGAGGACGGCTCGCTCGGCCTCGAGGACCAGGCCATCGTGGCGCCGGCGATCGACATCCTGCGCGGCGAAGGCATCGAGGTCCGCGGCCCGCTGCCGGCCGACACCATGTTCCACGAAGCCGCGCGAAAAACCTATGATTGCGCGATCTGCATGTATCACGACCAGGCCCTGATCCCGATCAAGACCATCGCCTTCGAGGACGCGGTCAACGTCACGCTGGGCCTGCCGTTCATCCGCACCTCGCCGGACCATGGCACCGCGTTCGACATCGCCGGCAGCGGCCGCGCCAATCCGTCGAGCCTGATCGCCGCGCTGCGGCTGGCCGCCCGCATGGCGGCGGCGCAGCCGGCATGAGCGGGATCGACGACCTGCCGCCGCTCCGCGACGTCATTCGTCAGCATGACCTTTCCGCCCGCAAGTCGCTCGGACAGAATTTTCTGCTCGACCTCAACCTCACCGCCCGGATCGCGCGCGCCGCGGGCCCGCTGGAAGACGCCACGGTTATCGAGATAGGTCCGGGCCCCGGCGGGCTGACGCGCGCGCTGCTGGCGCTGGGCGCGCGGCGCGTCATCGCGGTGGAGCGCGACGAACGCGCGCTGCCGCCGCTGCAGGAGATCGCCAGACGCTATCCGGGACGGCTGGAGATCATTTGCGCCGACGCGCAAACCTTCGATCCGCGGCCGTTGCTCGGCGGCAGCAGGGCGAAGATCGTCGCCAACCTGCCCTACAACATCGCGACCCCGCTGCTGATCGACTGGCTCTCGATCGAGCCGTGGCCGCCCTGGTACGACATGATGGTGCTGATGTTTCAGCGCGAGGTGGCCGAGCGCATCGTCGCGCGCGAGAACGATGAGGCCTATGGACGGCTCGCGGTGCTCGCCAACTGGCGCGCGGAGACAAAAATCCTGTTCGACATTTCGCCGGCGGCATTCGTGCCGCAGCCCAAGGTGACCTCGTCGGTGGTGCGGCTGGTGCCGCGCAAGGCGCCGGAAACCTGCGACCGCCGGGCGCTCGAGCAGGTGGCCGCGGCGGCCTTCGGCCAGCGCCGGAAAATGCTGCGGCAAAGCCTCAAATCGCTGGCGGTCGATCCGGCCCTTCTGGCCGCCGCGGCCGGGGTCGATCTGACCCGGCGCGCCGAGACCGTTCCGGTCTCCGGCTTTGTTGCCATGGCCCGCGAATTGATAAATATACGCCCGACAAAAACGTCCTGAGCAAAACCATTCTGAGGGAGAGAAACGCCATGGCGCTGATGAAACGCCAATCATTGGTCAAGTTCGATGCGCCGCTGTGCGAAACCATCGTCGACACGCCGAAGCCGCAGGGCAAGGAGGTGCTGGTCCGTATCGAGCGTTGCGGGCTGTGCCATTCGGATCTGCATATTCAGGACGGTTATGCCGACCTCGGCGGCGGCAAGAAACTCGACACCACGCGCGGCATGACGCTGCCGTTCACGCTGGGTCATGAGATCGCAGGCATCGTCGAGGAAACGGGTGCCGATGTAGCGAAGGAGCTGATCGGTAAAAAGGTGGCGGTGTTCCCCTGGATCGGCTGCGGCCAGTGCCGCGACTGTCTCAATGGCGATGAAAATCTCTGCGCCAAACAGCGCTTTCTCGGTGTTTCCATCGACGGCGGTTTCGCCAGCCATGTGCTGGTGCCCGACGCGAAATACCTGCTGGATTACGATCCGCTCCCGGTCAATCAGGCGGCGACCCTGATGTGCTCCGGCGTCACCGCCTATGGCGCGCTGAAGCGGCTGGTCGACCGGCCGCGGCAGCGCAACCTGCTGCTGATCGGCCTCGGCGGCGTCGGCATGATGGGACTGTCATTCGCGCAGGCGATGTTCAAGCAGCCGATTTCGGTCGCTGATCTCAGTGCTGCGGCGCGCGAAACCGCACTGAAGAACGGGGCTGCGATCGCCTACGATCCGTCCGAGCCCGACATTGCCAAACGCATCCTCAAGGAAACCGAAGGCGGTTTCGATGCGGTGGTGGATTTCGCCGGCAACGAGAAATCGATGGCCTTTGCGGTTGCCGCGGTGGCGCGCGGCGGCAAGATCGTGGTCTCCGGATTGATGGGCGGCAATTTCAGCCTGCCGATGGTGCAATGGATCTACAAGCGCATGACCATCGAGGGCTTCATGGTGGGAACGCTGGCCGAGGCTCGGGAACTGATGGCGCTGGCCCGCGCCGGCAAGATCAAGCCGACGCCGATGAAGGAAGAGCCGATGGGCGAGGTCCAGAAATGGATCGACGAGTTGCGGGCCGGCAAGGTGGTCGGACGGATCGTGCTGAAGAATTGATACCGCCCCGCCGGGCGGCGCTTCTCGCGCTGCCCGGCGGGTGCTAGTCTGCTCCCTTTATTGTCGGGAGATGCATTGCGGATGCGCTGGCCGTTCAATTGCAGGCCTCTGGTTCTCATCGCGCTGGTCGCGCCGCTGGTGGCGCTTTTTGCCGGTCCCGCCGCGGCGGAGAAGCGCATCGCGCTGGTGGTCGGCAATTCCGCCTACCAGAACATCACGCGCCTCGATAATCCCAAAAACGACGCCACGCTGATGGCCGATACGCTTTCGAGCCTCGGCTTCACGCTGATCGGCGGTCGCGCCCAGCTCGACCTCGACAAGCCGGCGCTCGATACATCGGTGCAAAACTTTGGCCGGCAAATCCAGGGCGCCGACGTGGCGCTGTTCTACTATGCCGGCCACGGCGTGCAGGTCAGCGGTTCGAATTATCTGGTGCCGGTCGGCGCCAATCCGACCCGCGAGGCGGATGTCGACTTCCAGATGGTGGACGTCAATCTGGTGTTGCGCCAGATGCAGGGTTCCGGCACCCGGCTCAACATGGTGATCCTCGATGCCTGCCGTAACAATCCATTCGGCGCCCGCGGGTTGCGCGCGTCCGATGGCGGCCTGGCCCAGATGCGGGCGCCGGAGGGCACCCTGATCTCCTACGCGACGCAGCCCGGCAGCGTCGCCCAGGATGGCAGCGACGGCCACAGCCCCTATACCAAGGCGCTGGCCGCGACCGTCCGACTGGCCGGACTCGACATCTTCCAGACCTTCAACCAGGTCGGCCTCGCCGTGAAACGGCAGACCGGTGGATCGCAACAGCCTTGGGTGTCGTCGTCGCCGATCGACGGCACCTTCTATTTCGTGGCGCCGGTGGCGGCGGCCTCGTCGCCGGTGGCCGCTGCGCCGCCGCGGCTGACCGATGCGCTGCGTCCGGATCCCGACCGGGTTCCGATCAAGGATGCGGTGCTGTTGCGGGAACTGAGCGACCGGCTCTATGAACGCAACTTCGATCCGGAGCCGCTCGACAGCAAAAACGGCATGAAGCTCGCGATCGCCAAATTTCAGGAAAAGAGCAGCATGACGCCATCAGGTGAAGCCACCGAGGGCGTGCTGACCCGGTTGCGAAAAATGGAGGACCTGAAGCCGTGGGGATCGATCGTCTATGGTCCTGACAGCGACAAATGGGGCATCTCCTGGAACCACGCGTCGCGACGGGCCGCGGTCGACGATGCGCGCTCGAACTGCGGCACAAGCAAATGTCCGGTTGAATTGAGCTTCTATGGAACGCGGTGCGGGGCTTTCGCGATCTCGGGAAAATCATGGTCGCTGGTGGCGCGCGATACGGTGCAGCGGGCCAAGGACGCGGCGCTTGACGAGTGCGGCAAGACTGGCAAGTCTTGCCGGATTATCGGCGCGGCATGCGCCGACGGCTCAGGCCGCTGAATGTATTTTGATCATTGGAAATAGTGCTGATGCCCAGATCCAGCCGACGTCCCGTCCAGATGGCACTGCTCTGCGCCCTTGCCGCCGCGATCGGTTCCGCCCCGGCGCTCGCGCAATCCGGCAGTGCCGGCGGCAGCATCGGCAACGACGAAAAATCCGTGTCCGGTTCGCGTCAGGCGCCACGATCGGTCGAGACTGAAAAGCCGGCGCGACGGAGCAAGCCCGCCGCCGAAAAGCCGCGCCGCGCCGCACGAGAAAGTAGCGGCGGTGGAGGTGGCGGCGGCGGCAATTTCGACGGCGCGTGGGTGGCCCATTCCATGGGTACGCCTTGCGGCGCCGCTACCGAGAGATTTGTCATCAGCAGCGGCAGGATCTCGGGAGAACTCAGCTCCGGTCAGGTCAGTCCAAATGGCTCGACGACCTCAGGCGGGTCCGCCTCCGGTTTGAGTTGGAACAGTACCGGCCGTTTCGCGGGCCGCAGCGGCTCCGGGACATTCGTGCGATCGGACGGATGTAGGGGACGATGGACGGCGTCGAAACTGTAGTCCGATTTCATCAGTTCGGCCCCGCGCCCGCGGGCCCCAGCGCAAGCCTAAATTAAGCCCTGCCCCCTCCGGAATTGCGGCTCATTGCCACCCAAGTCTTCGCCGACACAGGGAGCGTGAAGCGTCGCGTATCATCCCCGGAGATGAAGATGTCCAGTCGAACCGCGAAATTCGTGTCCGCCCTTTTCGCCACCCTGCTCGCTGGGGCCTCTTTCGTCACCACATCGCACGGCGCGCCGGCCGAGGCCGACAAATGCCTCTCCGGACCGAAAGGCACGCCGCCCGCAGGGGGGCATTGGTATTATCGCGTCGACCGCGTCACCAAGCGCGCCTGCTGGTACGTCGGCGACGCGAAGGTAAAGCTTTCGCGGGCCGCACCGGCAACTTCGCCGCCGGCCGCCGATGCCGCTTCGCCGCCGACCAGCGCCGGCGCCGGCACCCCGTCTTCGATCGCCAACGCGCGCGCGGAACTGCCGTTGCCGCCCTCGCGCGTCGGGCCGGAAGCCAGCGTTTTCACTGCGCCGCGCCCGCTGGCGACGGTCGCCGGCGCGATCAGACCCGAAACTGACCCGCGCGCCGGTGCGGGCGATACAGGCACTCGGGGATCCATTGCTTCGCGTTGGCCTGACCTGGCGGGCGTGGTGAGTACGCAGGCCAGTCCTGGAGCGTCCCCCGGCAATTCCGCGGCCCCGCCGCCGGCCAGTTCCACGGCCGGGCCACCAGCCCCCAGGGTCGCGCCGCCGGCGGCCGGGGCCGCGCTCCCGCTGGCCGCCGCGGACGCATTGTCGGCCGGAAAGCCGGCCGGCTCGGTCCAGATGCTGCTGATCGCCATCGTCGGCGCGCTGGCGCTGGCGGGCCTGCTGGCAAGCGCCATCCTGCGGTTCGGCAGCGCGCGGCATCGCACTAAACGCACCGGGCAGCGCGTGAACTGGGATTCGGTCCGGAGCGATCGACCGTCGCTGTCGGATGAGGCGCGAGCGCGCACGGCGGATGATCAGGAAGAGCGGATTGCGCAACTGCTGGGCAGGCCGCCGCGCACCGCGACCTGACCGCCGTTATTTTTCCAGCTGCTGCTGCAAGGCGCGCACGAACTCGGTCAGACCGACCCGTCGCAAGCGCTTGAGCCGCTCGGCCTTGAGGATCGATTGCACCTCGGCGAAGGCTTCATTGAGATCGTGATTGACGACGATGTAGTCGTATTCGGCCCAGTGGCTGAGTTCATGGCTGGCGCGGTCCATGCGGCTGCGGATCACCTCGTCGGAATCCTGCGCACGGGTATGCAGCCGTTTCTCGAGGTCCGCGGCCGACGGCGGCAGGATGAACACGCTGACGACGTCGATCCCGGCCTTCTCCCGCAATTGCTGGGTGCCCTGCCAGTCGATATCGAACAGGACGTCGCGTCCTGAGGCCAGCGCCGCATCGACCGGCGCGCGCGGCGTTCCGTAGCGATTGTCGAACACGGGAGCCCATTCGAGCAGCTCGTTCCGCTTCACCATCTGTTCGAAAGCCGCCTGATCGACGAACAGGTAGTCACGGCCTTCGACTTCACCCGGCCGCATCGGCCGGGTGGTCGCGGAAACCGACATTTGCAGGTCGGGCATTCGTTCGAGCAGCATGCGCGACAGCGTGGTCTTGCCGGCGCCCGACGGCGACGACAGCACGAACATCAGTCCGCGCCGCTCTACTCCGTCGATGTGGCCGCCAGCGGTCATGATCACTCCAGGTTCTGAACCTGTTCGCGGAATTGCTCGACCACGTTCTTCATCTCGAGACCGGTATTGGTCAATTCGAGATCGTTCGACTTGGAGCAGCAGGTATTGACCTCGCGGTTGAATTCCTGCGCCAGAAAGTCGAGCCGTCGTCCGACCGGTCCGCCCTTGCCGATCATCTCGCGGGCCTGCGAGATATGCGAGGCGATGCGGTCGAGTTCTTCGCGAATATCGGCCTTGGCCGCGATCATGATCGCTTCCTGATTGAGCCGGTCGGGATCGAAGCGGTCGGAGGTATCGAGCAGCGCCGCGATCTGTTCGGCGAGCCGGGCCTTGATCGCCTCGGGCTTGCGGCCGGGCGCGGCCTCGGCCCTTCTGGCCAGACGCTCGATCTCATCCATGCGCTGCGACAGGATCTGTCCGAGCGTCACGCCCTCGCGGCGCCGCATCTCGAGAAGGTCGGTGAGCGCCTGCTCGAATGCGATCGCGGCAGCGGCCTTCGCGGCCTTGTCCTCGGTCTCGTTGCTTTCGGGCTCGACCACCTCGATGACGCCCTTGATCGACAGCAGGCCGTCGATGCTCGGCGCCACCGCATCGATCTTGCCGGCGAGCACGCCCGCAACCTTGACGATCGACGCCAGCACATCCTCGTTGATGCGGATGGTCGAGACCGCGTTGGTACGCTTGACGTTCAGATTGGCGTAGACGGTGCCGCGCGACAGCACTTCGCCGGCGCGCTTCTTGGCCAGCGCCTCCAGTTCGTCCCAGCCGGGCGGCAGCCGCATGCGCAGGTCAAACCCCTTGGCGTTGACCGACTTCAATTCCCATTCGAACGTATAGGGACCGCTGGCGCCGTGGCTACGGGCAAAGCCGGTCATGCTCGACAACGCCATCGTTTGAATGTCTCCGGGAATACGGCCGTGGGATTCGCAGCGGACGCTACGACAGTAAAACGTTTTCGGCCAAAGTGGAATTCACCTCCGGCAGGGAACGGCGCTAGCGCTGAACCACCGGCGGTGTCGTCGTCGATTGCACCGCACCTTGCCGGGCCGGGGCGGCCGGCGGGGCGGCCCGCACGGGCTTCTTCGGCGCGGCCGGCCTGGTCGTGGTGGCGGTGGGATTGGTATCGGCTGGCGGCACGCCGGCCGCGGCCGGCTGGGCCTCTTCGGCGGGCGGTTCGACGGTGTCGTTCTGGATCTGCTTTTCCAGCGCGCGCAGCTTTACGACGTTCTTCTGATGCTGGTCGTAGGTTTCGGTAAAGGTGTGGCCGCCGGTGCCGTCAGCGACGAAGAACAGGTCGCGCGTGCGCGCCGGATTGGCCGCGGCCTCCAGCGAGGCGCGCCCGGGATTGGCGATCGGTCCGGGCGGAAGGCCGTCGACCACGTAGGTGTTGTAGGGCGACGGCTGCTGGATTTCCGAGCGCTTGATCGGCCGTCCCAGCGTTCCCTTGCCGCCGACCAGGCCGTAGATGATGGTCGGATCCGACTGCAGCTTCATTTTCTGCCGCAACCGATTGACGAACACCGCGGCGACCCGGCTGCGTTCGTCCGCCTTGCTGGTTTCCTTCTCGATGATCGAGGCCAGCGTCACCAGCTGTTCGGGCGACTTGACCGGAATCTCCGGATTGCGGCGTTCCCAGATCTCCGCCAGCATTCGCTTGTGCGTCTGCTGCATGCGCTGGATCACCTGGTCGCGCGAGGTGCCGCGCGGGAACTTGTAGGTTTCCGGGAGCAAGGTGCCTTCGCGCGGCATTTCGCGAACGTTCCCCGAGAAAATTTCATTGTCGGTGAGACGCGCCACGATCTGCTCGGAGGTCAGGCCCTCGGGAATCGTGACGGAATGCTGAACCACCTTGCCTTCGACGATGATGCCGATGACGTCGCGAAGGCTGGCGCTTTTCTGAAACGAATATTCACCGGGCTTCAACTCCGAGCTTGCCTTCAACGCGAACGCAGCTCCCATGAACATCCACGGATTGATGTTGATCACGCCTTCGCGCTGCAGGGTCTCTGCGATTTCCCGGGTCTTGGAGCGCGCCGGAATATTGACGATCTTGTCTTCCGCGAGCGGACCGGCGGTTTCCAGCATCTTCTTGCCGTAGACGTAGACCCCGCCGGCGCCGATCATGAGCACCAGGATGATGGTGATGATGGCGTTGCCGACGATGACGAACGGATTGCGGGCGCGATCGGACCGCTTCGGCGGCGGCGGAACCTGTTCGGGCTCCAGCGCGGCGCGGGGGCTACGTGGTGAAATGGGCGGCCTCTCACTCATCGATGCAACCTGAATCCTGTCGGTTTGATCGTGGTCTGGCAAATCGCTGCCATGCCAACGGTATACGCCCAAGCATCTTTGAATTTAGAGCATCTTTTAATTCAGAGCATCTTATAGATGAGAGCGCGACCGGACGCAAAACCGGCGTCCAGTTTGCCGATCGCACCCTGCAGTCATCGCCGAATGCGGCGAAACGGTGGAGACGTTCCGATCACTTGCCAATCAAGTGCTAATTGGTCACCCGCTGCACGATCACGGATGCGTTGGTGCCCCCGAAACCGAACGAATTCGACAGCGCGACATTGATCTCCCGCTTGCGCGGGGTTTGCGGCACGAGGTCGATCGCCGTTTGCACCGACGGGTTTTCCAGATTGATGGTCGGCGGGGCGACGTTATCGCGAATCGCCAGGATGCTGAAGATCGTCTCGATCGCGCCGGCGGCGCCGAGCAGATGTCCGGTCGACGACTTGGTCGATGACATCGACACCTTGGAAGCGACGTTGCCCAACAGCCGCTCCACTGCGCCAAGCTCGATCTCGTCGCCCACCTGCGTCGAGGTGCCGTGCGCATTGATGTAATCGATGTCGGAAGACGTGATTCCCGCGCGCTTCATCGCCGCACTCATGCTGCGGAACGCACCATCGCCGTCCGGCGACGGAGACGTGATATGATAGGCGTCACCGGACAGGCCGTAGCCGATCACCTCGGCATAGATCCTGGCGCCACGGTTTTTCGCATGCTCGTATTCCTCGAGCACCACGATGCCGGCACCCTCCCCCATCACGAAGCCGTCGCGGTCCTTGTCGTAGGGGCGCGACGCTTTTTCCGGGGTCTCGTTGAAACCGGTCGACAGCGCGCGCGATGCGCAAAATCCCGCCATCGACAGCCGGCAAATCGGCGATTCCGTACCGCCCGCCACCATCACGTCGGCGTCGCCGAGCAGGATCAGCCGGCTGGCATCGCCGATCGCATGCGCGCCGGTCGAACACGCCGTGACCACCGAATGGTTGGGACCCTTGAGGCCGTGCTCGATCGAGACGTAGCCCGATGCCAGATTGATCAGCCGGCCGGGAATGAAGAACGGCGATACCTTGCGCGGGCCGCGCTCGTTCAGCAGCAACGCGGTATCGGCAATGCCCGACAGGCCGCCGATCCCCGACCCGATCATGGTGCCGGTGGCGCAGCGTTCCTCTTCGGTGGAGGGATGCCAATTGGCGTCGTCGAGCGCCTGACGCGCCGCGCACATGGCGAAGATGATGAAATCGTCGACCTTGCGCTGATCCTTCGGCTCCATCCACTGGTCGGGATTGAAGGTGCCGCCGGTGCCGTCGCCGCGTGGAATCACGCAGGCGATCCGGCTGGTCAGATCGGACACGTCGAAGGTGTCGATCTTCCTGGCCCCGCTCTCGCTGTTGAGGATGCGCTTCCAGGTCGGCTCCACGCCACAGCCGAGTGGCGTAACCATGCCGAGGCCCGTGACGACAACCCGCCTCATATCCAGCACTCCAGCCCGGTATTCACGGCCAACAACAAGAAACCGGCGGACCGCGCGACCACGGCCCGTCCGGCTTTGTCGGCGCCGCGCGGGGCGTCAGCTCTTCGCGTTTTTTTCAAGAAACTTCGTGGCGTCGCCGACCGTCAAAATCGTCTCAGCGGCGTCATCGGGAATCTCGCAACCGAATTCCTCTTCGAACGCCATCACCAGCTCGACCGTATCGAGGCTGTCCGCGCCGAGGTCGTCAATGAAGCTCGCGTTGTCGACAACTTTTTCGGGTTCAACACCAAGGTGTTCGACCACAATCTTCTTAACTCGCTCGCCAATCTCACTCATCGTTCAACCTCGTGCTTGTTCCATGTGACCCGTCGTCCCCAAGACGCTACGAGCCATCGTGGTCGTTAAACTTCCCTAGCAATCGCGCATCGTCTTGATTTGCCCCGTCATGTCAGACGAAGGCCCGGCGAACGACGGCAGGCTCCGCCCCGCCAATATACAGGGATTCAAATTCCTGCAATGGCGTTCTTTGCCCATCCGTTGCTGGTTCGGTTACCATACTTCCCAAGTCTTGACTACCAAGCCCTGACGACAGGCCGCGATGACCGCCGGAAACCACCCCCGCCGTACGGCAGGGCTGGTAACCGGTTCAAAACATGGCCATTCCGCCATTGACGTGAATCGTCTGTCCGGTCACGTAAGCGGCTTCGTTGGAGGCAAGATAGACCGCCGCCGCGGCGATATCTTCCGGCGTTCCCAGCCGCGCCGCAGGAACCTTCGACAGGATGGTTTCGCGCTGCTTGTCGTTGAGCGCGTCGGTCATCGGCGTCTTGATGAATCCCGGCGCGATGCAGTTGGCGGTGACGTTGCGCTTGGCATATTCCGCCCCCAGCGTCTTGATCATGCCGATCAGCCCCGCCTTCGACGCGGTGTAATTGCCCTGCCCCGGATTGCCGGTGACGCCGACGATCGAGGTGATCGCGATGATGCGGCCGAACCGCTTGCGCATCATCAACTTGGTCGCGGCGCGGGCGAGGCGGAAGGTCGAGGTCAGGTTGACCTTGATGACCTCGTCCCAGTCCTCATCGCGCAACTGCACGAACAGATTGTCCCTGGTGATGCCGGCATTGGCGACGAGAATATCCACCTGCCCCATCGCCGCCTCGGCGGCGGGCACCAGCGCCTCGACGTCGGCGCTGTCGGAGAGGTTGCAGGGCAGCACGTGAACGCGCTCGCCCAATTGGCCTGCGAGCGTGTCCAGCACCTCGCGCCGCGTTCCGGAAATGGCCACCGTCGCCCCCTGGGCGTGCAACGCCCGGGCGATCGCATTGCCGATCCCGCCGGTCGCACCGGTGACGAGCGCCGTCCTGCCAGTCAAATCGAACATCAAAAATCTCCTCCCGGCCACCTATAGCGTTTTCGAGCGAAGCGGGTACCGGCTCGCGTGAAGAAAACGCGTCAAGACAAATTACTACTGCGATGCCGCCAATGCGTCCTTCGCGCCGGCGATATCGCCGGGTCCGCTGACCGAAATTCCGACCGCGCCGTCGGCGATGCGCTTGACCAGCCCGCTCAGCACCTTGCCGGCGCCGATCTCGAAAAATCGCGTCACGCCATGGCCCGCCATATACGCCACCGATTCGCGCCAGCGCACGGTGCCCGTGACCTGCTCGATCAGGCGGCGGCGAATCTCGTCCGGGTCGGTAATCGGCGCGGCCAGCACGTTCGAGACCAGCGGCGAAGCCGGTGGGCGGATGGTGACGCCGGCCAGCGCCGCGGCCATGGCCTCCGCCGCCGGCTGCATCAGCCGGCAATGGAACGGCGCCGACACCGGCAGCAGCATGGCGCGCTTGGCGCCCTTGGTCTTCGCGATCTCCAGCCCGCGCTCGACCGCAGCCTTGTCACCTGAAATGACCACCTGGCCGCCGCCATTGTCATTGGCGGCCTGACAGACCTGGCCCTGGGCCGCCTCCTCGGCAACGGCGACCGCCGCCTCGTAATCGAGCCCGAGCAGCGCCGCCATGGCGCCGGTTCCCACCGGCACGGCCTTCTGCATGGCGAGGCCCCGGATGCGCAGCAGGCGCGCGGTGTCACTGATGCTGAAGCTGCCGGCGGCCGCCAGCGCGGAATACTCGCCGAGCGAATGCCCGGCCACGAAGGCGGCATCGCGTCCGACCGAGAAGCCGGCCTCGGTTTCCAGCACCCGCAGGGTGGCGAGCGAGACCGCCATCAAGGCGGGCTGGGCATTTTCGGTGAGCTGCAGAGTCTCCGCCGGGCCGTCCCAGATGATGGCGGTCAGTTTCTCCCCGAGCGCCGCGTCGACCTCGTCGAAAACCGCGCGCGCCGCGGGAAAAGCCTCCGCCAGCGCCTTGCCCATGCCGACCGCCTGGGAGCCCTGCCCCGGAAAGGTGAATGCTGCCGTCATCGGCGCTCCCTGAACGTTTCAAATGCCTAAAGTTGGGCCGAAAGACACCGCCGGGGCTCCCGGTGTCAAGCCGCCGCCCGGAACCAAATGGAAGCTCTGCAGGGCCTTTCATCGTGAAATAGCCCCAAAACCGCTGAACCTGGGGTACCGAAACTTAACGCTGCCCCTAATCGAACGGCCGCCTTAAGGAGCATTCAATCGGTTCGGACGTAACTGGGCCAATGTCGTTCGAATTCGCCCCCCTGTCGCCAGATCCAGCCAACCGGGAGCCCGCGGGATCCCGGTTAAGCCGGGCGTTGCACGACTGCGCCGGCTGGATCGGCGCCAGCCCCACGGCGCAACCTCGCAACATCCAGAGGCAATTGCTGCGTCAGAGCCTCACCAAGGGCAGGACGCTGGTCCTGTCTATCGTGGCATCGTCGCTGATGGCCTTTGTCGCCGTAGCGATGACCGGAGCGGCTTGGGCTTACGCGTGGTTGCTCGCGGAAGTCGCCGTCGGCAGCTTCCGAATTGCAACAGTCGGCGCTTTCATGAAGGCCGAGACATCGGGCCGGACCGGCAACAGTGCAGCCCCGATGTTCGGAGGGCTTGGTTCCTTCGCCGTGATGTCCGCCGGCAGTTATCAATGCGTCGCCTCTGGCGAATGGTCGTTGATCGTGATGTCGGGGATGGGCCTCGCCACGCTGATCGGCGCAATCTCCTCGCGTAACGCGGCCACGCCGCGTTACGGCGTTATTCTCATTTGCATCCTTGCCTTGCCGTTCTCGCTGGCGGCGCTGACGTCTCCATTGCCCTATCTGTTCATGGTCGGCATCCAGTTTCCGCTGTGTGCCTGCGGCGTAATCTTCGTCATGCTCGAAAATTACAAGGTGCTGCTGGCCCTCTACCGTTCCGAGGATGAAAACCGCCGGCTCGCGCACCACGACCTGCTGACCGGACTGCCGAACCGCAGCATGAAGCTGAAGCGCTTCGACGAACTGCTCGCAGGGCTGTCTTCGCCGGACAACGCCCGAAACGGCTTCACCGTATTCTGCCTCGATCTCGACGGCTTCAAGGGTGTCAACGACCGGCTCGGACACGCCGCCGGCGATACGATCCTGATGGCGCTGGCGGATCGTCTCCGCGACAGTGTACGCGTCTTCGATTTCGTGTCCCGGACCGGCGGCGACGAATTTGTCATCCTGCTGCCGTCGATCTCCGCCGCCGACGCCGCCGTGATCGCGGACCGCATCATCGCCCGGGTCGGAATGCCTTTCGACGTCGGCGACGGCGAGCCCGTCCAGATCGGCATCAGCATAGGCAGCGCCTCAGCGCCGGCAGACGGCGAAACCGCCGATGCCCTGATGCGATCGGCCGACCAGGCCATGTACGAGGCCAAAAGACGCGGCAAGGACCGGTTTGTCCCCTACGGGACCATTCCGAACCACGCCATGGGAGCCGATGGCGTCGACCTCGCTCCGGCGGCCGATGCCGACGCGCGAATCGCCCGGGCCGCCGTCTAGACGGGCGGCAGCCGGAACCGCCACTTTCCCTTGCCATCACGGCCAAAATCCTTATAAACCGCGCATCCGTGGATCCCGGCCGGGAGCTGAACGGACGGTCTCAGCAATTTCACCTTCCAGGCGATCTTGATGCGGCAGGGCCAGTCGGTCCGTCGTCCCGTGCTTCCGCCTTCTGAGCTTCATCCCGAGTCCTTTCCAAAGGTCTCGAAGGGCTTGCCGCCGGGAACCGCGCCAACACTAGGAAAGGACACCCATGCCTCTTTATGAGCATGTTTTTCTCGCGCGCCAGGATGCGAGCACCCAGCAGGTCGAAGAACTGACCACCCAGATGACCGGCATCGTCGAAGGTCTCGGCGGCAAGGTCGTCAAGATGGAAAGCTGGGGCGTACGCTCCCTCACCTACCGCATGAACAAGAACCGCAAGGCGCATTTCGTGCTGATGAACCTCGACGCCCCTTCGGCGGCGGTCGCCGAAGTCGAGCGCCAGGAGCGAATCAGCGAAGATGTAATTCGCTATCTCACCGTTCGCGTCGAAGAGCATGAGGAAGGCCCCTCGGCGATGATGCGCAAGGCCGATCGCGACCGCGATCGCGACGACCGTGGCGGCGGCTTCCGTGGCGACCGCGAAGGCGGTTTCCGTGGCGATCGTGATGGCGGTGGTGGCGGTGGCTATCGTGGTGACCGTGGTCCGCGCCGTCCGCGTGACGACGCCGAAGCAACGGTTGAGGAGTAAGAATCATGGCTGAAGCTGGTGCACGCCGTCCGTTTTTCCGCCGCCGCAAGACCTGCCCGTTCACGGGTCCGAATGCGCCGAAGATCGACTACAAGGATTCCAAGCTGCTGATGCGTTACGTCTCCGAGCGCGGCAAGATCGTGCCGAGCCGCATCACCGCCGTCTCCGCCAAGAAGCAACGTGAACTTGCCCGCGCCATCAAGCGCTCGCGGTTCCTGGGCCTGCTGCCCTACGTGATCCGATAACAACTTCTTCGATCCGCGGCGTCCGCGCCGCGGATCGAAGATCTTCAGAAGATACGCATAAGGCTTCCGGGTCGTCCGGTCGCCGATGGTTGGGGTTTCCGAGGGAGCCTCTAACCGCTCGAAGGGAGCGGGACAGCTGATGACCATGATCGTTCTCATCGCCATTGCGGCCGGCTGCGCGTCGGCGCTGATGTTCGCCTCGATCATCTCGGGCGCGCTGATCTCGCTGTTGCTGCTGTACTTCGCCCCGCTGCCATTGATGGTGGCGGCGCTTGGCTGGGGGCCGCTTGCCGCCACCATCGGCGGCATCGGAGCGGCCACCGGCCTCGGTGTGATCTTCGGCCTGCCCTTCTGCATCGCCTTTGTCGTGATGATGGCGCTGCCTGCCTGGTGGCTCGGGCATCTCGCGCTGCTGGGGCGGCCGGTTGCCGATGCCGGGCCAAATGAAGCCGCGACGCCGGCCCCGCCCGTCATGGAATGGTATCCGATCGGCCGCATCCTGCTCTGGATCGCCGGTTTCGGCGTGCTGTCCACGATGGCGACCCTGCTCACGTTCGGTACCGACGCTGCCACCATCACCGAGACCCTGCGCACGGCCCTGCTGCGCGTTCTCGGTCCCCGCGGCGAGGGTTCAAGCGACAATTTCCAGCAACGCATCGAGGTGGCGTTGGTCGTCCTGCCCGCCGCCGCCGCCAACAGCGCCATGACCATGCTGATACTCAACTTCTGGCTGGCGGCGCGGATCACGGCGATGTCGGGACGATTGCGTCGCGCGTGGCCCGACCTGAAGAGCACCGAGTTGCCGCCGATGACGCTCGCGGCATTGTCGGCGGCAATAGCATTCTGTTTTTCCGGCGGACTGCTTGCGATGCTGGCCCAGACCATCACCGCGGCGCTGCTGATGATTTACGCGCTGACCGGCTTTGCGGTGCTGCACACGCTGACGGTTGGGCTGAAGGGCCGCGGGCTCTGGCTGGCCTGCAGCTACACCATGGTGGTGATGTCCGGCGGCTGGCTGATCCTGGCGATGGCGGCGCTCGGCATTGCCGACGCCATCTTCAAATTTCGCGAGCGCTTTCGGCACCGGAGGCCGCCGCCCCTGCCCGCATCCTGAAATCTGCACCTCACCTCAACTTCACAATCTTCATCACCAACAAGGAGAACGAATATGGAAGTCATTTTGCTGGAACGCGTCGCCAAGCTCGGCCAGATGGGCGAAGTCGTCCGCGTCAAGGACGGCTATGCCCGCAACTTTCTGCTGAAGCGCAACAAGGCGCTGCGCGCCACCACGGATAACCGTGCCAAGTTCGAAGGCATGAAGGCCGATCTCGAAGCCCGCAACTTGCAGGCCAAGGGCGAAGCCACCAAGGTCGCCGAGAAGATCGACGGCCGCAACGTCGTCGTGCTGCGTCAGGCTTCCGAGACCGGCCAGCTGTTCGGCTCGGTCACGGTGCGCGACATCATTGCGTCGTTTGAAGCGGATGGCGTCGCCATCAGCCGCAGCCAGGTGATGCTGGACGCCCCGATCAAGACCATCGGCAAGCACAACATCGCCATCGCCGTGCATCCGGAAGTCGAAGTCGCCGTCAGCGTGACGGTCGCGCGCAGCGCCGACGAGGCCGAGCGTATCAACCGCGGCGAAGACATTTCTTCGCGCCAGGAAGATCAGGACGCCGCCGCCGAAGCGCTCGCCGCCGCCGGCGAATTCTTCGATCCCGAAGCCCGCCGCGACGACGACGAACCGCAGGAAGAAGCTTCCGACAAGTAACGGCCGCGGCCCTTGCATCACGCACCACCAAGCCCGGCCTCAGGCGGCCGGGCTTGGGATTCTCGCCGCCACTTCCCCCGGCAGCATCGCGATCGACGCCAGCGCGGTCGCCGTGTGTTTCTCTATTCCGTCGATGACACAAAACACATCGGCGGCCACGACCGCGACCTGCCGCCCGGGCTTGATGACGCGGGCGCGGCAGATCAGGCGCTCGCCGGATGCCGGCGACAGCAGGTTCAATTTATATTCCGCCGTCAGCGCCGGCTGGCCGCGCGATGTCGCCGCCGCGATGGTGGTCGCGTTGTCGACCAGGAAGGCGGTGACGCCGCCATGGAACAGGCCATGCTGCTGCAACAGTTCCGGCCGCCGGTCGACCGAGAGCGTGCACGATCCACGCGCCAGTTCGGAAAGCTCGGCGCCGACATGGGCCATAAAACCCTGCCGGCCGACGCTGTCGCGGATCCGCTCGGCGATGGGCGCGAAATCCGGATCGGGCTCGAGGTCGGGATCCTGCGTCATGGCTTGCTGCGTCAAGGTCGGCCTCCGGTTTCTGCAATGGGTTGCGGCGCCACCAGCGCGCGCGTGGCGCAGGCGATCAGGATGTCGGCCTGAAGCCTTGGATCGCCGGCGTCGCGGCCCGACAGAAAGGCGCGGCAGAAGATCTGCGCGGGTCCGATGATCTGGCTGAAAAACAGCGTCGGTGTCATCGGCAGCAAATCACCACTGGCGATCAGCGGCGCGCGCCAGCGCTCGACGCCCGCGCCGAGGCGGGAATTCTGCGCCCGCTGCGCGTCCCTTATCTCTTCGGTCCATTCGCTGCGGGAGATCTCGAACAGATAGCGCGCCTCGCGCCGGTTGTTCACCACCCAATCCAGATGCGCGCGAATCAGGCGATCGATACCCTCGCGCGCGCCGCAGGGCGTCTCGATCGCCGCCAGCACCGCGGCGTGATAACGCTGCAGCACCTCCAGAAACAGCACGCCCGCCAGCTCTTTCTTCGATCCGAAGAAATGGAAGAAGCTGCCGTTGGACGCCCGCGCGAGGGCGCGGATGGCCGCAACCGTCGCGCCCTCAAACCCGTCGCGATCGAACACGGCCAATCCCGCAGCCAGCAGATGCTCTCGCGCGCCAGAGACCATATCCACCTTCTTCGACCTGCCTGGATCACCACTCTAGAGCAACACTCTAGACATGATCAAGTCCGGCCACGGGCCGAATGACGGGGTCGCAAATCTATTGGGAGATCGGAGGTATCGGTGGTCCCGCGGGGGGGACCGGTGGCAATGGGGGGCCTGAAACCGCCGGGGGTGGCGCCGGCATCATCGTCAGCAGCGGGGGCGCCGCCGGCGTGGCCGACGGCTCCGATGTGCCGCTGGAGACGGCGGCCGACATCGCTGGCGCCGGCGTGACCGGCGGAACCGGATCAGACCGCAGCGCGGGGGTTTCGCCGCTGGCCTTCGGCGCAGCAATATGAGCCGACTGGGGGCTGGCCTCGCCATGCGGCTTGGCGGCGTCGTCCTTCGCCGTTTCCTTCCCGGCTTCCTTGGAAGCTTCCTTGGAGGCTTCGCTTCTCGGCGTATCCTCTTTCGCCGCCTCGGTTTTGGCCGGCTCATCCTTGCCGGTATCGGCCTTTGGCGGCTCTTCAGGCTTGCCGCGCTTGCTCAGCTTCTGCTTGGCTGCCGATTTGCGGCCGTCGGCGGCGGGAGGGATCGCAGCCTGCTGCGGCTCGCCTTCCGGCCTGGCGGCTTCCTGCGCCGGCGCAGGCGCGGGACGTATCGGGCGGCCGTGACGGTCGAGTTGCTCGGGCGCAGCCTGCTTCGCATCCTTGGCCTGCTGGGTCGGCTTGGCACCGCGGGGATCGGGCGTCGTCGCCCCGTTGGCGATCAAGAAGGCGCTGAGCTGCGAGGCCATTTCGCTGGAGGTGGTATAATGCTGGCGCAGGAAGCCCGACAAGGATCCGGGCGGCACGGTCTTCAGCAGCCCCCGCGGTCCCTTGTGGCAGGCGGTGCAGGTGCCCGAAAAAATCTGGGAAGGGCTCTTGCCGGCCTCAAGATTTTGCGCCCGCACCGGGATCGCCGCGAGGCAGCCGAACAGAAGCGTCACCGTCGCTAAACTGAGCGCTCGGCTCAACATTCACAGTTCTCCAGATCGGAATTGGCTTCCCAGCGTCCCCAAATCCGGCACGGGTGGCAGCGGTCACCTTTTAGCCGATTATGACGCGAATGGAAGCGCACAGATAACGCAACTGCGTGAAGGCGATGATTCGGAATATCCGCTTTGTGTCCAACGCACTAGCGCCCTCGCGCCATCGCCATTATGTTTCGGGGGCGGCGCGCAGGACCGGTCGATCCCGGCTTGTGCTGGCTGTGATGGCCGCTATGCCAGCCTCGTTGGGATCGCCCAGTTTGGTGGCTTCCGATGGACCGTTTGTTGCGTTACTTCCTGCAGCAGTTCATCCGCCGCGGCGCCATGACCTTCACGACCGCGAGCGGGGCCAAATTCAACTGCGGCGACGGGACGGGAGAGCCGGTCGCAGTCCGCTTCCTGACCACCGACGCCGAACGCCGGGTTCTCCTCAACCCTGAACTTGCGCTGGGCGAGGTCTACATGGAGGGAACCTTCGTCGTCGAGAACGGCTCGATTGCCGATGCGCTGGCGATCCTGATGGATCAGCCCGAAATATTGCCGCGCTGGGCCAGGCTGCAATGGTTTCTGCGCTATCTCGTCAGGCATGCCAGCCAATTCAATCCGCGCCGCCGGTCCCGCAACAACGTCGCGCACCATTACGATCTCGATGGCCGGCTCTATTCCCTCTTCCTCGATGCCGACAAGCAATACAGTTGCGCCTATTTCGAAACCCCCGATGCGACGCTGGACGACGCCCAGATCGCCAAGAAGCGCCACCTCGCCGCCAAGCTGTTGATCCGGCCCGGCGACCGCGTGCTCGACATCGGCTCCGGCTGGGGCGGCCTCGGCCTCTATCTGGCCCAAACCGCCGGCGCCAGGCTCACCGGCGTCACGCTGTCGACCGAGCAATTACAGGTGTCGAACGCCCGCGCCGCCGAGTTGAACCTGGCGGATTCGGCCAAGTTCTTCCTCGAGGATTATCGCGACATTCCGGGCCCGTACGAGCGCATCGTGTCGGTCGGCATGTTCGAGCATGTCGGCGTCGATTTCTACGAGACGTATTTCAGGCGCTGTGCCGAACTGCTCACCGACGACGGCGTGATGGTGCTGCATTCGATCGGCCGTTCGGAAGGCCCCGACGTCACCAATCCCTGGATCACCAGATACATTTTCCCCGGCGGCTATATCCCCGCTTTATCCGAGGTGATGCCCGCGATCGAGCGCGCCGGATTGCTGGTGTGCGACATCGAAATCCTGCGGCTGCATTATGCGGAAACGCTGAAGGCGTGGCGCAAACGGTTCCTGGCGCGGCGGGAAGAAGCGGTGCGGCTCTATGACGAGCGCTTTGCGCGGATGTGGGAATTTTATCTGGCGTGCTCGGAAATGTCGTTCCGCAAGCAGAACATGATGAACTTTCAGGTTCAGCTCACCAGGCGTCAGGGCGTCGTGCCGATGACCCGGGATTATATCGGAGACGAGGAAGCCAGGCTCCGCGGGGTCGAGCGTGAGCAGCGGCCGCGGCTACAAATCGCCGGCGAATAGACGCAGCCTCAGGACCCCGTCAAAAATTCAAGTGGCTCAGGCTGAAACCGAATCCGTGGTGGGCAAGCCGGCGCCGGACGTGAAAGCTGCGCGAACATGGCGGCCGCGACCGACCGGTCGCAGGGCTGGCTGCGCAGTTCCGAACGGGAAACTTGTTCCATGGTGTCGATCAGCGTCGACAGCCACAGTTTCTCGCCGTCTGCTGATTGTCCTGGATGAAGCTGGCCCATCGCCTATTCCTAATTCGTCCGAGTTACCAATCCAGCCGCCGGCGACCCGTTCCCTGCGACTATAATTTCAACAAAAATTAACCGAATGTGATCTGCTTCACATATGAGTTGCCCGGGCTGTCCTAAACGACCGAAATGGCCCAGAAAACCTACCCATCACAGTTCGATCCGCAGGCCGACATCGGCACCGACTACGCCCTGATCGCGACCGGCGTTGGCGCTGCCCTGGCCGCGCTGATCTATCTCCTCCTGATCTGATCAGCCGGGGGAAGCGGTTCGGAACATCTGCCGCCCCATTAGGGGTGAGTAGTTCTTGCGGCGGATAGGGTTCACGCGTTCAGCCAAGTTTTTCCGGAATCCGGTCAAGCGGAATGCGTCCGGGTCAGTCTTCATCCACCAGAAAATATTTGAACCGTGCATAAGAACCGAAGTGGCTTCCACTCTCGGCCGGACTGGCGCTTTAGTCGCGTCCCGCTCCCAATCCTAAAAGCACCCCAATCCGAAGAACAATTCAGCAATGGCTCTGACTGATTCGAACGTCCTCAAGCTCGCACCCGATCCCGGAACTCCGGCCTTTCGGAGCGCACCGCACAATATCGAGGCCGAACAGAGCCTGCTGGGCGCGATCCTGGTCAACAACGACGCATTCTATCGGGTTTCCGACTTTCTGGAGCCGACCCACTTTCTCGAACCGATCCATCAGACCATCTACGAGACCGCCGGCAGCCTGATCCGGATGGGCAAGGTCGCTACCCCCGTGACGCTGAAGACCTTCGTGCCGGCCGAGACCGATCTCGGCGGCATGACGGTCGGCCAATACCTCGCTCGCCTCGCCGCGGAAGCCACCACCATCATCAACGCCCAGGATTACGGGCGGACGATCTACGAACTGGCGCTGCGCCGCGACCTGATCCGGATCGGCGAGGACATGGTCAATGTCGCCTACGATGCGCCGGTGGATTTCGCGCCGCGTGCGCAGATCGAGGACGCCGAGCGCAGGCTGTACGAACTGGCGGAATCCGGCCGCTACGACGGCGGCTTCCAGGGTTTCTCGCAGGCGATGAAGGTCGCGCTCGATATGGCGGCGAACGCCTATCAGCGCGACGGAAAGCTGTCGGGCACGGCAACGGGCCTGCGCGACCTCGACGCCAAGATGGGTGGGTTGCAACGCTCCGACTTGATCATCGTCGCCGGCCGTCCCGGCATGGGCAAGACCGCGCTCGCCACCAATATCGCCTACAACGTGGCGAAGGCGTACGAATCCCAGGTGCAGGCCGACGGCACCATGAAAGCCGTCAATGGCGGCGTCGTCGGCTTCTTCTCCTGCGAAATGTCGGCCGAACAGCTCGCCACCCGTATTCTCGCCGAACAGACCGGCATCTCATCTAGCCTGATCCGCCGTGGCGGCATCACCCAGAACGAGTTCGACAAGATTCGGGATTACACCATCGAACTTCAGCACCTGCCGCTCTATGTCGACGAGACCGGCGGCCTGTCGATTTCGCAGCTCACCGCCCGCGCCCGCCGGCTGAAGCGGCAGAAGGGCCTCGATCTGATCGTGGTCGACTACATCCAGCTGCTGCAGGGATCGGGCAAACGGGGCAATGACAACCGGGTGCAGGAAGTCACCGAGATCACCACCAGCCTGAAGGCGCTGGCGAAGGAACTCAATATTCCTGTGATCGCGCTGTCGCAGCTGTCGCGCCAGGTCGAAAGCCGCGACGACAAGCATCCGCAATTGTCCGACCTTCGCGAGTCCGGTTCGATCGAGCAGGACGCCGACGTCGTGATGTTCGTCTACCGCGAGGAATATTATCTGCAGAACAAGGAGCCGAAGCCGGGCACCGAAGAACACGCGAAGTGGCTGGTTGAAATGGATAATGCTCACGGACGAGCCGAAGTCATCATCGCCAAGCAGCGCCATGGACCGACCGGTACCGTTCCGTTGCAGTTCGAGGGCCAGTTCACCCGATTCAGCAATCTGGCGGACGACGGCCAGTTGACGCAATCCTACTGACGCGCCGGCTGGCGAATCTTGACCGGTTGAACCGCGGCAGGCCTGCGCGTAAAGTGCGGCATGAACATTATCACCGATCCGAAACTGGCCCCGCCAGGCACCATCCTCTCGGCTGAGGCCAACCAGGCCGCGGTGCTGGCGACCGCCACCGCGACCCTCACCGTCGATCTCGACGCCATCATCGCCAACTGGCGCAAACTCGAGAAGTCGGCGGTGCCGGCCGAATGCGCCGGCGTGGTCAAGGCCAATGCCTATGGCTGCGGCGCCGAACAGGTCGCGCGCGCGCTGGCCGGCGCCGGCTGCAAGACGTTTTTCGTGGCGACCCTCGACGAAGCCGCCGTGGTTCGCGCCGCGGTGCCTGCGACCGCGGCGATCTATGTGCTCGACGGTTTCTTCCAGAACAGCGGCGATGCCTACGCCAAGATCGACGTCAGGCCCGTGATCGGCGACCTCAACGAACTCGCCGAATGGGACGTGTTCTGCCGCCGCACCGGCTGGGCCGGCGGCGCCGCCATTCACATCGATACCGGCATGAACCGGCTCGGCCTGACGCTTGTCGAGGCACAGGGCATCATTCCCCGGATCAACGCCGGCGATCACGGCATTACCCTTGTCATGAGCCACCTCGCCTGCGCCGAAACCCTCAATCATCCGCTCAACGCCAAGCAGCTGGCGAACTTCCGCGAGATCGCCAGCCTGTTTTCCGGCGTGCCGGCCTCGCTGTCGAATTCGTCAGGATGTTTCCTCGGCGCCGCGTTCCAGTTCGACCTGGTGCGGCCGGGCTGCGCCCTTTACGGCATCAATCCGACGCCGGAGGCTGACAACCCGATGCAGCCGGTGGTCGAGGTCAAGGCCCGCATCGTGCAGATCCGCAACATCGACAAGGGCGACAGCGTCGGCTACGGCGGCACCTGGACCGCGCGGCGGCCGACCCGGCTCGCGATCGTTTCCGCAGGCTATGCCGACGGCTATTTCCGCGCCGGCAGCAGCAATGACGGCACCCGCGGCGCCGAGGTGATGGTCGCCGGCAAGCGCTGCCCGGTGGCCGGCCGCATCTCGATGGACCTGATGGCGATCGACGTCACCGACCTCGACAAGAAGGACGTGCGGCGCGGCCACATGGTGACGCTGATCGGCGAAGGCATCACCGTCGACGAACTCGCGCACCATTTCGGCACCATCGGCTACGAAGTGCTGACCAGCCTCGGCTCGCGTTATGCCCGGATCTACAAGGGCGGCGCCGCGCGTGAAGAACCCCCGGCCGCGCCTGAACCGGCTCCCGTGATACCGGCCTGACATCAGTCGGGGATGAAAGTCGCCACCTTCAACATCAACAATATCAACCGCCGCCTGCCGAACCTGCTGCGCTGGCTGCGTTCTGCCAAACCCGACGCCGTGGCACTGCAGGAACTGAAATGCACCGACGCCGACTTTCCGGTCGATGCGATCGGCAAGGCCGGCTACGGCGCGGTGTGGCGCGGCCAGAAAACCTGGAACGGGGTCGCCATCCTGGCGCGCAAGGCCGAGCCGGTGCTGATCCGCACCGCCCTGCCCGGCGATCGCGACGACCACGAAGCCCGCTACATCGAGGCCGCCGTCAACGGCGTCATCGTCACCAGCATCTACCTGCCGAACGGCAATCCGCAGCCGGGGCCGAAATTCGACTACAAGCTCGACTGGTTCAGGCGGCTCAAACTGCACGCCGCGAAATTCATCAAGCAGGACGTCCCCGTCGTGCTGGCCGGCGACTACAATGTCGCGCCGACGCCGCTCGATATCTATCCGACCCGATCGTGGGACAAGGATGCGCTGATCCAGCCGAAGAGCCGCGCCGCGTTCAGGCAATTGGTGGCGCAAGGCTGGTGCGACGCGATCCGCGACCTGCATCCGGACAAACCGATGTTCTCATTCTGGGACTACAAGCGCAACCGCTGGCCGCGCGATGCGGGCCTGAGACTCGATCACCTGCTGCTAAGCCCGGTGCTGGCGCCGCGCTTGATCAAGGCCGGCGTCGACCGCAAGCTGCGCGGCGAGGAAGGCGCCAGCGACCACGCGCCGTCGTGGATCGTGCTGCGATGAGCGGCAACCGTCATTGCGAGGAGCGCTTGCGACGAAGCAATCCAGCTTGACATGCAAAGAAAAGAAAGAAGATGGATTGCTTCGCGGAGCCTGTCATCGGGCGCGCATTCGCGCGACCCGTTGGCTCGCAATGACGTTGATGCATCCAGGCATGAATAAACAACGCATCTTCACAAGAAAGGAAACACGCCATGGCGATCTATGAGCTGCGCACCTACACCCTCTACGTCGGCAAGATGGCGGAAGCCGTGAAGCTGTACCAGGAGATCGGCTTTCCGGCGATGCAGAAGGGTGAGCACGACAGGAAGCTGGTCGGCTACTTTCAAAGCGACGTCGGCACCATCAACCAGATCGTCCATCTCTGGAAATTCGACGACGACGCCGATCGCCGCGAATCCTGGAAATTGCTGTTCGCCAATCCCGACTTCATGAATTTCGCAGGCAAATTCCGGCCGCTGGTCATGACGCAGGAGGTCAAGCTGCTGCTGGCGGCGCCGTGGGGACCGCATCCGTAGGCCCGTGGTCCGGAGCCTTCGGTGGCGCGAATGCGCCGCCGAGGCGTCAAGTCGAATATTCACGACATATCATATAGTTAAATCACTTTCTTGAGAATCATGCCGGCCGTCGCCGCTTTCTTTGCATGGGCTCGTTTTCGATATTTTGGTTGTCCGGTCACGGAAACCTCCGGGCAGACTTGACGCACAGGCCCTCAGTCGGCGACGAGGCCGCAGGAGACACCCTTGAACTTCCTCTTCGTCCTTGTGGTCGGGCTCGCCGCCGGCACCATCTCGGGAATCGTCGGCACGGGGTCGTCGATCATGCTGATGCCGGTGCTGGTCTATCAATATGGGCCGCAGCGAGCGGTGCCGATCATGGCGGTCGCCGCCGTGATGGCCAATCTGTCCCGCATCCTGGCCTGGTGGCGCGAGGTCGACTGGCGCGCCTGCGCCGCCTACTCCGTGACCGGCATTCCGGCGGCGGCGCTGGGCGCGCGCACGCTGCTGGTGCTGCCGTCGCATGCGGTGGATATTTCGATCGGACTGTTTTTGATCGCGATGGTGCCGGTGCGGCACTGGCTTGCCCGCTACCAGCTGAAGGTTTCGCTCTGGCACCTCGCGATCGGCGGCGCCGTGATCGGCTACATCACCGGCATCGTGGTGTCGACCGGGCCGCTGAGCGTGCCGCTGTTCCTGTTCTACGGGCTGACCAAAGGCGCGTTTCTCGCCACCGAGGCCGCGAGTTCGCTCGGATTGTATGTCAGCAAATCCGTGACCTTCCAGCAGTTCGGCGCGCTGACGGGCGATGTCTTGCTGCAGGGCCTAATCGCCGGCTCGTCGCTGATGGCGGGCGCCTTCATCGCCAGGCGTTTTGTATTGCGGCTCGATCCGGATGTGTTCAGGCTTGTCATGGACGGGATCATGCTGGCGGCCGGGGCTGCGATGCTGTTCAACGCCTCCGTCGGCGCATGATCCCGGAGCGACCTCAGCTGTGAATACTGTGAGCCGCGATCCGGACCCGCGCGAATAGCCTCCAGGCCTGATGACGGGATCATTCTGGCAGGTCCGCCGGGCAATCCCCATATAGAGGGTTGCTGCCCGCCGGGGCGAGGCGGAACAACAAGGCTGAATCGTGCTCTATCTGGAACTCGGGATCGTCGCGATCCTGATCGTCGTCAATGGCCTGCTCTCGATGTCGGAGTTGGCCATCGTTTCGTCGCGGCCGGCGCGGCTGGCCGGCCTGGTCGCCAAGGGCGTTCCCGGCTCGCGCCGCGCGCTGGCGCTGGCATCCGATCCCGGCAAGTTTCTCTCCACCGTGCAGATCGGCATCACCCTGATCGGCGTGTTGTCCGGCGCCCTGTCCGGCGCGACGCTGGGACTGCGTCTCTCCGCATGGCTGACGGAAGCCGGACTGTCGCGGGGTCTGGCGGATGCGGCCGGCGTCGGCGTGGTGGTCGGCGGGATCACCTATTTTTCGCTGATCATCGGCGAACTGGTGCCGAAGCAGATCGCGCTGCGCGATCCCGAGGCGGTGGCCGTCAGGGTGGCTCCGGCGATGACGCTGCTGGCGACGGTTTCGCTGCCGCTGGTGTGGCTGCTGGATCGCTCGGGCAAGGCACTGCTCTGGCTGCTCGGCCACCGCGGTGAAGCCGAAGAGAAGGTCAGCGAGGAGGAAATCCGCACCCTCGTGGTCGAAGCCGAAAATGCCGGCGTGCTGGAGCCCGGCGAGAAGGAAATGATCGCCGGCGTGATGCGGCTCGGCGATCTTCCGGTCGGCGCGGTGATGACGCCGCGGCATGAAGTCAGCATGATCGACGTCAGTGCTTCCATGGCCGAGGTGGCGACGACGATCGCGGGCAGCACGCATTCCCACTTCCCGGTGTTCGACGGCGACCGCGACCACGTGCTCGGGATCGTCAACGCCAAGGACATGCTCGACGCCTGCCTGTCGGGACAGACGCCGGATATCGGCGAACTGATCCACCACGCGCCGATCATCCCGGAAACCGTCGATGCACGCGATGTCGTCGCGATCCTGCGCGACTCGCCGGTGCATATGGGCCTCATTCACGACGAATACGGCACCTTCCAGGGTGTGGTGACCCGGGTGGATATCCTGGAGGCGATCGTCGGTTCGTTTCAAACCGAGGAAGGTCCCGCCGAGCTTCCCTTCGTCAAGCGTGACGACGGATCCTACCTGATATCGGGCTGGATGGCGGCTGTCGCATTCGCCGACTTGCTCGGCATCATACTGCCTCCCTCGAAGCCCTATCAAACTTTTGCGGGTTTCCTGCTGCATCAATTCGGCACCATTCCCAACGTCGGCGACAAGATCGAAGCCCATGGCTGGCGGTTCGAGATTGTCGACCTCGACGGGCGGCGCATCGACAAGGTGCTGGCGAGCAGGCTGGACGCCGCATAGGCGGCGGCTGGATTCTTCGCTTCAGGTTGAAACACAGCGCAACAGAATTTGTTGGCCTGATCGGGATTGCAGGGTCCATTTCGACGGCGGATCGCATAACAAGCGCGTGGGCTTCCTGATCTCCGGGGTTGAAAAAATGGGCGCGCTGATCTTCGATTTCGACGGCGTCATCGCCGACAGCGAAGCCATCGCCAACACCGTGCTGGCGGAAACCGTCACCGGGCTCGGTTATTCGACCACGCTCGACCAGTCGCTGTCCCGCTTCGCCCACCGCCGATGGGTCGAAGTGATGGCCGAAATCGAGGCGGCGACCGGCAGGCCGCTGCCCTCCGATTTTTCCGACGGACTCAAGCATGCGACGTTCGCCCGCTTCCGCACCGACCTGAAGGAAGTCAGCGGCGCCGCCGATTTCATCGCGCGCTTCGCCCACCTGCCCCGCGCCATCGCGTCATCCAGCTCGATCGACCGGCTGCAGCTCTGCCTGTCGATACTGGGCATGGAGGAAAAATTCGGCGACCAAGTCTTCAGCGCCGACATGGTCGCGCGCGGAAAACCGCATCCCGACATCTTTCTCTTTGCAGCCAGCAAGCTGGGCGTCAGCCCGGAACGATGCCTTGTCATCGAGGACAGCGCCGGCGGCATCCAGGCCGCGGTCGCGGCGGGCATGACGGCGGTCGGCCTTTGCGCCGCCAGTCACATTCGCGACGGGCATGATGTGAAACTGCGGGATGCCGGGGCCGTGCATCTGGCGCGGTCGTGGGCGGAGGTGGAAGAAATCGCCGGGCAGTTTTTTGAGGTTTAGGTCGTGCTGACGCGGGCATCCACATTGCCAGCGCCGGATTGCAACTACAGGGCGTACGGCGAATTATGTTGACGCACAGGTGCGCAGGACCGAAGATCAAAGACTATCTTTAAAAAAAACGTTTCCAGGGGAGGCTCCAGCCGATGAAGTTTTCGTTCTTTAGGGCGACATTGCCCGGTTTCGCCCTTGCGGCGCTGGTGCTTACGGGCCACCCGACGGCCGCCGCGCCATATACGTCGATGGTCGTCTTTGGAGACAGTCTGTCGGACAGTGGAAACAATTTCACTATTATCGGTAACAGTGGCGGGCCGGTCACGGGCAACACCTATATTCCCAGTAGCCCCTACGCGAGCGGCGTCTACAGCAACGGGCCGGTATGGGCATCAGGCGTCGCATCGGCGCTTGGTGTGACAAACTCACCGTCGCAATCGGGTGGCACCAATTACGCGTATGGCGGCGCGACCACGGGGACGCCGGGCCAGGGCCAAGGCGGCTTTCCGTTCAGCCTTGTGGCGCAGGCCAACCAATATCTTGCTTCGACGGGCAATGTGGCCTCACCGAACGCGCTCTATGTCATCGAAGGCGGCGGCAACAATGTGCGAGCCGCGCTCGCGGCCATTGGTGGCGGCGCGGACATTCCTGTCACGATAGCCACAACCGCCGCGGCGTACGCCGCCGACATCGGTGCGATCGTCAACAACCTCCAGGCGGCGGGTGCCACGCACATCGTTGTTTGGGACACCCCCAATGTCGGTGTCGCGCCCGCGACCCTGGCGAGCGGCGGCCCTGGTGCCGTCGCTTTGGCGACGTCTCTCGCGGCCAGCATGAACGCCGCCCTCGCGGCGCAACTCTTCGGGGAAGTCGGAGTTTCGACCTTCGATATCTTTGGTTTGGGCACGGCGATCTCGCTCAATCCGGGGACTTACGGATTTACCAATGGCACAGATGCGTGCGGAGCAGCCCCCATCGGCACCGATTGCAGCAAGTATGTCTATTGGGACGGCATCCATCCGACGGCGGCCGCACATCAGTTGATTGCCGAGGCGTTCCTCACAATTGCTGCGCCGGTTCCCGAACCCTCGACATGGGCCTTGATGATCCTCGGCTTCGCCGGCGTCGGATTCATGGCTTACCGTCGACGTCAAGTCGCTGCATTGAGCTAACAATCGTCCGCCGCAACAATGACAGGCCGCCTTCGGGCGGCTTTGTTTTGCCCTCTCGAAGCCGCCTCCGGTGATGAGCCACAGCAGACAGCCAACCGGACGCGATGGTCCCACCTGATCCCTGATCCCCGGGCTGGAGCATGCGGCCGAGTTTTCTGTCGCGAACTGATTGTTAATCGGCTATAGAACAAACTAAGAACACACGAAACCGGCGACTCAAGATCCTGCCCATGGCCAAGAACACCCTCTCCTTCGTCTGCCAGAACTGCGGCGCGGCGTTCAATCGCTGGCAGGGCAAGTGCGAGTCCTGCGGCGAGTGGAACACGCTGGCGGAGGAGGATACCACCGGCGCCACGTCGATGCCGGTCTCGATCCGCTCGAAGCGCCGGGGGCGGCTGTTCCAGCTGGAGACCCTGACCGGCAAGAGCCAGGAGGCGCCTCGCCTGTCCTCGGGCATGGCCGAGCTCGATCGCGTCACCGGCGGCGGCTTTGTGCGCGGCTCGGTGCTGCTGGTCGGCGGCGATCCCGGCATCGGTAAGTCGACGCTACTGACGCAGGCGACCTCCCTGATGGCGCGGGCCGGCCATCGGGTGGTGTATATTTCGGGCGAGGAAGCGGTGGCGCAGGTGCGGCTGCGGGCGGAGCGGCTCGGCCTGGCGGATGCGCCGGTGCAGCTCGCCGCGGAAACCTCGGTCGAGGACATCGTCTCCACGCTGTCCGAAGGCACGGTGCCGCGCCTGATCGTGATCGATTCGATCCAGACCATGTGGACCGACACCGTGGAATCCGCGCCGGGCACGGTCACGCAGGTGCGCGCCTCGGCGCAGGCGCTGATACGGTTTGCCAAAAAATCCGGCGCCACCATCATCCTGGTCGGCCATGTGACAAAAGACGGCCAGATCGCCGGTCCCCGCGTGGTCGAACACATGGTCGATGCGGTGCTGTCGTTCGAGGGCGAAGGCTCGCAGCAATTCCGGATTCTTCGCGCGGCCAAGAACCGCTTCGGGCCGACCGACGAGATCGGCGTATTCGAGATGACCGGCCTCGGCCTGCGCGAGGTCTCCAATCCGTCCGAGCTGTTCCTGTCGGAACGCGATCTCGGCAGTCCGGGCACCGCGGTCTTCGCAGGGATCGAGGGCACCCGCCCGGTGCTGGTGGAGCTGCAGGCGCTGGTAGCGCCGACCACGCTGGGCACGCCGCGCCGCGCCGTGGTGGGCTGGGATCCGAGCCGGCTGTCGATGGTGCTGGCGGTGCTGGAAGCGCATTGCGGGGTGAAACTGTCCGGCTACGACGTCTATCTGAACGTCGCCGGCGGATTGCGGATCCAGGAGCCGGCCGCGGACCTTGCCGCCGCCGCTGCGCTGGTGTCGTCGCTGGTCAATGCGCCGCTGCCGACCGATGCGGTCTATTTCGGCGAGATTTCGCTGTCGGGCGCGGTCCGGCCGGTGGCGCAGACCTCGGCCCGGCTCAAGGAAGCCGCCAAACTCGGGTTCGGCCGCGCCGTGCTGCCCGAATCGGCGCGCGGCGACGTCGGCGGCGATGCCGGGCTGGTGCTCAATACCGTCGGCGGATTGACCAGCCTGGTGGCGGATATCGCCGCCCGCGGCACACCCAGAGCCAATCAGGAACGCAATCGTGAAGGCCGGGAGGCCGCGGCAGTGGAGAAAAATGCCACACCGGCGAGATTCCGGCGTCAGGAAGGCTAGTCGGGCGTGACGTCACCTGCCCCCGCCGCTATACAACGCGCGCGCGGGACGGGAATGGCGCGATTCCCGGCCTTGCGGGGCGCCCGGTATGACCGTCACTTGAAGTGGCACCGACGTTGCCGATTCGCAGTTTTGACATACGAGCGGACCTGACCAGCCGATGCCGATAACGATACTCGATCTCGTCCTGCTCGCGGTGATGCTGATCTCCGGCCTGCTCGCGATGGTGCGCGGCTTCATGCGGGAGATTCTTTCGATCGCGGCTTGGGGCGCCGCGGCGCTGGTCACGCTCTATGCGTTCGGCAAGCTGCTGCCGACCGCGAAGAGCTATATCCAGAACGAGACCATCGCCAGCGTCGTCGTGGTCGCCGGCGTGTTCGTCGGCACCCTGATCGTGGTTTCCATCATCACGGTGCGGATTTCCGACATGATCCTGGATTCCCGGATCGGCGCGCTGGACCGCACGCTGGGCTTCCTGTTCGGGCTGGCGCGCGGCCTGCTGATCGTGGTCGTGGCCTTCCTGTTCTTCTCCTGGCTGGTTCCGGACAAGCAGCGGCCGGACTGGGTCACCGGGGCGAAGTCCCGCGTGGTGCTGCAGGGAACCGGGGATTGGCTGATGTCGCTCTTGCCGGATGACCCCGAGAACACCATCTTGAAGAGATTCAAGAAGAATAAACCAGACGATGAGCAGACTGACGCGGAGCCGGCGACCCCGGCCCCGGCCGATGGCTATAGCAAGGCTGCCCGCGACGGCTTGAAGAAGCAGATCGATAAAGTCGGCCGTTGATACCAGGCCAAAAGAGAGGCGCGATGGACGAGATGAAAAACCCTTCCGATCCCGCCCATCACCTTGACCTCAAGCACGCCGCGATCGAGAACCTCGACGCTGCAGCGATCGAGTTGCAGGACGATCTGGAAGGCGACACGCTACGCGAGGAATGCGGCGTGTTCGGCATCTTCGGCCACCCGGAAGCCGCCGCCATCACCGCGCTCGGGCTGCACGCCCTGCAGCATCGCGGCCAGGAGGCCGCCGGCATCGTCTCCTTCGACGGCTCCCGCTTTCACTCGGAGCGGCGGCTCGGCCTGGTCGGCGACACCTTCTCCCGCCGCGAGGTGATCGAGCGCCTCCCCGGCAGCCTCGCCGTCGGCCATGTGCGCTATTCCACGACCGGCGCCACCATCCTGCGCAACGTGCAGCCGCTGTTCGCCGAACTCAATGCCGGCGGTTTCGCGGTCGGCCACAACGGCAACCTCACCAACGGGCTGACCCTGCGCCGCGAACTGGTGCGCAACGGCGCCATGATGCAATCCACCACCGACACCGAAGTGATCCTGCACCTCGTGGCGCAGTCGAAGCGCGGCCGCTTCATCGACCGCTTCATCGAGGCGCTGCGCGCGATCGAGGGCGCCTATTCGCTGGTCTCGATGACCAACAAGAAGCTGGTCGGCGCCCGCGATCCCCTCGGCATCCGCCCGCTGGTGCTGGGCGAACTCGACGGCTGTCCGATTCTGGCGTCGGAGACCTGCGCGCTCGACATGATCGGCGCCAAATATGTCCGCGACATCGAGCCCGGCGAGATCATCGTGTTCGACGAGCATGGCGCGGAAAGCCACAAGCCGTTTCCAAAGAAGCCGCCCCGGCCCTGCATCTTCGAATACATCTACTTCTCGCGACCGGATTCCATCGTCGGCGGCCGCTCGGTCTATGACGTCCGCAAGGCCTTTGGCGCGCAACTGGCGCGCGAAAGCCATGTCGAGGTCGACGTCGTGGTGCCGGTGCCGGATTCCGGCGTGCCGGCCGCGATCGGCTACAGCCAGCATTCCGGCGTGCCGTTCGAACTCGGCATCATCCGCAACCATTATGTCGGCCGCACCTTCATCCAGCCGACCCAGAGCGTGCGCGAACTCGGCGTCCGCATGAAGCATTCTGCCAACCGCGCCGCGATCGAGGGCAAGCGCATCATCCTGATCGACGATTCCCTGGTGCGCGGCACCACCTCGAAGAAGATCGTCCGCATGATGCGCGACGCCGGCGCCCGCGAGGTCCACTTCCGCCTCGCCTCGCCGCCGATCCTCTATCCCGATTATTACGGCATCGATCTGCCCGACCGCGGCGGCCTTTTGGCAGCCACCCACTCGCTGGAAGAGATGCGCGAAGCGATCGGCGCGGACTCGCTGGCGTTCCTGTCAATCGACGGCATGTACCGCGCCATGGGCGAGCCCGGCCGCGATCCCGCCAATCCGAAATATTCCGACCACTGCTTTACCGGCGTCTACCCCACCCACCTTACCGACCAGACCCAGGTCGAGCCGCAGCCGCGGCAATTGTCGCTGCTGGCGGAAGCGAGCTGACGAAGGGCCCGCGATGACCGAAACGCTGTTCGCGATTGTCGGCATCGTGTTGTTGGTCGGATTTATCTTCTTTGCTTTCCGGCAAGGTATGAAGGTGAAGCCCAACGACCACGAGGATCGCAGCAACTCGATCGGTGGACCATAGGCCCCCATATCCTGATTTTTCGTCATGGCCGGGCTTGTCCCGGCCATCCACGTCTATAAAACCCAGCCGCAAAGACGTGGATGCCCGGGACAAGCCCGGGCATGACGGAGAGATTTTCTTCCATGCCCCTTCCTCTCGCCTCCCGCATCGCTCTCGTCACCGGCGCCTCGCGCGGCATCGGCTATTTCACCGCATGCGCGCTGGCGAAGGCCGGCGCCCATGTGATCGCGGTGGCGCGCACCCAGGGCGGCCTCGAAGAACTCGACGATGAAATCCGCAAGGACGGCGGCAGCGCCACCCTGGTGCCGCTCAACCTCACCGATTTCGACGGCATCGCCCGGCTCGGCGCGGCGCTGCATGAACGCCATGGCAAGCTCGACATTCTCGTCGGCAATGCCGGCGTGGCCGGCCCCTCCTCGCCGCTCGGCCATATCGATCTGAAGTCGTGGAACGACGTGATGGCGATCAACGTGTCGGCCAACTTTCAGCTGATCCGCTGCATGGAGCCGCTGTTGAAGCAGTCGGACGCCGGCCGCGCGGTGTTCGTCACCTCGGCCGCGGCGAGCCAGGCCAATGCCTATCTCGCTCCCTATGCCGCCTCGAAAGCGGCGCTGGAGACCCTGGCGCGGGCGTGGGCGAATGAAACCGCCAACACGCCGCTGCGCGTCAATCTGTTCAATCCCGGCCCGACGCGGACCCGGGTACGCGCGATCGTGTTTCCCGGCGAAGACCCGTCGACGCTGGAGACGCCGGACAAGGTCGCCGAATTGATCCTGCCGATGTGCGCGCCTGCCTGGACCGAGACCGGCAGGCTGTATGACTACCCGACCCGCACGCTGCAGAGTTTTCGCGCGCCGGGTTAGATGGCCAAACGTGTATACCGCCGAAGTCGGTACCGGAAAGCGAATCCAGAAGTTCAAATTGAATTCGGAGGCTGAAATGAGCGCGGCGCGCTACGATAGGCGCATTGCCGCGCGGCGCCGGACGTACTAACGGGAGCCCTGGCGAGGCTCCGAAAAGAGGGCCTCCCGGGTGTTAACCTCTGGAGGAATTCAATGAAGAAGAAAACGCTCGCGCTGGGCACCACCGCGCTCATCGCATTCGCCGGACTGGGGCTTGCCACCCCGGCTTTCGCCCAGGACAAGACGGTCAAGATCGGCGTGTTGAACGACATGTCGAGCCTCTATGCCGACATCGGCGGCCCCAATTCGGTGGTCGCGGTCAAGATGGCCATCGAGGATTCCGGCCTGCTCAAGAAGGGCTGGAAAATCGAAGTCGTCAGCGGTGATCACCAGAACAAGCCCGACGTCGGCGTCAACCTGGCGCGGCAATGGATCGACAACGACAAGGTCGACGCGATCGAAGATACCCCGAATTCCGGTGTAGCGCTGGCGGTGAGCAATCTCGTCAAGGAGAAGAATGCGGTGCTGCTCAATTCGGGCGCGGCTTCGGCCGATCTCACCGGCAAGGCCTGCACGCCCAACACCGTCTCGTTCACCTACGACACCTACATGCTTGCCAACGGCACCGGCAAGGCGCTGACCAAGGCCGGCGGCGACACCTGGTTCTTCCTGACCGCCGACTACGCCTTCGGCCACGCCCTGGAGCGCGATACCACCGCGGTCATCACCGCCAATGGCGGCAAGGTGCTCGGCGGCGTCAAGCACCCGATCAACACGTCCGACTTCTCGTCGTTCCTGCTGCAGGCGCAGGCCTCGAAGTCGAAGGTGGTCGGCCTTGCCAATGCGGGCGGCGACACCACCAACTCGATCAAGCAGGCGGCCGAATTCGGCATCGTCCAGGGCGGCCAGAAGCTCGCGGCGCTGCTGCTCTTCATCAACGACGTGCATTCGCTGGGCCTCAAGACCGCGCAGGGCCTGACCTTCACGGAATCCTTCTACTGGGACCAGAACGAGGCCACCCGCGCCTGGTCGAAGCGGTTCGCCGCCCTGGCCAGCAAGAACTCGATGCCCTCGATGAATCAGGCCGGCAGCTACGCCATGGTGCTGCATTATCTCAAGGCGATGGAAGCGCTCGGCGGCAATCCGAAAGACGGCGCCAAGGTCGTCGCCAAGATGAAGGAACTGCCGACCGACGATCCCTTGTTCGGCAAGGGCCCGCTGCGCGCCGACGGACGCCGGTTGATCCCGGCCTACCTGTTCGAAGTGAAGAAGCCCGAAGAGTCGAAATATCCGTGGGACTACTACAAGCAGATCGCCACGATCTCGCCGGAAGACGCGGCGAAGCCGCTCAAGGACAGCGAGTGTCCGCTGGTCAAGAAGTAACTGCGTAGCAGTCATTCCGGGGGCGATGCGAAGCATCGAACCCGGAATGCAGCGCGCCGGTTCCGATGAAGTTGACATCCATGGATTGACCGCTTCCGGCGAAAGCGGTCATTGACCAGCGAACGGATATTGGTTGGGCTTGTTTGCGAAGCCGCGAATTGGGTCGAGGTTCTGAATTCGTCAGCGAGAAGTTCTTCCCGGCTTGGCGATCAAGATTTTACCTTCCTGAATCAGGTCTTGGCAAACCTGCTTCAATCCCGTGAATACTTCACGCGTGGCGCGGCTCACCGGGCGACCGCGTGGCAGCGCCAATACGCGATCCGCGCTTATCCATGGCAAGAGTGCGGCCGACAATTTGCCTGCCGCGATCTCTTCATGAATACCGGAGAAGGGTAGCAGGCCATAGCCGAGGCCGGAGGCCACCATCCGCTTCATCGGTACGCTGCTGTCGACCCGCAGCGAGAACGGCACCGTTGGTGGGAACGGATTGCGGCTGAGCGGCACGATGGCGGTCGGCAGGCTGTCGAATTCCTGGCGGGTCAGCTTGCCGCGTTTGAGCAAGGGATCGCGCGGCGGACCAATCAGGAAGACCTGCTCGACCATCAGCGTTTCGTAATCGAGGTGATCATTGGCTTGCGGCGTGGTGACGACGGCGAGATCGAGTTCGCCACGCAGCAGGCGGTCGCACATTCCTTCGGTCAGGCCTTCGCTCAATTCGAGCCGCACCCTTGGGAAACGCTTCACGATCAACTGGGCAAGTGGCGCATAGAGGATATCGGCAAGACTGGGGGGCGCGCCCAGCCGCACCATGCCGCTGGGCTCGCGGTTCTCCGTTCGTACTTCGGTCTTGATGTCATCGATGGTGCTGAACAGCCAGCGTCCGCGTGCCAGCAGCACCTTGCCGGACTCGGTCACGGTAATGCCGCGCGCGCCGCGTTCAAGCAGCGCACCGCCAAGTTCGCGCTCGAGCTCCTTGACGTGCCGGCTGAGTGCCGACTGCGCGATATTGAGCGTGCTGGCCGCAGCCGCGAAACCGCCGCGCTCGGCGACTGCGACGAAATAACGAAGCTGCCGCAGGTCCAATTTCCCCTCCTTCTCAAATCGAGATAGCAACCATATCAAACATATTCTTGTGAGATAGAAAAATTAGGTCAGTCTCTGCCCAAAATAAACACGGGAGAGAAACGGGCATGGCCATCGCCGCGGACGCAGCACGCCAGACAACAGTATTCATCGCCGGCGGCGGCCCGGTCGGGCTCGCGATGTCGCTGCTGCTCGACAGGTTCGGCATCGACTGCGTCGTAGTCGAGAAGAGCCCGACGACGACAGATCATCCAAAGTCGCGCGGTTGCTGGGTTCGAACCATGGAGATCTTCCGGCAGTGGGGGATCGAGGCCGCGATTCGCGACCGCGGCCTGCAGGACAACTCCGACATGTTCGTGTTCCTCGACAGCATCGCGGGACATGAGTTCGGCCGCACCCGGCCCGAACCGAATGTCGGGCATACGCCGGCGTGGAAGAGCCTGGTTGCCCAGGATGCGGTCGAGGAAGTGATCCTGCGCGTCGTCGAGCGGTCGAAACACGCCACCGTGCTGTTCTCCACCGAGTGTGAATCATTCGAGGAAACCAACAGCGGCGTCCGTGTCAGGACGCGCTCCGAAGCGACCGGCGAAATCACGGAGTGGAGCGCCACCTACCTGATTGCCGCAGACGGCGCCGGCAGCCGAACCCGCCGCGACGCCGGCATCGAGATGGTCGGGCCGGCCACGCTGGCTGTGATGTCGAACGAGTATTGGCGGGCAGATCTGTCGCACCTCCCGATCGCGCGCGAGGCGGCCGGCTTCATCGTCGTCCCGGACAAACCCGGCTTGCCGCGCGCCGGTATCCTCAACACCAATGGCCGTGATCGCTGGCTGACGGTGACGCAGATAGGACTCACCAAGGACGATCGCGAGCGGCCGTGGACCGATCAGGAGTTCATCGAAATCGCGCGTGGGCATGTCGGAATTCCCGACCTCGATGTCACGCTGCTCAACCGCTCGACCTGGCGCGTCAGCATGCAGGTTGCGGAGACGTTTCGGAAAGGCCGGGTGTTTCTGGTCGGCGACAGCGCCCATCGCTTTCCACCGACCGGCGGCTTCGGCCTGAACTCCGGAGTGCAGGACGCGCACAACCTTGCCTGGAAGCTGGCGTTTGTTCTCAAGGGTTGGGCTGACGACAACCTACTCAACAGCTATTCCTGTGAGCGCCGGCCTGTCGCGCAGTCCAACGCCGACTTCAGCTTCGGCAACCGCCTGCGGTTCGGCCTCACCGACGATGCGGTGCGATCCCGAAACCCGGATCGGATCCGGTTCTGGATCAACGATATGGACAACCACCTTCACAGCATCGGCCAGAACCTCGGACACTATTACGAAGAGGGCGCGGTGATTCCCGACGGCACCGTCGCGAAGGCGCTGAACTCGCGCTACTACACGCCATCCGATCGCCCCGGCGCGCGCTTTCCGCACATGTGGCTCGACTCCGCGCGCAAGCATTCGACGCTGGACTGGTTCGACAGGGAATTCGCCGTCGTCACCGGCCCGCTCGGCAACGAGTGGCTCGAGGCGGGCCGCGAGGTTTCCGAAAAGACCGGCGTGGCGCTGTCGTTGAAACAATTGCCCGCGGCGGATCCGGCGGATGGATATCAACTGGGCATGCGCGGCGCCGTGCTGGTGCGTCCCGACGGCCATGTGGCGTGGCGGATGCCGTGGCTGCCGTCCGATCCGGCCAGGGAACTCGCCGGAGCGCTCTCGACGCTGCTGCATTGACGGAGGTTTCGATGCAATCGTTCGAAGCCAACGGCGTCGTCACGGCCTATCGCAAGACCGGCGCCGGCGCCCCGCTGGTGCTGCTGCACGGCGGCGAGGCCGACCACGCGATGTTCGACGGCCTGGTGCGCGCGCTGAACGGCCGTTTCACCGTCGTCGCCTACGACCAGCGCGACTCCGGCGCCACGCGTAACCCCGCCACACCCTATTCGCTGGCGGATCTCGCCGACGATGCGGCGGTCTTGATCCGCGGCCTCGGCCACGACCGTGTCCATGTGATGGGGACCTCGCTCGGCGGCCTGATTGCGCAGGTGCTGGCGGCGCGACATCCTGAGTGCATCGACCGGTTGATCCTCAGCAGCACATGGAAGGTCAACAAAAGTCCGCTCGAGGTGAATGCGGATGTTTTCCGCACCCTGGCGAGCTACCGCGGCGATACCGCAACCAACGCACCGAAGATTGCGGAGTTCTTCTTTCCGGTGGATTGCCTGCGCGAACGGCCGGAACTGATCGAGATATTTCGCGGCAGCAACCGTGACGACGGCCAGAAGGCCCGGCGTGGCGCCATCCTGGCGCAGCCGGTCGAAGCCGATCTTTCCAGCTTCGATCGCCCGACGCTGCTGCTGGCCGGGAGCGACGATCGCCTGATTCCGATCGCGGAGACATTTGCGATCGCGCGCGATCTCAGGCGCGCCGAAACACGCGTGATCGAGCAGGTCGGACACGTGTCGTCGATCCAGGCGCCGGAACGGGTGGCGGAGGCGGTGATCGCATTTCTGAATTCATAAGCGGCAAATCAATAAACAACACGGGGAGCAAGACAATGGCTGACCAGGTGAGCACAGTGCCTTTCGATGAAGCGCCGGTGACGAAACGCTACTGGCTATCGATCGTACTTTTTGCCGTGACCGGCGTGGTGGACTTTTTCGATTTCTTCGTGGTCGGCTTCCTGGTCTCGGTGCTGGCGCCGAAATGGCAGCTGACCTTCGGGCAAACCTCGATCATGCTGATGAGCGCCGGCATCGGCGCCATGCTTGGCGCGCTGGCATCGGGCTTTCTCGCCGATCGATTCGGCCGCAAGCCGCTGATCGTTGCCGGCGTCCTGATTTGTGGACTGAGTTCCGGCGCGATTGCGCTGATACCGGAAGACGGCTGGATTTTCTTTGCGATATTGCGGTTCTTCGTCGGCTTCGGCCTGGCGGCGGGCGCAGCGGCCTCGGTACCCGCGATTGTCGAATTCGCGCCGACCCGCCACAGGACGCTGGTCACCAGCCTCGTGGTGGTTCCCGTCGCCTTGGGCGTGTTGTCGGCATCGGTCACCGCAAGCTATCTGTTGCCGCTGGTGGGCTGGCGCGGACTTGCCGCGGTCGGTTTCCTGCCGGTCCTCCTTGCGGTTCTAACCGCCATTGTGATGCCGGAATCGCCGCGCTGGCTGATCAGCAAGGGCCGGGCGCGGGAAGCGGATCTCAGCATTCGCAAGCTCTATCGGGTCGGCGCTCAGTCCCTTGCCATGCCGCCACTGCCGGCGGCAAGCCGCGCGCGATTTGCCGATCTGTTTGCCGAGCAGCGGCGCTTCTGGCTGACGGTGCTGATCTGGTTCGGCGCCAGCACCGCCAATTATGGCGTCTTCCTGTGGGGTCCGACGATCGTCGCGCTGTTGCTCGGGCTCGCACCCCAGGATGCAGCGAAGATGTTCATCTATGTCAGCCTCGCCGGCGTGCTCGGCCGGACCGGCTTTGCCTTTCTGGCCCATCGGGTCGGTCGCAAGCCCTGCGGCCAGCTGATGGGCTATGGCATCGCCGTTTCGCTGGGGTTGGCCGCGTTCTTCCACAATGATTTCGTGGGCTCGGTGCCGCTGTTTCTGATTTTCCTGATCGTCGGTGCGCTGTTCTTCGACGGCGGTTTCTCCAACCTCGCGCCCTATCCGGCGGAGATATTCCCGGTCCAGCTCAGCGGGCGCGCGGTCGGTTTGGCGCAATTCGCCAACGGCATCGGCAAGATCGTGGGTCCGCTGTGTCTTGCCGTGATCGCGGGGGCCGACAATCTGGTGCATCCGCAGGCGACCGCATCCGCTGTGATGCCGGCGTTCCTCTTCCTGGCCGGTGCTGGCCTCGTGGTCGGACTTGCCTTTACCTTCCTTGGCGTCGAGCCGCACGGGCGCCCAGTTTCGCTGTTCAGCCGCAATCGTGCCGTAAAGCCGTCGCCGGAGCTGGCGACGGCGAAGACCGCAGCGTGATCTGGAGATAATGACATGAACAAAGCGTTCAGCGAAGCCGCAGCGAAGGCGCCGTTCGATACCGCGAAGCTCGACAGGCTGATGGCGGAAGCCGACCTCGATGTTCTCGTCGCCACCTCCCGGCATAACGTCCAATACCTGCTGGGCGGATATCGCTTCTTCTTTTTCGACGTGATGGAAGCGATCGGCGTCAGCCGTTATCTGCCGGTCGTGGTTTATCAAAGGGGCCGGCCGGAAAATACGCTTTATGTCGGCAATGGCATGGAGAGTTTCGAGCGCGAGTTGCAGACCATTCCGGCGCCGATCGTCAAGACATCGGCCTGGGGAACGCTCGATGCGACTGAGGCCGCGGTCAAGCATATCAAGCAGCTCGGCGACGGCGTGCGGAGGGTGGGCATTGAACCCAGTTTCTTGCCCGCCGATGCCAGGCAAGTTCTCGGCGCACAGCTCGGCAATGTGGAGCTGCGCGATGCGCAATTCGTCCTGGAGCGGTTGCGCGCGGTGAAGACGGCGGCGGAGATCGAGCTGATCCGCCAGGCGTCCGCGCGCGTCGTCGGCGCCATGCAGGCCACCTTCAAGTCCTGCGAGCCCGGAATGAGCAAGCACGATGTCGTCGACCGGCTGCGCAAGGAAGAGCAGGCGCGCGATCTCATCTTTGAATACTGCCTGATCACCGCCGGAACCAGCCGCAACCGCGCGCCGTCGAACCAGCGGCTGGAGCACGGCGATGTAATGTCGCTCGATTCAGGCGGCAATTTTCACGGCTATATCGGCGACCTCTGCCGCATGGGTATCCTGGGGCAGCCCGACGCCCAGCTGAAGGAATTGTTGCAGGAGATCGAGGAAATCCAGCAGGTGGCGCGCAAGGTCATCCGGCCGGGGACGGCGGGCGGCGAGATCGTCTCGGCCGGCGAAGCGGCGGTGAAGTCCTCGCCGCATCGCGACATCCTGGATTTCACCGCCCATGGCATCGGCCTCGTCAGTCACGAAGCACCGCGTCTGTCCGATCACGGCCCGGTGCCGTACGCGGCTTACGATGCCGACCGCCCGTTGCAGCCGGGCATGGTCATCTCGATCGAGACGGCGCTGCCGCATCCCGTCCGCGGGTACATCAAGCTCGAGGATACGCTGATCGTGACCGAGACCGGCTGGGAAGCCGCAGGCGACGGCGCGCGCGGCTGGAACGTTGCAGGCTCAAGCTGAAAGATTGGCCATGCACAAGGCGGTTCTCGTGCCCGCTGGTGAAGAAGTAACTGCTTAGCAGTCATTCCCGGGCGATGCGAAGATCGAACCCGGAATCTCGAGATTCCGGGTCTGGTGCTAACGCACCATCCCGGAATGACTCCCGGCTGAACCGGCGCCGCCTGCGCTATCGCCGGTCCGGCGAGTCGGAGCCGTTCCACTTGCTCCAGGGGGCGCTGGCGAGCGTCTGGAAGTCGGTCGTCAGGGGGCGGCGGGTCTGCTTCTCATAGGCTGCGATGATCCGCTCGGAATCCCTGATCTTGCGCTTCAGTTCGGTGACCGTCTTGTGCGACTGCGCCGTTGTCTTCGGAGCGACGATCTCGCCGAAACTGTGCCGTGCGGTCTCGATCTGTTTCAGCGCCGCGCGATGTTTCCTGATCTGGGCCCGATGCCACGCAATCTGGCTGTTGCTGTCTGCGACCATGCCGGCCTCCTGAACTCGGAATTCGAGCATAAGTGATTCGCTGTCCCCGGGCAGGAACCATGAGCCTGCATGTTTCTTGCGCAGACGAGCAAGATGCCAACTAAGCCCGCCTTTTTGTGTCAAAAAGTCGTCATCAGCTTCCCGGAACCACTCCTGCCCGATGGCGAAAATTGACCGATAGATCGTAATTGCCGACCGGCATGCAGGCCCGGTCCATTCAGAACGCGACGCGGACCCCGCCCCTGGCAGTGCCGATCCGGCTGTTGTCGGACATCGCGATGCCTTCGATGGCGCCGAACAGTGTGACGTTGCTGCTGGTGCGATAGTCGAAGGCGGCCCCCGCCACCGCGCCGACGGCGCTGCCCTGCCCCGGCGTGGCGAAGGCCAGGTTTTGTCCGATCAGGATGGCGTTGATGGTGCTGTCGCCCACCCGCTGCAGCGCGATGACGCCGCCATGCACGCTGGTCTTCAGGCTGTGGCCGCCGCTGAAGAACGTCGTGACCTTCGACACCTCGAACTCGCCGCGCTCCTCGAAATTCTGCAGCGTGCGGCTGCCGACCGAGAGACCCTGCGCCGAACCGATTTCGCTGAACCCGTCAAACCGGCCCACGGCGTAGCGAAGTCGCGCCGTCGGCTTCAGCAGGTAGCCATTGCCGATCGCATAGCCAAAACCGTAGGCGATCTCCGGGCTGAAGAACCAGCCATCGTAGTTCGCATTCGCCGTCTCCCTGCCGCCCGCCGCTAGGTCGTTGAGCACCAGCCGCCTCGACCGGCTGGACGCCTTGCCGCCCTGCACCGTGACATCGATGAACTGGGAGGCCCATTCGAAGCGGCTATAGGCGCCGCCAAACACATAATCGGTATCCACGCTTTGCGAGTTCAGGTCGACCGACAGCCCGCCCGCGCCACCGCCGATGAAAGCACCGACCAGCCAGTTCGGCCGCAGCTTGCGATCGATGCCAACCGCCGCACCCCATGCCGTGGACGTGGCGCGCAGCGTCGCGCTGGTCTCATCCTGGATGCGCTGGCCGCCGAAGCTCGAGGCCCACACCGTGATCGGCGCCGGATTGGACCAGCCGGAATTCATTCCGGAGGTCTTGATGAACAATCCGCCTTTTGGACTGTCCGGCGCATAGGCCATCGCCATCATCGTGCCGTTCGCCGACGGCGCGACGCCGTTGAACCGGCCCTGCACCAACGAGGAGACGCCGCCGGTGAAGTCCATCAGGCTGCGGTCGGTCTGCGCCAGCGCGGTCGGATCGAGGGTGGCGAGCTGGTTGCCGGCCTGCACCGATGGCCCGCCGAATCCGTTGCCGGAGAACGTGGTGTTGAGCACGCCGGTGAAGTTGATGAAGGTGGGAAGAACGACGGTCGTCAGCGACGACACCTTGCTGTTCGGGCCGGTGGCGACGACATTCACGACGTCGTTGCCGAAGCCCATGTCGATCACGCCGACAATGCGCGAACCGTTCAGCAGCGTCAGCGTGTCGGCGGCGCTCGACAGCCTGATTGCGGTGCCGCCGGCGCCGACGATGGCGCCGGAATTGGTGATGATGGCGGCGCCGGTGGACTGGATTCCCACCCGCCCCGAGATCGTTCCGGAATTGAGGACGTTGGCATTGACCGCAAGAATGCCGGTGCCGTTGGCGGCGGCTCCGACGATGAAGCCGCTGTTGGTCACATTGGCGGCGTTGGCGTTGATGGCCTCGCGCCCGGAGATGGTGCCCGAATTGGTCACATTGGCGAAAATCACATTGAAGCCACGGCCGTTCGCGCCGCCCGCGATCGTTCCGGAATTGTCCACGTTGGCGGTGGTGCTTGAAATGGCAAACCCGTTTGCGGCCGTCGCGATCGTGCCGGAGTTGAGCAGGTTCACGGTACCGGCGAAGATGCCGTCCGCCGCGCCGGCGATCGAACCGGCGTTGCTGACATTGGCCGTGCCGGTGGCGCGGATGCCTATGTTTCCCGAAATGACGCCGGAGGAGATATTCGCGACCTCGGCCGTGTCGGCGCTAATCGCGCTGCCGGTGCCGCCCGAAATATTGCCGGCATTGCTGACGGTGGCCGTCGTCGTGGCCTGGATGCCATTGAGACCGCCCGTGATGACGCCGGTGCTCGTGTTCCTGACGGCAGCGGAAGTACTGGCGATGCCATTGCCGGTCGGGTCCGTCGCCGAGATCGCGCCTGCGTTATCGAGATCGACGGTACCGGCGTTGATGCCGAACAAGGCGCCTGAGATGATGCCGCTGTCGGCGTTGGTCACGCCGGCCGTGGTGGCGACAATGGCGCCGCCATTCGCGCCAATGCCCAGAATCTGGCCGGCGTTGTTGAGAATGAGACGGTCGACGGTGATGCCGTTGTTGCCCGAAATGATACCCGCACTGGCATTGGTCAAAGTTACCGTGCCGTTGTTGCTATCGATGCCGGCAGCGTTGGGGCCGGAAACGACGCCGAAATTGTTGATGGTTGCGCCCGAGCCCGTCCTCAGGCCGAACGACGTCCCCGTCACGGTCGCGCCGGCCTGGATGTTGTAGATATTGTTGTCGTCGCTGTTGGTACCGTAACCCGTAATGTTGTCCGGACCGCTGTTGGTGACGACGCCCGAGCAGTCGACGGTCGCATTGCTGGCCGTGGATGGCGGCGTGCAGGCGGCCCGCGCGGGGCCAGTCATCGCGAACGACGCGATCAGCAGCGCCAGCGCGAGCGCATGTCCTCGTCCGAAACCATTGATGATTACCCTGCGCATTGCCATTCCCCGATCCGATGCATCGATTCGGCGAAGCCGCTTCTCGACGATTCATCCCTAGCCGCTCACAACTTCGCACGCGTCCTCTGATCCGGGGAGATGACGCTGTTTGCAGCTGGACCGACACGAGATCGTCCGCGGCTGTTGCAAATAAGAGGCACGCGGACTGTTGGATGCGGCGACGCCCTGCATCACGCGGCGCCGGCGTTGGCGGTGTCGGGATCAATCGCCGAGCGGCAGACTTCCCTTCCGCGTTCGTCCCTTACGCGGATCCAACTGCCGCTGTTGCGCAGTTCCGATCGCACCAGCAACAGATGCCGCGCCATCTCGTCGGCGGCCGCCGCGGCACTGGTAGGATATTCGAACAGCATGCCGCCGGGATCGAGCACCACATAGCGATCGAAGAACAGATCAAAGAAGAATCGCGGCATACTGCTGGCACCACTGGCAATGAACAGGGTTGAGGGCTGGATACCGCGCCGGAAATGATCGGTTGCGGTTTGCCAGGCCCAAAGAGGTCATGCACATAGCCTTGCCCCGCACGGCCGGCATCACCCGAACGCAGGAGTTTTGGATGCGTACACGGTGGTGTGATGCCTGGCAGCGCCGGCGGCGTTCAACGCTGCCAGGGCGATATTCCGTGCGGTTAACTCAGGAGGCTGTGACGTCGCCGCGTTTGCCGGCCAGCACGCGCGCCGCGATCAGCAGCGCCAGCAGCAACAGCGCCGATGCCAGCAGGAACGGCGCGCCCGGCAATTGCAGCGGCGCCTGCGCGCCGATGAAGTAGGCGAAGGTCAGGGTGAACAGGAACGGCCCCACCATCTGGGCGACGCTTTGCACGCTGGTGTTGGCGCCCTGCAACTGGCCCTGCTGGTTTGGCGCGACCATTTGCGTCATCAGCGACTGGATCGCCGCGCCCGACACGCCCCACAACGCCATCACGGGAATTCCGAGCCAGGACAACGGTCCGGTCGGCGCCAGCCCGAAGATCAGGAAACCGGCGGCGCCGCTGCCGAGCCCCAGCATCAGCGCCCGCCGCTCGCCGAGATGCCGCACCATCGGCCCGATCGCGGTCCCCTGCACCACCATCGCGCAGATCCCGACCATGGCCAGCGTCAGGCCGACGGTCGTGGTGTCCCAGCCGTAGCGATAGGTGGCGTAGAGCACATAGGTGCTCGGCAACACTACATGCGCCGTCTGCGCGACGAAATTCACCACCGACAGTCCCGCCAGAACCCGGTCCGACCACAGCAGATGCAACGCACCGATCGGGTTGGCGCTCTTCCAGCGCAGCGGCGCGCGGCGTTCCTTCGGCAGCGATTCCGGCAGGATGAGAAATCCGTACAGCGTGTTGGCGAAGCCCAGCCCTGCCGCCGCCCAGAACGGCAGCCGGGGATCGATGTCGCCGAGCAGGCCACCGATCGCGGGTCCCAAAATGAAGCCGGCGCCGAACGCGACGCCGATCTTGCCGAAGGCCGCGGCGCGGCGTTCCGGCGCCGTCACATCCGCGATGTAGGCGAATGCCGTCGAGACACTGGCCGAGGTGATGCCCGAGATCACCCGGCCGATGAACAGCCACAGCAGTGAGGGCGCCAGCGCCATCAGGACATAGTCGAGCGCGAGCCCGAAATTCGACAACAGCACCACCGGCCGGCGGCCGAACCGGTCCGACAGCGCGCCGAGGATCGGCGAAAACAAAAACTGCATCAGCGCCCAGGCGGTGCCGAACAGGCCGAAGATGCGCGCCGCGTCAGCGGTGTCGTTGGCGACGAAGCTTTCCACCAGCTTGGGCAGGATCGGCATGATCAGGCCGAGCGCCAGCATGTCGAGCAGGATGGTAATAAAGATGAAGATCACCGCGCCACCGCGCGCCGCGCTCGGCAAAGGCGCCTCAATTGCTTTCGCGGGCGATTGGTCGGTCATGCTTTTCGATTGGAGTTGCGGAGGGCGGCACTGGTGGGTACCGCCGACTTAGCCACGCAGCCGCACCGAAGGCAATCTACCCCGCGTCCCGCCCCATCCACCGTCTCGGCATCTGCGCAAGAAAACACGAATGGCCAGGGCGCGAAGACATATACACCCCTGCCAAAGTAGCTGGATCAGGATCCAATGGTTTTTGCGCCACCGTCAGGTTCCCTCGCCTTTGCCCCGGGCCACGAGTTCGGCCGCAGCCGCACGGAAAACGCCTTGTTTCCCGAGAAAGCCCGCCGCAGGACTTCGCGTTTCGGGGAACATGGCCAACAGAGCATTTGCGCCTGATACCGCGGCGTGGCCCAGCTCCTGCGCCTGGAGAGTGGCGCGTTGAGTGACGCGCTCGAACGCAGCAGTCCGTACGGCGCTTCCGGATGTCTCGTTCACGATTTCCTTCAGCTCGTTGTCGAGATAGCTGAGCAGATCAGATCTCAGCATGTCGAGATCGGCTTGGCAGGCTCGCATCAAGGCGGATGCATCGGCATCGTCGATCAGGGCGAGCAGAAGATGCTCCAGGGTCGCATACCGATGATTCCGCTGATTGGCGTAATCGAGGGCGCGATGCGTCGTCGCTGAAAGCGACGTGGAAAAAGGGCGCCCTGACAAATCGATTACCGCCTCAATCCGCTTGAGCCGTATCACCGGGTCCAGCGTCGCCAATAGATTGCTCATTTGACCGATCGGCAGTGCCAGGCGCGTGGCGATAATATCAGCCACCCGCCCGGGATCGCGGGTTTGATCAAGGGGCGGCCAGACTTGCGGTATCCGAAGTTCTCGCGCCGCCGCGTAACTTTCGAAGCGCTTGACGACGTTTTTGATGAGATCGGTCGCATCGGGGATCGGTCCCTCACTAATCTCCGCGACGTCGGCCTGGAATGCGCCTGTCGCGCCAACGAAGCGGCGGATCGCGACGCGCCGGAGTATCTGCGCCAGGACCTTCAGTGTGCCATCGGGCAACCGTTCAGCTTCGAGCAACTGGGCGAGCACGCCAACCTCGTAGACATCCTCAAATCGGGGCTCGTTAACGCCAGCCACTCTCTGGATCGCCAGGACGACCTCTCGCTGGCTTTCGAATGCATTGTTCAAGGCGTGCATGGTCTTCTCCCGCCCCACAAAGATCGGATAACTTCCCGTCGGGAAGGGAACGAGATCTCTTAGCGGAATGGCCGGGTAGCTTGTCGTTCCAGTCCGCCGTTTCTCGGCCGGAATGCCGCGCTGGTCGGCCTGGAGCAAGGCTGACAAGGTGTTCCAGTCAGCGGCGCCAAGCATCCTTGAGACCAGCTCCAGGCTCTCGCTGTGGCTGATGCTGATGGCTTTGGTGGTCAGGGATTCGCGCAGGGTCTGCGCCATAGCCTTTGCATCGCGAAAATCGCGCATCGCTTAAGTCCTCTGCATGAGCGAACCAGGCGTGTCAGGCGGTTGCGTTGCTGACCCGGACGCTCGGGCAAAGGGAGGCCGAGAAGGGCTCGATACGTTCACCGTTCCGCTAAGGGTGCAACCAGCAGGTCGTATCAACCAAGCCAAAAATTGGCCCAAAGATGGTTCGGTGTCAATCGCGCTGTCGCGCGGCCGTGTCCACCAAACAGTTGCAGTGGTTGGTATCAGCCATGAAGCTGTTGGGTAGTGGCGGTGAATCCGACCCAGCCGCGGGCACCAGGGCCCGCCGTCCCGCCTCGCTCACGACGGCCGCTTGCGCTTGTGGGCGAACGGGTTGGCTTTTTCGCGCAAGGAGATCCGCACCGGCGTGCCCGGCAATTCGAAGTACTCCCGCATCGAATTGACGAGATAGCGCAGATAGGACGTCGGCACCGCATCGGCACGCGAGCAAAACAGAATAAAACTCGGCGGCCGCGCCTTGGCCTGGGTGATGTAATTCAGTTTCAGCCGCCGGCCCGACACCGCGGGCGGCGGGTTGGCGTCGACCGCCTGCTCGAACCAGCGATTGAGCGTCGCGGTCGGCACCCGCTTGTTCCACACCGCATAGGCCTGTTCGATCGAACTCATGAGACGGTCGATGCCCTCGCCCATCAGGCCGGACACCGCGACGATCGGCATGCCCTTGACCTGCGGCAGCAGATGATCGGCGTCGGTGCGCAAGCGGGCGACCAGGCTGGACTGCTTGCCCATCAGGTCCCATTTGTTGACCGCGATCACCAGTGCGCGGCCCTCGCGCTCGATCAGGTCGGCGATGCGCAGGTCCTGCTCCTCGAACTTGTTCTGCGAATCCATCATCAGCACCACGACTTCGGCGAAGCGGATGGCGCGCAGCGCGTCCGACACCGAGAGCTTTTCCAGCTTTTCCTCGATCCGCGAACGCCGCCGCAATCCCGCAGTATCGAATACGCGAAAATCCCGGCCCTGCCAGTTGACCTCGACGGAGATGGAATCGCGGGTGGTGCCGGCCTCGGCGCTGGTCAACAGCCGCTCCTCGCCGAGCAAATGATTGATCAGCGTCGACTTGCCCGCATTGGGGCGGCCGACGATCGCCACCCGAATGGGGCGCGTGGCGATCTCCTCGTCTGATACGATGACATCGTCATCGTCGAACTCTTCGCTCTCCTCGACCGGCTCCGGCATGATCGCGCGCAGCGAGTCGTACAAATCGCTGAGGCCCTCGCCGTGCTCGGCGGAAATCTGGATCGGCTCGCCGAGCCCGAGCGCATAAGATTCCATCGCGCCGGCCTCGCCGTGCTTGCCCTCGCTCTTGTTGGCGACCAGCACCACCGGCTTGTTGGCGCGGCGCGCGAAATCGGCAAAGCCGCGGTCGTTCGGGGTCAGGCCCGCGCGGGCGTCGATCACGAACATCAGCGCGTCGGCCAGCGCGATCGCGGTCTCGGTCTGCTCCTGCATCCGCGCGGTCAGCGAGCCCTTGGCGCCCTCGTCGAGGCCCGCCGTGTCGATCAGCGTGAATTCGAGATCGCCGAGACGGCCCTGACCTTCGCGGCGGTCGCGCGTGACGCCGGGCGTGTCATCGACCAGCGCGAGCTTCTGCCCGACCAGCCGGTTGAACAGCGTCGATTTTCCGACATTGGGTCGGCCGATGATAGCAATGGTGAAAGACATGAGCGATCCCTGCGCCGCCTAAGGAAGCGCGTGTCAATAAAATGAAAAACCAAATCAGCGCGTGAAGGTGCCGCTCGGCATTGGCGCCGGGAACGGTGAAGCAGATTGTTGCTGCGCTGGCGCAGGCTGGGCCGGCGCGTCCGGCGGCGGCGCGGTGGTACGGCGGCGCACGATCTTCGCAGGCTTCGGAGGCGGCGGCGCGGCGGCGGTGCTGCCCTCTTCCTCTGGCAACGCGTCGGCATCGGCGGCGGGCTCCGGCGCGCGACTGGCGGTCGCCGGCTTGCCTTTCGCGGATTTGGCGCCGCGCTTCGATTTCGGCTCCTCCACCGGCGGCGGCGCAGCGGCGGCAGCAGCCGCGGCATTCTGGTCCATCTGCTCCTGGCGCGAGCCCTTGTACAAATCCTTCGGCACGCCCTGCTCGAGGCCCGGCACGCCTTCGGGGAAAACCGGCTTGCGCTCGCCCGGCAGCTTCTTCTTGGTGTCGAGGAAGT
>JAZJYY010000006.1:0-72277 GCA_040390145.1 Pseudomonadota bacterium
TGATCGTGTTGGTGGTATCGCCGCCGGCATTGGCCATGCCGATGATCTTGGCCTTGGACGCCTGTCCCTGCAGCAGGAAGGAGGAGAAGTCCGCGGTGTTGAGCGGATGTTTGACGCCGCCGATCACCTTGCCGCCCGCCTTCACCACCACGGCGGTGGTGTCGCGCTCCAGCGCGTGGCCGAAGGCGTAGTCCGCGGTCAGGAAGTACCAGGTGTCGCCGCCGGCCTTGACCAGCGCCTGACCGGTGCTGTTGGCGAGCATGTAGGTGTCGTAGACCCAGTGGATCGTGTTCGGCGAGCATTGCGCGTTGGTGAGATCCGACGACGCCGCGCCGGTATTGATCATGATGGAGTTCTTCTCCTTCACGAGGTTGTTGACCGCCAGCGCAACGCCGGAGTTCAGCACGTCCATGAAGATGTCGACCTTCTCGACATCGGCCCATTGCCGCGCGATGTTGACCGCGATGTCGGGCTTGTTCTGGTGGTCGGCGGAAATCACGTCGATCTTCCAGCCCTTGGCCGCAAGTCCGGAATCTTCCACCGCCATCTGGGCCGCCAGCGTGGAGCCCGCGCCGCCGAGGTCGGAGTAGAGACCCGAATTGTCGGTCAGTACGCCGATCTTGATGGTTTTATCCTGCGCAATGGCGGCGCTGCCTGCGCCAAACATCAGCGCGGTGCCAAGCAATAGTGCCGAGATTCTGCTTTTCATGAATATCTCCATGGCCGTGCTTGAAGACGTCGTTCAGACGCCGAGATAGGTGTGAAGCTTGTCCATATTGGCTTGCAGATCAGCATTCGCAAAACCGTCGATCACCTTGCCGTGCTCGACGATGTAGTAGCGGTCCGCGACGGTCGCCGCGAACCGGAAATTCTGCTCGACCAGGAGGATCGTAAAACCCTCCTTCTTGAGGCGTGCGATGGTGTGGCCGATCTGCTGGATGATGACCGGGGCCAGTCCCTCGGTCGGCTCGTCCAGCATCAGGAAACGCGCGCCGGTGCGCAGGATCCGGGCGATCGCCAGCATCTGTTGCTCGCCGCCGGACAGTTTGGTGCCCTGGCTGTTGAGCCGTTCCTTCAGATTGGGAAACAGGTCGAAGATCTGGTCGAGCGACAAGCCGCCCGGGCGCACCACCGGCGGCAGCAGCAGGTTTTCGCGCACGTCGAGACTGGCGAAAATCCCGCGCTCCTCGGGACAGAAGGCGACGCCCATCCGGGCGATCTTGTCCGATGAGGTTCGCGTGATGTCCTGATCGCCGAAACGGATCAAGCCGGTGCGCTTGCCGATGATTCCCATCACCGATTTCAGCGTGGTGGTCTTGCCCGCGCCGTTGCGCCCGAGCAGCGTGACCACCTCGCCGGCGTTCACGTTGAAATTGATGCCGTGAAGGATGTGGGACTCGCCGTACCAGGCTTCGAGATTCTGCACCGTCAGCACCGGCGTTGCCGCGCCTGATATCGCCGCGGCGGCATCGGCCATCTTCAAATCAGCCATGTCCCGCCCCCAGATACGCTTCCTTGACGCGCTCGTCCTTGGTGAGTTCGGCGTAATTGCCTTCCGCCAGCACCTGCCCGCGCGTCAGCACCGTGATGATGTCGGAAAGATTGGCCACGACGCTGAGATTATGTTCGACCATCAGGATGGTGTGTTTCGCCGAGATCCGCTTGATCAAGGCGGCGATCTTGTCGATGTCCTCATGTCCCATGCCGGCCATCGGCTCGTCGAGCAGCATCATCTCCGGATCGAGCGCGAGCGTCGTTGCAATCTCAAGTGCGCGCTTGCGCCCGTAGGGCATCTCGACCGCGGGCGTATTGGCGAATTCGCTGAGGCCGACATCGTCGAGCAGTTCATGGGCGCGGCCATTGAAGCGGTCGAGCACCGTCTTGGAGCGCCAGAAGTCGAAGGACTGCCCGTGCTGGCGCTGCAGCGCGACCCGGACGTTTTCGAGCGCGGTGAGGTGCGGAAACACTGCCGAAATCTGAAACGAGCGCACCAGGCCGAGGCGCGCCACGTCGGCCGGCGCCATTGCCGTAATATCCTGCCCCTTATAGAGAATCTGGCCCGCCGAGGGCTTCAGAAACTTGGTCAGGAGATTAAAGCACGTCGTCTTGCCGGCCCCGTTCGGACCGATCAACGCATGAATGCTGCCACGGCGAACCCGCAGATCGACATCGCGTACCGCAAAGAACCCCGCGAATTCCTTGCTCAATCCGTGGGTTTCGAGAATGAATTCATCGGCCAATCAAATTCCCCCAACAGCCACCGCTGCGAAGCGTGCTTCGCGCATGACCAATTCTTGCCAACCGGCAGGTTTCCCAGACGCCTTGGAAATCCCGTCCCGGACGTGCCGCCTCCGGGCCGGAATATGCCGTCAACGGCACGGTTTACGCAAGGCGGAAAGCTGGCCATCCACGGAGCGCATCGACGGGCTTCTGGCGTGCCGCCGGTCGACTTGCCCTGGGAACCGGGTCGAATACCGGGCGCGGCTTTGGCCACCCCGTCGATGCCACCACGAAAGCAAGCATTAACGGTATTCCGACGCGATCCGGTATTTTCATAGAATATTCGTCGCTGAGACCGATCATCCGGCGCTTTATATTCAATATCGGATTTCAGCCGTGGATTTTGAAAGCGCCAACCCGTCGGTGGTCAAATCGATCAAGCAGCGGGACCTGCTGAACACCTGGCTGCGGCTTTTTGCCCGAGAACGCCTGATGCCGCGCATCGAGGAGTACCAGCCCGCGCGGATCGAGGAGGAGTTTCCGGATCTCGTCTATTATACCGTGGATACCGCCTACTGGCCGCCGCGCCTCACGATCCAGAGTGACGGCACGCGGATGGCGAGTGCCTATGGCCACACCGGCAAAGGCCGGTTGCTCGACGAATATCTCGGCCCGAGGCTGGTTTCCATCGTGATGCCGGTCTACCATGAATGCATCGCCCGTCGCCTGCCGGTCTATACCATTTCCAACATCGACGACAGTTACGGACGAATCGTCGCCTATGAGCGGCTGCTGTTGCCATTCGCGGTCGCCGACAATGTTACCCACGTGATCGCGTCACTAAAGACCATCTGCGACGATGGCGGATTTGAAATCAGGAATCTGATGCGCGGAAATGACACGCTGCCGACGACCAGACTTCGCGCCGTCATCGACCGCGATCTGTTCCATCGAGCGCCCGGTCGCATTCCGGTCGGCGACGTGATCGAATTCGGTTAAGCCCAGGGATGGAATTCGCCAGCGCCAATCCCTCGGTGGTCCGGTGTGTGAAGCAGCGCGACCTGCTCAATGCGTGGCTACGCGCTCTCGGCAAGTGCCTGGCCCTGCCGATCGTGGCGGATTACCGCCCCGAGCGCATCGCCGATGAGCTGGTCGACATGATGGGATACGACGTCGTCGAAGACGAAGGCGACGGTGCGCGGTTCCGGATCACGCACGAAGGAACACGGCTGACCACGACCTACGGCAATGGGCATGTAGATCCCGACCAGCGAACCAACCGCTATCTCGACGATGCGATCGGGCCGATGCGATATGGATGGGTAAGCCCGTTCTACCGCGCTTGCCTGGCGCATCGGCGGCCGATCTATTCGATTGCGATGGTGCAGGACGCCGACGGCAAGGAGGTTTCCTATGAGCGCCTGCTGCTGCCGTTCGGCAGCACCGCCAGGGTCGAGCAGATCGTCGGCTCATTCAAGGCAATCAGCATCGAGGGCCGGTTCAAGGTCGACAACCTGATGGGCATCACGTCCCGAACGACCCCCGTCAGCGTGGTCAGCGCGGTGATCGACCATGACTTCGTCCCCGGTCAAGCAGTCCATCACGCGTCGGACGATGTCATCGAACTGAGCTAGGCCTTGCGCGCCGGGGTCCGCTTGACTTCCCCGGCGTAGATTTCCGGCTTGAAGCCGACCAGCAATTTGCCGCCGAGATCCAGCACCGGCCGCTTGATCATCGAGGGTTGCGCCAGCATCAGGGCCAGCGCCTTGCGCTCATTGAGGCCCCCCTTGTCGCTATCGGGCAGTTTGCGAAACGTGGTGCCGGCGCGATTGAGCAGCGTCTCCCAGCCGAGTTCGTCGCTCCAGGCTTTCAGTCTGTCCTTGGTGATACCGGCGGTCTTGTAGTCGTGAAAATCGTGGGCGACACCGTGGCTGTCGAGCCAGGCGCGGGCCTTCTTCATCGTATCGCAATTCTTGATGCCGTAGATGGTGATGGGCATTTTGATCCGTTCCGGAATGGTGCTGGGCGATCGCCCATTGTAGGGTAGTTAAGGTTCGCTTGCATCCGGGGTAAAGATGGAATTCACCGCGCTTTTTCTCGCCGTCACGACCGTGATGCTGGTTGCCTGGTTCGGCCGGCGGTCGCTCGCACTGGCCCTGTTCGCCGCCGTCATGATCGCCTGTGTCGCGACTTATCTGCACCATGCGACCGATACGCTGAAGCTGTCGTTTTGAGATGCGCATGACCCAGACCCGCGCTATCACCCTGAATGCACTCAGCCTTTATGCCGTCGCGCTGGTGCTCGCCGCGGCCTTTGCAGCGCAATTTGTGCTGCACGAATTGCCCTGCCCGCTCTGCCTCTTGCAGCGCATCCTGTTCGCTACGCTGGCCGTCGGACCGATCCTGAACATCCGCTTTGGGCCGCGTCCCAGTCATTATGCGCTGTCATTGCTGGCTGCCGTTGCCGGTGCGGTCGCCTCGACACGGCAGGTGCTGTTGCACATCATGCCGGGAGACCCGGGTTACGGTACGGCCCTGCTCGGCTATCACTATTATACCTGGGCGCTGATCGGCTTCATCGCCGCCATCGTGCTGCTCGCGGCGATTCTGCTGTTCGACCGGCAGTTCGAAGAGGACGGCGCGGCGCCGCACCCCGCTGGCGGCGCATTCGTGACGTCGGCGGTCTGGCTGGTGATCGGCTTGACTGCGCTGAATGTAGTTTCGACGCTGGTGGAATGCGGCTTTGGCGCCTGCGCGGACAATCCGGTGGTCTATGAACTGCTCAAGCGCTGAGGTTTGGCCTCACGGCCGCTTCGGAATCTCCAGCCCGCGCTGCACCGCAGGTCGCGCTAGGCCGCGATCGAGCCAGGCCGAGACGTTGCCGAAATCATCGAAGCCGACCAGTTGGCGCGCGCCGTAAAATCCGATCAGGTTGCGGACCCAGCCGAGCGAGGCGATGTCGGCGATCGTATAGTCCTCGTCCATGATCCATTGCCGTCCGGCAAGACGCGTTTCCATCACGCTCAGCAGACGTTTCGATTCGGCGACATAGCGCTCCAGCGGGCGCTTGTCGGCAAACTCCTTGCCGGCGAATTTGTGGAAGAAACCGACCTGCCCGAACATCGGGCCGATCCCGCCCATCTGGAAGTGCACCCACTGGATGGTTTCCCAGCGGCGCGCGGCATCCGGTGGCAGCAGCTTGCCGGTTTTCTCGGCGAGGTATTGCAGGATCGCGCCGGATTCGAACAGGCCGAGCGGCTTGCCGCCGGGACCGTCGGGATCGAGAATGGCCGGAATCTTGCCGTTCGGGTTCAGCGACAGGAACTCCGGCGTCTTCTGGTCGTCCTTGTTGAAATCGACCAGATGCACTTCGTAGGGCAGTCCGATTTCCTCCAGCATGATCGAAACCTTGACCCCGTTCGGTGTCGGTAGCGAATAGAGTTGCAGGCGATCGGGATGTTTTGCCGGCCAGCGCGCGGTGATCGGAAAGTCTGACAGCTCGGACATGACAACTCGTTTCTTTGCTTCGGTTCTGTCGCGCGGCTAATGTAGGGCCCAAGCCTGTTGTGACAAGCCTGATGTGACAAGGTCGGCACCGCCAATGGATGATCAAGCGAACGCAAAACCCGGCCTGACCGACGCGGAGCTTGCGGTGCATCCGACGGTTTACGCGGCCGATGCGCTCAAGGATCAGGTCGCGGTGGTGTCCGGCGGCGCCGGCGGCATCGGCCGCGCGATCGCCTGGCTGTTGGCGCGGCTCGGCGCACACGTCGTCGTCGTCGGACGCAACCAGACAAGACTCGACGCCCTCGTCGCCGATTTGAGCAGCCATGGATTGAAAGCTTCCGCCGCGGTGACCGATATCCGGGAGCCCGATGCGGTCGACGCGCTGTTCGACAGGATTTGGACCGCGCATGGCCGCATCGACAGCCTCGTCAACAGCGCCGGCGGCCAGTTTCCGCAGCCCGCGATCGATTTCTCGGTGAAGGGCTGGAACACCGTCATCAACACCAATCTCAACGGCACCTGGTACATGATGCAGGCCGCCGCCCGGCATTGGCGCGACCACAAGCATCCCGGCAGCATCGTCAATATCGTCGTCGTCACGACGCACGGGCTCTACGGCATCGCGCATTCGGTCGCGGCGCGCGCCGGCGTGATCGGATTGTCGCGCGCCGTCGCGGTCGAATGGGCTCCGCTCGACATCCGCGTCAATTGCGTGGCGCCTGGCGTGATCGAGACCGAAGGCTGGAACGTCTACACGCCGCAAGCCCGAGCCGCCTACCCGCGCTCGAACCCGATGATGCGCGCGGGCTCGCCCTGGGATATCGCCGAAGCCTGCGTCTACCTCGCCGCACCCTCGGGAAAATTCATTACCGGCGAGACGCTGACCGTGGACGGCGGCGGGCAGCTGTGGGGCGAGACCTGGACGACCGGCAAGCCGGAGTATTTTGCCGGCGGACAATGAAGGCAATCTTCTCCATACCTTTGGCCGCCTCCATTGCGGGAAGGACCGCAACGGAATTCATGCGGACGGCAGCCGCGTGAAAGGGTCGATGACGGCGACGCCAAACGGTTCAAAATGCCTGAGGTTGCGTGACAGTATGGTCAGTCCGTGATGTTGCGCTGTCGCCGCGATCATGATGTCCGCGAATCCAGGCATCTGGCCCTGCCCGCGTGCCCGATCCGAGATCGCGCCGGCAATCCGCGCCGCTGCCACGTCAAAGGGCAAAACGCGATCGCCATAGAGATGCAACACTGCCTCCAGCCATGCCGCGAGATCGGCGCTCTTACGCTTCGCGCCCTCACGCCGTAGTTTGGCGATTCCATCAGCGATTTCCGCCACCGTCACCGCCGACAGGAACAAGGAAGCTGAATGCGTGTCCATCCATTCGACGAGTTCAACCGGCACAGGTCGGAATGGGGCGGCAGCCGAAATGATATTGGTATCGACGAGATACATCGAAGATCAGATATCTGACTTCCGTACGGGTGAACGGTTGCGGCCGGGCAGATCCTCCCGCGTCAATGGCGCCGCCATCAGGAGGCGACCGAAACTTGGAACATGTGACAGCCGCTCCCACTCCTCGTAGCCGACGACCACCGCTTGTCGCTTGCCGTGACGGGTGATGACCGCCGGCTTTCCCTGCATGGCATCGTCTACCACTGCCGACAGTCTTGCCTTGGCATCCCGGAGCTGAATCTCGCGCATGTTAGCATTCTCAAATATGACTACTGTAGTCATATAAAATAAAATTTGGACTGAGGCAAGGTGTGAACTCACATCCGCTTCTGCAGCACCGTCACATGTAGGCTGCGCCGGATTTCCATGCCCTGCCGCCGGTACAGCGCGATCGCCGACGTGTTGCTGGAAAATACGTGCAGAAACGGAATCTCTCCGCGCGCGACGATCTGGCGGGAGATTGCGCCGAGCAACAGTTGGCCGTAACCGCGACCGCGATGATCCGGATGCACGCAGACCGCCGTCATCTCGGTGCAATTGCCGGGCTTCATTCGTTCGCCCGCCATCGCGACCAGCTCGCCACCGATCCGGATGCCGAGGAACGTTCCCAGTTCATGCGTTCGCGCACTGAACGGGCCGGGTTTTGTCAGCGTCGTCAGCGCCAGCATCGCCGGCACATCGTCGGCGCCGAGCGTGACAATATCCACGCCGTCGATCGCACTCGCTGCGGGCGTTCCGATCATCTGCTCGCCCATTTCGGCAAGCACAACCTTGAACTCGGCGGGCACGGTCACGGCGTCGGGCGTGAACAGCACGGCGATCTCGGATCCGGACATGATCGCGCCGAGCGCCGCGAAGCTTTTCGGAGACATATCCACCATGTCGGCGAAGGGCGCGACCGCAGCGGGATAGCGCAAGGCCAGCGCGCCGCCCTCCGCCAGCGCCTGCTGCCGGGTCGTCAGCGCGCTCCAGATCGGACGGTCAAGCGGATGCTTCATTTGCCGCGGGCGTGTTGATCGAACGCGCCGAGCACGGCAAGCGTCATCGCCTTGATGCCGGTTTCGATCGTCGGCTGCGGCACCGGCGCGAACTGCGGCGAATGATTGCCCGGCACTTCGGGACCGGTGCCATTCCTGGCCGCGACGATCCGCTCCGGCTCGTAGATGCCGATGTTGAAAAACATCGACGGCACCCCGGCATTGACATACTCGGAAAAATCCTCGCTCGCCGTGCCCGGCGGCGACGGCCTGAGCTTGTCGCCGAACGCGGCCTTCAGCGCCTTCTCGGCGGTCGCAACCACAGCGGGGTCGTTCATCACGGCCTTGGTGCCTTCACTGATCCTGATTTCGGGCGCCGGCGCATCCGACATGGCGGCGGCTGCCTTCGCCGTCCGCTCGATTCCCGCCAGCATTTTGGTGCGCACCTCCGGTCTGAAGCTGCGGATGGTCCCCACCACGACAGCGTCATCCGGGATGATATTCGCCGCGGTGCCGCCATGGATCGCGCCGATGCTGATCACGCCGAACTCGGTCGGGTCCTTTTCGCGGCTGATCACGCTCTGCACATCGACGACAAAGCGCGCCGCGATCATCACGGGATCGATGGTCCGATGCGGCGCAGCACCATGGCCGCCACGACCATGGAATTTGATGAAGAGACCGTCGGCGGCCGAGGAACCGATGCCAACGCGATAGCTGACATTGCCGTGGGCAAACGGGCCGGCATGCAGCGCAAAGGCGAAATCGGGTTTCCTGAACCGCGTGAACAGACCATCCGCCAGCATCGCCTTGGCGCCCGACACGATCTCTTCGGCGGGCTGGGCGATGAACATCAGGGTGCCGCGCCACTGGTCTTTCATCCCGACCAGTGTCCTTGCCGTCCCCACCCAGCTCGCCATGTGGATGTCGTGGCCGCAGCTGTGCGCCACGAACGTCTCGCGGCCGTTCCAGTTGGCCTTGTCGCGGCTTGCATAGGCCAAGCCGGTCTTCTCTTCCATCGGCAGCGCATCGAGCTCGGTGCGCACCATGATGGTGGGCCCGTCGCCATTGCTGTAGATCGCGACCAGGCCGGTCGTGCCGACCTTTTCGGTGACCTCGAAACCGAGCGCGCGCATTTCAGCGGCGAGTTTGGCCGCGGTCTTCACCTCCTCGAACGCGAGCTCCGGATGCGCGTGGATATCCTTGTAGAGCGCGTCGAGCTTTGGATAGTCGGCCGCCACCGACGCCTCGATCGCGGCGCTGAGACGCGCCACGTCCAGCTCCGCGCGCACCGGCACGACCGTGGCCGCGGCCAGCGCGACGCACACCAGGACAGATTTGGCAAAGTGCTTCATGGCGACGATGCTCCCTTGTCACCTCGCGAATTTCATTTTCGAACGCGAGCGGCCAGACTGGCCGACCAGTAGCCATGTGTCCAGCCGGGCGCTTCGTCCTTAAGACTCACAATCACGGGAGCAGGCGGACCCGCAGCCCGCCATTGACCCGCTGCAGCGCAATCAGTAGCCCTTCGCTCGAGCACAGACCGAGACCCATTTTACCGCCACGACGGCAAGGATTGCAGGCATGACAGGCAAGGCACGACAGATCGAGCGCAACGGGGTGTTGGCGCCGACGATCGAACGTCCGATCCCGCAGCCCCGCGCCGGAGAATTACTGCTGAAGATTCATGCCACCAGCCTCAACTTTCACGATCTCGTCGGCATCGACGGCGGCATCCGCGGATTGCCCGTGCCGCGCGTCCCCTGCTCCGACGCGTCGGCGACGGTGCTGGCCGTTGGCGATGGCGTCAAACGGTTCGCCGTCGGCGACGCCGTCGTTCCGAACTTCTTCCTGAACTGGAGAAGCGGGCCGGTGGCGCGCGAGACGATGTCGCCCGTGCTGGGCGATCAGGTCGATGGCGCGCTGCAGACCCATCTCTGCCTGTCCGCGGCCTCGGTGGTGCGCGCGCCGGCCGGGCTGAAGCATGAGGAGATCGCGACGCTCGGCTGTGCCGCGCTGACGGCCTGGCGCAGCGTGGTGGTCGAGGCGCAGGTGCAGCCGGGGCAAACGGTCGTGCTGCAGGGCACCGGCGGCGTCTCGCTGGCCGCGCTCGCCTTCGCCAAAATGCTGGGCGCCCGCGTCATCCTCACCTCCTCGTCGGACGAGAAGCTGGCCCGCGCCAGGGCGCTCGGCGCCGACGTGCTGATCAACTACCGCGCCACGCCGGACTGGTCCGCCGCCGTGCTCGCCGCCACCGGCGGCGAAGGCGCCCATCTGGTGGTCGAGGTCGGCGGCGGCGAAACGCTGGCGCAGGCGGTCAAGGCCTGCAGGCTCGGCGGCCATATCTCGGTGATCGGTATCCTCACCGGCTATCAGGCGGCAAGCTTTCCGCTGGCGATGGTGATGGGCAAGAACATCACCATCAGGGGCATCACGGTCGGCAGCGTCGCCAACCTGGATGCGATGTGCCGGGCGATCGAGCTCAACGGCTACCGGCCGGTGATCGATCAGGTATTCGATCTCGACACCGCGCATGACGCCGTCGCCGCCATGAAGCAGCAGAAGCATTTCGGCAAGATCGTGATCCGGATCGCGGACGCGGACTGAGCGGACGCCGACCGGAATCACGGCGGCGGCGCCAGTTCGAGCGCGGAGCGCAGCACGCCCGCACCTCGCCGATACAGCATCCTGTCGGCCGCCGACGCCAAAAGGTCCGTGCGCGGGACAAACCCCTGAATTTTCTTGTTGAACGGAATAGAGCCGCAGCCGGGGACCAGGCAGTCCCGTTTTCCCTTCGGGCACTGGCTGAATGAGCACAACCGGCCAAGATAGCGGTCGCTCTCCGGCTCGAACAGAAATACGTCGACCTGATGGTTGGCGACGCTGATACCGACGCCGCTTTCGAACGCATCGCGCAAGGCGCGGTCGCGCGCCCGGCGCAACTCACCGAGACGGTGTTGCGAGTCTATCCAGAGCGCCAGATCGAGGTCGCCGCATTCATGCCAGATCTCGATGCGCTCTTTCCGGAACTCGCTGAACCTCGGAACTTCTTTCCATAGCGGTTTGGCCACTGAGCCGATGACGGCGATTGCCTGGACCTCGGGAAATTGCAACCAGCACCCGGTCACGATGTCGGCAGCCATACGAAATTCACGCTGCCGCCTGATCATGAGCTTGTTGTTTTCCTCGATTTTGGCGCGCCGCATCAACTCACCCCAGCAGCTTCATCCTTGTTCAGGGCCGCCGCGGCGGCATCGAGCCTGCGAAACAACGCCGGATCGCGTTCGGCCAGGCCGGCGATCATATCCACCAGCGCATCGACGCCCCGCTGCTTCAGATGCTCGCGAATGCGGCCCATCGCGCCGCCGCCATCCGCCTCGTCTGGGCCGACATCGTTCGCGGCAAGCGCCGTCGCAACCATATGCTTGCAGAAGCCGAGATCCTGAAAGGCGCGGCAGGAACATTCGCCGTCGATGGCGCGGCCGCCGCCCCGGACTTCAGTCCGGTAGTCCTCGGTGCCGGCGACCTGCGCCACCACCCGCCCCGGCGTGATGCTGAGGATCCGGACATCGCCGTCGCGATAATACGGTTCACCGCGCGCAAACACCGCGCCGCCGGCGCGTTTGCGCAAGGCGTCGGGATCGAAACGGGGCTGGCCCTTGGTATTCATCGGTTCGACGGCAATCGCTGAATGCTGATATCCAGTTTCGATTGATCTCGGGTCGATGTCTACCCCGCTTTGCCATCATCCAGACTGACAACCACCGCCGCATTGGCAATGATGATGGAATCGCCGCCGCTCTCGGCCGGAATTTCCAGCCCGCCCTTTACCGCCGACACCGTCACCGTGCCGTAAGGCAGCTCCTTCGCGACCGCAGCGGTGTCGACCGTATCGGGGTTCGGCACGCCGATGGTGACGTCGACGAACATGTCGGCGGAGGTCTTGCCCACCATCCGGAAGAAGCCGAGGCTGGAATGGCGGATGGCGTCGGAGACCGCGCGCTTCGCGGCCTTGGTGGCGTCCTTGCCATGGACATCGACGCCCATGCCCATTTCGGTGATACAGCGCACGCGTGCCATCGGGTATTCCTGTCTATCGGTGGAAGATGAGAAAGCTGGTCACCTCATCCATGCCAAGTTCAACTACGTCAAGTTCATCTACGCCAAGCCGCGCCAGAAGTCATTCAGCCGCATCACGGGCGGGCACGCCCTGCTCGATATCGAATTGCAGGACGTCGTTGAAGCGGTTGAACGCGCCGCACAGCGCGATGCGCCAGGTCAGCTCGACAATCTGGGCTTCGGAAAAATGCTCGCGAAGGCGGGCAAAAACCTCGTCGCGGGTCTTGTTCCAGTTGCTGGTCACCGCGATGGAATATTCGACCACCAGCCTGTCGACGGCGTCGAGCTCAGGATGGTCCTTGTAATCGAGCAGGCGCGCGGCGCCCTGTTCCGAGACGCCCTGGATCGCCAGTTTCGGCGCGTGGTGCGACACGCAATAATCGCATTGATTCAACAGCGACACCGTGACCAGCGCCAGTTCGAGATAACGCTTCGACAGCACCGCCTCGTCGGCCAGATCGACCAGCAGCGACCAGATGTGCTTGAAGATCGGCGGCCGGTGCGCCATGCCGCCCGCCTGGTTCTCGAACGCGCCATAGGTCGCCATCTTGTCCCAGAGCGGCCTGAGCTCGGCCGGCAGATCGTCTTTCGATTTGATGGACACGCGCGACATCGGGCTTACCTCGGCGGCAACGGGGACAATGAGATTTGGACCAGCGATTGTCCCGCATATTCGATGCCGCCACAACCGGCTCCCGGGAATGGCAGGTCCGAGCCCAGCGAGTTCACTTCAAGGATTTGCCTTGCGCGGGAACGGGCGATCGGGAATGCGGAACGAGAAGCGGATACGTCCGCAATGACAGCGCGCCTTGTACTGCATGATCTCACCCCCGCGACCAGAGACGGCTATGCTGCGGCCGGTACCGGCGCCCCTTGTGCCCCAGGGTTTGGCCTGGGGAACGGCTTGAAGGTCATCGCGATCAGGAACGCGCCAAGTCCCATGGCCCAGGAGCCGACATAAAGCCACGTGTAGCTGGCAAAGGTGTCGTAGATCAAGCCGCCGGCCACAGGCCCCGCGGCCATGCCGAGACTGCCCGCCATCGCCGTGCCGCCGATCACGGTGCCCATGATCTTCAACGGAAAATTCTCGCGCGCGATCGCGGCGTAGAGCGGCATCGTGCCGGCATAAACAAAGCCGAACAACGCCGCCACGGCGTAGAATTCGCCGAGGTCGCGCACGAAGACGTAGGCCAGCGCGCCAAAGGCCTGGACCAGCAAACCCGCGACGAGGACGCGCTTGGCGCCCAGTTTGTCGCCGAGCAGGCCGAACCCGATGCGGCCGAACAGGCCCGCAAGACCTTCGAGGCTGTAGATGGAAACCGCCGCGATCAGCGGGATGCCGCAACTCACCGCGTAACTCACCGTGTGGATGATCGGGCCGGAATGGGTGGCACAGCAGAAGAAATTCGTCAGCAGCAGGATGATGAACTGGGGCGATCGCACCGCCGCGGCCGCCGACATCTCGGCCTGCGGCCCGCCATTTTCCGAAGCTGCGGCGTTGCCGCCCGCCAGCGCCGGTGGACGCCGCACCAGCAGCGATACCGGAATCATCACGGCGGCCACGATTCCGGCGACGATTTGCATCGTCGTTCGCCAATCATGGATGCTGACGAGCCAGGCCACGAGCGGCGCCATGGTCATGGGCGCGACGCCCATGCCGGCTGAGACCAGCGAAACGGCAAGGCTGCGGTGGGTATCGAACCATCCGGTGACGGTAGCCATCATTGGCGCGAAGATCGCGGCGATCGAGGCGCCGACCAGAATGCCAAAGGTGAACTGGAACGCGACGAGCGAGGTCGCGAGGCTTGCGAGCGCCAGGCTCGCCGCGAGCACGACCGATCCCGTCAGGACCACCGGCAGCGGTCCCCACCGGTCGGACAGGGTGCCCCAGACCATGCTGGCGCATGCCATCGCAAGGAAGCCGACGGTCATCGCGCTCGACACGCCGGCGACCGACCACCCGGTATCACGTGTGATGGCTTGAAGCAGGACGGGCAGCGAAAACATCGCTCCGATCGCGACGCAGCCCAGGGCACCGCCGGCCGCGACAATTACCCAACGATAGCGGGAGGGGTTCATTGCAGATCTCCGTTTTGGCTCTCGCTCCAAGACGATCGGGAAGCGCCAAAGGCGACAGGCGCCGAATGATTTTTTTTTGCGAGCAAGCTATCAGATGCCGATCAGGACCGTCGGGTTGCATTTCGCCGGCGGGCGATCAGCTTCAGCCACGGCGCCAGATGGAAGGCGCTCATCAGCCCATACATCGGCATCATTCCGCTCAGCGGCGACGCTGCCGTACACAACGCCTCCGGCAATCCAACGCCAGGGACCGAGCTCAGCAGCGCCATGATCGCGAATGTCGGCGCGGCCGCGAGGTAGAGGAAATCGGCGGCCGCTATCGCTGCCGTGTTGTCGTCCTTGCAATCAAGCGCGCTGGAGCCGCGTCTGTCGGTAAGAGCTTCGGTCATGTTGGCTCCGCACTATAATCGAATTCACAACTCGGTATTCTGCCCAACCTTAGAGCCGCGGCCCAAGCAGCCACTACTCATGCAGAACGAGGACGCCGTCCTCCTTCCCGCTCCCTCATGGTGAGGAGCGCGTCGGGCAGCGCCCTTGCGCTGTCCGGCGCGCGTCTCGAACCATCGGGCACATCGCCCACTGCCATCCTTCGAGACGCCGCGTGAAGAGCGCGCGGCTCCTCAGGATGAGGCCCGTGGCTATTTCCGCATGGCGGCCTCGCCGGCGTCCGACACCTCGACCCATTTCTGGTCGGGCGCGGCGTCGGGAACGTAGCTGTCGTGCCAGTTCCACCACTTGTAGGTCGGCGTCTGCGGATAGCCTTCGGGAGAGTCTTCCCACACCTCCTGGCGGCCGAGCGCGGTGATGTCGAGATAGTTCCAGGTGCCGCCCATCTGCTCGTCGCCGCGGTTATTGATGAAGTAGGTGCGGAAGATCCTGTCGCCGTCGCGGATGAAGGTGTTGGTGCCGTGCCACTCGTCGACGCCGAAGTCGGCGTCGAAGCCGTCCGTGATTGTGTACCAGGGCATCTGCCATCCCATGCGCGCCTTCAGCCGCGCGATGTCCGGCTGCGGCGCGCGCGAGACAAAGGCGAGCGTGGTGTCACGGGCGTTCAGATGGGCGACATGGGCGACCTGGTCGGCCACCATGGAGCAGCCGCGGCAGGCTTGTTGTGGCCAGCCATGCACCCCGGGCTCGAAGAAGGCGCGGTAGACGATCAGCTGCCGGCGGCCCTCGAACAGGTCGACCAGGCTCGCCTTGCCCCTGGGACCGTCGAACGCGTACGCCTTCTCCACCGTCATCCACGGCATCCGCCGGCGCTCGGCGGCCAGCGCGTCGCGCGCGCGGGTCATCGCCTTCTCCTTCACCAGCATCTGCTGGCGCGCGGCTTCCCACTCCTTTGCCGATACGACGTGAGTCTTCATTGCCAGAGTCATGGCTAACCTCCTGTTTGCTGACGTTGTGTGTTGCGTGTCCGCGTCGGCCTTCAGGCCGGGAGCCGACGGTCGTATTCCCCATGCAGGCGGCTCCAGCCTTCCCAGAACGGCGCCGGCTCGTTGCCCGTGGCGCGGGCGACCAGAATGTCGAGATGCATGTGCCAGCCGGCACCGACCTTGAGCATCGTCGAGCGGTCAGGCAGACGGCGGTGGGTCACGGTGAGCAGCACGCCCTCGCCCCGGGGCTCCAGTTCGAAAGTCACGTCGCCGCTGTTATTCCAGGTGATCGAAAGCTTGCGCATCGGATCGAGTTCGGTGATCCGGCTCTGCATCCGGTTCTCTTCGGAGAAACCTTCCGGCCGCGCGCTTGGGGGATCGTTGAGTTCGTCGTTGCGCCAGACCAGTTCGACCGGCGCGCCGACCCTCATCTCCATCGCGCCCGCCGCGAGCCATTTGCGGCGCAATTCGCTATCGGTGAGATAGGCCCAGATGCGCTCGACCGGCCCGGGCAGCAGCCGCTGGATCTTCAGCGTCGTGGGCTCGGTCAACGCGCCCCAGGCGTCGGGTTTTGTCATACGGTCCATCGCTTCTACTCCTTCGCTTTTTTGGCTTTGGCTTTGGCTTCGTCTTCCGCCAGCAGCAGCGCTTCCAGCGTGTCGAGCTTGGCGGTCCAGAAGCGCTGATAGCGCCGCAGCCAGGCATTGGCTTCCGCCAGCCGCGCCGCTTCGAGGCGGCACAGGTGGGTGCGGCCGCGGATCGTCCGCGTCACCAACCCCGCGTTCTCCAGCACCCGCACGTGTTTCGAAGCCCCCGCAAAACTCATGCTGAACGGGGTCGCCAGTTCGCCGATCGTAAGTTCTCGTTCCGCGAGCTGGCCCAGCATGGCCCGCCGCGTCGGATCCGCTAGGGCATGAAAGACAGCGTCCAGATGCGCGAATTGTTCAACCATGTGGTTAAGCATAAGCGCCCGGGACGGATTGTCAACCGATCGGTTTAACTTCTTCGTGATGACCTGGCCGTTCGACACGGTGTAGACCGCGCAATCCGGGGTGGCGCCTGTGCCATCGCTCAGTGCACGGAGGCTGGGAAATCCTGGCGATGCCGACGGACGCCCGTCACACTATTTGCCTCGCATACCGTCCGCAAATGCAGCGAGCGCGTCGGCAAGTCGTTTCGCGGTCTCCGGTGCCGGCAGCGGCATTTTGAGGTTTTGCGCGCCCGTCACGGGATCGCGCTCGATCCAGGGATGCGTCGATCCGTCGGAATGGTTGGCAGCCGCCAGAGCGGCGACGAATTGCGTACCGATCTGCACCAGCGCCTGCCAGGGATCGAAAGCTGTATCGCGCGATGGCGCTGCAGACCCACTGCGCCGCGTCATCGCCGTCTCGCCTGCGCCAATGCTTGTATCCGGATTTGCATTCTCCACGGATTCGGCATCATCAGAAGTGACGATGTTCCTCACTTCCTCAGCGGGTGTCACCGCTGCCCCCTCTCCCATGCTCCCGGTGACGTTTTCCACATCCTTCATGAAGCGGTTGAGACGCGAACCGCCGAGCGAGATCTCACTGCTGCCGCCGTCGAGAATTCCTGCCGACAGCGAGCGCTTGAACGCCAGCACCGAAAGCATTCCCTCCTCGATCGTGCCCTTGGCCACGAAATTGATGACCCGCACCGGCCGTGTCTGACCCATGCGATGGATGCGCGCGATGCGCTGTTCGAGTACCGCCGGGTTCCACGGCAAGTCCATGTTCACCAGGGTCGAGGCATGTTGCAGATTGAGGCCGGTGCTGCCGGCATCGGTCGACAGGAACACGCGGCACGTGGGGTCGTCACGAAACCGCTCGATCAGTGCCGGTCGTTTCTCCGATGGCACGCCGCCGTGGAAGCTGACATAGCCAAACTCGCGTGCTTCGAGGCGGCGGATGACGATATCGTGGGTGCGTGTCCACTGCGAAAACACCACCGCCTTGGCCTCGGGCTCGGCGAGCAAGTCGTCCAGCAGCGCCGCCAATTCGTCGGCCTTGACGCCGTGATCGGTTTCCTGGTTCAGCAGATAGGTGCTGTTGCACGACATGCGCATGTTCTGCAGGGCAATCATCAGCCGCCGCTGATCCTTGTCCGACAGAAACCTGGTCTTGCGCCAGCGCTTGACGATCTTCGCCACCTCGTCGGCGTTTTCCTTGTGATACTCCATTTGCATCTCGGTCATCGGCACCAGAAGGTTCTGGTCGGTCCGGCTGGGCAGTTGCCGCAGCACCTCGGACTTGCGCCGGCGAACCATCACCGGCGCCAGCGTCTGGCCGATCTTCTCCAGCCCCCTGTAGCCGGTGACACGCCCGACTTCGTCCTTGACCTGATGCTCGTGCAGCAGCTTCCAGGTTGGCCCAAGCCTGTGCTGGTCGACGAACTGAACGATGGAAACCAGTTCTTCCAGCTTGTTTTCCAGCGGCGTGCCGGTCAGCACGATCGCGTAGGAGCTATCGATGCGCTTCAGGGCGCGTGCGGCGATCGTATTCCAGTTTTTTACCCGCTGGGCTTCATCGACGATCATCAGTTCGGGCGCCCATGCGGCGATCAGGTCGATATCCGGCTTGAGTTTTTCGTAGTTCGTGATCTTGCAGAAATCGTCGAGTGCGTAGTCCTTCGACCGCTGCGCTCGGCCCCCGCTGATGACGCGCGCCGCATCCTTGCCTTTTCGTCCTGCGAAACGCGCAATCTCGCTTTGCCACTGGTATTTGAGCGAGGTCGGACAGATCACCAGTACTTTCGAGAGGCCAAAGTGCCGGGCCAGTATTTCCGCCGCGGCAATCGCCTGTATGGTCTTGCCCAGTCCCATCTCGTCGCCGATCAGCGCGCGCCCTGCCCGCACCGCGAACAGCGCGCCCTCGGCCTGATAGGGATAGAGCGGCACCTTCAGGAAGGTCTGCAGTTTCGGATCGGCAGCGCCGCGCGGAAACAATTGCGCGAGCTTCGCGGCTCGCCGCTCCGCATCCCGCCTTCCCGCGACAAAATCCAGCGCATCGTCATAGGCGCGCAGCTCATGACCGCTGTTCGCCGCCATGGTCATGAAGTGCTCGAGGTCGCCCAGCCGCTCCTCCGGCAGCATCCCGTCGCGCTCGGCATCGAACAGGGCGGTGGCAGCTTTGCGCACCGTCGCCGGACAATCCGTTCCGGCGCGAAAATGCACGCAGCGTTTGCCGTCATTGCGCAAGTACAACTCGGAAAATGCCGGCTGGTAGCCGCGCGCGAACGCCTTCCGCGCGCCGCGCTTTTTCACCAGCCGGGCAAGCGTAAACTCAAGGTGCTTGCAAGTACCCAACTCGCTGGTCGCGTAGTCCGGGCAGGAACAGAAATTGCCACCCGGCCCCAAGCCGCGAATCACCACGCGATAGCTGGATTTCGAAACGGGATTGCTGACCCGAAACTCGGAGAAAAATGGCTCGCTACCGAGATTTTCAAGCCCGAACGCCTGCTCGCGACCGAACTGGCGGCGCAAGCCGCGCTGCCAGTCCACCGGCGAAAGACCGGCGGGCGCGACGACGCGCGAGAGCTTGGGTTCCTTGTTCGACTTGATGGCGGAATTGAGATTTTGGCGCTTTGATTTCATCGAAATAGCTTCCGGCGTCAGCAGATGATGATGCTGGCACACCACCCCGCCCGGCAGCAATCTCAAGCGTTTCCTTTCGGCGATATGCTCACAGATTCGAGAAGGGAAAATCCCGCCGGCGCGGCGATTTCATCGCGCGCTGCCTTACGGCCTCGCCGCCGTCGGGGCCGCGGCGATCGCTTCGATCTCGATCATGGCTTCCGGCGTGTACAGCGCCCTGACTTCGACGATGGTGTCGGCGGGATATGGCGCACTGAAGAACGCGCGGCGCAGATCGACGACCTCCCTGAAGTTGGCCATGTCGGTGAGGAAGATCGTCACCTTGATGACGTCCTTCAGGCTCGAGCCGCCGGCCTCGAGCGCGCGGCGCAGATTGACGAAGGCCTGCTCGCCCTGCGCCCGGAAACCGCCTTCGACGATCTTGCCGTTGTCGGCGTAACCGGCCTGGCCGGAGATGAAGAGCAGTTCGCCGAACCTTATTCCCTGCGACAGCAGATAGGGCTCATACGGATCGGGCCGGGTCATCACACGGTGCAACATGAGCTTCTCCATTCGTTGACCGCGGGCCGCTGAGAACGATTCATCTTGAGCCAATGACGTGGCGGGCGTGGATCGTTGGAGCGACCGCGCTAGAGGAGCACGCGCTGGTCGCGATAGGACTTTCCGCCACGCGAGAGCGTGACCGCGCCACCGCGCGCTTCGATGACGGGCAACGCGGCCAGTGCGTTCACCACGTGATGCATGGTCGGAAGGTCCGACCAGCTCGCCTTGCGGAAGCGCACGGCGCCCACCCCCGCCTGGCGTTGCTCGATATGGTTGTCCGGATCGTCGGCCGGCGTGAGAGTGACCTGGCATAAATCCGCCTCGCCCCAGGCGCCGGTGCGCGGCGTGTATTTCAGCATCAGGGTTCCGTCCGAAGCGGCGCCCTGCCGCTGCGGATCCGTTTTCTCCAACTGCGAAACCTCGAGCTCGAGAAAGCGAAATCCCATCCAGCCTGCCGCGCAGATCTGACCGCCGTCAAACCTTCGGGGCTCCGCGATCTCGGCATAGAGTTTGGGATGCCCGATCTCGCACCGCCCCGTGATGATCGGATCGGCGAGATTTTCCCAGACGGCGGCCAGAAACTTGCCGGTGGCCCGGTCGCGGCTACCGCTGAACGTCGCCGGCCAGCTGACCCAGATCATGGTGTAGCCACGCCCCGCGAGCCAGTCGATCTCGGTCATGTGATGAAACTCGACCGTGACCACGGGTTCGCCGGAAAGGCTGAAACCATCCGGCAGATGCCGTTCCAGCATCGCGGCATCGGTCAAAAAGCTCGCCGTGACGGACAGGCGTCGCGGACTTCGCTTCGGGTCGGCCCCGATGTCGTCAGGCATTTGGCGCGGCCCGGGCGCCGGTCCGAAATGCGTCGGCATCCGGTAGATGCGCCCGGCTTCGAACTGATAAGTCATTTATCCTCTCCCTTCGGGTTCTCGCCAGCGCGGCGCATGGATGAGTATGGATCATCAACGATGGGCATCGATTCTGTCTCACAGCCTATAATTGGAGGACTATTTCTCATTGGACAAACGCGTAATCGTCAGGCATTGGATGATCAGAACTCATCTATAGGACCACGATGCGCCAGCTTCCGCCACTGTCAGCCCTGCGCGCCTTCGAGGCCGCGGCGCGCTGTGGCAGCTTCAAGCAGGCGGCAATCGACCTGGCGGTGACGCCGACGGCCATCAGCCACCAGATCAAGTCGCTGGAGGAACACACCGGGCTCGCGCTGTTCGAGCGGCGAACGCGTCAGGTCGTCCTGACCGAGGCCGGGCAGTTGCTTTATCCGGTGCTGCGCGAAGGCTTTGATTCATTCGCCGCGGCGTTCGACCGCCTGCGCAAAACCAGGCGCCGGGCGAGCGTGGCGATCTCCGCGACCACCGCCTTCACGGCGAAGTGGCTGGTGCCGAGGGTCACGCGGTTTCAGGCGCTTCATCCGGACATTGACCTGCAGCTGCACGCATCGGACGCGACCGTTGATCTCCAGAGCAATGCGATCGACCTGGCGATCCGCTACGGCCAGGGTCCTTATCCGGGCCTTCGTGCAGAAGTGATGTTTACCGATCGTTTCGCGCCGGTCGCGAATCCCAGTCTGGGCGTCCGCAGCCCCGCCGATCTGGACCGCGTCCCCCTCATTCACTTCGAATGGCACCGCCCCGATCCCATCAGTCCGACTTGGGCAGCGTGGTTTCGAGCCGCCGGCCTGATCGAGAACGAGCCGAGGTCGCAGCTGAAATTCTCCGATGAAAGCCACGCCATTCAGGCCGCCGTGGCCGGCCAGGGCGTGGCTTTGCTCAGCCTCAGCCTCGTTGAGGATGAACTTGCGGCCGGCCGGCTGGTCCAACCCTTCGGCCCCGTGGTCGAAGGCCTGGCCTACCGCATGCTGACGGTGGCGGACCGGCCGATGAGTGCTGTCGTGACGGCCGTCGCCGATTGGCTGCGCGCCGAGATTGGCGCGCTCCGATCGACGGCGTTGCAGAAGCCGCCACGCATCAGGCGTAGCCGACCCAGCCGCGCCAGGTGAAGGCGGCATAGAACAGGCTGACGTCGGAGAAGCCGGCCTCGCGCAGCACCGCTTCATCCTGCTCGGGACTGAGTGTGTGCAGATGCGTCTCGGCGGCCGCGCGAGCGCCTTCCGCCCGGGCGCGATCGATACCGGAGGCGATCGCAAAAGCCCCGTATCGCGCCACCCATCGCGCGCGGCCTTCGCCCTGCGGAAAGCTGGTATGGGCGGCGACGAACGGCGCGCCGGGTTTGAGGCGGCGCCGAATTTCGGAGACCGTGCGCCGCCGTTCCCCGGCATCGAGAAAATGCAGGGTCAGCAGGCAGGTCGCCGCGTCGAACGGGCCCTCCGGCGCGTCGTCGATATAGCCCTGATGCAGACGCGCGCGCGACGCCAGCGGCCCCAGCGTGCGCGCGGCCAGTTGCAGCATCGCGCCGGCGGGATCGACGCCGTCGAAACTCCAGCCGGGCTGCGCCGTCGCAAAGGCCTTCAGTTCCAGGCCGCCACCGGCCCCCAGCACCAGCACCCGCGCATTTTCGGGGGCGCGCTCCGCCAGCAGGATGCCGCTCATGCGGTGCAGGTCGGCGAACCCTGGCACGAGGCGTGGCGGCCCCTCGGCATAATGCTCGGCGGCGGCGGGATCGGCGAAGTGGGCCGCGACTATGTCAGGATGCATGATGGGTCTCCGGATTGATCGGCGTGTGGCTGTTGCGTTGGCGAGCGTTCGCCTGTTCAAAGATCAGGGACTGGTGCGCCCCTACCCCCGCCATCACGCCGGCGGCGGAAGCCAGCGTGGCGTTCGCCATCGCGCTTGTGGCATCGCCGGCCGCGTACACGCCGGCAATCGTCGTCTGCTTCTGCTCATTGGTGCGGATTAGATGCCCGAAAGGGCCGTCGTCGAATTCGCAGCCGAGCTTTTCGGCGAGGCCGCTGGCCATATGCGTTTTGGGGGCGGTGAAGGCGGCGTGGACGGCGACGGATCTGCCGTCTGCAAGCCTGACGGCGTCGATCGACGTGCCGCCGCCCAGCATCTCCACCACCGGCACGCGCTCGATGCGGATGCCGCGGGCGTCCATCATGGACAGTTGCGCCTCGTCCGGCTCAAACATTCCCTGCGTGAAATAGATGGTCGGTCCCCAATCGGAGACGATCAACGCCTGGTGCGCCGACATCGGGTGGCTTGCGATCACCCCGAGCTGTCGGCCGCCGACTTCATAGCCATGGCAGTAAGGGCACTGGAAAACCGAGATGCCCCACCGTTCCTCCATGCCGGCGATGACGGGCAGTTCGTCGCGCACGCCGGTCGCGAGCAGCAGCCGCGATGCCCGCACGGCCTGCCCGTCGCTCAAGCCCAGTTCAAAATGCGCATCGCGCTGGCGGCCTTCGACCGCTTCGCCGGCGAAAAACTCCACCGTCGGATAGGCCGCGAGCTGCTGGCGCGCCAGGCCGATGATTTCGCGTGGCGATTTGCCGTCCTGCCCGAGGAAGCCATGGGCGCTGGCGACGAAACGGTTGCGCGGGCGGCCTGCATCGACAACCAGGATGCGGCGGCGCGCGCGGGCGAGCTGCATGGCGCCGGACATGCCGGCGAAACTGCCGCCGACAACGATCACGTCGTAGCGATCCTTGTCGCCTCCATTGGAATGTTCACCGGCAACGGCGGGCTGGCGTGTCATCAACCTCGGTCCTCTCTCGCATCATCAATAGTTACATGATACGACACCAGCCATCCTTTCGCAACCCCCGTTGTTACAAGACTGGTTTTGCGTTAGGTTGGCGATCCGCGACGCGCTTAGGCACCGACGAAAGATCCGAGATGAGCAGCGACAACCGACTCTCGCGCATGCTGCACGTGCTGATCCACATGGACCAGCGCGAACAGCCGCTAACGTCGGACGAGATTGCGCGGATGCTGAACACCAACCCGGTGGTGGTCCGGCGCACCATGGCGGGGCTGCGCGACAACGGCTACGTCACGTCGGAAAAAGGCCATGGCGGCGGCTGGAAACTGGCACGCCCGCTCGATCAACTGACGCTGCTCGATGTCTATGCCGCGCTCGGCAACCCGCCGGTGTTCGCGCTCGGGCTCGCTGACGATGATCCCCGCTGCCTGGTGGAGCAGGCCGTCAACGATGGACTGAACGAAGCGCTCGGCAAGGCTCGCCAGCTGCTGCTCGACCGCTTCGGAAAAATGACCCTCGCCGACCTCGCCGCGGATTTTCGCAAACGCTTTGCAGCCCATCAAAAGCGGCTGGCGAAGCGGGCTTCGTAGTCCCCCTGCCGCGCCATCACGGCGCGCAGGATCATTTCTTGCCTTGCGGGTAGATCGTTTCGCCGCGCTTGAGCATCGCGACAAACCCCTCGATCTTCTTCTTCCGTCCGGCCTCGGTTTTGATGTTGAGCATGCGAAAGGCCAGCGCGAAACGGTTCTGCGCGCTGAGCTTCGCCAGCATGGCTTTGGCCTTCGGCTCGGCATCGATCGCGGCCTGCAGGTCATCCGGGATTTTCGTGTCCTTGCTGTTGTAGGCGCGCGCCCAGCGTCCGTCCGCTTTGGCCTCGTCGACTTTCTTCAGGCCGTGTTCGGTCATCCGGCCCTCCTTGATCAGCCGCGCGACATTGTCGACATTGATCCGGCTCCAGACGCTTTTCGCCTTGCGGCGCGAATAGCGCTGCAGAAAGCTGTTGTCGTCAAACCCCTTGCGCAGGCCGTCGATCCAGCCCCAGCACAGCACGACCTCGATGGCTTCCTTCGGCGTGATCGACGGCAATCCGGAATCCACCTTGTGGATCTTGATCCAGATTTCGTCTTCCCTGTCGTGATGCTGGCTGAGCCATGTGTAAAAGCTCTTCGCATCCTTGAACGCGCGGATTTTATCGGGGTCGATCTTGACGGGTGCCATCGGCGAACCTTGAATGGTGTTTTGGATTTTGACGCTTGCGGAGCATTGCAAAGCTTCGACTTACATCGGCCGGCGTATTCCGGCTATCGGCTATCCTTGATCGACCGCGTCCCTGCCCTACATCATTGAATAGCTGCATTGAACCCCGGAACGACGAAAGATTTCCATGTCGGGAGGTCACCGGCAGCGGCGGCTGGAACCCTTATGCAGCTCGGACGACGCGACGGCCCTGCGCACGCGGTACGAATGGCCGCGTTGTCTTGCTCCGGTCACCGGCCTAAACAACAGGTCATGCCCATCCGCCCCATCATCCGTTATCCCGACCCCCGGCTCGCGCTGCCGGCGCAGCCTGTGACTGTGTTTGACAACGCGCTGCGCGAGCTGGCGCAAGACCTGCTCGAGACCATGCACGCCGCCCCCGGTATCGGCATCACTGCGCCGCATATCGGCATGTCGCTGCGGGTCGTAGTGCTTGATCTCGATCCGATCGCGGGCGCGCGGACCTATGTCAATCCGGAGATATCATGGGCATCGCCTGACATGATCATGTACAGCGAAGGCAGCGTCTCGATGCCCGGCGTCAATGACGAGATCAGGCGTCATGCGCGCGTCCGGATCGACTATCGCGACCTTGAAGGCAGGCCGCAGACCGAAGACTCCGATGGCCTGCGCGCGGTCTGCCACCAGCATGAGATCGACCAGCTGAACGGCATGTTCTGGATCCAGCGGCTGTCCCGCCTCAAGCGCGAGCGTCTGATCAAGCGGTTTGAGAAACTGTCGCGGGGGTGAGAGAGGCAGGCCCGTAACTTACCTTTCGGATCCGAGCCAACAGCCGCCGGGCGTTGCGGCGAAGCCGCATTGCGCGGTCCAACCTGGCCAGCCGGAATCCTTTTCGCTATTGCGCCCGAGGGACCTGCGCGGCGGCGGGTAGGTCGCCGCAATTGCCAGGCGCGGCGCCGCCGGCGAATCGTGCATCGACGAAATTTCTCACCTGCTCGCTGGCTTGCGTCACGATGGTTTCGTGGGTCGCCGCGGGATAGACACTGTAGTGAAGGCCGTTTCCTCGCTCGCAGAGCGAGCGCACCACCGCATCGGTCCACGCCGGAAGCACGGTGTCATCGGCGGTGCCCTGCACGACCAGGGTCGGGGCCGCGATCCGCAGGCCGTCGGGCTCATTGGCCGCGGCCACCTTCAGCACCGGCGCGAGATCCGCCCGCGGCAGAAACTGCTGCTTCGGAATCGATGTCGCCCAATAGCCCTGGCTCACCGTCCTGGTAATGCAATCCCGCCGCGTTTGCGGAAGATGCGCCAATGCCGCCGGCGTCAGTATTTTCTTCAGATCGATGCCGGGATGATTGGAGGCGAACGACTGCAGCACATACATCGCGTAGCCGAGCGCATAGGACGGTTTTGCTGCGGCGGCCATCCCCTGCACGGTGGCGGCGATATGCGAGGCGGGCGCCATCGCCACATTGCCGAGCAGCTTCAATTCCGGCGCGTAGTCCGGGCCGATCGAGGCCGCGAACAGGTCGGCATGCCCGCCCTGCGAATGGCCGATGACGACGTAGCGCGCGCCGATCGCGTGATCCATCGCGCGCGCGGCGCGCATGATATCGATCACGCCGCGGCCGGCCGACGTCCCCTGCAGAAACGGATGCAGGCCGGGGCCGCCGAGCCCTTCATAGTCGGTGGCGACCACGACATATCCGCGCCGGACGTAGTCATCCATCAGCTTCTGCTTCATGCCCAGAAACACGTGCTCCGGTCCGGTCGGCGTGTCGCGCGACGGCGCGCAGGCGGGACCGATGCCGGTGGTGCCATGGGCCCAGCTGGTCAGTGGCCAGCCACCGGCGGGCGGCTCGCCTGCGGGAATGGCGATCGTCCCGGACACCGCGATATCCCGCCCGTCGATGCTGCGCGAATGATACAGCACGAGCAGGTTGCGTGCCGCGCTTGGCAGCGCGGCGGAACCGGTCAGCGCGCGTGAACGGATGACGGCGCCGTGTTCGGCGGGCGTCAGCGGCGAAGGCGGCCGATAGAAGGCGTCAGCATCGGCCGCCCGCGCCGCGACAGGAGAGTTTCCAAATAGGGAAACGATCAGGCCGATCAGAAGCGAGGAAACGCGGATCGACGTACGGATCGGGGCCATGAAATCTTTCATCGTGTGCGAATCCTGCCGTGTGTCGTGGCTAGCACGGTCGCACGGCGGGCGCGACGCGAACCTCGTCCATCGGAACCCAGTGTCTCCGGTTCACAGCAGAGACGCCCGGTGATTGACTCCGCGTACGACAAGAGCAATACTTCGCTACATGGCGAAGTATCACGCGTCACGCATGGACCGCACCTTCTCCGCGCTCGCCGATCCCACCCGGCGGGGCGTGCTGCTGCGGCTGAAGGAAAAGCCTGGGCTTTCGGTGAGCGAACTCGCGCGCCCGTTTTCGCTGAAACTTCCCGGCTTGATGAAGCATCTGGATGTGCTGTCGGATGCGGGATTGATCACGCGAACCAAAACCGGCCGCATCGTGTCGGTGCATCTTTCGCCCGGGCCGATGCGCGAGGCGATGGAGTGGCTGAAGCGCTATGAACGCTTGTGGACGGTCAGCCTCGATCGACTGGTGGCGCTTGTCGAAAAGGATGACGCGCGATGACGGGAAGCCTGCCGAGCGTGACCATCGTGCGCCACATCAAGGCCTCGCCCGCAAAAGTCTGGGCGGCGATCACGCAACCCGAACTGATGATGCAGTGGTGGGGTCCCGATGCCGGGCCGACGCTCCGCGCCGAGGCGGACGTGCGGCCCGGAGGCCGCTTCAGCGTCGTATTCCGCTTGCTGAATGGCGAGGAGCACAATCCGACCGGGATCTATCAGGAGGTGATCCCCGAGAAGAAGCTGGTATTCACCTGGGACTTGCCGGGCGTGCGAGAGCCGGAGTCGCTGGTCACGTTTCTGCTCGAGCCTGTCGACGGCGGCACGCGGCTGACACTGCTGCACGCGCATCTTCCCGACGAAGACGCGCGCCAGAGTCACGAGCAAGGCTGGAATGGCCTGCTCGACAAGCTACCCGTTTTCCTCGACGCTTTCCTTTAGGGTTTTGCCGGGAGTGCCACATGGGCGAGTTGATCCTCACCACCTACGACTGGGTTCCCGAACCGCCGCGCGGGTATGTGCGCGACATCAGGGCGCGCTGGGCGCTGGAAGAGGCAGGCCTGCTCTATCGCGTCGAGAGCACGCCGTTCCGCGATCGGGGTCCCGAACATTGGGCCCATCAGCCGTTCGGCCAGACGCCGTGGCTGACCGATGGCGACATCTCGATCTTCGAGAGCGGCGCTATCCTGCTGCATCTCGGCGAACTCAGCCCGGCGCTGCTGCCCGCCGATCCCAGCGGCCGCAGCGAGGCCATCGCTTGGCTGTTCGCGGCGCTCAACTCGGTCGAGGCGGCCAGCCTGCCCTGGTCCCTGCTGGTCTTTTCCGGCAACACCGGCGACACGCAGGAATGGAAGCTCTTTGACGGCTTCCTGCACCAGCACCGCCTGACGCATCTGGAGCCGGTGCTGGCAGGACGGCAATGGCTGGCCGGCACCTTCTCCGTCGCCGACATTCTGATGGCGGACGTGCTGCGCCTCGTCGACCGGTTTGACGGCCTGGCGAACCATCCCGCCTGTCGCGACTATGTGAAGCGCGCCACATCGCGGCCGGCCTTTGTGAAGGCCCACGCCGACCAGATGGCGCATTTTGCCAGGGCCGATGCGGCCTGAGCTGCCGGTGAGCGGCTTGCTCCAGCTTTCGTTCGCCTCGCCTCAACGCGAGCCGTCGAACCACGCCTTCCACAGCGGCACCGCTGTGGCATAGGTGCCGCGATGCGAGGTCTGCCCGGCCGAGATCGCCTCGACCGCCGGATTGCCGTTGCCGATCGCGCGCTGGTAGTTCATCGCGAGCTGGCCGAGCCCGGTCGAGATCGCCTCGTCAGCCTCGCCATAGTAATTGCGCACCGGCGATTGAATGATCCAGCGATAGGCCGTTGTCTGGGCCACCAGCCGCCCGTAAGCCGACTCGGCAAAGAACTCCGGATTGAAATAGTCCGCCTTCAGCAGCTTGTGCAGATCGGCGGGCACGTCTGCCGGATTGAACGGCTCGCGCAGATAGGCCTTGCGCGCGACGTCATAGTACTGATCGTTGATCAGCGAACGCGCCAGGCCCGGCACGCCGTAGTAGTTCTCGAAGGAAAACGACGACAGGATGAACAGCGAATTCACCCAGCTCGCGTCGTTCTTGCGCGGAAAGTTGAGAAATCCGTTGAGCGCCACGAAGACATCGACCGGCGCGCTCGCGGTCGCGGCGGCGTCGACCTTGATGCCGGCGCTCTCGAGCTTCTCGAGGAAGGCCATGGCCACGAAACCGCCTTGCGACCAGCCGCCGATGAACAGCTTGGTGCTCGCGACCCTGAGATGGGCGAGCACGGCGCGGCTCGCCAGCAGCATGTCATAGCTCGCCTGCTGATGGCTGGCCTTGACCATGTAGCCTTCCGGCTCCTTGGACGACCCCATGCCGAAGTAATCGGCGCCGATCACGATGTAGCCCTGCCCCGCGAACTGCGCCAGCATCAGTTGCGTCTCCGGCGACTGATCGGGAAACGACGGCACCTGCTGTTTCTCGTAAACGGTACCGTGCTGATAGGACACCATCGGAAACGAGGCGCCGACGCCATCGGGCACCGCGACAAGCCCGGTGGCGACGATCGGCTTGTTGCCGCGCTCCGGCACAACAGAGGAATAGGTCACACGGTAGAGGTTCACCGCATTCCTGGCGGCGGTGTATTTGACCGTCACGCCGAAAAATTTGGGCGTATCTTCGGTCAGGACCTTGTTGAGCTTGTCGGCGTCCCAGCGGCCGATGAGTTCATACTGGACGCCCGAGGCGACGGAAATGGCGCCGCTCTTGTCCTGGGCGACCGCGCGCGGGGCCGTGAAGGAAATGCACAGCGTCAGAACGGCAAACGCCAGCCCGCGCGCAACCATCGCCATGGTGATTCTCCAGCATTCACGAAAGGCGGGAGGGTGCACTGCGACGTCTTAACTTTCGCTGAATTGGCATCGGCGCCTCCATGGCGCAATGTTTCCGCCGCCGATCGCGGCCGCCATCAACGTGCGATGCAGCGCGGAGATCAGAACATGCCGTTCGGGTTCGCCGCTTGCCGGGGGATGACCTGCAGCACGTCCCAATGTTCGACGATCTTTCCCCTGTTATCGAGCCGGAAGATATCGATCCCCGCGTAATCGTGATCGCCCGGCCAGTGCTGGAAGCAGTGAAGCACGACATGGTCGCCCTCGGCGATCGCCCGCTTGATCTCGACCCGCTTGCCGGGCCACTCCCGCGCCATGCGGTCGAAATAACTGACAAAACCGTGCTTGCCCGTCGCGACATGCGGATTGTGCTGGATATAGTCGTCACCGACATACAGCTCGACGGCCTCACCCGGCCTGCCCTCGTTGAACATCATCAGGTAGAAAGCGATCACATTCGCCTTGTTGCGTTCAAGATCGTGCATCCGAGATCACCTTCAGCCACCGCCAGGGATGCGTGCGATAACCTTGATCTCGAAATCGAACCCGGCCAGCCAGTTGACGCCCACCGCCGTGATGTTCGGATAAGGCGGTTCGCCGAGATATCTGTCGCGAACCCCGAGAAACCTTTCCAGCTGCGCCTCGGGATCGGTGTGGAACGTGGTGACATCGACGACATCAGCGAGGGTGCACCCGGCGGCTGTCAGCACCGCCTTCAGGTTTTCGAAGGCGAGCTCGACCTGACGTGCATAATCCGGCTCGGCGCTGCCATCCTCGCGCGACCCCACCTGACCCGAGACGAACAGCAGGTCGCCCGAGCGGATCGCCGCCGAATATTTGTATTTCTCGTACAGCGCTTGCCGTCCGGCGGGGAACACGGCCTGTCTTGGTGTCATGGTGATCTCCTTGCTTCATGGCCCGTGCACAGAGCTAGGCATGCGGGCCACATGCGACATGCGGTGATACGTCGCGTGTTGCGATCCGCTAATCCACCCTGCGCGCTGGATTCGGTTCGGGTTCCCGCAGTACGAAGGCCGGGCACCGCAGTCGTTCAAGACGCGGCGGCGCGCAGGGTTGCCGTGTAATGCCAGAGCAGATGCACGAGTTCGAGCGAGATGACGGCCACGAGAATGCGGAACGTCCAGACGCGCGCCTGCACATGGCTCGACAGCCGCGCGCCGAAATGGCCGCCGGCCACGCTGCCAACTGCCATGACGGTTCCTTCGGTCCAGAGAATGTCGCCGGCCTACAGAATTCCCCATATCAGTCGCGTCGCCATATGGTTCCTTGAATGCTCCCGCATCGCGGGACCGCCCACGTCGCGGCGTCCTATGTCCTTAACGCGGTTATCGTCGAGGATATCCCTTCCTCACCAAATCATTGATGTAGTGATCCAGGGTGACGCTGCCGCGGACTGGTGGCTCAAACCATCCTGCGTCCTGCATGCTTACGCGACATTTTAGCCGTTGTGGTCGTAAACGCGTAGCGGCCAGCCCGAACCAAAATTTGGTCCGATCGTTTATGATCTCGTGGATCGGCGCTCACCTCGTGCGGCGAGACCATCAAGGATCAGCTTTAGCCCTTCTTCGAAAGCGGCTTCGTGATCTATCTGCGGAATCCCGATCACATCGTCCGCAGTCGCGCCGAGACTGGCTTCGGCCTGTTCCTCGAGCACGCTTCCGACCGTGAAGCGACTGGACGCGAGCATCGCCATCTGAGCGTCTCGTTCGGGCAAACCGGACTCAACCAGGAAGGCCATCTTGTGGGCAATCCGATCGACGTCCGTGGCGCGCGGGCGGCTGCCCGCGTGGAGCTTTGCGCCGTCGCGCCGTCCCAGCAGCGTTCGCCGGAAACTGCGCGTGTTGTCGAGAAACCAAACACGCCAGTCGTCGGATGGCGTTGGAAGCGGAGCGGTCGCATGGGGCACCATTGCAGTCTCGGCCATGGCGACGAGCAATTCCTCCTTCCTGCGAAAATGCCAGTACAGCGACGGTTGTTCGACGCCGAGCCGCCTGGCGAGTTGTCGCGTGCTGATGCCCTCGAAGCCAACCTCATCGAGCAGATCGAGCGCTTCGGCAATTACGGTTTCACGATTTAACTTGGTCATCTTGACAATCTATCGGTGATAGGGAAACCTGTAAATCAACCTATCACCGATAGATTCGAGTTGCGCGGATGAAGATTGAAACTGAGAATTGCCCTCTCAAAATTCTCGTCTGCGGCGGTGGGATCGCAGGGCCGGCCCTAGCCTATTGGCTCGCTCGAAGCGGCCATCGAGTCGTCGTCGTCGAGCGTTTCCCAGCGCTCAGGGCCACGGGCGCGCAGGTGGACCTGCGCGGACAGGGCATCGAGGCCGCCAAGCGCATGGGTCTCATCGACATCGTCCGGAACAATCTTGTCGACGAGGCCGGCGTCTCGTTCGTCGACTCCCAGGGCAGTCCCAAGGCGACGATGATGGCCAACCGATCCGGTCGCGGCGCGCAATCTCTCACGTCCGAATACGAGATCATGCGCGGCGACGTCGTGCGCATTCTCCATGACGCGACCAAGGACGACGTCGAATATGTCTTTGACAGGACCGTTGAGCGCTTCGAGCAGACCGACGAGAAGGTTCTGGCTCACTTCTCCGACGGCACCTCCGACACCTACGATCTGCTGGTCGGAGCCGATGGTCAGGGATCGCGCATTCGCAAGGGTATCCTGCCGCCGGATACAGCCGACCCCTATCTGCGAATGGGCATCCACATGGCTTATTGGTTCATCCCGCGTACTGCGGCCGACGACGGCAACATCCGCAATACGTACCTCGCTCCTGGCGGTCGGATGATCATGCGACGGAGCCATAATCCGACGGAAACGCAAGTCTACTTCGTGCTCAGGGAAAGTTCTGAAGAGGCTTCAGCGATTCACAGAGCGCCGCTGGACCAGCAAAGGCAATTCTGGTTAGAGCGGTTCCGGGACCCTGGCTGGCAGACCGATCGATTCATCCAGGGCATGATGACGACGTCCAACTTTTACTCTCAGGAAGTGGTGCAGGTCCGCACAGACACCTGGTACAACGGTCGTGTCGTTCTCGTCGGCGATGCCGCACATTGTGCATCCCCATTCAGCGGCATGGGCGTATCCGGCAGTCTGGTCGGAGCTTATGTCTTGGCGGGCGAGATCAATCGCAATACGAAAAATCTCGCGCGAGCGTTTGCGCTCTACGACAAAACGCTGCGGCCCTTCGTCAACGAAATCCAGAACGTAAATCCATCGCTCCTGCGCCTGGGAATGCCCAGGACGAGACTTGGGATAAGCGTCTTTCTTTCGGTAATGGGCTTGGCCGCACTGCTCCGTATCCCGGACCTGGTCGCCAGATTTTCGTCGGAAGACAGGGACGGCGGCTGGCTTTTACCCGAATATACGGAGCTACCTCCGGTCCACAACAACGGTAAGCCCCGCACCTTCGCGAGCGCATAACTGAAGACATCGCCGAAGTTCAAGCCAGCGGAGTGGCCACTCCCTCTGCCGTAACTCACGAACGCCGCGTAGGCCCGTTGCAAGGATGCTGCAAAAAGTGCCTCGAACGCGAATCTTGCAGGAACTTGCAGATTCATCACGTAGAATATACCTTTCTAGGAACCAAGGAACCTGTTGATGGCGTTGAGCATCAAGGACCCTGAAACCGAGCAGCTGGCACGAGAGCTCGCTCGGCTGACCGGCGAGAGCATCACGATGGCGACCAAACGCGCCATCGAGGCGCAGCTGCGCCGGGTTGGCCGCCATTCCCGCAAGGCGGTCCTGCTGGAGGATCTCGCGGACATCCGCCGGCGCTGGAGCGCCTTGCCGGTGCTGGACGAGCGCAGGCCCGAAGAGATTCTCGGCTATGACGAACATGGGTTGCCGCGCTGATGGTGATCGACACATCGGTCATCGCAGCGATCGCCCTCAACGAGGCTGACGCGGCGGAGTTCGAGCAGCGGATTGCGGATGATCCCGTCCCCTCCGCGGCGACCGTGCTCGAAACCACCATCGTGCTCGAAACGCGGCTGGGCGACGCCGGCGGACGTGAGTTCGATCTTTGGCTGCTCAAGCTCGGCGCGGAGGTCGTCCCGGTCGATGCCGAACAGATGGACGCCGCGCGTCGCGCCTGGCGCCGATACGGCAAGGGACGCCATCCCGCCGCGCTGAATTACGGCGATTGCTTTTCCTACGCGCTGGCGCTGACCCGCGGGGAGCCGCTGCTGTTCAAGGGGGAGGACTTCGCGGGAACCGACGTCAACCGACCCGGCGAGGGCCCGGCTGGATAGAACGAGACCGGACAACAACCGCTTGACAGTCAGCAAGGCCTACCGGCCGCCTGCTTTCGGTTAAGTGCACTGTCACCGTAACTGTCCCGTTCAACGTTCAAGTTTGTAGAATTCTGATGACTGCTTACCGAATGACCGGCCACATAACCCTCGATATTGCATCAACGTCTGATCTGCCACGCTTCCGCGAGGACCTGCAGGCTGCCTTTGCCATCGCAGTCGTGGAAACGTACGGCTCGATTGATGATGGGCCGATCCCGCCCGACGAAGATGTCAGCGCCTCTTTCGGGGCCCCTAACGCCGTGGTTCACCGGATACTTGAAGACGGCCGTTGGGTTGGTGGTGCGGTCGTATCGATTGATGCGGAGACCCGCCGGAACTCACTCGATTTCTTTTTCGTGCATGCCGACGAACTTGGCCGCGGAATTGGCCGCAAGGCTTGGGCTGCGATTGAGGCTACTTATCCGGACACCGAAGTTTGGACGACCCATACTCCGTACTTTGAGAAGCGAAACATCCACTTTTACGTTAATGTATGTGGCTTCCATATCACCGAGTATTTCCACAGCGGTCACCCCGATCCGCACGGTCCGCATGCGCCTGACGGAAACGGCGACGACGGTATGTTCCGCCTTGAGAAGCGTTACATAGCTTGCTGGGCCCCTACGTCTTAGTCCGCTGCCCAGACGTGTCCAGAACAACGCACGACACTTTCGGTTTTTGCCTCAAAATCATTCCCACTCAATCGTCCCCGGCGGCTTAGACGTAATATCATACACTACCCGGTTGACGCCCTTGACCTCGTTGATGATCCGCGTCGCGGTCTCGCCGAGAAACTTCATGTCGAACGCATAGAAATCCGCGGTCATGCCGTCGGTCGAGGTCACGGCGCGGAGGCCGACGACGTATTCGTAAGTTCGGCCGTCGCCCATCACGCCGACGGTTTTCACCGGCAGCAGCACGGCAAAAGCCTGCCAGATGGTGTCGTAGAGGCCGGCTTTGCGAATTTGATCGATATAGACGGCGTCAGCGTTGCGAAGGATGTCGAGCTTTTCCGGGGTGATGTCGCCGGGACAGCGGATGGCGAGGCCGGGGCCGGGGAACGGGTGGCGGCCGACGAAGATTTCGGGCAGGCCGAGTTCACGCCCGAGCACGCGGACTTCGTCCTTGAACAGTTCGCGCAAGGGCTCGACCAGCTTCATGTTCATGCGCGCCGGAAGGCCGCCGACATTGTGGTGAGACTTGATGGTGACCGAGGGGCCGCCGGTGAAGGAGACGCTCTCGATCACATCAGGGTAGAGCGTGCCCTGCGCCAGGAAATCGGCGCCGCCGATTTTCTTCGCCTCGGTATCGAACACGTCGATGAAGAGACGGCCGATGGTCTTGCGCTTCAGTTCGGGGTCGGTGACCCCGGCGAGTTCGCCGAGGAAAAGTTTTGAGGCATCCACATGCACCAAGGGGATGTTGTAGTGGTGCCGGAACAGGTCGACCACCGTCTTGGCCTCGTCGAGCCGCAGCATACCGTGATCGACGAACACGCAGGTGAGCTGGTCGCCGATGGCCTCGTGGATCAGCACCGCAGCAACGGCGGAATCGACGCCGCCGGAGAGGCCGCAGATCACCCTGCCCTTGCCTACCTGGGCGCGGATCTTCTCGATCGCCTCCTCGCGGAAGGCGCGCATGGTCCAGTCGCCGGTCAGGCCGGCGACCTTGCGGACGAAATTGCGGATCAGTTTGGCGCCGTCGGGCGTATGCACCACTTCGGGGTGGAACATCAGGCCGTAATAGCGGCGCTTCTCGTCCTGGATCACCGCGAACGGCGCATTGGCGCTGGTGCCGGCCACCGTAAAGCCCGGCGGCATTTTGGTGATGCGGTCGCCATGGCTCATCCAGACCGGATGCTTTTCGCCCATGCCCCAGGTGGAATCGAACAGCGCGCTTGATGCCTTGACCTCGACGTCGGCACGGCCGAATTCGCGGTGATGGCCGCCCTCGACCTCGCCGCCGAGCTGGGCCGCCATGGTCATCTGGCCGTAGCAGATGCCGAGCACCGGCACGCCGGAATCGAAAATCGCCTGCGGCGCGCGCGGCGAGCCTTCCTCATGCACCGATTCCGGGCCGCCGGAGAGGATCACCGCCTTCGGCTTCATCTCCCTGAAGGCGGCTTCGGCCTTCTGGAACGGGACGATCTCGCTGTAGACGCCCTCCTCGCGCACCCGGCGCGCGATCAGTTGCGTCACCTGACTGCCGAAATCGACGATCAGAATCTTGTCGTGCGCCGAGGCCACCGAAGGCGTCGACTCCAAAGCTGGCTGTGGGGCTGTCATGGACAGCAAATACGCGACGGGGGCCTTGCTCGCAACCGCGCAAAACGACGGCCCACATGCTTCTGCAGGGATGGACTGGATCCATATAGGTAAGTATTATTGACCTATATGTGCCGAGGCATGCCGCCAGGGAAAAGGCCAGGAGGAAACCATGCAAGCCCAGTCTCACGCCGCCGCCGATCTGGCCAGTTTGGGGCGGGACTGGATCGCGGCCTGGAATTCCCGCGACCTCGAACGGATTCTCGCGCTTTATGCTGAAGATAGCGAGATGACTTCCGACAGGATTCAAGCCCTCGGCTTTGACTCCAGTGGAACGTTACGTGGCAAGGCCAAGCTTCGGATGTATTGGGGAAAAGCGCTGCAACTGGTGCCCGGCCTGCACTTCCACCTGATCGACCTGTTCGTCAGTCCCGACAGCGTCGTGGTGTTTTATGCGAACGAGCGCGGCGCCAGAATTTGCGAATATCTCAGGGTCGATGCGGACGGCCGGATCGTGCAAGGTTCGGCCAATCACCTCGCGCATTAGGCGGCACTCGGACAGCACGGGACCAACGGCCATGAAAATTCCTGCGTTCCCCTTCACCGTCACGGACTGGAGCAAGGTTGCCGCGGTGACGCACCCCGGCGCATCAGGGCAAGCCCACTGGCGCACCCTCGATATCGGCGATCTCCGCGTCCGGATGGTCGAGTACACGCCCGGCTACCTTGCCGATCACTGGTGCGACCGCGGCCACGTGCTCTATGTCGTCGAGGGCGAACTCGATACCGAACTGCGCGACGGCCGCACTTTCAAGCTGATGCCGGGCATGAGCTACCAGGTCTCGGACCACGGCGATGCCGCGCACCGCTCCTCGACCAAAACAGGCGCGAAAATCTTCATCGTGGATTGACCGTTGTAGGTGGGCAAAGGCGCACGCTTCGCGCCATGCCCACCATTCAAAACAGTGATCTCGTGAAAGATCGTGGGCACGGCGCAAGAGCGCCTTCGCCCACCCTACGCATCAGCCGGTCGGCCGGCGCAACTGCCCCGTCGAATCCGCCAGGCCCGCGAGGTAATGCGCGGCTTCGGTGATGTCGGCGACGATTTCGCGCTCGGCGCCATCGGCGTCACCGGCCATGATCGCCTTCAGCGCGGCGGTGTGATGGTCCGTGCCCTTCAGCAGCACGACATATTCGGGGATCACGAAGGACAGCACCGGGCCGCAGCGCAGCCACATGTTCTCGATCGTCTCCACCAGCAGCGGAATGCCCGACATCGCGTAGATTCCGAAATGGAATTTGCGGTGATGCTCGAGATAAGACTCGAGTTTTCGCGCAGCGATCAGCGATTGCATCGTCGTCAGCCGCTCCTGCAGCCGGCGCAGCGTGGCCTCGTCGCGATGCGAGGCAGCCTCCCGCGCCGCGCGCCCTTCCAGCGCACAGCGCACCACAGTGAGATGTTCGAGTTCGCGGCGCGACAGATGCGGCACGATCGCCGAATTGCGCGCGCCCTGCTGCAGCACGCCCTGCGCCACCAGCCGGGTGACGGCGTCGCGCACCGGCGTGATCGAGGTTCCGAAACTCTCGGCCAGCGAGCGCAGGGTCAGCACCGTGCCCGGCTCGAAGCGGCCAGCCAGCAGCGCATCCTGCAACTGGGTGTGGGCGAGGTCCCAGAGCGGTTCGCGTTCGATTCGTTTCAATGCCGTCATGGGGCCTCGCTACTCCCGCGCGTGTTCAGGCGCAAATCCGGACCGGTTTTTCGGAACTTGACCCGTCGACAATGTTTGTTGTAACAAACATCAAAACCGGAGGAAACAAAAATGATCAGAAACGCCGCGGTCGTGCTCGCCTGCCTTGCCGCCACCCTGTCAACCACCGCCAGCCATGCTCAAAACTTTCCGCAGCGGGACATCACCTTCATCGTGCCGTGGAACGCGGGCGGCTCGAACGACGTCGCGGCCCGCGCGCTCGATCCGATCCTGCGCGAACACGGCATCAAGATCGTCATCGAAAACGTCGTCGGCGCCACCGGCACGCTCGGCATGCGCCGGGTCGCGGGCGCAGCACCTGACGGTTACACGCTCGGCATGGGCACCAGTTCGACGCTGGCGCTGATCGCCCAGGGCAAGACGCCGCTGAAGAATACGGATTTCACCCATCTCGCGCGGGTCTCGACCGATCCCCTGATGCTGCTGGTGTCGACCAAGGCGCCGCAGAAATCGCTGGACGAATTCATCGCCTACATGAAGTCGAACCCCGACAAGGTGTCGATCGGCACCCCCGGCAGCTACAACCTGAACCACATCTTCGCGTCGATGACCGCGCGCGCCGCGGGAGTCAATTATGTCAACGTGCCCTACACCGGCGGCTCCAAGGTGGTGGCGGACCTGCTCGGCCAGCACGTCGATTCCGGCGTACTGAAACCGTCGGAAACGCTCGGCCAGATCCAGGAAAAACTGCTGACGCCGCTCGGCGTGTTCGCCAACGCGCGGCTCGAGATGTTTCCCGATGTGCCTACCTTCAAGGACAAGGGCTTTGACGTGTTCCCCTACGGGCCCGTGGTGCAGATGGCCTATGTCGTCGCGCCGGCCAACCTGCCCGCCGATGTCAGGACCAAGCTGATTACCGCCTTCCGCGCCGCCATCAACGATCCGCGCTTTGTGGAATTTGCCAAGAAGAACGCGTTTCTGGTCGACGATCTCACGGGCGATGCGCTCACCAAGGAAGTCGACAACGTCGCGGCCGCCCTCGGCACCGTGGCGGAAAAGACCTTCCCGAAAGAAAAAGAATAGGCGGCGCGAAGCCGCCCTGCCCGGTCCCAATCCCCTCAGAAGAACAAAAGGCCAAGCGCTTGCTCATCAAGAAAATCACCTGTCACGTCGTCGCGGCCCCCGTGGCGCGTCCGTTCACCTCCTCGCGCGGCTGGCTCTACAAAACCCGCGGCACCTGCCTGGTCGAGATCGAGACCGATGACGGCATCGTCGGCTGGGGCGAATGCTATGGCCCCTCCGCCGTGGCAAAGGCCTTCATCGACAGCCAGCTGGCGGCGCGGGTGATCGGCCGCGATCCCTTCGACATCGAGGTGATCTGGGAAGACCTCTATAACCGGATCAAGGATTATGGCCCGAAGGGCATGTCGATCGCCGCCATCAGCGGCATCGACATCGCGCTGTGGGACATCGTCGGCAAGGCCTGCAACAAGCCGATTCACAAGCTGATCGGCGGCGCCTTCCGCACCGAGGTCGACTGCTACGCCACCGGCCTCTACTTCACCGACATGGACCGGCTGGTCGACGAAGCCGTCGAGGAAGCCGCGGGCTATGTCAAATCGGGCTTCAAGGCGATCAAGATGAAGATCGGGCTGGGCTCGATCAAGCGCGATTTTGAACGCGTCAAGGCGGTACGCGACGCCATCGGTCCCGACATCAAGCTGATGGTCGATGCCAATCATTGTTTCACCGTTCCCGCCGCGATCCGGCTCGGCCGCCAACTGGAAGAACTCGACATCGAATGGTTCGAGGAGCCGATCTCGCCGGAAGACATCGACGGCTATGTCGAGGTTTCGCGTGCGCTCGACATGGCGGTGGCCGGTGGCGAGAATGAATTCACCCGCTGGGGCTTTCGCGATGCCATTGTGTGCAAGGCGATGGATATCGTGCAGCCCGACGTCTGCGCCGCCGGCGGCATCTCGGAATGCAAGAATATCGCGATGCTGGCCTCGACCCACGGCGTGGAATGTGTCCCCCATGCCTGGGGTTCGGCGGTCGGCCTCGCCGCCACCATCCACTTCCTCGCCTCGATCCCGAACCAGCCGCCGAGCCTGTTTCCGATGCCGCCGATGCTGGAATTCGAGCAGGAGGAAAACCCGTTCCGCGATCACCTCGCGGTGCAGCCGATCCATCAGGTCAAGGGCGTCATCGCGGTGCCCACAGGCGCCGGTCTCGGCATCGAGATCGATCGCGCCGTGATCGACCGCTACCGGGTCGCGTGAGCCGGATGATCAGGTCATGAAGTTTGTCACCTTCAGCGCGCACGGCGTGGCGCGCGCGGGCGTACTGCTGGGCGACGGCAGCGGCGCCGACGACAAGGTCGTCGATCTCGCCCATCCCTCGATGCGCGAGGCGTTGTCGGGCGTAGCGCCGCAGCTGCAGGCCATGATCGAGGCCGGGCTCCCCGATGTCATCAAGGGGATTCATGGTCACTGCCTTGCGAAGGAGGCCACGCTTTCGCTCGATGCCATCAAGCTCATGGCGCCGCTGCCGGCGCCGCGGCGCGTTTTCGGCATCGCGCATAATTACCGTGACGCACTTGCCGAGCGCGGCATGGCGCACCCGGAAAAGCCGGTGCTGTTCATGAAAGCGCCGCGCACGATTGCCGGCCAGGGACATCAGGTCATTCTGCCGGCCGGCATCGGCGGCGTCACCTGGGAGGCCGAACTGGCGGTTGTGATCGGCGAGCGCGCAGAGAATGTGACAAAGGACCAGGCGCTCAATCACGTCGCCGCCTATGGCTGCTTCAACGACATCAGCGCCAGCGAGATCATCAAGGCGGACGGCCATTTCGACCGCGGCAAGAATTATGCGACGTTCGGGCCGTTCGGACCGTTCCTCGCGTCGCGCGATGAAGTGCCCAACCCGCAGGCCCTGCGGGTGTCGTTGAAAGTCGATGACCGCACGCTGCAATTCGGCTCGACGCGGGACATGCTGTTCGGCGTTGCCGATCTCATCTGCTATCTCTCCGGCCTGCACCCGCTAGAACCCGGCGACATCATCGCGTCAGGCACGCCGGCCGGCGTGGCCGGCATGCACAAGCCGCCGGCATGGCTCAAGCCAGGCTCCGTCGTGGAGGTCGAGGTCGAAGGCCTCGGCCGCCTCACCAATCCCATTATCGAAGGGCCTGCCCCCGATGCCTGATAAACCCGTCGTCCTCTTGACCAATCCGATGCACCGCGATGGCGAGGCGTTGCTGGCGCCGCATGTCCGGCTGATCACCGCGCCCGACGCGCAACCGGACACCTTGCGCAAATGGGCAGCGGAGGCACATGGCATCGTCGTGCGCGCCAAATTGCCCGACGACATCGTCGATCACGCCCCGCACCTGAAAGCCATCGTGCGCCACGGCGTCGGCCTCGACTTCATTCCGGTGACGGCCGCTACCGCGCGCGGCATTGCGGTCGCCAACCTGCCCGGCAGCAACACCAACGCGGTGGCCGAATACGTCATGTCGGCATTATTCCATCTCCGCCGCCCCCTGCAGAAGCTCGACACCCAGCTGCGAGCCGAAGGCTGGCTCGCCGCCCGGGCGACCGCCGATGGCCTGACCGAGCTGAGCCCGTCGACGCTCGGCATCCTCGGCGTCGGAACCATCGGGCGCCACATCGCCCGCATCGCGCGCGACGGTTTTGGCATGAAGGTGCTCGGCACCTCGCGCCGCAAGGGTTCGCTGCCGCAGGGTATCGCGGAAGCCTCGCTGCCTGAATTGTTCGAGCGCAGCGACGCCATCGTGGTCTGCTGCGCGCTGACCGACGAGACCCGGGGCATGGTCAACCGCGAGTTGATCGGCCGGATGCGACAGCATGCGGTGCTTGTCAATGTTTCGCGCGGCGCCGTCATCGATACACCTGCCCTCATCGACGCGCTGCGTTCGAATAAAATCGGCGGCGCCGCACTCGACGTGTTCGACGTGCAGCCTCTGCCGCCCGACAACGCCCTGTTCAATTGCCCCAACCTGCTGCTGACGCCGCACACCGCGGGGATCACCGCCACCAGCAGCCGCGCCATGGCGGTTGGCGCGGCCGAGGAAATGCTCCGTATCCTGCGCGGCGAAGCGCCGCTCAATCTCGTCAACCCCGCTTACAAGGCAGCCTGAGGTTTTCCCATGCGCATTACATCGATCAAGGCCGTCCCGATCTCCTACAAGGTGCCGGAGGGACAGAACGTCCGGCTCGGCATCGGCCGCGCCGTCAAGCGCGACGCGGTGCTGGTCAAGGTCACGACCGACGAGGGTCTGGTTGGCTGGGGCGAAGCCCATCATGGTCGCTGCCCGGGCGCGATCGCCAAGCTGATCGACACCACGATGTCAGAACTCGTGCTCGGCATGGATGCCATGAACGTGGTCGGGGTCTGGCAGCGGGTCTACCAGATGCAGCTGGCGAGCCACGGGATGGGCTATGCCGCCGCGATGGCGCTGAGCGGCCTTGACCTCGCGCTGTGGGACATCCGTGCCAAGGCGGCGGGCTGGCCGCTGTACAAACTGCTCGGCGGCACCTCGAAGCCGCTCAAGGCCTATGCCGGCGGCATCTCGCTCGGCTACCAGCCGCCGGCCTCGCTGGCGCAGGAAGCATTGGGCTACATCGCGCAGGGCTACAAAGCCATCAAACTGCGGGTCGGCGACAATCCGCGCGACGACGTCGCCCGCGCCACCGCGGTGCGCGAGGCGGTCGGCGACGTCATCGATATCCTGGTCGACGCTAACACCGGGTACAGCGTCGACGACGCGCGCCGCGTGATGCCGGCCTATGACGAACTCGGGATCGGCTGGCTCGAAGAACCGTTCCCGGCGCAGGATTATCGCTCCTACCAGACCGCAACATCGTTCGGCACCACGCCGATCGCGGCCGGCGAAAATCATTTCACCCGGTTCGAGTTCACCCGCCTGATCGAGGATGGCGCCGTCAGCTTCGTGCAGCCGGATCTGTCCAAGACCGGCGGCGTCACCGAAACGATGCGGATCGCCGGCATGGCCTCGGCCTGGAAGCTGTCATTCAACCCGCACACCTCGGCGACCGGCATCAACATGGGCGCCACGCTCAACGTGCTGGCATCGGTCGATCTGCCCGGTTATTTCGAGGGCGACGTCGCCCCGAGCAATCCGTTCCGCGACGAAGTCGGCGGCGTTCCCTACACGCTCGATGCCGACGGCTGCGTCAAGCCGTCTGAAATCCCCGGCCTCGGGGTCGAGATCGACGAGGCATTCATCAACGCGCATCCATTGATCGAGGGACCTTGCTATGTCTGAACCGCTGCAGGCTGGAGTTAAATCGAGCGCGACGCGTCTTGTTCACTTCACCTGCCGCGCGCTGCTTGTTCTGTTGCTCGGCGCATCCGCCGCGCAGGCGCAGACCGCCTCGGCGCCTGATCCCGAGAACTATCCGAACAAGACCATCCGCTACGTCGTTCCCTATCCGCCGGGCGGCTTCAACGACACGTTGGGCCGGATCTTCGCGCAGAAACTCAGCGAGGCCTGGAACGTTCCCGTCGTGGTCGAGAACCGTCCGGGCGGCGGCACGCTGATCGGCACCGATTCCGTCGCCAAGGCGGCGCCCGACGGCTACACCCTGCTCGGCGTCGCCTTCCCGTTCGGCACCAACCCCAGCATCTACAAGAGCCTGCCCTACGACACGGTGAAGGATTTTACGCCGCTGATCTTTGCCGGTCAGACGCAAAATCTTCTCGTCGTCCGGCCCTCGATGCCGATCCAGTCGGTGCAGGAGTTCATCGACCACGCCCGGAAGAATCCGGGCAAGGTGAGCTATGGCTCCACCGGCATCGGTTCGTCGAACCACCTGTCGATGGAATTGTTCAAGAGCATGGCCGGCATCGACATCGTGCATGTCCCCTACAAGGGCAGCGCGCCGATGGTGAACGACCTGCTCGGCGATCACATCGATACCGCGTTCGACAACACCCCGAATGTGCTGCCGCAGGTCAATGGCGGAAAACTGCGCGCGCTGGGCGTCTCCAGCACGGCGCGCTCGAAGCTTGCCGCCGACGTGCCGACGGTGTCGGAAGCCGGCGTTCCCGGCTACGAGGTCACGGTCTGGTTCGGCGTGGTCGGCCCCGCCGGAATGAAGCCGGAACTCGTCCGCAAACTGAACACCGAGCTGAACGCGATCCTCGGGATGGACGACGTCAAGCGCCGTTTCCAGGACCAGGGCGTCGAGCCGGTCGGCGGCACGCCCTCCCAGTTTGCCGATCATATCGGTGCGGAGATCAAGAAATGGGCCAAGGTGGTGAAGGACGCGAATATCAAGCCGGAGTGAGGGTGTGAGGTTTCAAGGCGTCATTGCGAGGAGCGCTTGCGACGAAGCAATCCATTCTTCCTTGACGCTGCGAAATGGATTGCTTCGCTGCGCTCGCAATGACGGACCATATCGTCACCCGCAAAGGCTTCGGTGCAGGTAAGCACTACTGACGTATTTGTGCTTTATCGCTGCGACACGTGCTTGCCGGCACCGGCATTTCTATCTTTGCATGGGGTCGTTTTCGAGATTTTTGATTCGAGGCCCTCCTGAGGCTTCACAGCTCAGGCTAAAGCCCCCGAGCGCTTCAGCACCGACACGAAAAACCCGTCCGTTCCGGTGCGGCGCGGCGTCATCAGCCAGCCCTCCGCCGACTGCAGCGCGGCGGCGGCAAAATCCTCGGCCTTGTCCCACAGCACCGTCACCGTCTGCTCCGGGGGCACCACCGAAAACTCGGGATGGCGGGCGACGAAGGCCTTGATCTGCTCGCCGTTTTCCTGCGGCAACACCGAACAGGTGATGTAGGCGATGCGGCCGCCCGGTTTGGCCAGGGCGGCGGCGCGGTCGAGCACGGCGACCTGGTCCTTCAGCCGCACCTCGAGCGCGCCAGGGCGCATCCGCCATTTGGCGTCGGGGTTGCGCCGCCAGGTGCCGGTGCCGGTACAGGGCGCGTCGATCAGCACGAGGTCGGCTGAGGCGTGGATGTCGGCGAGCGTGTCGTTCGGACCCTTCGGGGTGCGGACGTCGCAATTGTGCACGCCGGCGCGCGACAGCCGCTCGTAGATCGGCGCCAGCTGGCGCTTGTCGAGGTCGGTGGCGATCAGCCGGCCCTTGCCCTGCATCATCGCCGCCAGCGCCAGCGTCTTGCCGCCGGCGCCGGCGCAGAGGTCGATCACCTGTTCGCCGGGTTTTGCCGCCGACAGCAAGGCCGCGAGCTGCGAGCCCTCGTCCTGCACTTCGATCGCGCCCTTGATGAAATCCTCCTCGGCGTGAATGCCGGGATTGCGCGCGTCGGCGCCGAGTTCGATGCGAAGGCCGATCGGCGACCACGGCGTCGGCTGAACGCCGAGATGGGCCAGCGACGGCAGCATTTTCTCGCGCGTCGCTTTCAGCGTGTTGACACGCAGATCGAGCGGCGCCCGGCTCGCCATCGCGGTCGCCTCCGCCACCCGGTCCTCGCCGAATACCTGCGTCAGATAGGGATCGAGCCATTCCGGATAATCGCCGGCAATGTGCGAGGGCGCCTCGGCCAGGGATCGCGAGGTCAGCGCGTTGCGTTCGGCCTCGGTGAGCGGTTCCGGCGCAAAGCGACCGCCGTCGCACAGCGCGTCAATCGCCTCGGCATCGAGCTTGCGCTCGAGCTTGAGCATGCCCAGCACGCGCGCCCGCGGCGTATCGGCGTCCATGATCCAGGCACTTGAGGCGCGGCGGCGCAACACGTCCCAGATCAGGCCCGCGATCGCGGCGCGGTCGCCGGAACCGGCATAGCGATGCGCGGTGCCCCACTCCTTCAGCGCCTTCGCCGCGGGAATACGCTCTGCGTCGATGGTGCCGATCAGTTCGATGGCGGCCGAGAGCCGCGCTGCGGGTGTCATTGAGTCCTTTCGCAAAACTTTCTGATGACGGAACGGGTTAGCTCAACAACAGCATCTTCAGAGCGAAGTAGAGCCACATCGCCAACAACACGAGGACCCCGGCGAACCAGGCCAGCGAGCGCTGCCGCATGTCGTTCGACGTCACGAAAATGCCGGCATGGGCAAAGCGCGTCACCACGAACACCCAGGACAGCAACACGATGACGAGGTCGGCCTTGCGCAGCGGCAGCGCCAGCGCGATCAGGACGTAAAACAGCACCGGGATTTCGAACTGGTTGCTGAAGGCATTGCTGATCTGGGTCACCCGCTCGGGCCAGGCCGGTTGGCGCAGCGCGACATCCTTGAGACTGACCTGCCGCCCCGTGACAGCGCGGGTCCGCGCCGCAGCCATCCCCAGCAGCAGCGCGAAGGCGAGCCCTACCAGCACGAACACCGGCAGCAAGACCATTTGAACCGACATCGGAATTCCCCTGAATGAAGCTCAAGCCCTCATCCTGAGGAGCGGCCCTTGGCCGCGTCTCGAAGGATGAGAATTGTGGGCTCTCATGGTTCGAGACGCGCGCAAGAGCGCGCCCCTCACCATGAGGAAGCCCCCGCTATAGCGACCGCACCCCATGATGACAATAAATCCCGCTTCCAGCACTTGAACCACAATCGTCGCCGCCGTGACCAACTGCATGAGGTTCCACCGATTTCGGTCCGAACCGGCACCAATATGACCTTCGAGATGCCACCATGAACCTGACTTCTCCCTCCCTGAAGGGTGCCGCCGAAATGGCCGAGCTGCCCGGCAGCGCCGTGGCCTCGCTGTTCAAAATGGCCGACGACAGCCCGGACGGCGTGCTCGGCATGGTGATGTCGGGGCTGGCGGGCGTCGCCGCCGCGCTGGCGGTGGCGATCGTTCTGACCGTCTATTTCCGCTCCGGCTATCGAAGCTCCCGCGACATCCTGCGACACGGCCTTGCCGCCACGGTGGTGCTCGCGCTGCTGGCCTTCGTGGCCTGGGACATGCGGCATGCCGCCCAGGCCTATCTCGGCATCAACCCTGCCAAGCCCGCGGTCGAATTCGAAATCCGGCTGCCCAGGGCAGCACTGGCGACTCTATCCGAACCCCAGGTCGAACTGGTCACCGACCGGAACCAGAAGCTGGCCCGGATGCAGCCAGCATCGGGATCCGACCCCAGCGGTCGCGCCGTGATCCGGGGAGTGGTGACGCTGGATTACCGCACCACCGACCGCGTCATGGTGCTTCATTTGCCCGGCCAGCCGCAGCGCCTGTTCAAGCTGCGGCTTGCGGCAAACCCCGGCCATTCCGCTCAGTTCGGGCCGTGGCATCTGGTCGATCGTCTCGCCTCGCCCGGTGCCGAACCAGCGCGCGAACTGAATGACGCCTACGCGATCCGCTATCGCGTGCTGTAGATCCCGGCCCGGCCGCCTCGTCAGGCCACCCGGATGGTCTGCAGGAAGCTTTCGACTTCGGTGCTGAGGTGATTGCTCTCCGCCAGCAGTGAGACCGCGAGGCCGTGAACCTGCCCGGCGGCCGTGCCGGTATCGGCCGCGCCGCGATTGACGTCGGCGATGCGCCCGGTCACCTGCGTCGCGCCCTGGGCGGCCTGCTGGACGTTGCGCGCGATTTCCTGGGTCGACGCGCCCTGCTGGTCGACGGCCGCGGCGATCGCGGTGGAAATCTCCGAAATCTGGGCAATCGTACTGCCGATCTCCTTGATGGCGGACACCGAATGTTCGGTGGCGGACTGCATTTGCGTGACCTGGGCCGCGATCTCCTCGGTGGCCTTCGCGGTTTGCGCCGACAGCGCCTTGACCTCGGAGGCCACCACGGCGAAACCGCGCCCGGCGTCGCCGGCGCGCGCGGCCTCGATGGTCGCATTGAGCGCCAACAGGTTGGTCTGCTCGGCGACCGCCGTAATCATCTTGATGACCTCGCCGATCCGGCTGGCCGACTGCGACAGCTCGGCGATGCGGACATTGGTCTGCTCGGCCTGCGTCACCGCGGCCTGCGCGATCGCCTGCGATTGCTGGACCTGCCGGCCGATTTCGGCGACCGAGGAGGCCATCTCCTCGGAGGCCGCGGCCGCCGAGCGCACATTCGATGACGACTGTTCGGATACAGCCGCAACTGTCGAGGATAGTTCCTGGGTGGTTTCCGCGGTTTTGGTCAGGTTGCCGGCGGCCGCCTCGATCTCGGACGAAGCCGACGATAGGGTCCTGATGATGCGGCCCACCGCCTTTTCAAAACCGTCGGCCACCTGCAGCATCCCGGCCCTTCGGTCCTGCTCGGCCTGTTTCGCCGCGATCGTCTGGGCGGCTTCCATCGCCTGCACGCGCAGCGAGTTTTCCTTGAACACCTGCAGCGCCGTCGCCATCGCGCCGACTTCGTCCTTGCGGCCCAGCGAGGGAATTTCACTGTCCAACTCGCCGTTGGCGAGCCGTTGCATCGCAGCGGTCATCCGGGTGATCGGCCGGATCACGCCCTTTGCCACGCCGGCTATGCCGGCGCCGACGACGAGAAAGACGAACGCGGAAATGCTCCAGAGCAGAATCGTGAACCACTGAACCCGGCCGGTGGCTTCGGCCTCGGCCGCCGCGTTGTCGTCGGTGGCTTTCTTGACGATCTCGTCGACCACGGCGCGGTGCGCGGTATAGGCCGCGGCGATCTCCGCGTAGGACTTCGCCGCCTGCGCCGCGTCGGCCTTCGCCAGCGCCGGCAGGAACGACTGCTCCACCACGTTCCAGAAGCGCTGAACTTCCTTGTGCGATTTCTCGACCAGCCTGCTCTTGTTCACCGGCTCGAGGTCGGAAGTCTTCCAGAACTGGTGGCGCTCGTCATATTCCTTCTTGAGCTGCGAGAGCCGCTCCCGCCGCGCCGCCACCGTCGACGGATCCTGGCGCGCAAGCGTGGCTTCGAGATAAGCCTCGATGATATATTCGGGCGGCGGCAGGATATCCGCGATCAGGTCATTGCCGAGCTTGATCTTGCTGTAGAGCGGCCCTCCGACCTTGAGCTCCGAGAGCGCGAAATTGCTGGCAAGAATCACGGCTGCGAGACCGACGACGGTCAGCGCCCCGAATGCAAGGATGGCGCGTGAAATCGTAATACGAAAATTCATGGCGTATGTTTCCGAGAGATTTCTTCTCAACAGAAGCCTAATGCGGACGCCTTAATATTACATATTTGTTAAAATCATCTTTCTCGCAGAGATTGCATGATTGCCTATTACTTTGGCAAATGGAACTGCCACGAGCTTCGGCGCGCCAAGGCGATGGGCCAGATTGACGTTGGCCTGAGGCTCTACTCCGCCGGAGCCAGATGCGTGGCTCGCGCCAGGCCTGCGGATTTTCGCGAGAACACCCAGGCCAGAACGTAGAAGCCGAGCGCCAGCAGATAGAGGAAGGCAAATCCGAAATACATCGAATTATATTCCATCACGCCGCCGAACAGCGCGCCCATCAGATTGTAGGCGAACGCCGTGGAGATGTTGATCCTGCCCTCGCCGATCAGGCTGGAGAAGATGATGCCGGCAAAGAACAGGGGGACCGTCAGCACGAAGCAGCTCATGGCCAGTTGCATCAGCGGCGGACCGAACGCCCAGTCGCTGTGGCTGACGGCCAGCGCGTAGCCGACTAGCAGGCTGACGAACAATCCTGCATAGGCCGCGCCGGTCAGATTGCGCGTCGTCCGTGTCACCAGCAGGTTGGCCATGTAAGCCATGACCAGCACCAGCATGATGGCTGCCGCGATCACCACCCAGGTGCCGCCGAGATGCAGCCCGAGCTCGGTGATCGCCTTGGTCTCCACCAGCATGAAACCGGAGCCGAGAAAGAAGAACGGCAGGTAGCTGCGGTCGATCGGATCGGAGAATCCGATGGTTCGGCGCACGAAAAGATAGCTGAGCAGCAGGATGATCCCGAGCGCGATCATGTAGGTGAAGGGATAGGCGCGCTCGACCATGTAGAAGAACGGCCAGTCGTCGGTCGGGACCGCGGACTCCGGATAGGGTTGCGAGAACATCTCGGAGACGTCGGTAAAGCCGATCGCGGCGAAAGCGCTGGCGTTCGGCATCGTTACCGCGCCGCCCTTCCGGACGATGAAAGCGGTGGTTTTCGAATAGTCATAGAGCACCCGCACCGCCAGCGGCTTGCCGGCGCCGGGCAATTCCCTGAGGATTTTCGACAGCTTGAAGCCGAGGGCGTCGTTGACCAGCGTGAACGAGATCGACAGCACGCCGTCCGGCTTCAATAGCTTGAAGGCCTCGGCGATTCCCTCGCGGGTATAGACGTAGGAATCGACCCGCAGGTTGGACGCATGGCTGAGCGCGGTATGCGAATCCAGCACGCCGTAGACGATCAGGTCGTACTTCTGGTCGGCGGTGCGGAAGAAGTTACGGGCATCGTTGATCGACAGGTTGACGCGCGGGTCGTCATACGGACGCTCCGGATGGTATTTCTGGCCGAGAAAAGCGATGGCGGGATCGATCTCGATGGCATCGACATGGGACGCGCCCATCCGTAGCGCGGTAGCGACGTCGTTGCCGCTGCCCGAGCCGACTATGGCGACGCGCTCCGGCGGCTTCTTGAAATTGTACGGGAACTCGTAATAGGCGCGAACATACTTGTCCGCGTCGGTCTCCTGCGGGCGCTTGCTCTCGGCGAAATTGTAGACCTTCTGGTAGTAGCTGCCGCCCGACAGGATCTGCATCAAGCCCTCGGCGGTGGCGGTGCGCTCCAGCAACTGGTACGGCGAATAGATCCGCTGCGTCTCGGGCTGCACCGGCCAGGCCAGGATCGCCAGCAACGCGCAGAAGCTGGCGAGGCCTGCGGGAAGGAAATTGTCGCGCGGCAGCACGAACAGCAACATCATGCCGCCGACCACCGCGAACCAGATCACCGGCGGCAGCCAATAGAGGCTCATCACGAACAGCGCGATGACGCCCAGAATGCTGCCGATCAGATTGAGGCTGTACGCCTTCAGCGAATTGGCGCTATGCAGCAGCTTGCCGCAGAGCTGGCCGACCGGATAGCAGATACAGGCGCAGAGAATAAAACTCGCCCCGAGCAGGAAGTAGACCGGCAGGTCGAACGTCGAGAGCCAGCCGATCGAGAAGATCAGATGGCCGCCGCCGGTATCGTAGCGCAGCAAGGTGATGACACCGACGAACAGCGCCAGCATCGGCAACACCAAAGCAGGCGCGCAACGCTGCTTTTCGGCCACCGCGTAGCCGGCGCCGAGGCCGAGGAAGCAGGCCAGCATGGTGAAATTCTTGTAGAAGGCGAACACCGGAAAGACCGAGGCGAGCCAGCGGATCAGCACCAGTTCCAGCAGCAGGCTGAGCATCGTCACCAGCACGACCGCCCTGATCTTGGTCGCGGTGCTGAGATTATCGTAGTCGGCTTCGAACAGGGTTCCCATCAGCCTGACCTGGCGCTCCAGCGGCTCGGCCAGCCAGCCCCAGCCGAACAGCGCGCCCAACGCCAGTCCAAATGCGATCCTGATAAGGCCGACCGCCCACTCCGTAGCGCCGACGTCAGGGCGCATCATCAAAGTGTAGATCGCAATCGCCGTGTAGACGAACAGCAATCCGCCGAGCGACAGGCAGAAGATGCGAACCAGGCTGCGATTGGGATTGTGGGCGGTATTTTTCATGAGCCGGACCGGGAGCGTTTGGTGAAACCCTGCGCTCCCGCATCGGAAAACCCGGTGAATCCACGCGATGGGTCGTGGCGTATGGCTTCACCAGGGATCGAGCGTGCGTCGAGGCGAAACACTAGGCAGCTTCGCTTAAGGCCCTGTTACCGGAGGTCGTGAAAAGGCCTGCCTGCTATTCGATATTTATGCGGGATTAACGGGCCTTGTCGGGCTCACGCGCCCCCGGCCGTCTTCAACCGCGAAAGGTCGCAATCGGGCTCGGCATATTGGGTCCGGCGCAGCCCCTCGCGGTCGGTCACCACGGTTGGCCGGCAACGCGCTTCCCATGCCGCGCGGGCCTCCGCGTCGGCCTTCTGCTGTTCCGGCGTCAGCGGCGGACCGAGGCGCACCACACCGCCGCCGTTGACGCCAAAGTCGGTGGATTGGCTGGGCGTGAGCGGCCGTCCGAGGCGGATGGCGTCCGCCTTGGCTCTCGCCTCCGCCGCCCGCGCTGTCGCCGCGGCAGCGGCAGCGGCCGCGTTGCCATGGTCCATCGCAAAGGACGGCGCGCCTTGCGCCGACGCCGTCGAATTGCCGGTGGCGATGATCAGCAGGACGACTGGAATGATACGCATTTCATAAGCCCAGAAACCGTTGCGGGTGGGCCTGTTGTTATCCAGGGAAGGTTGAGGTCGCGTAAAGCGGGCTGGTTACAGCCAACGCAACAGGATGGATTCAATTCTAGCGATATGCGATCGCCCACGACGCCGTGCCTAGCGTAGCAAATGGCCTGCGACCAGAAAACCAGTCAAGCTAAGGGGCAAATCTATTCCAGTGTTCCACCAATAGGCCGTGGCCCAAAAAGATCGGCTTTCTCAAATACTAGCCGATTGTCGCGAAGACGGTATAAGCACCCGGTAATTGACTCCGTCTCGCGCCACAGACCTTGCGATAACGATGGCGCGACCACCGCGACGGTATTGTCGGCGGCGTCGGTGGGCAGAAAGGTGACTGGCCTCTCAGCCCTGACATATGCCGCCTTGGCTGATATAAAGAATGCGCCCACCAGTTTGATCTTGGGAAATTCTTTGGCGATGTGCTCAGCACATTCCTTGGCAATGGCGGGCGTGAGCACACCGAGATTTCGAGCCGTTTCAGCTGTTGTCCAGAAGGGTCCACGACCGGGCAACTCTCGATCCGCGATGCAGCCTGCCAGCAGCGCCGACAGGCCGACCAAAACAATCAACCCGCGCATCCCGCCCTCGCCAAGCTTCAGCCCGATACAAGGCTTGTTAAAGCCTTGTATCGGGGCCGCTTCAGAAACTCAACTCAGGATAGTTTGTCCGCCCCGACCCGTACCAGCTGCTTGCCGAAATTGGCGCCCTTCAGAAGGCCCATGAAAGCTGATGGCGCGCTGTCGAGACCCTCGGTGACGAACTCCTTGTGCTTGACCTTGCCCTCGCGCACCCATTGCGACATGTCGCGCAGGAAATCGCCATGGCGCGCGGCGAAATCGCTGACGATGAAGCCGCGGATGGTCAGGCGTTTTGTCAGCACCGCGCGCATCATCTTGCCGGCCCATTTCGGCGAGGTCTCGCCGAAATTATTGTATTCGGCGATCAGGCCGCAGACCGGCATGCGCGCGAACGCATTGAGCAGCGGAAACACCGCCTCGAACACCGCGCCGCCCACATTTTCGAAGTAGACGTCGATACCCCCAGGGCAGGCCTCTTTCAGCTTCGCCGCCAGATCGGGGTCGCGGTGATCGAGGCAATCATCGAAGCCGAGCTCCTTCTTGACGTAGTCGCATTTGTCCTTGCCGCCGGCGATGCCGATGGCGCGTGCGCCCTTGATCTTCGCGATCTGCCCGACCGCCGAGCCGACTGCACCGGAGGCTGCCGCCACCACCACGGTTTCGCCGGGCTGCGGCTTGCCGATATCGAGCAAGCCGGTATAGGCGGTCATGCCGGGCATGCCGAGCACGCCCACCGCGGCGGAGATCGAGCCGAGTTTCGGGTCGATCTTGTTCAGGCCCTTGCCGTCGGAAACCGCATGCGTCTGCCAACCGGCGCGTGACAGCACGATGTCGCCCTTGGCGAAGGCCGGATTGTTCGAGGCGATCACTTCGCTCACGGTGCCGCCCTCCATCACGCCGCCGACCGGCACCGGCGCCGCATAGGACGGGCCGTCCGACATGCGGCCGCGCATATAGGGATCGAGCGACAGCCAGATGGTGCGCAGCAGCACCTGGCCCTCGCCCGGTGTCGGGATCGCGCACTCCTCGATGCGGAAATCCGAGGCCTTGGGCTCACCGACCGGGCGGGAGGCAAGAACAACGCGCTTTGCGGGTTGGGACATGATTGTTTCCTCTGATTTTTGATTTTGTCATCCCGGGGCGATGCGAAGCATCGAACCCGGAACCTCGAGATTCCGGGTCTGGTGCTAGCGCACCATCCCGGAATGACAGTCTGAAATTCCGAGTATAGTTCTCAAGCCGTGATCTTCGCCAGCGCCGCGTCGAATGCAGCGGCCGCACTCGGCAGATCCTTGAAGGCGAGCCCGCTGTCGGCGGACTGCTTCTGCGCCTCGGTCGCGGTCGGGCGGATTTCCGCCACCGGCTTTGCGCCATCAAGCAGCGCCTGAGGAGCGATGACGTGAAACTCATGCGCTTCGATCGGCTGGTCCTTGAGCAGGAAAACGCTGAGCGAAACGATGTCCTTGCCGCGGCGATAGGAAATATAGCGGTCGACCGCGACCGAGCCATCTCGCTGCATGCCGCCGAGCTTGGCGTAGCCCTTGGCGTCCAGCAGCTTGTGCGACTTGAAGCCCTTGACGCCGACCGATTTGGCTTTCGCGGTCTCTTCCGACAGATCGTACTTCTCGGCCATCTCCTTGCCGACCACAGCCAGTTGCCCCGACATGTCGTGCTCGAATTCCTTCAGCTCGGTGCGCGGCTTTGAAGCCTTGCGGGGCTTCAAGGCATCGCGCTTTTCCATCTCGGCCTTGCACTGCGCGATCAGCGCGTCGACGGACTTGCGCTCCGCATTGACCAGCAGATTCTTCAGATCCTGATCTGAAAGCGCGGCAATCCTGTCGTCCGACCAATCGACCATAGTGACCAACTTCTTTTCTGACTTATGTTGAGATGAATTTCCAGGAACCACACCGCGATCCCGAGCCGGGAGCCAGAGCCTGGATCCATGGGCAACGCGGTCGTCCGCAGCCCCGACATTACCGCGTTTCGCCCGATTTGGGTGGTCTATTTAGGCCCGAAACTAGACCCCGCCGGGGTAATTCGGGCTTTCGCGCGTGATGGTGACGTCGTGGACGTGGCTTTCGCGCAGGCCCGCGCCGGTGATCCGAACGAATTCCGCCTTCTCGTGGAACTCGGCGAGGTTTCGCGCGCCGACATATCCCATCGCCGCGCGAAGACCGCCGGCCAGCTGATGCATGACGTTGCCGACCGGGCCCTTGTAGGGCACCTGGCCCTCGATGCCCTCGGGCACCAGCTTGAGGGTGTCCTTGATGTCCTGCTGGAAGTACCGATCGGCGGAACCGCGCGCCATCGCGCCCACCGAGCCCATGCCGCGATACGCCTTGTAGGAGCGGCCCTGCCACAGAAACACTTCGCCCGGGGTCTCGTCGGTGCCGGCCAGCAGCGAGCCGACCATCGCGATATCGGCGCCGGCGGCGAGCGCCTTGGCCAAGTCGCCGGAATATTTGATGCCGCCGTCCGCAATCACGGGCACGTTGGCTTTCTTGGCGGCTTCGACCGCATCCATGATCGCGGTCAGCTGCGGCACGCCGACGCCGGCGACGATGCGGGTCGTGCAGATCGAACCCGGACCGATGCCGACCTTGATGGCGTCGGCGCCGGCATCGATCAGCGCCTGCGCGCCCTCCGTGGTGGCGATGTTGCCGGCGATTACCTGCACGGCATTGGAGAGCCGCTTGATGCGGTTGACCGCCTGCAGCACCCGCGAGGAGTGACCGTGCGCGGTGTCCACCACGATGACGTCGACCCCGGCATCGATCAGCCGCTCGGTGCGCTCGAAACCGCCCTCGCCGACCGTGGTTGCGGCCGCGACGCGCAGGCGGCCCTGCGCGTCCTTGCAGGCCAGCGGATGCGCCACCGCCTTTTCCATGTCCTTCACGGTGATCAGGCCGACGCAGCGATACTGGTCGTCGACCACGAGCAGTTTTTCGATGCGGTGCTTGTGCAGCATCCGCTTCGCCTCGTCCTGGCTAACGCCCTCGCGCACCGTCACGAGGTTTTCGTGCGTCATCAATTCCGAGATTTTTTGCCGCGGATCGGTGGCGAAGCGCACGTCGCGGTTGGTGAGAATGCCGACCAGTTTGCCGGGCACGCCTTTGCTGGCGCCGGTGACCACCGGGATGCCGGAAAAACCGTGGTCGTTCATCAGCGCCAGGGCGTCCGACAGCATGGCGTCGGGACCGATGGTCAGCGGATTGACCACCATGCCGGATTCATACTTCTTGACCTGGCGCACCTGGGCGGCCTGGCCGTCGACGTCGAAATTGCGGTGGATCACGCCGATGCCGCCGGCCTGCGCCATCGCGATCGCCATGCGCGCTTCGGTGACGGTATCCATCGCGGAGGCGATGATCGGGATGTTGAGCGGAATGGCGCGGGTGACGTGAGAGCGGATATCGGCCTCGGAGGGCAGGATGTCCGACAGGCCCGGTTTCAGAAGCACGTCGTCGAACGTATAGGCTTCGCGAATCCCCTGAAGTCCCTGTAGCAGCGCCATTTACCAACTCCTTCGGCGGCTCGTTCGCCGCGATAGACCTATGGGATGAGCAGGACCTGCGCCGACGCCGTGGCGTCACCGTCGAATCGAAGCCCATCGGTAGGGTTGGCGGTGGTCGATAGCATGGCGGGCCGCCGAATCAAAGCGTTTGCCAGCCATGCACAGGCTTTTGTGGGCGGGGTCCCCGGGGGCCGCCCTAGCGCGGATAACCCGGCGGCGGGCCATGCTGCCGGATTGCCTCCACCACCTCGCGATGCCGGCGATCCTCGCGCTTCATGTGCACCGCGATCAGCGCGTGCGCGGACGGCACCAGCAGCAGGACGGGGAAAATCAACCCGAAAATCACGCAAAGCACGATCAGGACCAGGCTGAAGACAGCCGAAAACGGCTGCCCGTTCAGCAGCAACCCGAGCGGCGGCAACAAGGCGGCGAGCAGATAGATCATCGTCGGATCTCCGGGCGGCCAAACCGCGCAACGAACATTGTCGCAGGATTTATGTGGTCTTGCCCGTTCAGCAAGAGTGCGCCCCGAGCTTATTCGATCAGAAGGTCGATCGGCACCCCGAGCGCACGGGCGAATTTCTTCTGCAGTTCGGCGGGCCCCTTGCGACGGCCAGTTTCGATCTCGGACAGATAGTTCTGGCTGATGCCGACTGCGACAGCCAGTTCGCCTTGTATCATGTCTCGCCATTCCCTGATCACGCGCACCGCGTTGTCGCCGCCGGCGAGGCGATCGACCACCGCCTTTGGAAGCACGACTTCACGGCCTTCCTTGAGGGCGCGCGTGGAATTGCGAACGATCCGGCTCGCGGCAGCATCTTCCTGCGCCTCGGCGGCGAGAGAAACCAAGCGGTCATATTCGATGCGCGGCAGTACGGCCAGATCGTCGCCACCGGGCGTACGGATAAACTGGACATTGCTCCTTGCGGTACCGGCTTTTGCCATGATGTCCCCTCAGTCGTAAATTTCGCGGCGGTGTCCGACCGCATGAATGGTGATGGTGTTCGCGGTCATCGTGAACAGGACGCGCCAGTCGCCGGCGCGCAGCCGCATTCCGGCTACACCCTTGAGTGCCTTCACATCGCCGACACCCGTTTCCGCGAACGCCTTCAATTTGAGGTCGATCTGCGCGCGCTTGGCAGCGGTGAGTTTGCGCCATTGGCGCACGGCCGCGGACGTAAACTCTATCTCTTTCACAGGGCATAAATCGCATAATGCGATGAAATAAACAACCATTAAATCGCACAACGCGATATTGCGTGGTCACGGAGGATTTAGCTGGTTTGCCGGGTTCCGCAATGGCCCCGCATCGGCGGCGATGTTACAGCCAGCTTGCCTTCCTTTCTCCATCCCTCCCCCTGATCCCCATGACCAAAGAACGCCTGATCCCGCTCATCGTGGCTACTGCCCTGTTCATGGAGAACATGGATTCGACGGTCATTGCGACCTCGCTGCCGGCGATCGCGGCCGATATCGGCACCAGCCCGCTGACGCTGAAGCTCGCCATCACCTCCTATCTTTTATCGCTCGCGGTGTTCATTCCGGCCAGCGGCTGGACCGCCGATCGGTTCGGCGCGCGCCTGGTGTTCTCGGTGGCGATCGCCGTGTTCATGGTGGGGTCGATCGGCTGCGCGCTGTCGACTTCCGTCACCCATTTTGTCATCGCGCGCATCCTGCAGGGCATCGGGGGCGCGATGATGACGCCCGTGGGCCGTCTGGTACTGCTGCGCTCGATCGACAAGAGCCAGCTGGTGAATGCGATGGCCTGGGTCACGGTGCCGGCGCTGATCGGGCCGGTGATCGGCCCGCCGCTCGGCGGCTTCATCACGACCTACTTTTCCTGGCACTGGATCTTCCTGATCAACATTCCTATCGGCCTGCTCGGCATCTTCCTGGCACTCAGATACATCGACCCGATCCGCAGCGAGAACCCCGAACGTTTCGACCTCTACGGGCTGGTGCTTGCCGGCGTGGGCCTCGGCGGCATCGCATTCGGGCTCTCGGTTGCCGGGCTCAATCTGCTGCCCTGGACCGTCATCGTCGCGCTGGTCGGGGTCGGCACGGTTTCGATGACGCTCTATGTCATTCACGCCAGGCGAACCGCCTCCCCCGTGCTGGATTTCACGCTGATGCGGCTGGCGACGCTGCGCGCCAGTATCCTCGGCGGCTTCCTGTTTCGGCTCGGCATCGGCGCGCTACCGTTCCTGCTGCCGCTGTTGATGCAGGTCGGCTTCGGGCTGTCGCCGTTCCACTCGGGACTGGTGACCTTCGCCTCGGCGGTCGGCGCCATGGGCATGAAGACGCTGGCCGCCCGGATCATCCGCACCTTCGGCTTCCGCAACCTGATGACCGTCAACGCCATCGTCAGTTCGGTCTTTCTCGCCGCCTGCGCATTGTTCACGGTGACGACGCCGCTGCTCCTGATCATGATCATCCTGGTGGTCGGCGGCTTCTTCCGCTCGCTGCAATTCACCGCCATCAACACCGTGGCCTATGCCGAGGTCGAGCCGGCGCAGATGAGCCGGGCCACCACGCTGGTCAGCGTCAACCAGCAACTGGCAATTTCCGCCGGCGTCGCGATCGGCGCGTTCACGGTGGAATCCACCATGCTGGCGCGCCACGTCACCGAACTGAGCGCCGCCGATTTCGCGCCGGCCTTCATCGTGGTCGCGATCATCTCGGCGATTTCGGCCTACTTCTTCTGGCAAATGCCCGATGATGCCGGCCACGAAATCTCCGGCCGCAGCGTGGTCGGGATTTCCAGCCGCAAGGGTGCCGCAAAGGCCGCAGAAAAGGCCGCCAGCGAAACCACCGAAGACGCCAGGGATCAGCGGCTGGGATAGACTGCAGCAGGGAGGACACCGTGCAGATATCAAAAGTGCTCATTGCCGCCGCGTTCGCGCTCACCGCCATCGCGACGGTGGCCGCGGCACAGGAGTGGCCCAGCCGGAACATCACCCTCGTCGTGCCGTTCGCGGCCGGCGGCGGCATCGACGCCAATGCGCGGCTGCAGGCGGTGGCGCTGGGCGAAGTGCTCGGGCAAACCATCATCGTGGAGAATGTCGGTGCCGCGGCCGGCACGGTCGGCAGCGCCCGTGTCGCCAAGGCGGCGCCCGACGGCTACACGCTGCTGATCGGCAACACCGGCACGCACGCCTACAGCCAGTCGCTCTATAAGAAGCCGCCCTATGACGCGGCGAAGGATTTCGAGCCGGTCGGGCTGGTGTCGGAATCGCCGCGGATACTGATCGTGCGCAAGGACCTGCCGGTGAACAATCTGCAGGAATTCATCGCCTACGCCAAGGCCAACCAGAGCAAGATGCAGTACGGCTCGGCCGGCGTCGGTTCGGGCACGCATCTGCCCTGCGCGCTGCTCAACATGGCGATCGGCGTCGAGATCACCCACATCCCGTTTCGCGGCGCGGGTCCGGCGATGCAGGATTTGATCGGAGGCCGCATCGACTACATGTGCGACACCATTCAGACCGGGGCGGCACAGGTCAAGGGCGGCACCGTCAAGGGCATCGCGGTGATGGCGCCGAAGCGCGTGCCGATCGTCGGCGACCTCGCCACAACAGGCGAACAGGGCCTCCCCGGCGTCGAGGCCACGGTCTGGAACGGCTTCTTCTTTCCGAAGGGAACGCCCGAGCCGATCGTACGCAGGATGAACAAGGCGCTGGCCGACATGGTGGCGCGGCCCGACCTGCGCGAGAAGATGGAAGCGATCGGGCTTTCCGTCGTGCCTCCGGAGCAACGCACGCCGGAATATCTGGCAAAATTTCTGCCGGAGGAGATCGAGCGCTGGGGCAAGGTGATCAGGGGGGGCTCCATTAACATGGACTGATTTGACGAGAGTTTTAGCAAACTCCGCGATACGCCTTTAAGCTTGGGCCACCAGATTGCTGTTGCGGTGCCCAGGGAGATTTCATGATCGACGAAAAAGTCAGAATCAGATGCACGAAATGCTCGCAGGTATTCCGGGAGCGTGCGCAAAAAATTCGCGACGGATTTCAGACCAACTGCCAGCACTGCAACCGGCTGATTACGTTCGATACCGGTTCGGAAGACAAAAATATCCGGCAGGCCCTGACGAGCGCCCGGCAAGTGCGGATGGCGCTGGAAGCACGGCCGAGGGAAAGCGTGGCGCAGGCTTGAAGGCCTGGCGCACTAATCGTCAGATCCTGTGTCGTCCCGTCCGGCCAGCGAGTTGCCCGGCACGCCCCGGAACCCCATCGCCAGCACATAGCGCTCGGAAGAGTCCTTGCGGCTCGAAGCCGGCTTGACGTGCTTGACCGTGGTAAAATCGCGCTTGAGCTGCGTCATCAGGGTGGCATCGGCACCGCTCTGAAACACTTTTGCGACAAAGGCTCCGCCGGGCTTGAGCACGTCGGCGGCAAAGGCGGCGGCGCTTTCGACCAGACCGATGATGCGCAGCTGATCGGTCTTGCGATGGCCCGTGGTATTGGCGGCCATGTCGGACAGCACCACGTCGGCCTTGCCGCCCATCATGGCCAGCAACCTGTCCGGCGCGTCGTCCTTGAGAAAATCCAGCTGTGCGAAGCTGACGCCGGGGATTTCAGGCATCTCCAGCAGATCGATCGCGATCACCTTGCCCTTGCCGTCGGCGGCGCCGACGCGTTTGGCCGCGATCTGGCTCCAGCCGCCGGGGGCGGCGCCGAGATCGACCACCGTGATCCCGTGCTTGAGGAAATGGTACTTGTCGTCGATCTCGATCAGCTTGTAGGCCGCGCGCGAGCGCAGACCGTCCCGCTTGGCCTGCAGCACATAGGGATCGTTGAGCTGGCGCTCCAGCCAGAGTTTTGAGGACAGTTTGAGCCTGCCCGCGCTCTTGACGGTAACCCGCAGCCGTCCGGTGGTATCTTTTGCCATAATCGAGGCTCTAGCACATCGAAAGCCCAAGCGCCTATCGGCATCCGCTCAGGGCGCCGTCCGCGCGCATCATTTCGACCAGCATGCCCTCGCGCAGGCCGCGATCGGCGACCCGCAGCCGCGGCAGCGGGAACGCGCTGCGGATGGCATCGAGGATGGCGCAGCCCGCCAGCACCAGGTCGGCGCGCTCGATACTGATGCAGTTGTTGCCGGCGCGTTCCTGATAGGTCATGCGCAGCAGGCGCGCGATGGTGGCGGTGAGATCGGCGTCGCTCATCCAGACGCCGTCGATCCGGCGGCGATCATATCGCGGCAGGTTGAGATGGACCCCGGCCAGGGTCGTCACCGTGCCTGAGGTGCCGAGCAGGTGCATGCCGGCGAGATCGGCGCCATGTTCCGCCGCGAACGGGGCGACGTGCTGCGCGACCTCCGCGACCATGTCGGCGTAGGATTGCGGCGTGACGTCCTTGCCGCCGAAACCTTCGGCCAGCGAGACCACGCCGAGCGGGATCGACATCCACGCCTTGATGCGCGGCACCGCATTGTCTTCTTCCGGATTGCGCTCGATCCGAACCAGTTCCGTCGAGCCGCCGCCGATGTCGAACAGGATGGCGCCCGTCCCCTTTGGGTCGAGAAGCGGCGAACAACCGGTCACGGCGAGGGCCGCTTCCGTCTCGCGATTGATCACCTCGAGCCGGATTCCGGTCTCGGCCGCCACCCGCTCCATGAATCCGTCGGCATTCGACGCCGCGCGGCAGGCTTCGGTGGCGATCAGCCGCAGGCGTTTGGCCTTTTTCGACTGGATCTTGTCACGGCAGATGCTGAGGGCGGCGATGGCGCGCTCGATCGCGGCATCGCTGATGCAGCCGGTCGCCGAGATGCCCTCCCCGAGCCGGATGATGCGCGAGAACGAGTCGACCACGCGAAAGCTGTCGCCGGTCGGACAGGCAATCAGCAGCCGGCAATTGTTGGTGCCAAGGTCCAGCGCGGCGTAGACGCCGGTTGCCGCCGGCGAATGCCCCGCGCCGGGCGCGCCGCCATTGCGCGAGGCTTGCCGGTCGCCGCTACGCGTCAGGCCCTGGCCGCCGTCTCCGCGCGCCTCTAGGCCCTCGCGAAGCCGCGTGTCTTCGTTCATTCAAAATGTCTTTCCGCGGCCCCCTGGGGGAGCCGACGTGGAATTTCCGTTCACGGAAACTTTAGCAGCGCGGGACCTCAGCGCAACACCCGTTCACATGCGACCATGCCCAATCAGGCGTTGTCGTTCGGATATCGGTGCGTTATCTCAGGGAAACCGCGAAAATCGCGCAAAACTAAGCATTTCAGGTATTTTTCGATGCAAGATCAACCGTCCTCAGCCTCTCTGGAAAACGCTATCGCACTGCAAAAACACGGTGTCGGGCAGCCGGTCCGCCGCAAGGAAGATGACACCCTGGTGCGCGGCAAGGGCAAGTACACCGACGATTTCAGCCTGCCCGGCCAAGCTTATGCCTGGATCGTGCGCTCCAGCCACGCCCACGGCATCATCCGCGGCATCGACACCACGGCCGCCAGGGCGATGCCGGGCGTGCTCGGCGTGTGGACCGGAACCGATCTCGCCGCCGCCGGCTATGGCCCCTTCACCTGCGGCCTGCCGCTGAAGAGCCGCGATGGAACCCCGCTGCTCCAGACCAACCGCACCGCGCTGATGACCGACAAGGTGCGCTACGTCGGCGATCCCGTCGCCTTCGTGGTGGCCGAGACACTGGCGCAGGCGCGCGAGGCCGGCGAAGCCGTCGAACTCGATATCGAGCCGCTCCCGGCCGTCACCGACGCCGCGGAGGCGGCCAAGCCCGGCGCGCCGCAGCTCTATGACCACATCCCCAACAACGTCGCGCTCGACTACCACTATGGCGACGCCGCCAGGATCGAGGCCGCCTTCGCCGCCGCGGCGCATGTCACAAAACTCGACATCGTCAATACGCGGGTCGCCGTGGTGTCGATGGAGCCGCGCGTGGCGCTGGCGGCCTACGACAAGGCGAGCGAGCGCCACACGCTGCAGGTTCCGACCCAGGGCGTGTCGGGCAACAAGGTGACGCTGGCGAAGATCCTCAACGTGCCGAACGACAAGGTTCGCATCCTTACCGCCAATGTCGGCGGCTCGTTCGGGATGAAGAACGTCAGCTACCCCGAATACATCTGCATCCTGCACGCGGCGAAGACGCTCGGCCGCCCGGTGAAATGGACCGACGAGCGCTCCACCAGCTTTCTCTCCGACAGCCAAGGCCGCGCGCAACTGATGCACGCCGAACTGGCGCTCGATGCCGACGGCAAGTTCCTCGCGGTTCGCCTTCAGGGCTACGGCAATCTCGGCGCCTACATCACCGGCGTGGCGCCGGGTCCGCTGTCGCTCAACACTGGCAAGAACCTCGCCAGCGTCTACCGCACGCCGCTGCTCGGCGTCGACATCAAGACGGTGCTGACCAACACCACGCTGATGGGCGCCTATCGCGGCGCCGGCCGTCCCGAGGCCAATTACTACATGGAGCGCCTGATCGACCGTGCTGCGAGCGAGATGGGCATCAACCCGCTGACCCTGCGCAAGCGCAATTTCATCAAGCCGGCGCAGCTGCCGTTCGCCGCCGCATCCGGCGTCACCTACGACAGCGGCGATTTCCAGGGCGTGTTCAACAAGGCGCTGGAGATTTCCGATCACGCCAACTTCGCCAAGCGCAAAAAGGAGAGCCGCAAGGCCGGCAAGCTGCGCGGCATCGCGGTCGGATCCTATCTGGAAGTCACGGCACCGCCGAGCGGTGAACTCGGCAAGATCACGTTCGAGCCCGACGGTTCGGTGAAACTCACCACCGGCACGCTGGATTATGGTCAGGGCCACGCCACCCCGTTCGCCCAGGTGCTGTCGGCACAGCTCGGCGTGCCCTTCGAGAAGGTCACGCTCGAACAGGGCGACAGCGACCTCGTTCGCTTCGGCAACGGCACCGGCGGCTCGCGCTCGATCACCGCGACCGGCCAGGCGATCGTTGAAGCCGCCGCGCTGGTGGTGGCAAAGGGCAAGCAGGCGGCGGCGCATCTGCTGGAAGCCGCCGAAGGCGACATCGAATTCGGAGGTGGCCGCTTCACCATCGCTGGCACCGACCGCTCGATCGGCATCATGGAACTGGCGCAGCGCCTGCGCGAAGGCAAGATGCCCGACGGCGTGCCTGAAACCCTCGACGTCGACCACGCCACCAAGGATACGCCGTCGACCTTCCCCAACGGTTGCCATGTTGCGGAAGTCGAGATCGATCCCGATACCGGCGTGCTGCAGATCGTGCGCTACACCGGGATCAGCGACTTCGGCACCATCGTCAATCCGATGATCGTCGAGGGCCAGCTGCATGGCGGCGTGGCGCAAGGCATCGGCCAGGCCTTGATGGAGGAAGTCAGCTACGACGAGAACGGCCAGCCGATCACGGGATCGTTCATGGATTACGCGCTGCCGCGCGCGGGAGACATCCCGCCGATGGTGGTCGGCGACCATCCCTCGCCGGCGAAATCCAATCCGCTCGGCACCAAGGGCTGCGGCGAAGCCGGCTGCGCCGGCGCCCTGGTCGTGGTGGTCAACGCGGCGCTCGATGCGCTCTCGGAGCATGGCATCACGCAGATCGACATGCCGCTGACATCGGAACGGGTCTGGCGCGCGATCCAGGATGCGAAGCAGAAGGCGGCGTGAGAATCGCTTCACTCGTCATACGCGGGCTTGACCCGCGTATCCATCAATCTTCACGAGACTCTTGAAGGAAGATGGATTGCCGGGTCAGGCCCGGCAATGACGAACTGAAAACACACGGCTCACCCCTTCCACAATTGGGCATGTTGCGGGCGGAGTTGCGCCCTCTCACGCAAGCGGAGCGAATGACGTGAACGCCACCATCATCGACGATCTTCGCTCCGCCTTCGACACGACGACGGTGCTGACCGGCAGCGACATCGGCGCCCGCTATCACACCGACATGGCCGGCGTTGCGGTGGCGCCGCCTCTCGCGGTGGTGCGGCCGCGCAGCACCGAAGAGGTCTCGCAATTCCTCAGGCTCTGTCATCAGGCGCGCGTGCCGGTCACGACCCAGGGCGGCATGACCGGGCTGGTGCGCGCCACTATGCCGGCACCGGGCGAAATCGTGCTGTCGACCGAGCGCATGAACGCCATCGAGGAGGTCGATACCGGCGGTGGGGCCGTCATCACCCAGACCGGGGTGCCGCTGCAGCGCCTGCAGGAGCGCGTCGAGCAGGACGGCTTCATGTTTCCGCTCGATCTCGGCGCGCGGGGCAGCTGCACCATCGGCGGCAACATCTCCACCAACGCCGGCGGCAACCGGGTGATCCGCTACGGCATGACCCGCGATCTCGTGCTCGGGCTCGAGGCGGTGCTGGCGGACGGCACCATCCTCAAGGGCGTTCGAAAGTACATCAAGAACAACACCGGCACCGATCTGAAGCAATTGTTCGTCGGAACCGAGGGCACGCTCGGCGTGGTCACCCGCGCCGCGCTGCGGATTTTCCCGGCGCCGGCCGAGCAGCAGGTGGCGCTATGCGCCCTGCCAAGCTTCGATGCGGTCCGCGCCTTGCTGACGCTGGCGCGCGCCCGGCTCGGCGGCGACCTCACCGCGTTCGAGGTCATGTGGAACAGCTACTACCGCCTGACGACCGAAAAGGTGAAGGGCGTCGCAGCACCGCTCGCGACCAACTACCCGTTCTACGTCCTGCTGGAATCTTCCGGCAGCGACGCCGAGCGTATCCGCGGTGATCTCGAGAAACTGCTTGAGCAGGCGCTGGGCGACGAGATCATTCTCGATGCCACGATCGCGAGCTCGGGGGCTGCGGCCGCGGCGATCTGGCGGATACGCGACTCCTCGGTCGAACTCGGCCGCGCGCTCGGTCCCGGCGTCGGTTTCGACATCAGCCTTGCCATCGACAAGATGGAGGCCTTCGCTGATGCCGTCGACAAGGGCATGAAGACGATTCACAGGGATGCCTACGCGATCGTGTTCGGCCATGCCGGAGACGGCAATCTGCACGTCCGCGCGACCTACCCGCCGCCCGCCGACAAGTACGACGAGGTTTCCAAGCTGGTGTACGGCATCACCGGCGATTTCGCTGGCTCGATCTCGGCCGAGCACGGCATCGGCATCCTGAAGCGGCCCTACCTCAAGCTCAGCCGCACCGCCGAGGAGATCGAGACCATGCGCACCCTGAAGCGCGCGCTGGATCCGCATCACATTCTCAATCCCGGGCGCATTTTCACGGTGTGAGGGATTTCTTCACCTCTCCCCGCTTGCGGGGAGAGGTCGAAGCCTGAGCGAAGCGAAGGCTTCGGGTGAGGGGGACTCTCGGCGCAGAAGCTCGTGAGATATTTCCCCGTGGAGAATCCCCCTCACCCGGCGCTACGCGCCGACCTCTCACCGCAAGCGGGGCGAGGTGACGAATCCGCCTACGCCCCCTGCTTCAGCGCCCGCTCCAGCAGGTCCAGCCGGTCCTGGCCCCAAAAGATCTCGCCGGAAGGCAACACGTAGCTCGGTGCGCCGAACACGCCTGTCGTCAGCGCCTCCTGGGTGTACTGCTCATGCAGCGCGTCGAGTTCGGCGTCGGACGGGCCACCGGCGCGCAACGCCGCGGCATCGAGACCGGCGCGCGTTGCCGCGGCTGCGACGTGATCGGGATCCTCGAGCGTTTCCTCGCGTTCCCACACCGCGCGTCCGAGCTCCGTCGCCAGCCGGTGGGCGTCCGCGCCCTTCAGCTTGGCGGCGATCACCAGCCGCGTCGCCACGGTGTCGTTGCAGGGAAAGCCCTTGGGCTCGAGGGTCAGCGGGACATCCCGCACCTCGCGCCAGCGCTTCAACTCCATCATCCGGTAGGCACGCCGCTGCGGCGAACGCTTCGGCAGCGGCAGCCCGCCGGTCTGCTCGAAGATCGGTCCGAACTTGCAGGGCTTGATGTTGACGGTGACGTTGTGGCGCCGGGCGATCTCGGCGAACGGCGCGCTGCCGAGATAGGTCCAGGGCGAAGTCAGGGTCATGTAGTAATCGACGGTGATGGTCATTGTATAATAATCCTCAAATGGGTGTCGCGTGGAAACGTTCGAGTCGTTCCAGCATTCTCACTCGTCATCCCCCGCGAAAGCGGGGGATCCAGTATTCCAGAGACACGTGCGATAGAGCCGAGAAGCCGCGGCGTACTGGGTCCCCCGCTTTCGCGGAGGACGACAATTGATGTTGCGTTCAGCATGCGCCCTTACGCCGCCGCCTGCTCGCGCGGCTGGGTGATCGCGATGTGCTGGCAGTGCGCCAACGGCGTGCTGCCGTTGGCGACCACCAAAGCGTTGAGCTCGACGAAGCGATGGCCCTTCTTGTCGTAATTGCCGGTGACTTTTGCCCGCGCCGTCAATTCATCGCCGATAGCGGACGCCGACAGAAGCTGCATCCTGGTGCCGACATGAATCCAGGGGCCCATGATGGCGTTGTCGACCAGCACCTTGTTCATGACCCGCGGCAACAGGCCGGGATGACCGAGCCCTTCCCGCATGTAGATCGCTTCCGTCTCGCGAATATCCGCCAGATATTCCTTTGCCGCGTCGGCGCCCCAGCTGCGCGGCACCGCGCCGAGCCACTTGCCGAGCGCATAGGACGCAGCATCCACCGGCTTGCGCTCGGCCGCCGCCGGAACTTCGACATAGTCGGCAAGGGAAAATGACGGCGCTGCCGCCGGCAGCGAGGCCGTGCCGGTGGCGCAAAGCGCGCCGCGGCTCCTGACCTCGATCGACAACACGCCATTGCTTTCCGTGGCCGTCACATCGGCCAGTTCGCCGTCATAGACCGGCTTGGTAAAGCGCGCCTCGATCAGCCCGCGTTCGAGAAAGGCCCGGCCCCATTTGGCGACCGGCAGGTGCACCATGTAGGCCATGACGTCGACGCCCGGCACCAGCCCGCCGTCAAAGCCGTAGCGCTTCGCCACCGTATCGTCGTGCATCTTGTTTTCGGAATGCTTTGACGTGTTGTAGGCCGAGACCCGGTACGGCGCTGTTGTCATGGCGGTTTCTCCCGTTTTTGCTGCTTTTCTGCCCCAATGGTACGCGAACAAAAGCCCGTGGCAAGCGCGTTCCGGTCGCCTTTTCCTCGCAATTCCCTGTGCGATGGGGTACCACGCGGCTTCGGGACCGCCCCAGGGGCTCCCGTGCCAATCCTTAACGTGATGACGCCAGTTTTGAACCCCACGACCCGCATCTATGTCGACGCCGACGCCTGTCCGGTCAAAGACGAAATCTACCGCGTTGCCATCAGGCATGGCCTGCCCGTCAGCGTGGTCGCCGGCAATTTCATCCGGGTGCCGCCCGATCCCATGATCGAGCGGATCGCGGCGGGGTCCGGGATGGATGCCGCCGACGACTGGATTGCGGAACGCGCCGGAAAGGGCGATATCGTCATTACCTCCGACATCCCGCTGGCGAGCCGCTGCGTCAAGGCGGGCGCCGAGGTGATCGCGCCGAACGGCAAGCCGTTTTCGGAGCAATCGATCGGGATGACGCTGGCGGTTCGCAACCTGATGACCGACCTCAGGTCATCAGGTGAAGTCACCGGCGGTCCCAGGGGATTCGCGCCACGCGACCGCTCGGCGTTCCTGTCGGCGCTCGACCAGACTATCCGGCGCATCCAGCGCCAGCGCGCGGATTACAAAGCATGATCCGGAAAAGTGGAAGCCGGTTTTCCGAAAAGATCATGCTCAAACAAAAACGGCTGAAGTCTGATGAATCAGACTTCAGCGCAAAAACAGAATTGAATTGAGAGTTTATGGCGCCTCCTCTGATCCAGTTGAAAGACATCAAGCTCACCTTCGGCGGCACGCCGCTGCTGTCGGGCGTCGAGCTGTCGGTATCATCAGGCGAGCGCGTCTGCCTGATCGGCCGTAACGGCTCCGGCAAGTCGACGCTCCTCAAGATCGCCGCCGGCCTGGTGGAATCCGACAGCGGCAGCCGCTTCGTGCAGCCGGGCGCCACCGTGCGCTATTTGCCGCAGGAGCCGGACTTTTCGGGGTTTGCCACCACGCTGGCCTATGTCGAGGATGGCCTCGGGCCGGGCGACGACCACTACCAGGCGCGCTACGTACTGGAGCAGCTCGGTCTGCATGGCGACGAGGACCCCGCGCATCTCTCCGGCGGCGAAGCCCGCCGCACCGCGCTGGCGCGGGTGCTGGCGCCCTCGCCAGATATTTTGTTGCTGGACGAGCCCACCAACCATCTCGATCTCACCACCATTGAATGGCTGGAAGGCGAGCTGGCCAGCCGTCGCTCGGCGCTGGTGATCATCAGCCATGACCGCCGCTTCATGTCGAACCTGTCGCGCGCGACCGCCTGGCTCGACCGCGGCCAGATCAAGCAGATCGACAAGGGTTTCAGCGCATTCGAGACCTGGCGCGACGAGGTGCTGGCCGAGGAAGAGCGCGACCAGCACAAGCTCGATCGCAAGATCGTCATGGAGGAACACTGGCTGCGCTACGGCGTCTCAGGCCGCCGCAAGCGCAACGTCAAGCGGCTCGGCAATCTGTTTGCGCTGCGCGACCAGCGCCGCGACTATCGCGGCGCCGCCGGCAATGCCAACCTCGCGGCTTCCGAAGCCGACAAATCCGGCAAGCTGATCATCGAGGCCAAAGGCATCAGCCGGACCTATGGCGAGCGCAAGATCATCGACGATTTCTCGATCCGGATACAACGCGGCGACCGCATCGGCATCGTCGGACCGAACGGCGCCGGCAAGACCACGCTGATCGAGATGCTGACCGGTGGCAAGCCGCCGGACGCCGGCACCATCCGGTTCGGCGCCAATATCGAAATGGTGACGCTCGACCAGCACCGCGAAAGCCTCGATCCAAAATCGACGCTGGCGGATGCCCTGACCGGCGGCGGCAGCGACAATGTGATGGTCGGCGGCAAGCCGAAGCACGTCGTCAGCTACATGAAGGACTTTCTGTTCGCGCAGGAGCAGATGCGGACGCCGCTCGAAGTGCTTTCCGGCGGCGAGCGCGGCCGGCTGATGCTGGCACGCGCGCTGGCCAAGCCGTCCAACCTGCTGGTGCTGGACGAGCCGACCAACGACCTCGATCTCGAAACCCTCGACGTGCTCGAGGAAATGCTCGGCGACTACGAAGGCACCGTGATCCTGATCAGCCATGACCGCGACTTTCTCGACCGCGTCGTCACCTCGGTGATCGCGCCGGAAGGCGACGGCCGCTGGATCGAATATGCCGGCGGCTATACCGACATGCTGGCGCAGCGCGGCGCCGATCTGAAGCGCGAGGCGGTGAAGGCCGGCGCCGAAGAGAGAAAGGAATCGAAAGGCGGTACACCTTCGACCGCGGCGAAGCGCAAGCTAAATTTCAAGGACAAGCACGCGCTGGAGACGCTGCCGAAGACGATCGCCGGCCTGCAGGCCGAGATCGCCAAACAGCAGCGGCACCTTGACGATCCCAATCTTTACAAGAAGGATCGCAAGAAGTTCGACCTGTGTTCGGCAGCGCTTTCCGCCGCGCAGAAGGAACTCGAGGCCGCGGAGGAACGCTGGCTCGAGCTCGAAATGATGCGCGAAGAGATCGAGCAGGCCTAAAGGACATGCCGCCGTCATTGCGAGGAGCCCTTGCGACGAAGCAATCCATTCTTTCGTTTCGCTGTGTGATGGATTGCTCCGTCGCTTCGCTCCTCGCAATGACGAGGAGGCAAGATTGGAGAGTATGATGACCACGCCCCTCGCCGCCAAGATTGCCCGCGAATATGGCACGCCCTGCGCCGTCATCGACATGGAGCGGGTGGAGCGCAACATCGCGCGGATCCAGGGCGCCTGCGATGCCGCTGATATCGCCAACCGGCCGCATATCAAGACCCACAAGAGCCCTGTCCTGGCACGGATGCAGATCGCGGCCGGCGCCAAAGGCATTACCTGCCAGAAGCTCGGCGAAGCCGAGGTGATGGCGAATGCGGGGATCGACGACATCCTGATCAGCTACAATCTGATCGGCGAAGAGAAGATGGCGCGGCTCGGCGCACTGCAGAGCAAAGCCCACATGACCGTCGCCGCCGACAATTCGACGGTCATCTCCGGCCTGCCGCAGGCGGCTGCGGTGTCCGGCCGCCCGCTTTCGGTGGTGGTCGAATGCGACACCGGGCGCAAGCGCGCCGGCGTCGAAACCCCGGCCGAAGCCATTGCATTGGCGCGCGAGATCGCGGCGTCGAAGGGACTCGTATTCGCCGGCTTCATGCTCTACCCGACCGAAACCGGCTGGGCCGATGCGCAAAAATTCTACGACGAGGCGCTGGCCGGCGTGCGCGCCCTTGGGCTGGACGCCGCGATGGTTTCCACCGGCGGCACGCCGAACCTGAAGAACGTCGGCAAACTCAAGGGCGCCACCGAGCACCGGCCCGGCACCTATATCTATAACGACCGCATGCAGGTCGCCGCCGGCGTCGCGACGTGGGACGATTGCGCGTTGAACATCTATTCCACCGTGGTCAGCCGCGCCGGTCCCGATCGCGGCATTCTCGATGCGGGATCGAAGACGTTGACGTCGGATACCGGCGGGCTCGACGGCCACGGCCTGATCCTCGAACATCCCGAAGCCAAAATCGCGCGCTTCGCCGAGGAGCACGGCTTTTTGGATCTTACCCGCAGCAACACCCGCCCCAATGTCGGCGACGTCGTCCGGATCGTGCCCAACCATGTCTGCGTCGTCGTCAACATGATGGACGAAGTGGTGATGGTGCGCGGCGAGGAAATCATCGGCACGCTGGCGGTGGCGGCACGGGGGAAGTTGCGCTGATCTTCTTCCCGTCATTGCGAGGAGCTCTTGCGACGAAGCAATCCAGCTTTCATTCAGAACAAGGAAGAAAGATGGATTGCTTCGCTG
>JAZJYY010000006.1:72295-88662 GCA_040390145.1 Pseudomonadota bacterium
CTCGCAATGACGGTTAGTTTGATGGCGTCGCTTCGTTGAGCCACTTCAACGCCCCCCGCCCCGCCGCGGCCCCCGTCGCGAACGACGCCTGCAACAGGTAACCTCCGGTCGGGGCTTCCCAGTCCAGCATTTCGCCGGCCGTGAGTACACCGGGTAAACGCCGGATCATGAAATCGGCGTCGAGTTCGTCGAAGGCAATTCCGCCCGCGGTCGAGATCGCGCGCGCGATCGGGGCCACGCCGTTCAATCGAACCGGCACTGAATTGATCAGGCCGGCGAGCTTTTCGGCGGGTAACGACGACAGCGGCGTGCCGGATGCCGCCGCCGCCTCCTGCAACAGGCCGATGCCGACCGGAGATAGATGCGCCCCCTTGCGCAGCCAGTTCGAAAACGATTGCTTGCCCTTCGGTGCGGACAGGCGGGCCACCAGATCCTTCATGCCTAGATCCGGCCGCAGGGCGATGTGCAGGGTAGCGTGGCCTGAATTCAGGATGGCGTCGCGCAGTTCTGCCGATAGCGCATAGATCGCGCCGCCTTCGATACCCGCGCGCGTAACGATCACCTCACCGCGCACGGTATGAGAGCCGAACGTCAGCGCAATACCCTTGAGCGGCTGGCCTTCAAAACGGTCGCGAAAAATGTCGGACCAGGCGACGGTGAAACCGCAATTGGCAGGCCGCAGTTTTGCAATCGCCACCCCCTTCGCGGCAAGGGTCTCCGCCCACGTCCCATCGGACCCGAGCCTCGGCCAGCTGCCGCCGCCGAGCGCCAGCACAGTGGCACGTGCTTCGACGGCGCGCTGTCCGTCCGGCGTTTCAAACAGCAAGCGACCCTGATCGTCCCAACCGGTCCAGCGGTGGCGCAGTTTCAGTTTCACCCCCATCGAATCCAGACGCCGCAGCCAGGCGCGCAGCAGCGGCGAGGCCTTGAAGGCTCTGGGAAACACCCGGCCGCTGGAGCCGACGAAAGTGGGCTGCCCCAGTTCCTCGCTCCATTCGCGCAGGCGATCGGGAGGAAACGCCTCGATAGCGGCAGTGAGCTTCGGCATCGCCTCGCGGTAACGCGTGAGGAACGCGGGCAGCGGCTCGCTGTGTGTCAGGTTGAGCCCACCCCGCCCCGCCATCAGGAATTTGCGGCCGACCGACGGCATCGCGTCATAGACGGTGACGCTGGCACCGCTCTGCGCCAGAACATCAGCCGCCATCAGGCCGGCGGGGCCGGCGCCGATGACGGCAACCTGGGTTTTGAACGAGGGCGACATGAGGTGTGTTTACGTCATTCCGGGACACGCGTCTTCGCGTGGACCCGGAATCTCGAGATTCCGGGTTCGATGCTGCGCATCGCCCCGGAATGACGGCGTTACAACTTGATCCCGGCCCGCGCCGCGGCCTGGGCGACGTATTTCTGGGTCTGCTCGAACGCCCCCTGCAACGCCTTCGCCTTGGACATATCGCTGATCTCGGCGAAATGCGCCGCGACCGCGTCGGGGGTCCAGTCGGACTGGGCGAGGTTGATGCCCTCGCTCTCCATGACCTTGATCACCGCGAAGGAGCCGGCACCCGCGCCCATGATGGTGCGGGTCGGCGCGTCCTCGCTGAGCAGGAACTCGACCGCCGGTGTGATCGCGTCGGGGCGCATCAGTTCAAGCGCCTGCGGCGGCAGCAATTCCTCGGTCATCCTCGTCGCCGCGGTCGGCGAGATGGTGTTGACGCGGATGTTGTTCTTGCGGCCTTCCTCGGCCAGCACGTTCATCAGCCCGACCATGCCGGCTTTCGCGGCGCCGTAATTGGCCTGGCCGAAATTGCCGTACAGGCCCGACGACGAGGTGGTGATGACGATGCGGCCGTAATTGCGCTCGCGCATGCCGTCCCACACCGCCTTGCAGCAATAGAAGGTGCCGGTGAGATGCACGTCGATCACCTTTGCAAAATCGGCGATCTCCATCTTGGCAAACGACTTGTCCCGCAAAATGCCGGCGTTGGCGCAGAGCAGATCGACGCTGCCCCATTCGCTGGTGGCGCGGGCGACCATCGCCTTGACCTGCTCGTAGTTCGAGACGTCGGCGCCATCGGCCATCGCAGTACCGCCGGCCTTGCGGATCTCCTCGACCGCGGTTTCGGCCGGGGTCAGCGATCCGCCGGTGCCGTCGCGGGCGCCGCCGAAATCATTGACGACGACCTTTGCGCCGCGGCTCGCCAGTCCCAGCGCATGCGCCCGCCCCAGACCATTGCCCGCGCCGGTCACGATGGCGACGCGTCCGTCAAATCTGATTGTCATAGTTTAATTCCCGCAAGTTAAGGCCAGTCTTCCCTTCTCCCCTTGTGGGAGAAGGTGGCGCGAAGCGCCGGATGAGGGGTTCTATCCGCAGGCACGGTGCTTGCTGAGGCAACCCCTCACCCGTCGCGATGCTTCGCATCGCGCCACCCTCTCCCACAAGGGGAGAGGGTAAGCAAGCCTGGCAACGACAGCCAGTCCCTAAGCAAAATAGATCAGCCCGATCCAGTCGGCCACCAGAGCCGGCTTTGTCTCGCCCTCGATCTCGACCGTCACGTTGGTGCGCGACAGCAGCTCCGTCGGCTTGCGCAAGGTCGCTTCGGTCAGCGTGAAGCGGCCGCGGACGCGCGAGCCGGCGCGGACCGGCGAGAGAAAGCGCAGTTTATCGAAACCGTAATTGACGCCCATCGTGGTGCCCTCGATCACCGGCATGACCTCGTAGGACATGATGGACATCAGCGACATCGTCAGAAAACCGTGCGCCACCGTGTTGCCGAACGCGGTTTCGCGTTTGGCGCGTTCAGGATCGACATGGATGAATTGATGATCCTCGATTACGTCGGCATAGACGTTGATCCTGTCCTGATCGACCAGATGCCATGACGATACCCCGACCTCGTGGCCAACCATTTTCATGTAGGCACCGAGCGCGATCGGCGGTTTCTTCCAGACTTCATTCATGCGTCAGTTCTCCGATGCGGCCGAGCGCACCTTTTGCAGTTCCGGGAAATCCTCTTCGCGGAATTCTTCGCCGCGCAGGGGATCGCCGCGATCGTTGTCGTGCTCGAGCCGGCGCAGCTGCACGCGGCGAATCTTTCCCGAGATTGTCTTAGGCAGTTCGTTCACCAGTTCGATCCGCCGGATCCGCTTGAACGGCGCCAGCCTGGTGTGCAGGTGCCGGAAGATCGACAGCGCGGTTTCCCCGGAGCGCTCCGCGCCCGACACCAGCAGCACATAGGCCTTCGGGATCGCCAGCCGGATCGGATCGGGGCTCGGCACCACGGCGGCTTCGGCCACCGATTCATGCTCCAGCAAAATGCTTTCGAGTTCGAACGGGCTGATCCGGTAATCCGATGATTTGAAGACGTCGTCGGAGCGGCCGACGAAGGTGAGATAGCCCTCGTCGTCGGCGAACACCACGTCGCCGCTGCGATAGAGCGCGCCGTCCGCGCCCGACAGCTGGCCGTCGTCGCCCTGATATCCCCGCATCAGCCCGGCGGGCCGATCGCCGCCGAGCACCAGCGTCACCTCGCCCTCTTTCGTCACCTGCCCGTCGATATCGGTGATCTGCACGCGATAACCCGGCAATGGCCGGCCCATCGATCCGATCTTTACTTTCTGCCCGGGCGAATTGCCGGCCAGCGCTGTGGTTTCGGTCTGGCCGTAGCCGTCGCGGATGGTCAGGCCCCAGGCGGCGCGCACCTGATCGATCACTTCGGGGTTGAGCGGCTCGCCCGCGCCGCAAACCTCGCGCAACGATACCTTGAAGGTCGCAAGCTTCTCCTGGATGAACAGCCGCCACACCGTCGGCGGCGCGCACAGCGTGGTCACGCCGCAACGCCCGATGGTCGCGAGCAGGCCCTTGGCGTCGAAGCGCGGCTGGTTGACCACGAACACCGTGGCGCCGGCATTCCAGGGTGCGAAGAAGCAGCTCCAGGCGTGCTTGGCCCAGCCCGGTGAGGAGATGTTCAGATGCACGTCGCCGGGCTGCAGCCCGAGCCAGAACATGGTCGAGAGGCCGCCGACGGGATAGCTGCGCTGGCTGTGCAGCACCAGTTTTGGCTTGGCCGTGGTGCCCGACGTGAAATAAAGCAGCATCGGATCGTCAGCTTGCGTCGGTCCATCCGGCGTGAACGCCTCCGGGAATTCCGCGGCCTGCTCGTAGGCCTGCCAGCCCTCGTGTTTCGACGAGGCATTGACGACGATGCGAACCAGATCGTTGCCGCCGAGCCCGGAAAACTTCGCGACCTGGTCGTGCGTCGCCACCACCATTTTGGCGCGACCGCGATCGAGCCGGTCGCGCAGTTCGTCCGGCGTCAGCAGCGTGGTGGCGGGAATCACCACCACGCCGAGCTTCATCGCCGCCAGCATGGTCTCCCACAGCGGAACGACATTGCCGAGCAGCAGCAGCAGGTGATCACCACGCTTCAAGCCGTGCGCGCGCAGGAAGTTTGCGACCTGGTTGGAGCGGCGCGACAACGCGGCGAAGGACAGCTTGGTTTCGCGGTTGCTGCCGGCGTCGACGATCCACAGCGCCGGGCGGTCCTTGCTGTCCGCGGCGTGCGCCAGTTCCGCATCGAACCAGTCCAGCGCCCAGTTGAACGGCACCGGATCCGGCCAGCGGAAACCCTTTACGGCCGCATCGTAATCGGCGCGGTATTTGAGCAGGAAGGAACGGGCGTCTTTGAATGTTGTCATCTCAATGGCCTACATTCTCGTCATTGCGAGGAGCGAAGCGACGAAGCAATCCAGCTTTACCGCAGCAAAGCTGGATTGCTTCGCTGCGCTCGCAATGACGGCTTCACCTACTTCCCCGCCAACCCGCGCACGTGCTGGATGATCCCGGAAAAATCCACCCCGCCATGTCCTGCGGCATCGAAAGCCTTGTAGATTTCCTGCGCATGTTTGCCAAGCGGCGTCGCGGCACCCGTCGCGCTGGCCGCGTCCTGCGCCAGCGAGAGGTCCTTCACCATCAGGGCGGACGCGAAACCCGGCTTGTAATCGTTGTTCGCCGGCGAGGTCGGCACCGGGCCCGGTACCGGGCAATAGGACGTCAGCGCCCAGCATTGTCCCGACGAGGTCGAGGCGACGTCGAACAGCGCCTGATGCGACAGGCCCAGTTTTTCGGCGAGTGCAAAGGCTTCGCCGACCGCGATCATGGAAATGCCCAAAATCATGTTGTTGCAGATTTTCGCCGCCTGCCCGGCACCGGCGCCGCCGCAATGCACGATCTTCTTGCCCATGTTTTCCAGCACCGGCTTGGCCGCTGCAAAAGCCCTGTCCTCGCCGCCGCACATGAAGGTCAGCGTCGCGCCCCTGGCGCCGCCGGTGCCGCCGGACACCGGCGCATCGACCGAGCCGATATTGTGTTTCGCCGCCAGCGCGTGCGCTTGCTTGGCGCTCTCGACGTCGATGGTGGAGCAGTCGATGATCAGCGCGCCCTTTGTCATGGACGGAACGACTTCGGTCCACACCGAGATCACATGCTTGCCCGCCGGCAGCATGGTGATGACGACGTCGGCGCCCTTCACCGCAGCCACCGAGCTGTCGGCAATTCCTGCGCCGTCGGCCTTGGCCTGTGCGCGCGAGGCTTCCACCAGATCGAATGCGGTCACCTTGTGGCCGGCCTTGACCAGATTGGCCGCCATCGGCCCGCCCATATTGCCGAGACCGATGAATGCGATGTTTGCCATCTGAACTTCCCTCCGCTTGAGCCGTTGCTGTTCTTATTGATTGAACCTGAGTTCGTCGGCGCCGATTTCGGCGAAGTAAGGCGCCACCATCGCCGGCGTCACATCCTCGATGCGCGGCGGCGACCATTTTGGACTGCGGTCCTTGTCGATGACGGCGGCGCGCACGCCCTCACGAAAATCGTCGCTGGCGAACACTTCGAGCGCGGCGCGATATTCCCGTACCAGGCACTCCTCCAGCGAAGAAGACGCCCGCGCCAGCCGCAGCAGTTTTAGCGCAACCACCATGCCGCGCGGCGACTTCTCGTTCAACGTCTTGAGCGTCGCCTGCGCCAGTTCCGAGCCGTCCGCCTGCAGTGCCGCGACGATGTCCTGCATGCGGTCGTGGCCGAACCATGCATCGATCTGCGGTTCAATGGCCGCGACCGGCCCAGAGGTCTCGCCGGTGGCAAAGCCGTTAATCAGGCTTGTGACTTCCGCAGCCGTCACGCCGCGCTGAAGTTTCGTCAGCGCCTCGCGCAAGGCGGCAAGCTTGGCCGAAGGCACCACCGCATCGGCAAACCCGGCATAGACTGCATCCGGGCCGTTCATGGTCCGGCCGGTGAGCCCGAAATAAGTCCCGATCTCGCCCGGCGACCGCGCCAGCAGCCAGGTGCCGCCGACATCAGGAAAGAACCCGAGCCCGACCTCCGGCATCGCCAGCTTGGTGCGTTCGGTAACGACGCGATGGCTGCTGTGTGCAGACAGCCCGACGCCGCCGCCCATCACGATGCCGTCCATGAAGGACACGTAGGGTTTTGCGAATTTGGCGATGCGGGCGTTGAGAATGTACTCCTCGCGCCACAGGATCTTGCCGAGATCGCCCTTGACCTTTGAACTCTCCCAGAGTGCGCGGATATCGCCGCCGGCGCAAAGCCCCCGTTCGCCGGCGCCTTCCAGCAGGATCACCGCGACCGCGGGATCGGCCTCGAACGCATCGAGCGCCTTCTCAATGTCGCGAAACATCTCCAGCGTCACCGCATTGATCGCCTTGGGACGGTTGAGCCGGATCACACCGACAGAGCCCTCGCGCCGTGCGATCAGGTCGGGCTCTGCGCCCGCGACGGCAGCCGCCGCCGTCATCGCGCGCCCTCGATCAATTTTCGCGATACGATCAGCCGCATGATCTCGTTGGTGCCTTCCAGGATTTGATGGACACGGAGGTCGCGCACGATCTTCTCGATGCCGTATTCGCTGAGATAGCCGTAGCCGCCATGCAGCTGCAGCGCCTGGTTGGCGACTTCGAAACCGACATCGGTACCGAAGCGCTTGGCCATCGCGCACAGCATGGTGGCATCGGCATCCTTGCGGTCGAGCGCCGCCGCCGCGCGCCAGACGAAGGTTCTGGCCGCCTCTAGTTCGGTCGCCATGTCGGCGAGCCGAAACTGCAGCGCCTGGAATTCATCGAGCCGCTTTCCGAACGCCTTGCGCTCCTTCATGTAGGCCAGCGACTTGTCGAGCGCGCATTGTGCGCCGCCGAGCGAACAGGCCGCGATGTTGATGCGCCCGCCGTCGAGCCCGGCCATCGCGATCTTGAAGCCGATACCCTCGTCGCCGAGCCGGTTGGCGACCGGCACGCGGGCATTTTCGAAGATCACCGCGCGGGTCGGCTGCGCGTTCCAGCCCATCTTGCGCTCATTGGCGCCAAACGACAGGCCCGGCGTGTCGCCCTCGATCACCAGCGTCGAGATGCCGCCAGGGCCATCGGCGCCGGTTCGCACCATCACCACGTAGAGATCGCCCTTGCCGGCGCCCGAGATAAACTGCTTCTGGCCGTTCAGCACATAATGGTCGCCGTCCCGCACCGCGCGCGTGCGCAGCGCCGCGGCGTCCGAGCCGGAACCCGGCTCGGTCAGGCAATAGCTCGCCAGCAGTTCCATGGTGCATAGTTTCGGCAACCACTTTTGACGCTGGGTGTCGTTGCCATAGGCGTCGATCATCCAGGAGGCCATGTTGTGGATCGAGATGAAGGCCGACACCGTCGGACAGCCCTGCGCCAGCGCCTCGAAGATCAGCGCGGCATCGAACCGCGTCATCGCGGAACCACCGACATCGTCGCGGATATAGACGCCGCCGATGCCGAGGCTCGCCGCCTCGCGCATCACGTCGACTGGAAAGTGCTTTTCCTCGTCCCAGCGAACCGCATGCGGCGCGATTTTCTCCGCGGCGAATTCCCGCGCCATATCGCGAACCGCAACCTGGTCCTCGTTGAGGGCGAATTGCATCTGTCCCGGCGCGCTCAATTCATGGTCGGAATCGAGAACTCCGCGCCTTCCTTGACGCCGGAGGGCCAGCGCGCGGTCACCGTCTTGGTCTTGGTGTAGAAGCGGATCGAATCCGGGCCGTGCTGGTTGAGATCGCCGAAGCCGGACTTCTTCCAGCCGCCGAAGGTGTAGTAGGCGATCGGCACCGGGATCGGCACGTTGATGCCGACCATGCCGACATTGACCTTGGCGGCGAAATCGCGCGCGGCGTCGCCGTCGCGGGTGAAGATCGCAACGCCGTTGCCGTAGTCGTGGTCGGACGGCAGCGCCAGCGCCTCGTTGTAATCATGCGCGCGCACCACCGAGAGCACGGGGCCAAAGATCTCTTCCTTGTAGATCCGCATGTCCTTGGTGACGTTGTCGAACAGGCAGCCGCCCATGTAGAAGCCGTTTTCATAGCCCTGCATCTTGAAGCCGCGGCCATCGACCGCGAGCGTGGCGCCTTCCTTGATGCCGACCTCGACGTAATCCTTGACGCGCTCCAGCGCCGCCCGGGTGACCAGCGGGCCGAAGTCGGCGGACGGATCGATCGAGGTGCCGATCTTGAGGGCCTCGACGCGCGGAATCAGTTTCTCCATCAGGCGGTCGGCGGTGGTCTTGCCGACGGGCACCGCGACCGAAATCGCCATGCAGCGCTCGCCGGCCGAGCCGTAGCCGGCGCCGATCAGCGCATCGACGGTCTGGTCCATGTCCGCGTCCGGCATGATGATGGCGTGATTCTTCGCGCCGCCGAAGCATTGCGCGCGCTTGCCGGTCTGGGCGGCGCGCTCATAGATATATTGCGCGATCGGCGAGGAGCCGACGAAGCCGACGGCCTTGATATCGGGATCGTCGAGAATGGCGTCGACCGCTTCCTTGTCGCCGTTGACGACGTTGAGGATGCCCGGCGGCAGGCCGGCCTCGATCATCAGCGCCGCCAGAGCCATCGGCACGCCGGGATCGCGCTCCGAGGGCTTCAGCACGAAGGCATTGCCGCAGGCGATCGCGGGGGCGAATTTCCACATCGGGATCATCGCCGGGAAATTGAACGGGGTGATGCCGGCGACGACGCCGAGCGGCTGGCGCATCGAATAGATGTCGATGCCGGGGCCGGCCCCCTCGGTGTATTCGCCCTTCATCAGATGCGGAATGCCGCAGGCGAACTCGACCACTTCGAGGCCGCGCTGGATATCGCCGCGGGCGTCGGGGACGGTCTTGCCGTGCTCGCGCGCCAGCAGGTCGGCGAGCTTGTTGTAATCGCGCTGCGCAAGTTCGAGGAACTTCATCATCACGCGGGCGCGTCGCTGCGGGTTGGTGGCGCCCCACTCCACCTGCGCCGCCTTGGCGTTCTCGACCGCGGCGCGCATTTCCGCCTTGGAGGCCAGATCGACCTTGGCCTGCACGTCGCCGGTCATCGGCTCGAAAACGTCAGCCGTCCGCCCCGAAGTGCCCTTGACCTCGCGGCCGCCGATGAAATGTCCGATTGTACGCATGTGAGAGATCTCCCTGGTCCCGGCTGGATCGCTTTGTGACCCCTTTGGACCCGCATTTTGCGGTATTCAAGTCCGAGATATTGCACCATAGATGTGCGCAAATGCAGGATCAAGCCAGCGCCATCGACTGGGACGACTTCCGCTTCCTATTGGCCGTTGTACGTGGCGGATCGGTCTCCGCCGCGGCGAAACAGCTCGGCGTCGATCATGCCACGGTGATCCGGCGGGTCGACCGGCTGGAACGCCATCTCAAGGCAAAACTGTTCGACCGCCGCAAGACCGGATATCTGCTCACCGAGGCTGGCCAGCGCGTCGCCGACAGCGCCGAGGCGATGGAATCGACCATTGTCGCCAACCAGGAGGCCGTCGGCGGGTCGCGCGCCCACCTCACCGGCACGGTGCGGATCGGCGCGCCCGACGGTTTCGGCAGCCACTTCCTGGCCTCCCGGCTGCTGCAATTCACCGAACGCTACCCCGATCTCGACCTGCAGCTGGTCGCCACGGCACGGCTGTTCAGCCTGTCGAAGCGCGAGGCCGATATCGCCATCAGCCTGACGATGCCGAAGGAAGGCCGGGTGGTCGGGCGCAAGCTGCTCGACTACAGCCTCGGGCTCTATGCCGCGCCGGCCTATCTCGACCGCCACCCTGACATCGCCTCCCGCGCCGACCTGCCCGACCACCGTTTCGTCGGTTATATCGAGGAACTGCTGTTTACGCCGGAGCTGGACTACCTGCCGCAGGTTTCGCCAAAAATCTCGGCCAAATTCCGCAGCGCCAATCTGATCGCCCAGCTCAACGCCACCATCGCCGGGTTCGGCATCGCGGTGCTGCCCCACTTCATGGCGACGGCGCATCCCGAGTTGCGACCGATATTGCCGGACGAAATCTCGATCTCGCGTACGTTCTGGCTGTTGATGCACGCCGACAGCAAGGACCTGGCGCGGATCCGCGCGGTCGCCGATTACATCTACGAGATCGTGGAGCGCGAACGCGCGTTGTTCAACTTGCCCAAAGCGTAGGGTGGGTTAGCCGTAGGCGTAACCCACCATCGGGGTGCGGAATGAGACATTGGTGGGTTACGCTGCGCTAACCCACCCTAAGCAGTTCTGGACTTCTTCACCGGCTTCGCCGCTATCGCCCGCCCCAGCGCGGCGTCGCGTCCGGCGCTCAGAATTTCGTCGGACAATTCGCCTGACCCGGCGATGCGGGACAGCATCAGCGCTCCCACCATGCTCGAAAGCGCCGCCAAAGCCTGTTTGCGCGCGGCCTTGCGCGGCACGTCCGGGATCTGTTCGGCGAGCATGTCGACCATCTGCTCCAGCTTGGCCGCGAACGCTTTTCGCGTCTTCGGACTTTCGCGGGCGATTTCCGCGCCCAGCGCCGTAACCGCGCAGCCATGGCCGGGATCGTCGCGATGCAGCGGCGTCAGATAGGTTTCCACGATGGTGGCCATGCGCTTTTCCGGCGGGATGGTTTCCGTCAGCTTGCGCCAGCGCTCGGTCGAGCGATCCATCGCGTAGGCGAAGGCCTCGATCACCAGCGCCTCGCGCGAATCGAAATGGGCGTAGAACCCGCCATGGGTTAACCCTGCATCCTTCATCAGGTCGGCGACGCCGATGCCATGCGCGCCCTTTTCGCGAATTCGCACCGAGGCCTTCTTCACGATCCGGGCGTGGGTTTCGAGCTTGTGTTCCCTGGAGTAACGCATCGCGGTCCTGCAACTGTGGGTCTATGGTATGTTTGCAGTCATATAATAGCAGTTGCGATCGGGGAAAGATAGCTGAGCTGAACCGGCCGAACCTTGACAATGCCTCGGTTTGCCGCGGAAGTGGCCGGGAAACCCTTCAGCCCGGGACCCCCTTATGGAAATGCTCAATCCCCATTGCGGCGTCGACCGCGACCCGCGCGGCGTCGTTCGCCTGACCATCTGCAATGCCGGTTCGCTCAACATCCTGGGCACGCCTGCCATCAACGGCGTGCGCGAAGGGCTGGAGACGCTCGCGAGCGACAAGCAGATTCGCGTGCTTGTTATCGCCGGCCAGAGCGAGAAGAGCCTGATCGGCGGCGCCGACATCAAGGAAATGGCAAAGCTCGATCAGGCCTCGGCGGAGAAATTCATCACCGGCCTGCGCGATCTCTGCGAGGCCGCGCGCGCGTTTCCCGCGCCCGTGATCGCGCGGATGCCGGGCTGGTGCCTCGGCGGCGGGCTGGAATTTGCCGCCGCCTGCGACTTCCGGATCGCCGCGCATGACGCGCATTTCGGCATGCCCGAGGTCCGGGTCGGGATTCCCAGCGTCATTCACGCCGCACTGCTGCCGCGGCTGATCGGCTGGGGCCGCGCCCGCTGGCTGGTCATGACGGCAGAGAATATCGACGCGCCCACCGCGCTGGCCTGGGGGCTGATCGACGTGGTCGCGGCCGAAAGCGGCCTCGATGCCGCCGTGGAAAAGACCGTGGCGATGTTGCTGGAATGCGGCCCCGAAGCCTTGCGCGCGCAAAAGGCCCTGCTCCGGCAATGGGAGGAACTGCCGCTGAAGCAGTCCGTCGACCTCTCGATTCCCGTGTTCGGACAATCCTTCCTGACCGGCGAGCCGCAGCGGCTGATGCAGGGATTTATCGACCGCAAGAGATAACGGAAACCACATGAGACCTGCCGGCAAAGGGCCGCTCGATTCGCTCTATTTCCAGTATCCGCACTTCCCGGCGCGGCACGTCCCCGAATTGGACGGCAGCACTGCGCGGCACCCGGTCGTGATCGTCGGCGCCGGCCCGATCGGCATGACCGCCGCATTGGTGCTGGCGCGATACGGAATCCGCAGCGTGCTGCTCGATCGCAAGGACACCTTTAATGACGGCAGCCGGGCGCTGTGCATCGCGCGGCCGAGCATGCATATCCTGGAGCGGATCGGGGCGGTAAAGCCGTTCATCGACAAGGCGCTGGGCTGGCGGTTCGGCCGCAGCTATTTTCGCGGCGAGCAGATTTTCCGGCTCGAGATGCCGCATCCCCCGGGCGAAAAATATCTGCCGATGTACAATCTGCAGCAGCAGTACATCGAGCAGTATCTGCACGACGCGGTCGCAGCCTGCGATCTCGTCGACATGCGCTGGCAGAGTGAATTGACTGGCATCGAGCGCGGCGACGATGGCGCCTCGCTCAGCATGGCGTCGCCCGCCGGCGCCTATCACCTCGATGCCGACTATGTGCTGGCCGCCGACGGCGCGCGCTCGCCTGTTCGCACCCACCTTGGCCTGCGCATGAAGGGCGACAATTACGAAGGCAGATACGTCATCGCGGATATCCGCATGGAGCATGATTTTCCGACGGAGCGCCGCGCCTTCTTCGAGCCGAGCGGCAATCCGGGCGGCACCGTGCTGATCCACAGGCAGCCCGAAAATATCTGGCGGGTGGACTATCAGCTCCGCGAAGGCGAGAGCGAGGAAGCGGCCTTGCGCGAGGAAAACATCCGCGCCCGCGTCGGCGCCATCCTCGGCGATATCGGCCACGACAAACCGTGGGAGCTGGAATGGTGGAGCATCTATTCCGCCAACACCCTGTGCCTCGACGATTACCGGCACGGCCGGGTGTTCTTCATCGGCGATGCCGCGCATATCGTGCCGATTTTTGGCGTGCGCGGGCTCAACAATGGCCTCGCCGACGCCGACAATCTCGGCTGGAAGCTTGCCGCCGTGCTCAAGGGCGAGGCCGATCAAAGCCTGCTCGATAGCTATTCGCCGGAGCGGCGCGGCGCCACGCTCGATGTGTTCGCCAATGCCACCAAGAGCACCCGCTTCATGACCCCGCCGACGCGCGGCTGGCGGCTGGCCCGCGAAGCCGCGCTCTCGCTCAGCCTGAAACACGAGTTTCCGCGCGGCCTCGCCAATCCACGGCAGATGCAGCCCTACACCTATTCGGAAAGCCCGCTGACGCCCTGGCCGGAGCGCGACGCGGAATTCGCCGGCGGACCGGCCAGCGGCAGCTTTCCGCCCAACGCCAGGCTGGCCGACGGCGGTTTTCTGCTGGACCGCGCCGGCGACGGCATGACGGCGGTCCTGTTTTGCGATGGAGCGCCCAATGCCGAGCAGACAGCCCTGCTGGCGCAGCTTGGCAATCTCGACCGACGCTTTGTGGCACTGCTGGTTGTGCAACACGGTTCGGCGTCGGCAGCGGCAACGATTACCGATTCCGACGGCGAGATTGCCCGCCTGTTCGATGCGCAGCCGGGCACGTTCTATCTGCTGCGTCCCGACCTGCACATCGCCGGACGCTGGAAGGCGGTCGCTACCGACGAAATTCTCGAAACCATCAGCCTTTGCCTGGGGAGAGCGACGCCATGAGCACAATGCCCCCGGAAGACTTTGAAGCCGCCTACGAGTCGCTGGCGATGGCGATCGATTCGGCCGGCCCCGCGCACGAAGCCCTGTTCCTGACCAGGCTCGCGCTGGTGCTCGGCCACGAACTCGGCGACATCGCCAGCTTCCGGAACGCGATCCGGACGGCGCTCGAAGGCGTTGCGGAGCAACGGCTTTCTCCCGAAAACGACCAGTAGCCCCGCCTCACGATAATTTATCCGCGCCGCCGTTGCAATTCCCGCGACGCATCATATGATGACCGTAATGTAATCATCTCCATTCGAAGCGTTAGAGGAATCCCGCCATGGCCGCAGCTTCCGATCCCGTCGTCATCGTTTCCGCCGCCCGCACCCCGCTGGGCCGTTTCATGGGCGAGTTGTCGCCATTGTCAGCCCACAAGCTGGGCTCCCATGTGATCGGCGCCGTGCTGGAGCGGGCCAGGCTCGCGCCGGAGCGGATCGACGAGGTGTTGATGGGCTGCGTGCTACCGGCCGGCCAGGGCCAGGCGCCGGCACGGCAGGCCGCGCGCGGCGCCCGGCTGCCGGATGCGACGGGCGCCACCACCATCAATAAGGTGTGCGGCTCCGGCATGAAAGCCACCATGCTGGCGCACGACATCATCACTGCCGGCTCCGCCGATATCGTTTTGTCCGGCGGCATGGAGAGCATGAGCAACGTGCCCTATCTTCTGGCGAAGGCGCGCGGCGGTTACCGCGCCGGCCATGACCGCATCATCGATCACATGATGATGGACGGCCTCGAGGACGCCTATGAGACCGGCCGCTCGATGGGCGATTTCGGCGAGGCCACGGCCGAGGCCTATCAGTTCACCCGCGCCGATCAGGACGCCTACGCCATGGAAACGCTGACCCGCGCCCGCAAGGCGGTCGAAGGCGGCGCGTTCAAGGCCGAGATCGCGCCGGTCACCGTCACCGAAAAGGCCGGCCCGCGCGTCATCGCCAATGACGAACATCCGTTAAAGGTCGATCCCGCCAAGATTCCCTCGCTGAAGCCGGCGTTCCGCGCCGGCGGCACCATCACGCCGGCGGCTTCCTCCGCCAATGCCGACGGCGCCGCGGCGCTGATCCTGGCAAAACGCTCGCTGGCCGATCGCGAGGGAATGCCTGTTCTCGCCGTGATCCGGGGCCACGCCACGCACAGCCAGGAACCGCAATGGTTTACCACCGCACCGATCCCGGCGATCCGCAAATTGCTCGACAAGGTCGGCTGGAGTGCCGATGACGTCGACCTGTTTGAGATCAACGAGGCCTTTGCGGTCGTGGCCATGGCCGCGCAACGCGATCTCGGCATTCCCAGGGAGAAGCTGAACATCAACGGCGGCGCCTGCGCGCTCGGCCATCCCATCGGCGCCACCGGCGCCCGGCTGATCGTCACGCTGCTGCATGCGCTGGAAGCGAAAGGCCTGATGCGCGGCGTCGCGGCGCTCTGCATCGGCGGCGGTGAAGCCACCGCGATTGCGGTGGAGCGCATCGTTCACTGATGTTTTACTTCTCCCTCTCCCCGCAAGCGGGGCGAGGTGAGCCGAACGCCGCTGCAACGCCCAACACGCAGGAAGATTGAATTCCATGATCTCCAACTGGCTGTCCGCCGCCCTCGCCCGCCGCAACATTCATTACGGCTGGGCGATGGTCGGCGTGACCTTTCTCACCGCGCTGATCAGCGCCGGCACGGTCGGTGCGCCCGGCGTCTTCATCGTGCCGCTGCAAAAGGAATTCGGCTGGACCACCGCGGAGATCTCCTCGGCGCTGTCGATCCGCTTCATCCTGTTCGGGCTGATGGCGCCGTTCGCCGCCGCACTGCTGAACCGCTACGGCCTGCGCAATGTCACGCTGACGTCGTTGCTGGTGGTGGCCTCCGGCCTCGTGGCGTCGCTGTTCATGACGCAGATCTGGCAGCTGGTGCTGCTGTGGGGCGTGGTGATCGGCCTCGGCACCGGCATGACCGCCCTGGTGCTCGGCGCCACCATTGCCGCGCGCTGGTTTTCAGCGCGGCGCGGCCTCGTCGTCGGCATTCTCACCGCCAGCGTGGCGACCGGGCAGCTGGTGTTCCTGCCGCTGCTGGCAAGCCTCACCGAAAGCCTGGGCTGGCGGCCGGCGTTGATGCTGATCTGCGTCATGCTCGGCGTCGCTGCCCTTGCGGTGCTATTGGTGATGCGTGATCGCCCCGGCGATCTCGGCCTGCGGCCGTTTGGCGACGAGGGCACCGGGCCGCTGCCGGCGCCGCCGCCGAATAGTGCGCCGATCGCCGCCGCCGCGTTCGGCGCGCTGCGCGACGCCGCCAGGACAAAAGTGTTCTGGATCCTGTTCGCGACCTTCTTCATATGCGGCGCCAGCACCAACGGGTTGGTGCAGGTCCACCTGATCCCGATGTGCCTCGATTTCGGCATCCCGCAGGTTCAGGCCGCCGGCCTGCTCGCCGCCATGGGGATCTTCGACTTCGTCGGCACCATCGCCTCGGGCTGGCTGTCCGACCGTTACGACAATCGCTATCTGCTGTTCTGGTATTACGGCCTGCGCGGCCTTTCGCTGCTGTTCCTG
>JAZJYY010000007.1:0-18158 GCA_040390145.1 Pseudomonadota bacterium
CGGCATTGCAGCACCACATGCCGGCGGCGCCGTCGATGATCTTGCGGCCGTCGACCGTGATGTAGTGCATGTCCTTGGCGCCGGCGAGCATCCGTGGGTTCTTCTTGAACGCCCGGTTGGCGGTGAACGGCATCCAGTGCGCGGCGAGATCGTTCGGGACGTTGACGGTGGCGGGGCGTGGGCTCTTATCCAGCATGGGGGCCTCTTCAAGGTTTTCAGAACATGGGCGGCTGCCGGCGCAGGCTATCAGCTTCGCCGCGCAACGGGAACGCCGATGCGGCGCAATATTTGCGCTCAACTGGCCGGATTGCGCGGCACATCGCCGCCCCGAATCCAGGCCGTTCACAGATCGGCGGCGCCGATCCAGAACACTTCGCCGTCGGAATCTTCGGTCTCGAGCCAGAGTAGCGGCAGTTGCGGGTAGGCGGCCTCCAGCGCCGGCCGGCAGCGGCCGATCTCGCACAACAGCCCACCCCGCGGCGTCAAATGCCGCTTGGCCTCGTCGAGGATGCGGCGGACGATATCCAGCCCGTCGGCGCCGCCGTCGAACGCCAGTTTCGGCTCGGCGCGGCATTCGCGCGGCAGGTCGGCCATCCCCTGCGCGTCGACATAGGGCGGATTGGAGATGATCAGGTCGTAGCGGCGGCCTTCGAGCGGCGCGAACAGGTCGCCCCGGTGCAGCGTGATCCGGTCCTCGAGGCCGTAATCGGCGACGTTGCGCGCGGCGACGGCGAGGGCGTCCTTGGACAGGTCGACCGCGTCGATCCGGGCATTGGGAAAATTCCGGCTGGCCAGGATGGCGAGACAGCCCGAGCCGGTGCAGAGGTCGAGCACGTCCTCGACATCGGCGGGATCCTCGATCAGCGACCCGCCGGCTTCGTCATCCTCGCCGCCGAAATGGGAGTCCAGCAATTCGCCGATGAAGGAGCGCGGCACGATGGTGCGCGCGTCGACATAGAACGGCAGGCCGCGCATGTAGATCTTGTTGACGAGATAGGCGGCGGGTTGGCGCGAGGTGACGCGGCGCGCGATCACGTCGAGGATGGATTTGGCTTCGCCGGCCGTGACCCGCGCCATGGCAAAGGTCTCGAACTGGTCGGGATGCAGATGCAGCGTTTCGCAGACCAGGAAGGCGGCCTCCGCCACCGGATCGGTGGTGCCATGCGCGAACACGAGCCTGGCTTCGATGAAGCGGCTGGTCGCATAGCGCACAAAATCGAGCAGCGTCTGGAGTTCGCCGGCTGCGACCTTGGGGAGTTTTGGCGCGGCGGGCCGTTTCGCCGCCGGTTTTGCGCGCTTTACCATCAGGATTTGGTCCAGCGCGCGGCGGCGTCGTCGTCGTGGCTGTGGGCGGCGACCCAGCTGGTTCCGTCGGGCTTTTCCTCGGCTTTCCAGAACGGTGCGTTGGCCTTCAGATAGTCCATCAGGAACTCCGCCGCCTGGAACGCCGCCTGCCGGTGTGCCGAGGCCGCGAGCACCAGCACGATGTTTTCGCCGGGCGTGATGCGTCCGACGCGATGGATCACGGTCACGCCGGTCAGCGGCCAGCGCGACATCGCGGTCTCGGTATGGCGGGCGATTTCGGCCTCGGCCATCCCGGGGTAATGCTCCAGCGTCAGCGCCGCGATCGCCTCGTCGCCCTCGCTGCCCCGGCAGATCCCGGAAAACGTCACGACGGCGCCGATATCGGTGCGTCCTTGCGTGAGTGCTTCGATCTCGCGGCCGATGTCGAAATCGGCCTGCTGGATCCGGATGGTCACATGGGCGGCCATGGCGGGGATCAGCCGCCGGTCATCGGCGGGAAGAAGGCAATCTCGCGGGCGCCGGCGATGACGGTATCGGATTTGACGTGAGCGTGGTCGATCGCGGCGCGAATCACCCTGGGGGTCTCGAAGGCATGGGCGTAAGTCTCGCCCTGTCCCGCCAGCCAGGCGATCAGGTCGTCCACCGTGCGAACGCTGGCCGGCGGCTCGACCGTCTCTTCGGCCTTGCCGATCCGTTCGCGCACCCAGGCGAAATACTTGACCTTCAACCCTCATCCTCCTTGATGAGATGATGAATGCCGGCGCGGAAATAGTCCCAGCCGGTGTAGATCGTGAAAATCGCCGACACCCACAACAGGACGATGCCGATCAGCGTGGTCGGCGGCAGGATCGCCTCGCCGGCTTCGCCGGCGATCAAAAAGCCGATCGCGACCAGCTGGATGGTGGTCTTCCATTTCGCCAGCTTGGTGACGGGGACGCTGACACGGAGGGCCGCGAGATATTCGCGCAGGCCCGAGACCAGGATTTCGCGGCACAGGATCACGATGGCGGCCCACAGCGTCCAGCCATGGATGCTGCTGTCCGCCGCCAGCATCAGGAGGCAGGATGCTACCAGCAGCTTGTCGGCGATCGGATCCAGCATCCGGCCGAATGCCGAGTGCTGGTCCCAGATTCGCGCATAGTAGCCATCCAGGTAATCGGTGATGGCGGCTGCGATGAAGACCGCCAGCGCCACCCAGCGCAGCCACAACGGGTAGTACATGATGGACTGCAGGAAGACGCAGCCCACCACCACCGGAATCGCGGCGATCCGGCCGTAGGTCAGGATATTCGGCAGGGACATCGAGCTTCTGCCCGACCCCTTTGTTGTGGCGACATTCATCCGTCTTACCAATACCGCTGCAGGCCGGAGGTCAACCGTGCGGCGCACGTGATCCGTTGCAGATGACCCCTATGTGACGCGAAACTACCCCGGTTGAGCGTGGAAAAATTCGAAAATCTTGCGGGCGCTCTCGGCGCTGACCCCCGGAACCTTGCCGAGATCCGCGATCGAGGCCCGTTCGATCTCCTTCAAGGTTCCGAAATGGTGCAGCAAGGCACGTTTCCGTGACGGGCCTATGCCCGGGATTTCCTGCAGGCCGGCCTCGCGAATGTCCTTTTTGCGCAGCTTGCGGTGCGAACCGATCACGAAGCGATGCGCCTCGTCGCGCAGCCGCTGGATGAAATACAGCACGGGGTCGCGCGGCTCCAGCTTGATCGCCTCGCGGTCGGGCATGAACAGGGTCTCGCGGCCGGCGTCTCGGTCCGGCCCCTTGGCCACGGCCAGCAGCGTGACCCCGGTCAGCCCGATCGCCTTGAAGGTCTCGCGCACTGCGTTGAGCTGGCCGCGGCCGCCGTCGATGATGACGAGGTCGGGCCATTGCGGAAACGAATCGTCGTCCGCCTTCGGCCTGGCGGCGCCGTCTTCCGGGGGCTTCAACAGCCGCTTGAAGCGCCGCTCGAGCACCTCGCGCATCATCGCGTAATCGTCGCCCGGCGTCAGGCCTTCGGACTTGATGTTGAACTTGCGGTACTGGTTCTTGATGAAACCGTCCGGTCCCGCCACGATCATGGCGCCGACCGCGTTGGTGCCCATGATGTGGCTGTTGTCGTAGACCTCGATCCGCTTCGGCGGATGCGGCAGTCCGAGCGTGGCGACCATGCCCTGCAGCAACCGGCTCTGGGTCGCGGTATCCGCCAGCTTGCGGCCCAGCGCCTCCTTCGCATTGGTCAGCGCATGCGTGATCATTTCCTTCTTTTCGCCGCGCTGGGGTGTCGCGACTTCCACCCTGAAGCCGGCCTTGATCGACAGCGCGTCGGCCAGCAGCTCGGACTCCTCGATGGCATGCGACAGCAGAATGAGTTTTGGCGGCGGCTTGTCGTCGTAGAACTGGGCGAGGAACGAGGCCAGCACCTCTTCCGGGGTGAAGGTTTTCTCGGCGCGGGGAAAATAGGCGCGGTTGCCCCAGTTCTGGCCGGTGCGGAAGAAGAACACCTCGATGCAGGAATAGCCGCCCTCCTGATGGATGGCGAAGACGTCGGCTTCCTCCACGCCGCGCGGATTGATGCCCTGCTGCGACTGGATCGCCGACAGCGCCGCAAGGCGGTCGCGGTAAAGCGCCGCGGTTTCGAATTCGAGTTCGGCGGAGGCCTTTTCCATTTCGCCGGCGAGCTGCTGCTTCACCACGCGGCTGCGGCCGGACAGAAAGTCCGTCGCCTCGCGCACCAGTTCGGTATAGCCGGGGAAATCGATCTCGCCGGTGCACGGTCCCGAACAGCGCCGGATCTGGTAGAGCAGACAGGGCCGGGTGCGGCTTTCAAAGAATGCGTCGGTGCAGGAGCGCACCAGAAAGGCGCGCTGCAGTGCCGTGATGGTGCGGCCGACCGCGCCGGCCGAGGCGAACGGACCGAAATATCGACCGGGACGCGACTGCGCGCCGCGATGCTTCAGGATCTGCGGCGCCCAGTGGTCGCCTGATATCAGGATATAGGGAAACGATTTGTCGTCGCGCAGCTGCACGTTGAAGCGCGGCCGCAGCTGCTTGATCAGATTGGCTTCCAGCAGCAGCGCCTCGGTCTCGGTCGTGGTCGACACGATCTCGACGGTCGCGGTGGCCGCGATCATGCGCAGGATGCGCGCCGGCTGCGGCGCCGAGACCCGGGCATAGGAGGACAGCCGTTTCTTGACGTTTTTCGCCTTGCCGACATAGAGCACGTCGCTGGCCGCATTGAGCATGCGGTAGACACCGGGCGAGGTCGGGGCATGGCGCACCGCCTGCTCGATCGCGGCATGGCCGGACGCCAGCCGTCCCTCCGGCAGCGCTTCGCCGGATTCGTCCGGGGCTTCCGGCAGGCTCTCGTCGTCCTCTTCGGCGCCCGATGTCGCGGGGTCGATATCTTCCGGCGTCATGTCCTGCGGTGGCAGATCCGCATGCGCGGACGCCGGCCGGGAGCCGCTGCGCTCCGCCGGCGGAACCGGAACCTGAGGGGGATCCCCGGGGGAATTGGGGGTGTCGGAAGAATCGTGATCCATCGGCCGAATACTTAAGCCCTGGCACCGTGCATCGCCAGCGTTGCGGCGGGTGACGGCCGCCGCAGCCTCCGCCCATCCCCATTCGCGCGGCGAACCGCGCGGTAACACATTGTTAAGAATGCTGAGCGGGCGGTAACGGGTCTTAACAACCCTTTAACTTAAAACTCTCGATAAATCTTATCAGAAGAAGAGTGGATTCCGTAACCATGCGGCCTCGCGTCGCGCCCATTTCGGGCGCTTTCCGAAGCGGAGGGTCACGGCAGTTGCGTGGGGAGAGTACGATGAAAAAGCTTGTATCGGGCGCAGCGGCGCTGGCCGCTTTCGCGGTCTCCTTGGCGGTCTCCTTGGGGTGGACCCCGTCGGCGCAGGCCGCCGACATGAACAATTACGGCGCGCGCGCGCCCTATACCGTCAACCAGCCGCTCAATGCCTACAGCTGGGCCGGTCCCTATCTCGGCGCCAATCTCGGTTACGCCTGGGGAAGCGTCGCCAACAATCCGACCAAGCCGTCGGGCTTAGCGGGCGGCCTGACCGCCGGCTACAACTGGCAGACCGGACCCTGGGTGTTCGGCGCCGAGAGCGACATTCAGGCGACCGGCGCCAACGATACATTCGCGCCGTGGAAATTCTCCAATCCCTGGTTCGGCACCGTGCGCGGACGGGTCGGCTACGCCTTCAACAACATCATGTTCTTCGGCACCGGCGGTCTGGCGTTCGGCGAATTGCGCGGCGAGACCTTCGGGCTGTCGGAATCCCATACCAGGGCCGGCTGGACCGTGGGCGCCGGCACCGAATTCGGCCTCACCCAGAACCTGAGCGCCAAGATCGAATATCTCTACGTCGATCTCGCCAACTCCAACTTCACCATCACCGGCACGTCGAACGGCTACCGCTTCGGACTGCTGCGTGCCGGCGTGAACTATCGCTTCTGAGACATTCCAACAAAATTCCAAGAGCAAAAAACGAGCTAACCTAACCTCCCGGCCGCTTCCTGCGGCCGGGATTTTTTTGTGTTTCACGGTCGTCATGGCCGGGCTTGACCCGGCCATCCACGTCTTCGCAGCACACGGAAAGAAAAGCGTGGATGCCCGGGTCAAGCCCGGGCATGACTAGACGAGAGAGCGCGCCTAAATCCCTGGAGATGATTGAACGCGGCGCTACGACGAAATCACCAGATTGACCGCCTTGGGGCCCTTGCCCTTCTTGTCCGGTTCTACTTCGAAGGTGATGCGCTGTCCTTCGGTCAGGTCCTTCAACCCGGCCCGCTCCACCGCGGTGATGTGTACGAACACATCGCGACCGCCGTCATCGGGCTTGATGAAGCCATAGCCCCGTTCTCCGTTGAAAAACTTGACGATCCCAGTCATGGCCATCGGGAAAACTCCTCCCCCGTACTGCACCACCGCTACGCGCGCTCGGCGCGTATCGGCCCGACCGGACATTCGCTGCCGGAAGGCAGGGCCATTGCGGATTAGGCTGCATCGCCGATCCGTCTTGAAATTATTTGAGGCCTTGTCACTCCGCCGCTACCATTCGCGGAAGCGGAACGTAAAGCCAGTCTCAATCGGCTGAGCATAATACGGTTCCCGGCAAATTGACTACCGGTTTTGCGGCACGGGAAACCACGGAGACAGCTCTCAGGGCTTGGGGACTTCGAGCCTGAACCGGCCGGCGCCGCCCTGGCCGAGCGGCTTTTCCAGTTCGGGCAGGATCGCCTTCAACTCGCCCATCAGCGTCCATGGCGGGTTGACGATCAGAAGCCCGGTCGAGACCAGGCCGGGGGATGCGGCCTGGGGTGCGACGCTGAATTCCAGCCGCAGGCATTTCCCCGCGGGCTTGCCGGCGCCGGCGACCTCGGCGACATGCCGCGCCAGGCCGTCGGTGGCGCGCCGGCTTTTCACCGGGTACCACATCAAATAGCTGCCGGTCGGCCACTTCGCGAAGGCCTCCGCGAAGCCCGCGGCCAGCCGTTCGAACTCGTCCTTCTGCTCGAAGGACGGATCGATCAGGACCAGGCCGCGCCGCTCGTTCGGCGGCACGAAGGCCGGCAGCGCAGTCCAGCCGTCGAGGTCGACCACCCGGGCCTGGGTGTCGCGCCGGAGCGCTTCGACCAGGCGCTTGCGGGCTTTCGGTTCGACCTCGCAGGCGGTCATTCGGTCCTGCGGCCGCAGCAGCGCGCGGGCGATCAGCGGAGATCCCGGATAGGCGACGAGGTCGCGTTGCGGATTGAACGACCTGACGATGTCGAGATAGGGCCGCAGCAGCGGCTCGGTCTTTTCCGAGAACCGCGCCTGCATGATGCGGGCGATGCCGGTCAGCGATTCGCCGCCCCGGCGGGCTTCGTCGGAAGTCAGATCATAGACCCCGGCGCCGGCATGGGTGTCGATGACGCGAAACGCCGCCGGCTTCTCGTGCAGATAGGCGAGCATCCGCACCAGCACGATGTGCTTGATGACATCGGCGAAGCCGCCGGCATGGAAGTCGTGACGGTAATTCATAAAGGAGGGGTTACGACATCAGGCGACGAAAGTAACCAAGGTCATTCCGGGGCGATGCGCAAGCATCGAACTATGGGGCGCAATTGCGCCCCTGAGAACCTCGAGATTCCGGGTCTGGTGCTTGCGCACCATCCGGAATGACGACGTTACCTCACGTCCCCCGCATCGGCGGCATCACCACCTCGTCGCGGCGGCAGGCGCGGCGGTCGGTTTCCTCGCAGGCGCGAAACTGGAGGTCCTTGCTCATGCAGATGCGCACCTCGCTGAGCCGCTTCCGGCCGCACACCACCGCGATCGCCGAGGCGCTGAGGCCGGGATTGACCTTGACGAAGGCCTCCTCGATCTCGGCGGGCGCCAGCGTCTTTTCGGCGGCCAGATCGAGATATTCCGGCGGAATCTTCACGGCGGCGCGGGCCTTGCGGATGGTTTCGAAATAGGCCCGGGCGCCCAGCCCGGAGCAGGTGCCGTGCTTGTCCCACTCGGCGAAGATCAGCCCGGGCGCCGGCATCAGGTCCAGCATCGACGTCATGATATTGCGATCGAGCCGCGGCGACGGGCGCTGGCAATAATTCGGAAAGCCGCGCTCATATTGCGGCCACAACCCGTGGACCACGAAGGCATAGGGCCGGCCGCACTGGATCTGGGAGCGCCCGGGATTGCCGCGCTCCGCCGCTTCCTCGCAGTAGGAAGGCGACCACGACAGCGCCAGCACGTAAAAATCGAACTCGCCGGGCGCATTCTGCCGGCGATCCTGCGCCGCTGCGGTCCCCGCCGTACCAATCAGCCCGGCCGCGGCGAGCAGGAGGAGAGAGATCAAAACCCTGGAAATCCAGACTCGTGAAAAACGCACCATGACGAAGCCCCCAATACCCGGAACCGCCCGGGAGCCTAGCAGGCGGCCGGAACATTTCAAGAACAAATTGAGAAACGCAATCAGGGACGGCGGAGCAGGGCCGTCGGAGCGCTCAGTTACTCAGCAGCAATCAGGGCCGGGCGGCCTTGCAGCGGGGATTATAGGCCCAGTTGCGGTCAAGCCCGGTCACGCACCATTCGACGCCCTGCCCGAAACCGGCAAAGCCGCCATCCTCGATCAGCGAGTAGTGCACCTGGCGCAGCTTGCCGTCGCTCAGCATGACGTCGGCGCTGCAATAGCGGCGCGGGATGTTGTCGGACTGCCAGGGCCGGAACGCGGTCTCGTGGATCCGGCCATAACCCGTGATCTTGAGCGAGGAATTCCAGAAGTTGCCTTCCTTCTCGCTGAACTGGCTGGCGATGGTGTCCAGCGCGGCTTCGCACTCCTTGAGTCGCCCGTCATAGCGAGGACCGGACAGCCAGAAATTCAGCTCGAGCGGACTGGCGGCTTGCGCGGACTGGCCCGGGATCAACAGGCCCAGGATGATGCCGAGCACGGCGCCGATAACGGGGCGTTTCAGGGAGCCAAAGAAGTCGCGCATGGGAGATTCCGCCGATGTTCCAACGTCGGGGACGGTGCCGCGAAGCCCGCACAAGGTCAAGTGCAAGCCGGCCACACCTGCCGATAACCCGGCGTTTCACCGTCCACCGTTCTTTTCATAACGGCCGATGCGCCTTAAGGTGCGCCGAGCCAAATGGAGTCTGCGATGCGAATGATTGGGGCTGCGAGCCTGGTTGCGATGTGCGGGATGCTGGCGAGCGCACCGGCGCAGGCCCAGTGGGTGCCGCCTTTCAAGGGCAACGACACCGGCGGCATCATCGCCTACGGGCTGGCGTCGCAGACCGACATCCGCGCCATGGCGATCGACCACTGCGCGGGCTACGGCAAGGTGGTGAAATTCCTCAGCGTCCAGCCGGGCGAGGGCGGCTACATCTCGTTCGCCTGCCGCTGGGTGCCGTATTACCGCGCTGACAACGCCCTGCGCGCCCGTTACTGAGACCATCCCACCTGCCTGAAGCGGCCAGACGGGAGTGCGGAGCATGATGCGATCGCTGGTTTTCCTCGGTTTGGCCGCGGCTCTGCTGATCGGCTTGCCGGCGTCCGATGCCGTTGCGGTCGAATTGCCGGTGCGCAAGGCGGGCCTCTGGGAAATGAAGATGCTGCGGACCGGCGGGCCGGTGCCTGAAATGACGATGCAGCACTGCACCGACGAGACCACCGACAAGGCGATGAACTCGTCGTTCTCGCCGGCCTCGAAGGAGTTGTGCCCGAAGAACGACATCCTGAAGACCGCCACCGGCTACGTCAGCGATTCCGTCTGCAACGTCGCGGGCGTGACCATGACTTCGCATTCCGAAATTACCGGCGATTTCAATTCCGCCTACACCGTCAAGACCACCTCGCAAAGGCAGGGCGGTCCCCCCGGCATGCCGCGCGACAGCACCACGACGATCGAGGCGAAGTGGCTGGGCGCCTGCAAGGCCGACCAGAAGCCCGGCGACATCATGATGCCCGGCGGCGCCAGGATGAACATCAAGGACATGGAAAAGCTCAAGGCCCTGATGCCGAAGCCGGCGGCGAAGTAGGCTCGTTTTCTTACCTCTCCCGCTTGCGGGGGAGGTCGCGCGCGAAGCGCGCGGGTGGGGGAAATCTCTCCGCGAACTCTGGCGCCGATGCTTGTTGAGGCGCCCCCACCCCGGCCCTCCCCCGCAAGCGGGAGAGGGAAAAGAGGCGCCTACACCGGTATCCGCACCGCGGCGCGCAATCCGCCCATCGGGCTGTCGCCGAGCGTGATGTCGCCGCCATGGGAGCGGGCGATGTCGCGGGCGATGGCGAGGCCCAAGCCGGTGCCGCCCTCGTCCTGGTTGCGGGCGTCGTCGAGCCGCAGGAACGGCTTGAACACTTCCTCGCGCATCTCGACGGGAATGCCCGGGCCATCGTCGTCGATGGTGACCGTGAGATAGCGGTGGTCGCGGTGGCCGGTGATCGCAATCGCGTTGGCGTGCCGTGCCGCGTTGGAAACGAGGTTGGCGAGGCAGCGCTTGAACGAGGCCGGCTTCACCGTCACGACGGGCAGGCCGTGGAAGATCACGGTGGCGGCGTGGCCGTTGCGCTCGGCGTCGCTGCGCAATTCCTCCAGCGCCACCGCCATGTCGGTCGGCTGCGCGTGCTCGCCGCTGTCGCCGCGCGCAAACGCCAGATAGGCCTCCAGCATGCCGGCCATCTCGTCGACGTCCTTGCGCATGCCGTCGACCTCGGGGCTGTCGCCGATCAGCGCCAGCTCGAGCTTGAAGCGGGTGAGAATGGTGCGCAGATCGTGGCTGACGCCGGCCAGCATCGCGGTGCGCTGCTCGATCGAGCGCTCGATGCGCGCTTTCATCTCGAGGAAGGCGTGGGCGGCGCGGCGCACTTCGCGCGCGCCTCTCGGGCGGAAGTTCGGCGCCTCGCGGCCCTTGCCGAAACTTTCGGCGGCGTCGGCCAGCCGCAGGATCGGTTTGATCTGGTTGCGCAGGAACAGGACCATGACGATCAGCAGGATCGACGAGGTCCCGAGCATCCAGAAGATGAAGATTTCCGAATTGGACGCATAGGCCGCGCTGCGCTGTGCGAACACCCGCATGACGGCGTCGTCGAGCTGGATGCGGATTTCCACCAGATTGGAGCGGCCGACGGTATCGATCCAGAACGGCCGCGCGATCTGCCGGCTGAGCTGCACCGACAGCGTCTGGTCGAGCAGCGAGAAGAACGGCTTCGGGCCGGGCGGCGGCAGGTCGCCGACGGGCAGGAAATCCACCACCAGCCCGAGCCGCTGCTGGGCGATGCGGCGCAGCTGCGCGCGATCCTTGTCCTGCGGATAGACCTTGTAGACGTCGATCAGTGTGGCGATATCGGCCACCACGGCGGCGGACAGCCGCCGCGTCACCGTGTTCCAGTGCCGCTCCATGAACACGAACGCCACCACCGACTGCAGCACCACCATCGGCACGATCATGATCAGCAGCGCGCGGGCATAGAGCCCGGTCGGCATCCAGCTCTTGAAGGCGTTGCCCATCCAGCGGTTGGATGCGGAGACGCGCCCGGCGGCGGAGCGGATCAGCGTGAGGCCGGTGTCGAGCGTGCTCATGCCAAGTGACTCAAGGCGAAGCGACCAGGCGATAGCCGACGCCGCGCACCGCCTGCAGGAACAGGGGATTGGCGGGATCCTTCTCGATCTTGCGCCGCAGGCGGTTGATCTGCACGTCGACCGCGCGCTCGTTGACGGAGCCGTCGCCGGTCAGCGCGCTGCGCGGCACGGTCTCGCCCGGCGCCAGGCTGAGAATGCGCAGCATGTCGCGCTCGCGATCGGTGAGGTGGATGGTCTCCTCGCCCTGGCGCAGCTCGCCGCGGTCGAGATGATAGACGTAGGGCCCGAATGCGATCTGCTCCAGCGTCTCCACCGGCGGCGGCGCGGTGCGCTTGAGGATATTGCCGATCCGCAACACCAGCTCGCGCGGCTCGAACGGCTTTGCCACATAGTCGTCGGCGCCGATCTGCAGGCCCTCGATGCGGGCCTCGGCCTCGTGGCGCGCCGTCAGCATGATGATCGGCACCGACGACGAGGTGCGGATGAAGCGGGCGAGATCGAACCCGGTCTCGCCCGGCATCATGACGTCGAGGATCAAGAGATCGAAATGCAGCCCGAGCAGCTTTGCACGCGCGTCGGAAGCGCTTGCGGCTGTCGTGACGCGGTAGCCCTCGCCGCAGAGAAAGCGCGACAACAGGTCGCGGATGCGGCGGTCGTCATCGACCAGCAGCAGATGCGGGGCGTCGTCGGCCGGTTGCGGCGGAGTGCGCGCGAGAGTGGCAGCCTGGATCACGCTTTGTCCTTTGCGGTTGTGCCGCCGGTTTCGAGAATGGTCGCCAGCACCTTGTCGGGATCGTCGTGATCGATCATCGCGCGCAGGAATTGCCGCACCGTATCGGCGCCGTCGGTCCCGATCCCCGCCAGCGCGCGGGTAATGCGGTCGGTCTGCAGGCCCGCGAGCTTGCCGACCAGCGCCTCGCCCTTGGGCGTCGCGTAGAGCAGGCGCTGGCGCCGGTCGTTGTTGCCGGTGCGCTGCACGATATAGCCTTCGTCGAGCAGCTGCTTCAACACACGTCCCAGCGACTGCTTGGTGATGCGCAGCACGTCCAGCAGATCGGCGACCTTGAGGCCGGGATAGCGGTGGACAAAATGCAGTACCCGGTGGTGCGCCCGCCCGAATCCGAAGACCTCCAATTCGTGATCGGCGTCGCCGACGAAATCCCGGTAGGCGAAGAACAGGAGCTCGATGATATCCCAGCGCAAATCGGCCTGACCCGGGGCGGGGGCGCGCGCTTCGCCGGCCCTCGAATCAGGGTCTGCGGAGGAAGCCGAAAAATTTATGTCAGCCATATTGACGTATCTTGGGTTCAATGTTACAAAACTGCCAGCCGCAGCGAAACATTAAGTCGTGTCGAGCGCGGCAAGGTTCCAGAAGGGGCGGACAAGGCCTGAGGTGGCGGCCGGGTGCGAACAAGGCCGCGAATATGTTGACCGTACGATTGTCGAGCGGCATTTCGGCAAACATACTGGACTTCCGCATTCCACAAAAGCGTGTCCTAAAGGGTGCGCCCAGCGTGGCAACCGGCCGCATGGCCGGGAGGGGGAGGCCAGGCGTAACCAACCGCGCCGCGGCGCCGGCGCAAAGAACAGCGTCAATCCGGGAGAACGTCCATGGCAGTTTCGATCGAGCAGGCCCGCAGAGACAGGCCGACCCCGGACATCGCGCCGGTTGCGGCGGCGGCGGGCAAGGCCGTCAGTCTGAAATTCGATATCCAGCCCGCGGCACATCCCGTGTCCGAGCAGGATCGCGCGGCCATGCTGCAGGATCCCGGCTTCGGCCGGGTCTTCACCGATCACATGTCGATCGTCCGCTACGACCAGGCCCAGGGCTGGCATGACGCGCGCGTCGAATCCCGTGCCAATTTCCCGCTCGATCCGGCCGTGGCCGTGCTGCATTACGCGCAGGAGATTTTTGAAGGCCTCAAGGCCTACAGGCGCGACGACGGCGGCGTGAACCTGTTCCGCCCCGACGCCAACGCCAGACGCTTCCAGAACTCGGCCGACCGCATGGCGATGGCGCCGCTGCCCGAGTCAGTGTTCATCGAAGCGGTCGAGCAACTCGTGCGCATCGACCGCGCCTGGATCCCGGGCGGCGAGGGCAGTCTCTATCTGCGGCCGTTCATGATCGCCAGCGAGGTGTTCCTCGGCGTCAAGCCGTCGGCGGAATACATCTTCGCCGTGATCGCCTCGCCGGTCGGCTCCTATTTCAAGGGCGGCCCCGCGCCGGTCTCGATCTGGGTGTCGGAAAACTACACGCGCGCCGCGGTCGGCGGCACCGGCGCGGTCAAATGCGGCGGCAATTACGCCGCATCGCTGCGCGCGCAGGCCGAGGCCATCGCGCACGGCTGCGATCAGGTGGTTTTCCTCGATGCGATCGAGCGCCGCTATGTCGAGGAACTCGGCGGCATGAACGTGTTCTTCGTGTTCGACGACGGCTCGCTCGCGACGCCGCCGCTCGGCACCATCCTGCCCGGCATCACCCGCGATTCGATCATTCAACTGGCAAGGGATGCCGGCATGCCCGTGCGCGAGGAGGCCTACACCATCCAGCAGTGGCGAACGGATGCCGCCAGCGGCAGGCTGAAGGAAGCGTTTGCCTGCGGCACGGCCGCCGTCATCTCGCCGATCGGCAAGGTGTGTTCGGCGAGCGGCGATTTTTCCATCAGCGGCGGCGCCGCCGGCCCGGTCGCCATGGGGATGCGCAAGAAGCTGGTCGACATCCAGTACGGCCGCGCGCCCGATCCGCACAACTGGATCAAGAAGGTGGTCTGAGCGGGCCGCCTCTTTCTTCCCCCTCTCCCGCGTGCGGGGGCTTCCGCGAGTCAAACTGTCGGGAATCATGCCGGTCCGTGGTCTATTCCCGCTCATCGCAAACACCGCGCCCGCGTCGCCCCCACCCCAGCCCTCCCCCGCAAGCGCGGGAGAGGGAGCGGAGCAACCCCGGTTGCCGCATCGCATCCCGGCTGGTACCAACGCGCCCCATGGCTGAAAAACCCAAAAAACCGCAAAAACTCCGCGCCCGCCTGCCGCGCGGCCTCGCCGATCGCGGCCCCGCCGAGATCGCGGCGACCCGCGCGATGGTCGGCAAAATCCGCGAAGTCTACCAGCGCTACGGTTTCGAGCCGGTGGAAACCCCGGCGATGGAATACACCGACGCGCTCGGCAAATTTTTGCCGGACCAGGACCGGCCCAACGAGGGCGTGTTCTCGTTCCAGGACGACGACGAGCAATGGATCTCGCTGCGCTACGACCTGACCGCGCCCTTGGCGCGCTACGTCGCGGAAAATTTTGACAGTCTGCCAAAACCCTATCGCAGCTACCGCGAGGGCTATGTCTATCGCAACGAAAAGCCGGGGCCGGGACGTTTCCGCCAGTTCATGCAGTTCGACGCCGACACGGTGGGCAGTGCATCTCCCGCCGCCGACGCCGAGATGTGCATGATGGCGGCGGATACGATGGAAACGCTGGGCATCCCGCGCGGCAGCTATGTGGTGAAGGTGAACAACCGCAAAGTGCTCGATGGCGTGATGGAAAGCATCGGCCTTGGCGGCGAGGAGCGTGCCGTGACCCGGCTGATTGTCCTGCGCGCCGTCGACAAGCTGGACAAGTTTCCGATTCCCGAAGTGGAAAAGCTGCTTGGTCCTGGACGATGGGACGGCGGCGAAGAAGGCAAGGGCGACTTCACCAAGGGTGCCGGCTTGAGCGCGACCGACGCGCATGCGATTGCAACCTGCTTCGGCGATCCCGCCAAGGCGGACGACGCGGCGTTTCGCTATCTGTTTGAATCGGAGACGGTTCAGAACGCGCGCGCCGAACTGGCCGAAATTTCAAATCTGATCGCGGCGTCCGGCTATGGACCGGATCGCATCAAGATCGACCCCTCCGTCGTCCGCGGCCTCGAATATTACACCGGCCCGGTCTACGAGGTCGAACTCACGCTGGAGACCAAGGACGAAAAAGGCCGCCCGGTCCGCTTCGGTTCGGTCGGCGGCGGCGGCCGCTACGATGGCCTGGTGTCGCGCTTTCGCGGCGAGCCGGTGCCGGCGACCGGTTTCTCGATCGGCGTGTCGCGGCTGCAGGCCGCCCTCACCATGCTCGGCAAGCTCGACACCACGCCGGAAGCCGGTCCCGTCGTGGTCACCGTGTTCGACCGCGACCGTATCGCCGACTACCAGAAAATGGTCGCCGACCTGCGCAACGCCGACATCCGCGCCGAGCTCTATCTCGGCAACCCCAAGAGCATGGGCAACCAGCTCAAATATGCCGACAAGCGCCATTCGCCCTGCGTGATCATCCAGGGCTCGGACGAAAAGGCCAACGGCAAGGTCCAGATCAAGGATCTGATCCTCGGCGCGGGCCTGACCGAGATCAAGGACCGCGAGGAATACCTGAAGAAGCAGACCGCGGCGCAGTACGAGGTCGACGAGAGCAGACTGGTCGAAGCCGTGCGCGAAGTGCTGGCGCGGCATGATGTGAAGTGGGGCAACTGATTTCGTCATACGCGGGCTTGACCCGCGTATCCATCTTCCAAATGATGGATTGCCGGATCAAGTTCGGCAGTGACGGGTGTGGAAGCGAAGCAAAAACAAAGGGAGTGACGATATGCCTGAAATCACCGTGAGCATGGCCGCCGGCCGCACCGACGAACAGAAGGCCGGCATGATGCGCGACATCACCAAGGCGCTGGTGACCAATCTCGGCGTCGACGCCGACGCCGTCGTGATCCAGATAAACGAGGCGCCGCTGGCTCACAAGATGAAGGGCGGCAAGACCTTTGTGGAGCGCGCCGCCGCGGCGAAGAAGTAGGGCTGCGTAAACGTTAGCTTGTCATTCCGGGGCGCCCCAACGGGTCCGCGCGAAGCGCGGCCCGATGAGGCGCGAACCCGGAATCTCGCGGAACGACCTCTGGATTCCGGGTTCGCTCGTTTCACGAGCGCCCCGGAATGACGGAAATCCCCGATGGACGCACGCGATATCATCAAGGTCGGCATGAGCGCCGAGCGCATCCTCGTGGTGCCGCCGGAACAGACCGTCGGGCATTTTGTCGAGGGCATGCCGATGGTGTTCGCGACGCCGATGATGATCCTGGAAATGGAGCTGGCGTCGGGCGACGCGATCCGTGGCCATCTGCAGCCGGGCTGGGTCACGGTCGGCACCGAGGTCGATATCCGCCATCTCGCCGCGACGCCGGTCGGCGCCACGGTGCGGACCACGGCGAAGGTGATCGCCGTGGAGCGCCGCGTCATCCGCTTCGAGGTCGAGGCGTTCGACGGCGAGCGCAGGATCGGCGACGGCCGCCACGCCCGCGGGCTGGTCAATCTCGCGAGTTTCAACAAGCGGCTGGGGACGCAGTAGACGGACTCGTAGCCCGGATGGAGTTCTTGCGAAATCCGGGGGCCGCTGGTGCGTCTTGCGAGACCTTCCCCGGATTGCGCCATCGCGCGGCGCTATGCGCCGACCTATTGGCTCCATCCGGGCTACGAGGAGTGTGCTACTTCGCCAATTCCTTCGAGCGCCTGGTCGCCGCCGCCACGGCGCGGATCATCAGCGGCTGCAGGCCGCCGTCGCCCATCAGCACTTCGAGCGCCGCTTGCGTGGTGCCGCCGGGCGAGGTGACGTTTTTGCGCAATGTCGCGGATGAATCTTGCGAGCGATGCAGCAACTCGCCGGAGCCGGCCACGGTTTCGCGCGCCAGTTTGGTGGCGAGTTCGGCCGGCAGACCGGCTTCGACCCCGGCCCGCGCCAGTTCCTCGGCGAGCAGGAAAATATAGGCCGGGCCGGAGCCGGACACCGCGGTCACCGCGTCCATCAAATTCTCGTCATCGACCCATTCGACCGAGCCGGTGGCGCGCAGCAGGCTGTCTGCGACCGCGCGCTGCGCGGCGCTGACATTGCCGGCGGCCACCGCCACCGTGATGCCGCGGCCGATCGCGGCCGGCGTATTCGGCATCGCGCGCACCACGCTGCCGCCGCAGACTTTTTCGAGCGCGGCGATGGTGATGCCGGCCATGATCGAAACCACCAGCGTGGATGGTCCGACGAATGCCTGCAGCGCCGGACCGGCCTCGCGAAACGTCTGCGGCTTGACGGCCATCACCAATGTCGCGACGTCGCCGGTTTCCGTCGCCGCCGGATTGAGGCGGATGCCCTTTGCCGCCAGCGCGCTGATCTCGGCGGAGAGGTGCGGCTCGATCACCGCGACGCGCTTCGGATCGAGCCCGCCCGCCAGCCACCCGGTCAGCATCGCGCCGCCCATCTTGCCGGCGCCGGCCAGCACGATGGTGCCGGTGATGTCTTGTAAAGCGTTGGCTGACGACATTCGGATAACTCCGTTTCTGTCATTGCCGGGCTTGACCCGGCAATCCATCTTCTCATCAATACTCTTGTGAAAAAGATGGATGCGCGGGTCAAGCCCGCGCACGACGAGCGGAGTCCCCTACGCCTCGCCCTGCGTGTCGAACATCGCGGCACTCATGGCTTCCGCCGCGTTCTTGCCGGCCCAGACCACGAACTGGAATGCGGGAAAATAGCGCTCGCAGGCGTGGATGGCGCCGACCAGCATGCTTTCGCATTGCGCGGTCGAGGCGGTCAGTCCGCCCGGCAGCGGCAGCGCCTGCCGGTACATGATCATGCCGGTGTGGGTCCAGATGTCGAAATGTCCGATCCACAATTGCTCGTTGATGGCGGCGATCAGCCGCTGCACTTCGGCGCGGCGCGCGTTTGGAATCTTCATGTCGAAGGCGCAGGCCAGATGCAGCGCCTCGATCTCGCCCATCCAGGTGAAGGA
>JAZJYY010000008.1:0-22078 GCA_040390145.1 Pseudomonadota bacterium
CCCAGCTCTCCTCGCGGCGCGCCTTGTCGCGCGACAGCACGGCTTCGCCGAGCGCGTTCTCGATGCGGTCAAGGAACACCTCGACCTCGTCGCCGACCTTAAGTTCGGATTCCTTGCCGGGCCCTGCGAATTCGCGCAGCGCCACGCGGCCTTCGGTCTTCAGGCCGACATCGATGACGGCCATGTCCTTCTCGATCGCAACGACGATGCCCTTGATGACGGAGCTTTCCTGCAGATTGCCGCCGGCAAAGGATTCATCGAGCATCGCGGCGAAATCATCGCGGGAAGGATTGTAAGAGGTAGCAGTAGCCATTTGTTCTCCAGATGCGGGTGTCGCCGGCCATTCGGGTTAAGGGGCGTAAGGAGCGTGAAGTGTCAGAGGTCCGCAAACTCTAACGACCGCCTCACAAAAATATTGCGAGAGCGGGCCGGCAGCATGCCTTGCACGTTCGATACGTTGATTGTGTCCGGGACCTGAAAGCAAGCGTATCGACTTCAAGACCTGGAGCGGGCTTTCCTCCAATGACGGCATCGGTTTCGTTCGAGATCCCTCAAACCCGATGCCGGCCCGCTCGGACGGCCTCGACAATGTCGATGGCGGCCCGGACGCCGCTTTCTATATCCAAATGCGAGTTATCGAGCAAGTGTGCATCCGCTGCCGCTACCAGCGGCGCCGTGGCCCGGTTCTGGTCGCGTTCGTCGCGCCTCAGGATGTCCGCCAGCACCGCGGCCTCGTCGGCGGGCTCGCCCCGCGCCTGCGCTTCCAGGGTCCGGCGCCGGGCCCGGACCTTGGGGTCGGCGATGACGAAAATCTTCACCTCGGCATGCGGGCAGATCACGGTGCCGATATCGCGGCCGTCGAGCACAGCGCCGGGCGGATCGGCCGCGAACTGGCGCTGGAAATTGATCAATGCCTCCCGCACCCTGGGGATGGCCGAGACCACCGAGGCCGCCTCCCCCACCAATTGGGTCTTGAGTTCAGGGTTTCCGAACTTTTCGGGGTCGAGTTCCATGGCTGCCGCGACCGCGAGGTTCTCGTCGGTCAGGTCGGCCCCGGCATCCAGCAGCGCCTTGGCCACCGCGCGGTAGATCACGCCGGTATCGAGATGACGATAATGGTAGTGCTGGGCGAGGCGCTTGCCGAGCGTGCCCTTGCCGGAGGCTGCCGGTCCGTCGATGGCGATGATCATGCGTGCCTATATCTTGGCCGGTTGCGGGCCACGGGCCCGCCGCAGCGGCCGTTCCTCGGTGAAAATGTTGCGCGACGCGAATTCGGCCGGGCTGGCGAAGGTCAGGTATTCCCGCATGGCATCACTCACGACCTCACGCGTCCAATCGATGAATATCGAACTCGTGTGCCATGGATGGTCGAGATAGCGTGAAGCTGCAGAAGTCCAAGATGGTACCCGACCCAACTTGTATTGCTTGGCCAGATATTCGGCAATTGCTCCGGCCATCGCGTCGAGCCTGTTTGTCTTTGGTCAATGCCGGCTCCTCCGCAAGCGCCTCAAACTGCGCATCGGTCGTAGGCGCGGATTCAAACCGGTCCATGAACCCGGCTAGCGTTACATCCCGCGAAGTGCCGACTCGAATTCTCTGAATGGCCTCAGCGAGAGTGGTTGGATGCATCCGAGCTTTCCCCTCGAAACCAGGAGTCACGAAAATTCCGCGCCGAGCCCGCGCATCATGGGGATGAAATCCGGAAAGCTGGTGGCGATGAAACCGGTGTCGTCCACCTTGACCGGCTTGTCGGAGGCCAGCCCCATCACCAGTGCCGACATCGCGATGCGATGATCCATGTGGGTGGCGACCAGGCCGCCGCCGGGCACATGGCCTTTTCCCTCGACGATCAGGTCGTCGCCTGTGATCTCGACCTGGACGCCGTTGACGCGCAGCATGGCGGCGGTGGCTTCCAGCCGGTCGGACTCCTTGACCCGCAATTCCTGCAGGCCGCGCATGATGGTGGTGCCTTCGGCAAAGGCCGCCGCCACCGCCAGCACCAGATATTCGTCGATCATCGAGGGCGCCCGCTCCGGCGGCACCTCGACACCGCGCAGCTTCGAGGCGCGGACCCGGAACTGGGCCATCGGCTCGCCGGCGTCGCCACGGACCTGGCTTTCCTCGATCGAGGCGCCCATTTCGCGCAACGTGGTGAACAGGCCGGTACGCAGCGGATTGGTCATGACGTCGGACAGGACGAGGTCGGAGCCCTCGACAATCAGGGCCGCGACGATCGGAAACGCCGCCGATGACGGATCGGCCGGCACCACGACACCGGCGCCGTGCAGTTCGGGTTGGCCCGTCAGCGCGATCTTGCGGCCATGGGCGCCTTCAGGCGTCGAGACGATCTGCGCCCCAAAATGCTTCAGCATCAGTTCGGTATGGTCGCGGCTGGCCTCGGTCTCGATCACGGTGGTGATTCCCGGCGCCGCCAGCCCCGCCAGCAGCACCGCGGACTTGATCTGGGCGGAGGCCACCGGGGTGCGGTACAGGATCGGCAGCGGGTCGCGCGCGCCCTGCAGCGTTAGCGGCAGCCGGCCGCCTTCGCCGCTGGCCACGACCCTGGCGCCCATCAATTCCAGCGGGTCCACGATCCGTCGCATCGGCCGCGAGCGCAGCGACGCGTCGCCATCGAACACCGCCGTGATCGGGCAGCCGGCCACGGCGCCCATCACCAGCCGGCAGCCGGTGCCGGAATTGCCGAAATCGAGCGGGGCCTGCGGCTGCGCGAAGCCGGCGACGCCGACGCCACGCACCGACCAGGCGAAATCGCCGGTTCGCTCCATTTTCGCGCCCAGCGCCCGCATCGATTTGGCGGTATTGAGCACGTCTTCGCCCTCGAGCAGGCCCGAAATCCGGGTTTCGCCGACCGCCAGCGCACCCAGGATCAGCGCCCGGTGCGAAATCGACTTGTCACCGGGAACACGTACTTTTCCGGTCAGGGGACCGCTGGCGCGGGATTCAAGCGGCGTGGGGTGGTCAGATTGGGTCAAGATTGTGTCCTCTGCGCGGGCGGCAGGTATCATAGGAACAGCGCTGCGTCACGCCACTGTCGGAATGCGCGCACAGCGCTATTGACAGGGCCGCGTCAACTAGCCAAGTGAAGCACCGTTTTTCGACAAATTCCCAGGACTCCCCCACGTGGCCAAATCCGATCTCGGAACCAAACGCATTTGCCCGACGACGGGTAAGAAGTTTTACGACCTCAACAAGAACCCGGTGATCTCACCCTACACCGGCGAGGTGGTGCCGATCGCGCCGATTCCGCCGCCCCGGACCCGCGCCGACGCCGCCGCGCGCGCCGCGGCTGCCGCGTCAGCTGCTTCCGCCGCGGAAGCCGTGGAGCCCGCCGAGGCCGAAGAATTGGTGCCGCTCGAGGAGGCCGACGCCGAAGAGAACACCGGCAAGGTCAAGGCCGTCGTTCCGGAGTCGGAGGACGACATCGAGGTCGACGAGACCATCGAAGACGACGATGATGACGATTCGACCTTCATCGCCGACGACGAAGAAGGCGACGAAGACGTCACCGACATCATCGGCGACGTCGGCAGCGACGAAGAGACTTGAGATCGACGCTGAACTGTGTTCAGGGTTTTTCCCCGCGAGTCGTCCAGGACGCGCGGGACTTCTAAGGGGCCATAGCTCAGCTGGGAGAGCGCTTGCATGGCATGCAAGAGGTCGGCGGTTCGATCCCGCCTGGCTCCACCAACCTTCGCAGGCTGCGCCTGCTTCGGGATTCCCCTCCTACTCCGCCAACGCCACATTGAGCCGGTCGCGCAGCGCCACCAACTCGTTTTTCATCGCCGATAGCTCGGCGACCGAGCAGTTCGACGCGGCGAGGATGCCCTCGGGCACGGCCCTGGCTTTTTCCTTGAGGGCCTGACCCTTTGATGTCAGCGCGATCAGCACCTGCCGCTCGTCTTCGGTGCTGCGGGTGCGCTTGACCAGTTCCGCCGCTTCGAGCCGTTTCAGCAGCGGGGTCAGCGTGCCGGAGTCCAGTAGCAGCCGTTCGCCGATATCCTTGACCGGCACGCCGTCGCGCTCCCACAGCACCAGCATGACCAGGTATTGCGGATAGGTCAGCCCCAGCCGGTCGAGCAGCGGCTTGTAGGCCCGGTTGAAGGCGTGCGCGGTGGAATAGACCGCAAAACAAAGTTGATTGCCGAGCAGCAGCGGCAGGTCCGCCGCCGGTTTTCTGGCCATTTGCATCCTCTTGTCGTCACGGCGCCTCACGGCCCCTGCTGCAATGTGGGCCCGGACCGGTCCGAGATCAATTGCAGCCAATTGGATTGCGCGCTCACTATTTTTTGTATTGCGAACAATTCTATTGTGCGCAATATATCTGGCACAGGAACCCCAGCAAGGAGACATCCGATGTCCGTAAAAGTGCTCTACAAAACCACCGCCAAGGCCACCGGCGGCCGCGACGGCACCGCCGCCACGCTCGACGGCGCGTTCAACGTGAAGCTTTCCACGCCGAAGGAACTCGGTGGCGGCGGCGGCGCCGGCAACAACCCCGAGCAACTGTTCGCCGCCGGCTACGCCGCCTGCTTCATCGGCGCGATGAAGGCCGTGGCGGCCGGGGGCGGCCCGAAGGTGCCCGCGGATGCTTCCGTGACCTCCACGGTCGGCATCGGACCGCGCTCGGAAGGCGGATTCGGGCTCGACATCGACCTCGCGGTTTCCCTGCCGGGGCTCGAGCGCGCCGACGCCGAGGCGCTGGTCGCGAAGGCACACCAGGTCTGCCCCTATTCCAACGCCACCCGCGGCAACGTGGATGTCCGTCTGACGGTCGTCTGATCGGCCCGGCCAACGGCCCGCTCCCGTCAACGAGCGGGCCATTGGCGGCACCGGCGCTTGACAAGCATCCCGGGGCGGGAGGGCATTCGCCCGCGCATTTTGCGCGGACGCGGCGTTGGATCCCTATTGCCGTTCTGCAGCGGCCAACTTTTCGATCACGGAAATGATTGCTTGCCGCCAGCCGCCTGAGCTGAGGAGCGGCTGCAGATCCACGGCTTTGTTGTCATTGGAGAGAACTTCTCTAGACCCGTTATCGTAGACCTTTACGAATCCGCCGACGGTCGCAGCCACATCTGCTAGGTATTGCTCCGCAGCGTCCGTCATTCCGGCGCGCTTCATGTCGCTCAATGCCCTGGCGGACCAGACTTTTCCAGTGGTTTCCACACAGGCGAGCGTGACCGTCGAGCCCTCCGGCGATTTCCAGCGTAAAAACAACGACTTACCACCTGGCTCGGGTACCACGCCCAATCCGGCAATCTCATCGACGAAGGCGCGAAATTTGGCTGCCAATCCAGACCGCTTTTGGTCAAGTTGAACATAAAACTCGGCTTCAGATTGTGATTGCGCCCGCGATTCCGAGGCTGTCGAACTAACCGTCGCCACTGGCTCGATCCGAACTCGACCGGCTTCATCAATCCGAACAACGCCCCGTTCGACCAATACTGTTTTCATCGGTACACGCGGCACAATCAATAGGCCGCCATCGACGCCCTGCCAGATGGACAGATCGAGAAGCGCCAATCCGACGCGCATACCGGCGTGGAGTTGCAAATGACGCGTCAGGGCTTCGACGCCTTCTTGAATGCCGTCGCCGATGATTAGAATCATGAAGCCACCAGTTTGCAGGCGGCGTTCGATCGCGTCTACAAACTGGTTCTCTGTCAAGCTTGATTCACCGGCGACAAAATCCCAAAGCTTTGCCCCGGGCTTTTTCAATGCCTTTTGAACGGCATCTTCCAATTGCTCAAAATGCCAGCCAGAGAGCGCGCGCGCATAATCCAGTGCCTGAACGACGACCTCGCGTCTGGCTTGAGGATTTTTGACAAGTTTGCATTCACCGAGGACCATCGCGCCTTCAGGCGTGATCCATAGATTATCCAGGTAACCCGCCGGGGTCGGCAATTCCTTGCAGATCGAAACGAGCGGCATGAAGGCCGGTTCAATTTGGGCCATTGGGATTACGTCGGGATAGTCATGTACAAGGTTCTGAATGAACAGTTCTCGCTCTTCTCCGCCGTGTCCGAGACCGCCGAGATTTACTGGCTGAAGTGCAATCGCTCCCTGACCCTGGCGATGAAAAATGGGGGCAAGATGTTGAGAAGCCTTCTTATCGATCATGAGGAGGGTTCCGGAAGGTTTTGAGAATAGCGAATAGCAATCTTAGGTCAGCGATGGTCGGATGAGAAACATTTTGCTAAAGAGCCGCACTAAAAGATTGATGGAACTGAAATGACTGAAACCTCCCCCGCTGCGATGACCGGACTCCGCGTGATCGATTTGACGCGCGTGCTCGGCGGACCCTATTGCACCCAAATCCTCGCCGACCACGGCGCCGACGTGATCAAGGTCGAGCCGCCCGCGGGCGACGAGGTGCGCGACTGGGGCCCTCCCTTCCATGGCGAAGACGCGGCCTATTTCGTCGGCATCAACCGCAACAAGCGCTCGATCGGGCTCGACCTCGCTTCCGAGGGCGGCCGCGCGGTGCTGCTGAAGATGCTGGAGAGCGCCGACGTCCTGATCGAGAATTTCAAGCCGGGCACGCTGGACAAATGGGGCATCGGCAACGACGTGCTGCGCGCCAGATTTCCCAGACTGGTGCATTGCCGGATTTCCGGCTTCGGCGCCGACGGCCCGCGCGGCGGCAATCCCGGCTATGACGCCATCATCCAGGCCATGACCGGCATGATCGCCGCGACCGGCTCGCCGCAGAGCGGGCCGATGCGGATCGGCGTCCCCCTGGTCGACATCACCACCGGGCTTTATGCCGCGATCGGCATCCTGATGGCGCTGTCGGAGCGGCAGAAATCCGGCGTCGGGCAGTTTCTCGAGACCACGCTGTACGAAACCGGCCTCGCCATCATGCACCCGCATGCGGCGAATTATTTCATGCACGGCAAGCCGCCCAGCCTCACCGGCAACGAGCATCCGAACCTCGTGCCCTACGCGATCTTCCCGACCCGCACCGACAACATCTTCATCGGCGTCGGCAACGACGGCACTTTTCGTAAACTGGCAAAAGAGATCGGCAAGCCGGAACTCGGCACCGACCCGCGCTTTGCCCGCAACAAGGACCGCATCGCCAACCGCGACGCGCTGCGCGCCGAACTCGCCGCCGTGTTCAGCCAGCACGACGCCGGGCCGCTGTGCGACCGCCTGCTCGCCGCCGGCCTGCCGGCCGGTCCGGTGCAGTCGATCGACCAGGCGCTGACCAGCGCCCACACCCTGCACCGCGGCGATGTCATCGAAAAGGACTGGTACAAGGGGGTCGCCTCGCCGATCCGGCTGTCGCGCAGCAAGCCGAGCCTGCGCCGCACCCCGCCGAAATTCAGCCAGCACACATCAGAGGTGCTGGGCGAATTCGGCTATTCGACGGAGGAGATCGAGGCCCTGGTCGCCCGGGGCGCGGTCTGCGGCAGCGAACGGAAGCGCTAGAGGTCTCGTGCCCCGGACGCTGCGCAGCGCGCCGCCGTAGCGGCGTGGTGCGCTGCTGAGCCGGGGCCCATCACAGCAACCATGGATCCCGGCTCCGCGGAGCAGCGCAAACGCGCTGTACCGCGTCCGGGACACGAGGCCGCCTCCGCCTATTTTCCGGCTTCCCCCAGCCGCCGCTTCCCCCTTACCGTGCTTTCGCATATACGGTCATTTGCACGTCATCCAGCGCTGTTAACGCGCAAAACGAAGATGACGATCCAACCGGGAGGGATTCTTATGATGCTACGACATTTCGGCCTTGCCACCACGCTGGCGACAACGCTGGCGCTTGCGACGCCCGCTTACGCCGTGACCGAGCTGCAATGGTGGCACGCCATGACCGGCGCCAACAATGACGTCGTCAACAAGCTCGCCGCGGATTTCAACGCCAGCCAGACCGACTACAAGGTGACGCCATCCTTCAAGGGCGGCTATGCCGACACCATGAATGCCGGCATCGCCGCGTTCCGCGCCGGCAATGCCCCGCACATCATGCAGGTGTTCGAAGTCGGCACCGCGACCATGATGAGCGCCACCGGCGCCATCAAGCCGGTCTATCAGCTGATGAAGGACGCCGGCGAGCCGTTCGACCCCAAGGCCTATCTGCCGACCATCACGGGTTACTACTCGACCTCGAAGGGCGACATGCTGTCGTTTCCCTTCAACTCGTCGTCGACGGTGATGTGGATCAACAAGGACGAGCTGAAGAAAGCCGGCATCGCCGAGATCCCGAAAACCTGGCCGGACGTGTTCGCTGCCGCCAAGAAGCTGAAGGCGTCGGGTCATGACACCTGCGGCTTCTCCAACGCCTGGGCGTCATGGGTCCATATCGAGCAGTTCTCCGCCTGGCACAACGTGCCGATCGGCACCAAGGCAAACGGGCTCGACGGTTTCGACACCGAGCTGAAGTTCAACTCGCCGCTGCACGTCAAGCATTTGCAGAACCTGATCGACCTGCAGAAGGACAAGACCTACGATTATGCCGGCCGCGCCAACGCCGGCGAGGCCCGCTTCGGCTCGGGCGAATGCGCGATCTTCCTGACCTCCTCGGGCTACTACGGCACCGCCAAGGGCACCGCCAAGTTCGACTTCACCTCGGCGCCGATGCCGTACTACCCCGACGTGACAGGGGCTCCGCAGAACTCGATCATCGGCGGCGCCTCGCTGTGGGTGATGGGCGGCAAGAAGCCCGAAGAGTACAAGGGCGTCGCCAAATTCTTCGCGTTCCTGTCCGACACCAATCGTCAGGCCAAGCTGCACCAGGAATCGGGCTACCTGCCGATCACCAAGGCGGCCTATGAAAAGACCAAGGCGGACGGCTTCTACGAGAAGAATCCGATTCTGCAGACGCCGCTGATGGAACTGACCAACAAGGAGCCGACCGAGAATTCACGCGGCCTGCGCTTTGGCAACATGGTGCAGATGCGCGAGCTCTGGGCCGAGGAGATCGAAGCGGCGCTGGCAGGCAAGAAGACCGCGCAGGAAGCCCTCGACGCGGCCGTATCTCGTGGCAATGCCATGTTGCGGACGTTTGAAAAGACGGCAAAATAAGCCATCGAGCGCGGCTCCCTTTCCGGTTCGGAGAGGGAGCCGTTATCTTGAAGCCAGCGCTGACCAACGATCCGGGCCGGCAACCCCCGCCCGAAATGGACAAGACGCCCTGAATGGAAAAGTCCGCGTTCTTCAACAGGAGCAAGCTGCTTCCCTACTTTCTGCTCGCGCCGCAGCTCATCATCACATTCGTATTTTTCTACTGGCCGGCCAGCCAGGCGGTCCTGCAATCGTTCAAGCGCGAAGATGCGTTCGGCCTCGTTTCCGAATTCGTCGGACTGGAAAATTACCAGGCGCTATTTGCGCAGCCTGAGTATTACAAGGCCATGCTGACGACGCTGGTGTTCTCGACGCTGGTCGCCGGGTTATCCCTCTCGATCGCGCTGTTGTTCGCAAGCCAGGCCGACAAGAACCTCAAGGCGGCGCCGGTCTACAAGACCTTCATGATCTGGCCCTATGCGGTAGCGCCCGCGGTGGCGGGCGTGCTGTGGTTTTTCATCTTCCATCCATCGCTCGGCACTTTGGCGCGGCCGCTGCGCGGCCTGGGCCTCGACTGGAATCCGCTCCTGAACGGCAACCACGCGATGACCCTGGTGGTGATGTCGGCGGTGTGGAAACAGATCGCCTACAATTTCCTGTTCTTTCTCGCCGGACTGCAGTCGATCCCCAAAAGCGTGATCGAAGCCGGCGCGATCGACGGGGCCGGTCCGATGCGGCGGTTCTGGACCATCATCTTCCCGCTGCTGTCGCCGACCACGTTCTTCCTGCTGGTCGTCAACGTCGTCTACGTGTTCTTCGACACCTTCGGCATCATCGACGCGGTGACCGGCGGGGGACCTGCCGGCGCCACCACCACCATGGTCTACAAGGTCTATGCCGACGGCCGGCTCGGCGGCGATCTCGGCGGCTCGGCGGCGCAATCGGTGGTGCTGATGGTCATCGTCATCGCGCTGACCGCGGTCCAGTTCAAATATGTCGAGCGCAAGGTGCAATACTGATGGTCGAGCATCGCCCGTGGAACGACATCATCGCCTACGCGATCCTCACGCTCGGCGTGTTCATCGTCGCATTTCCGGTCTATGTCGCGATCATCGCCTCGACCCATGACGCCGCCACCGTGGTCGGCGGCCGGATGCCGCTGTCGCCAGGCGGCCATGCGCTGGAAAACTACTATCGCGCCGTCTTTGTCGGCGGCTCCCGCACCGCCCCCGAACCGGTCGGCCGGCTGCTGATGAACTCGTTCATCTCCGCGATCGGCATCGCCGTGGGCAAGATCTGCATTTCGATCCTGTCGGCCTATGCGGTGGTGTATTTCCGCTTTCCGTTCCGCATGACCGCGTTCTGGATCATTTTCGTCACGCTGATGCTGCCGGTCGAGGTCCGCATCTATCCGACCTACAAGGTGGTCGCCGACCTGCACATGCTCGACACCTATGCCGGGCTGATCCTGCCGTTGATCGCCTCCGCCACCGGCACGCTGCTGTTCCGGCAGTTCTTCATGACGGTGCCGGACGAGTTGCTGGAGGCGTCGCGCATCGACGGCGCCGGACCGTTCCGGTTCTTCTGGGATACGCTGCTGCCGCTGTCGGTCACGACGATCGCGGCGCTGTTCGTGATCCAGTTCATCTATGGCTGGAATCAATATCTGTGGCCGCTGCTGATCACGACCCAGGATTCGATGCAGACCATCGTCACCGGCATCAAGAAGATGCTGACGACGACCGACGAACTGGCCGAATGGCAGCTGGCGATGGCGACCGCCGTGCTCGCCATGCTGCCGCCGGTGGCGGTGGTGATCTTCATGCAGCGGCTGTTCGTGCGCGGCCTGGTCGAAACAGAAAAGTGAGTGGGCGAATGGGTAGGGCGAATGGCGAGTGGCGAATAGCGAATGGAGTTCGCCTAAGCTTGTTTTTCCCTATTGGCTACTCGCCATTCGCTATTCGCCCTCATCAGAGATAGCCCAATGGCCAATGTCACCCTCCGCGACGTCCGCAAAACCTACGCCGGTGGCTTCGAGGCCATCAAGGGCATCGACTTCGAAGTCGGCGACGGCCAGTTCTGCGTGCTGGTCGGCCCCTCCGGCTGCGGCAAGTCCACGCTGCTGCGCATGGTCGCCGGGCTCGAGACCATTACATCGGGCGATATCGATATCGGCGGACGCATCGTCAACCAGGTCGAGCCGGCCGACCGCGACATCGCCATGGTGTTCCAGAATTACGCGCTCTACCCGCATATGACGGTCTACAACAACATGGCCTACGGCCTGCGCAACCGGCGCATGCCGGAGCCCGAGATCGACACCCGCGTGCAGGAGGCCGCCCGCATTCTCGAACTCGGCACCATGCTCGATCGCAAGCCGAAGCAGCTCTCCGGCGGCCAGCGCCAGCGCGTCGCGATGGGCCGCGCCATCGTGCGCCAGCCGAAGGTGTTCCTGTTCGACGAGCCCCTGTCGAACCTCGACGCCAAGCTGCGCATCGCCATGCGCGTCGAAATCCGCAAACTGCAGCGGCGCCTGAAGACCACCTCGATCTACGTCACCCACGACCAGCTCGAGGCGATGACGCTGGCCGATATTCTCGTGGTCATGAACGGGGGCCGGGTCGAGCAGATCGGCAATCCGCTCGACATCTACCAGAAGCCCGCCACCACCTTCGTCGCCTCCTTCATCGGCGCGCCCCCGATGAATCTGATGCCGCTTCGATCCGACGAAATCAAAGCGCAATTCGCCGGCGACAGCCGCGCCGCCAGCGAGGCCGGCATTCTCGGAATCCGCCCCGAGGATTTTATCATTTCGAGCGAGACCATCGCCGGCGGCATCGCGCTCGACCTCACGGTGGAGGCGATCGAGCGGGTCGGCGCCGAGACGTTTATCTACGGCGCCCGCCAGCACGAAGTTCAGGGCATCGCCGCCAATCCCGGTGAATTACCGCCGGGCGAGGTGATCGTGCGGATCCCGGGCGCCGTCGCGCCCGCGATCGGCGAGCGAATCAAGGCGGTGGCCCGCCGGGAGAACCTGCATCTGTTCAGCGCCGACGGCCGGAAGCGGATCGATCTGTAGGCCACATCCCGTCATTCCGGGGCGCGTCAGCGCGAACCCGGAATCTCGCGCAACGATCTCGAGATTCCGGGTTCGCTCCCTTCGGTCGCGCCCCGGAATGAAGAGAAACAGCCATTTTGTCGCGGTTCTTCAGGCGCTTGAACGCTGCGCAAATCATGCCCATATTGCTTGTTACCGGAGGGCAGATCCGCCACCCGGTTACCATGGGGCGCCGCAAGGGCCCTGAAATGCCAAAGTCGCTTCGAGAGGGCTTTGTAAACTATGTCGCGTGTTCCCTCGTTATCCAGTCCGTTCCTGCTTGGCTTCGACGAAATCGAGCGTGCGCTCGATCGCGTGGTCAAGGGTGCCGACGGTTATCCCCCCTACAACATCGAGCGTTGCGACCGCAGCAGCGGTGCCCCCGAATGCCTGCGAATCACGCTGGCGGTGGCGGGCTTTACCCGTGATCAACTCGATGTAACCATTGAGGAAAACCAGCTCGTCATCCGCGGTCGCCAGCAGGACGACAAGGTCCGGCAATACATCCATCGCGGCATCGCCGCGCGCCACTTCCAGCGCACCTTCGTGCTGGCGGAGGGGATGCAGGTGCTGGGCGCGGATTTGAAAAACGGGCTGTTGTCGATCGACCTCGCCAGGCCGGAACCTGAAAAGGTCGTTAAGACAATTGCTATCAATGAGCACGAATAATGGAACGAGTAGCGGACTCGACCGCTTAGTCTGACAGAGGAGTCGAGACCATGACTGATGCTGGTGTTGTGTTTGAAACCGAAACCGTCTCCACCGAGACGCTGGCCACCCTGGGCGAGGGCCATATCGCCTATGTGAAGCAGATCCGTTCCGAGGATGTACCGGGACTGTTTCCGCAGGCGCCGAAGATCGCGCCGGGCCTGAAGCTTTTTGCGCTGCATGCCGCCGACGGCACGCCGATCATGTTGACCGATAGCCGGGAAGCGGCGATCGCGAATGCATGGAGCAACGAATTGCAGGCCGTCAGCGTTCACTGACGAAACGTTTGCTGCCGTCACCGGCGCAGCTTCGCTGCGACGGTTGACGCTCATCAGGAATTTGCGATACGCGGGCATGTCCTCTGATCGGGGATCGGCCCGCGTATTTTTCTGAGAATGTGCCGTTGGCAGGACGTTGGTTCTCAGGACGTTATTTCAATGACGCCTGAAGCTCGAGCAGCGCCTCCGCGAGGGCTGGCAGATCGTCTTTTACCGCTCTCCAAATTATGGCGGCGTCAACGCGCTGGTAGTCGTGCCGCAAGATGTTGCCGATGCCGGCAATATCCTGCCAACGCACATCCTTATGTTGTGCTTTCAGATCACGGCCGAGATGGCGGCTGGCTTCGGAAATAACCTCGATGCCGCGCTCGACCGCCGAGCGTAGCAGCCACGAGCGCTCGTAGTCGCGCATCGTTTTTCCGGCCAGCGCGTTTTCGATCCCTCTGATGCTTTCGAGCATGTCGTGAATACGCAGCAAAGGGGGAACGCGTGACCATTCAGAAAACCCGCGTCGCCTCGGCCTCGACCTGTTTGCGAATCAGCGGATGGAGCCCCTTGCGGGTGGTGAGATCTACCTCGACACCCAGGCTCTTCTCGAGCAATCGCTTGGCGGCCACCAAATCCAGCGCATTGAACCGCCCGCGCGGGTCATAATCGATAAAGATATCTACGTCGCTCTTGGCGCTGGCCTTGTTGCGCGCGGTTGAGCCGAACAGATAGAGCGATGTCGCACCCAACGCCTTGATGGCGTCGGCCTGGGCGCGCAGTTTCCTGAGTGTTTCCGCCTTGGTCATGGGATCAGCATAGCACAGTCTGTGCAAGACCCGGTCAAAACGCCCCGCGGATCTCTCTCAGGCCGCGCTCGCCGGCGGCAGCGCCAGCACCGAATAGATCGCTTGCGCGTCGCGCGAGGCGCGCAGCTTCTTGGCGACGTCCTGGTCGCGCAGCAGCCGGGCGACCCGCGCCAGCGCCTTCAGGTGATCGGCGCCGGCGCCTTCCGGCGCCAGCAGCAGGAACACCAGGTCGACCGGTTGGCCGTCCATCGCTTCGAAGTCGATCGGGCGTTCGAGGCGCGCGAACAGGCCGAACAGCTTTTCCAGTTTCGGCAATTTGCCGTGGGGGATGGCGACGCCGTAGCCGACGGCGGTGGTGCCCAGCTTCTCGCGCTGCAGCAGAACCTCGAACACCGCGCGTTCGTTCTGCCCGGTCAGGCTGGCCGCCCGCGCCGCCAGTTCCTGCAGCGCCTGCTTCTTGCTGTTGACCTTCAACGCCGGGAGAATCGCCTCGGGTGCGACCAGATCGGTAATCATCATGGAGCGTTCCGAGGTGAATTGAGCCGTCAGGTTGCGAAATAGGATTCAGAGGGGCGAGGTCAAGAACTTGGAGCGCGGTAGCAGGCCACACCCGGCTGCCCATCAGGCCTGCTACGGGCCTTCTCCTACTCCAACGCAACACCGGTGCCAACACCCGGGGGAGTTGTCCCCGGCCTGTTGCCCTGGAAGGCGGCGGACCATGGGAGGGCTCCCTATAGGAACGCTCCCCGGGGGCGTCAATGCCGGTTCTGCCGGTTCCCCTTCTATCCCCCCGAGGGGAGCACCGGGGGGTCGATCCAGCCGACATTGCCGTCGGGCCGGCGGTAAATGATGTTCACCCGCCCGCTGGAGCCGTGCTGGAACACCAAGCAGGCGGCCCCGGTCAGGTCCAGTTCCATCACCGCCTGGCTGACGGAAAACCGCTTCAGCGACGTGGTCGCCTCGGCAATGATGACCGGGCTGTAGCCGGTCTCGTCGTGCTCGTCGTCGCCCGCCGGCGCCTCGATCACGTAACTTGGAACGTCGAGGGTCGGCGCCGTCAGTTCGACCATCGCCACCGCTTCGGCATGCGATTTTCGCGCCGAGCGGTCCTTGAGCCGGCTCTTGTAGCGGCGCAGACGCTTTTCGATCATCAGCAGCGCCTGGTCGGCGCTGGCATAGGCGTCGGCGGCATTGGAATCGGCCTCGAGCGTGATGCCGGAATCCAGATGCAGCGAGCAGTCGGTGCGGAAACCGAAACCGTCCTTGCTCAGCGTGATGTGGCCGGAATAGTTGCCGTCGAAGTACTTGCGCAGGACTTCATCGGTGCGCTCGCTGACACGCCCTCGCAGGGCGTCGCCGACGTTGATGCTTTTTCCCGAGATCCGGAGAGTCATTTGATGCCTCGATTGGTCTGGAGAGAACCGACACTATCCCGATTTGACGGGGACGCAATCAGGCCGGGGCGGTGTCCCGGGACCGGTCGGTGGATGCGGCAGGCGCCGAAAGGGCATTACCGAGCATGCTTTGCTTGTCGCGCCGGCGTTGCACCGACGAAGGAATTCGCATCGCCTCGCGGTATTTCGCAACCGTGCGACGGGCGATATCAATGCCCGAGACGCGCAATCGTTCCACGATGGTGTCGTCGGACAGGATCACGGCCGGATCCTCCGCGTCGATCAGCTGCTTGATGTGATGCCGGACGGCCTCGGCCGAATGCGCGTCGCCGCCGTCGGCCGACGCGATCGAGGCGGTGAAGAAATACTTCAATTCGAAGCTGCCGCGATTGGTCGCCATGTATTTGTTGGCGGTGACCCGCGACACCGTCGATTCATGCATCTGGATCGCGTCCGCCACCGCTTTCAGGTTAAGCGGCCGCAAATGCGCGACGCCATGGGTGAAGAAGCCGTCCTGCTGACGCACGATTTCGGTCGCGACTTTCAGGATGGTGCGGGCGCGCTGGTCGAGCGCGCGCACCAGCCAGGTGGCGTTCTGCAGGCAATCGGAGAAATACGACTTGTCGCCGTCCTTGCGGATATTCTTCGCGAGCTCGGTGTAATAGATCTGGTTGACCAGCACGCGCGGCAACGTGTCGCTGTTGAGTTCGACATGCCAGCCGCCGTCGGGGCCCGGCCGCACATAGACATCCGGCACCATGGTCTGGGTCCGGGCCGAGCCGAATTTGAGCCCGGGTTTCGGGTTGAGCCGGCGAATTTCACCGATCATGTCGGTGATGTCCTCGTCATCGACGCCGCACAGTTTTCGCAAACTCGCGATATCGCGCTTGGCCAGCAGGTCGAGATGCTCGACCAGCGCCTGCATCGCGGGATCGTAGCGGTTGAGCTCGCGAAGCTGAATCGCCAGGCACTCGCTGAGGGAACGCGCGCAGACGCCGGGCGGATCGAATTTCTGCAGCACCGCGAGCACCGCCTCGACCTCGGCCTGCGACGTTCCCAGCCGCTCGGCGGCCTGTCCGAGGTCCGGCGGCAGATAACCGGCTTCGTCGACCAGATCGATCAGATATTGTCCGATCATGCGCTGCGCCGGCACGGTAAAGGCCACCGCCAGCTGTTCGGCGAGATGGCTGCCGAGCGTCACCTCGGCGGCCACGAAGGCTTCGAGATTGTAGCTGTCGTCGTTGGAAGCGCCGCCGCCCCATTCGGTATAGGCGGTCGGCGCGGCATCCTGCGCGGTGCGCGCGGCGGCCTCGGCCGGTTCCTCGGTGAAGACGTTGTCGAGCGGGGTATCGAGGGTCTGCTCGATCTCGGAGCGGCTGCCGAGATCGCGGTTCATCCAGTCTTCCTGCGGCGCCTCGAAGCCATCGCCGGTGGCCCCGCCGACGATGTCGGAACGCTCGCCCGCGCCCTCGTCGCCGTAAGACGAGCCGTGCTCGTCATGGCCGGAATCGTGGCCGGACTCCTGGCCGGAATATTCGCCCCGCTCCGCCACGGGCTCGCCCGCGACCGGCGGCTCGGTGCCCTCGCTGGCGCGCTCCAGCAGCGGATTGCGCTCCAGTTCCTCTTCCACGAAGGCCGAAAGGTCGAGGTTGGACAGCTGCAGCAGCTTGATCGCCTGCATCAGCTGCGGCGTCATCACCAGCGACTGGGATTGGCGGAACTCTAATCTCTGCGACAGCGCCATGGCGAAAAGAACCGATCCACGAAAGTTGGTCCGATTCTTGCTTAAACTAGTCCAAAGCCGATGTACACGGCTTGACGGACGGGAAAAAAGGACTAGAGGCGGAATCCCGGTCCCAAGGTTAAGGTCAGGCTTAAAGCCTGAATTCCTCGCCCAGATAGAGCCGCCGCACATCCGGATTGGCCACGATCTCCTCCGGATTGCCCTCGGTCAGGATCTCGCCAGCATAGACGATATAGGCGCGATCGGTCAGCCCCAGCGTTTCCCGTACATTGTGGTCGGTGATCAGGACGCCGATGCCGCGATTGGTGAGGTGGCGGACCAGATCCTGAATGTCGCCCACCGCGATCGGATCGATGCCGGCGAACGGTTCGTCGAGCAGCATGTAATTCGGCCGGGTCGCCAGCGCGCGCGCGATCTCGACGCGGCGCCGTTCGCCGCCGGACAGCGCAATCGAAGGGGTTTTACGCAGCCGCGTGATGTTGAACTCGTCGAGCAGCGAGTCGAGTTCCTTCTCGCGCTTCTTCTTCGAGGACTCCACAACCTCCAGCACCGCGCGGATATTCTGCTCCACGGTGAGGCCGCGGAAGATCGACGCTTCCTGCGGCAGATAGCCGATTCCGAGCCGGGCGCGCTGATACATCGGCAGCTTGGTGACGTCGTGGCCATCGAGCTCGATGGCGCCGCGATCGGCCTTGATCAGGCCGGTGATCATGTAGAACACCGTGGTCTTGCCGGCGCCGTTCGGACCGAGCAAACCGACAGCCTCGCCGCGGCGGACATAGATGCTGACGCCGCGCACGACCTGCCGGGTGCCGAAACTCTTTTCCACGCTATGCACAGCCAGGTAGCCGGCCCGCTTGGTCAGACGCGGCGCCGTCGCGCCATTCGCCTTGGATTTCGGCGGCCGCGGCTTTTCCGGCGCGGGAGCGGGTGCGCTCGGACGCGGCAATACGACGTCATTGGTAACGGGAATCGCCTCGCGGGCCATCGGCGGCGCGTCGCGCACCGGGCTGGTCAGCATGTCGCCGATGGTATCGCCGAGCGCGGTGATGTCCTCACGCGAACGCGCAAATCCGGCCGGACCGCGCTTGGCCGGCTTGCGACGGAACATGCTGAGTAAATCCACCATCCCCCGCTTCGCTCAAGCCTTTCACGGTCTCCCGCGACCTGCCGCCGGCCCATCCCTGGCCGCGGCAACATCAATGAACGGATGTCCCTTGCCCGGTGAAACACCCTCTTGTCTCAGATACGGATCGCGCCGCCAGCCGCCGGTAGATACAGGCTTGCCCGGCGAGCTTCAACCTCGCCACCGGCACATATCGTACAAGTGATTGATGTTATTTTGGTTTATTTGAAGGGCTCGCGGGCGACGGTGCCGAACCCGGCATCCCCGGGATTGCAGGAGCCCCGCCGCCGCCGGACGAAATGAACAGGCCCTGGACCCGGCCGCTGTCGGATTCGACACGCGACACCCCTGTCGCCATGTCGACCATCAGCCGGTCGCCGCGCAGCACGTTCTTGCCCTGGGTCAGCACGATGCCGCCGAGCATGGTGATCATGTTGGCCTTGGTGTCGAACACCGCGGTCTCCCCCGTCACCACCTGGTCCTTCTGGGTCACCACCACATTGCCTTTGGCTTCGAGCCGGCGGATCGACGAGCTGCCGCCTGGGCCGGGACTGGCGGCCTGCATCGGCGCCGATTTGGCCGCCTTCGCATTGGCGCCCTTGGCATTGGCCGGCGCGGCGGCGGGGGTCGAGGCCGAATCGTAGAACACCACGAGGCTCTTCGACGTCATGGTGGTGTCGCCCTGGATCACCTTCACATTGCCGGCAAAGGTCGCTTCCTTTTTCTTGTCGCGCATTTCGAGCGAGGCTGCCTCGATCTGAATCGGCTGGTCGCGATTTTGCGAAAAACCCTGCATGGCGTTGGGCACGCCCGACATCGCGCTTTGCGCCGCGGCTTCGCCGCCGGCAAGCAGCGCCAGCGCACAGGCGGCCATCCAGGCATACTGCGCGATCCGCATGGGCGACTTGCTGCGCGGGAAAAACATCATCATCAGGATCATTTCGGGTTGGCGGATTTGCCGGACACTGCCCGTGTCCTGGCAGATGGATTGGCCGCGGGCGCAGCGGGTTCGGGCGGCGCCGCTGCCTCCTCGGCAGGACCCAGATTATCCAGGTTCAGCACGACATTGCCTTCGAACCGCACCACTTCGCCGCCGCCGGTAATGCGGAGCCGGTCGGCGCTCAGCGTGCCGTTGAGCAGCTTGACGTCGACATGCTCTTCCGACGTCACCGTGCTCTTGCCGATATCGACCAGCGCCTGTGACATCCGCGCTTCGTAGCCGGTGGAGGATTGCAGCAAGATATCCTTGCGCAGGTCCAACAGCTGGGCCTTGGAGTTGAACAGCCCGCTGCGGGCATCGAGCGTGATGTGGGTGGTGCGGTCTTCCATCAGGACCTTGGCGCGCAGCGTCCTGAGATCGACCTTGTCCGGATCGGTCACGTCCTGGGTCGCGGTTTTGGCCCAGACCTCGTAGGGCCGCTGATCCGGCGTGTAGCCGGACATATGCGGCGCTTCCATCGTGATCTTGGTGCCGGAAACCACCAGGTTTCCGATGTCGACCGGCAGCTTCGGCAGCAGCATGCGGAACGGATTGTAGACCGAGACGAAGACGATCGCCGTCATCGACAGCACCACGACGGCCGGCACCGCGACGCGGAGAAACCGCACCATCCGGCTGTGGCGCGCCGCGATTCGAAAGCGGGCATCCATTCCGGCCTGATAGGGTGGGTTTTGAACCGAATTCACCGCTGCTCCAAAGCGCTGGGATCGCGGCCATACTACCCGGAATCGCCAGAATTTGCAGCCCGACACTCGCTAGCAGTGTGACCGAAACGGGGCGGAGCGCCGCGGCATAGCGCCTTGAGGCCTCAGGAATGGGCGAAAATGTCCTCGGTTTCCCAGCCCTGCAGGTCCAGCCTTGCCCGCGAGGGGAGAAACCCGAAACAGGCCTGGGCGAGTTCCGTACGGCCCTCGCGCGCCAGCATGGCGTCGAGCCGTTCGCGCAGCCCATGCAGGTGCAGCACGTCGGAGGCGGCGTAGGACAGCTGCGCCTCGCTCAGGCTCTGCGCGCCCCAGTCGCTCGACTGCTGCTGCTTCGACAGATCGACGTTGAGCACTTCGCGCACCAGATCCTTCAGGCCATGGCGATCGGTATAGGTGCGGCACAGCCGCGAGGCGATCTTGGTGCAGTACACCGGCTGCGGCATCACGCCGAAGGCGTTGTAGAGCGCGGCAAGATCGAAACGCGCGAAGTGGAAGATTTTCGTCACTTTCGGATTGCCCAGCAGCGCTTTCAAATTCGGCGCGTCGGTGTGACCTCTTGGAATCTGCACCACATCGGCGCTGCCGTCGCCGTTCGACAGCTGCACCACGCAGAGCCGGTCGCGATGCGGATGCAGCCCCATGGTCTCGGTATCGATCGCCACGGAATCGGTATAGCGGGACAAATCCGGCAGATCGCCGCGATGCAGGCGGATGGTCATGATGGCAAAAACCTCGTCGAATCGATGCGGGCCAAACTAGCGTTGAAATCGTCAACAAACGAGCGCCGCGGGCGGCATGTTCGGCGACGATCGGCAGCGGCGAGCCCTGTTTCAATCGCCAAGCACTGAAAGGCAACCATTTTCGACGGTAACGACCCGCGGCTGGTTCAGCGCCCGGCTCCCCGGCGGCGGCGCATGGCGCGGCCCGGGCGAAAATCGCGAAAACGAGCCCATGCATAGTTACGGGCCAGGGTGACGGCAGCCCTTATTCGCACGTCTGCAACACGCCCGAAATCGCCTCGGCGGAGCACATGATGCCGCCCCATTGATAGCCGACGCGGCCGTGGAATTCGATCTTGAACCAGTCGTAACCGTCCATCGTGCCGGCGCGCTCCAAAAGCGTAATGCCGCTCTTCTCGGCCAGGCTCGCCAGCTTCGGTGACGACATCGACGGTGCGCCGCGCATGATGCCGCCGAGCGACATCCCGGCCATCGGCAGCTTGCCTTCGCCGGCGACGGTGCGGCGCCCGGGATGGGTATCGTTGGGATCGCAGCGGTCGGTCTGCGGCGCCTGATGAAATCCCGGACCGCAGGGATCGGTATTACCGAGTCCGGGTCGGCCGTCCTGCGCGGCGGCCTGCGGCCTGAAGCTGCATTTGGCCGATCCCCAGTCCGGAATTTCGACGGTGATCTGCGACTGGTCCGGTGAAATCTGCACCGCGTAATCGCCCTCGGAAAACCGCAAGGGATCGCCCGCGCTCTGCTTCAGCCGCATCGTGCCGCCCTCGATCGGACCGGCCCTGATGGCATCAGGCGCGATCACCGTGAGGGTGATGGCGTTGCCTTTCGGACATGAATAGGTGCGGGTCTGCGCCTGGGCGGTCGCGGAGAAAGCGATCAACACCAGGATTGCCAAGAATCTGGTCATCCGAATTCCTGTCACAGCTGATCTCATCGCGTGGATCTGGGCGGTGCCGCGGCGCGAGTGCTAATCACACCGCGGCATCGAACGATTTGCCGTCACACACACTGCCCGGCGGGGTTCAGCTTCTTCGGCGGCGCGCAGCCTGGCGGCGGCGTTACCGGCCTTGGCGGGGGCGGCGGCGGCGGCCTCACGCAGTTCGGCGGCGAGCCGGTCGTCCCGGGGGGACAGGTGGCTGGCGGAGGCCGCACGCAGTTCGGCGGCGTGCCCGTCGTTCCCGGGGGACAGGTGGCCGGCGGCGGTCGCACGCAGTTCGGCGGCTTGCCGATCGTACCCGCGGGGCAGGTGGCAGGCGGCGCAGGCCGGCAGTTCGGCGGCGTACCGATCTGGCCCGACGGACAGGTCGCGGGCGGCGCAGGCCGGCAGTTCGGCGGCGTGCCGATCTGGCCCGACGGGCAAGTCGCGGGCGGCGCAGGCCGGCAGTTCGGCGGCGTACCGATCTGACCCGACGGACAGGTCGCGGGCGGCGCAGGCCGGCAGTTCGGCGGCGTACCGATCTGACCCGACGGAC
>JAZJYY010000008.1:22178-22637 GCA_040390145.1 Pseudomonadota bacterium
AGGTCGCGGGCGGCGCAGGCCGGCAATTCGGCGGCGTACCGATCTGGCCTGACGGACAAGTCGCGGGAGGCGCCGGCCGGCAGTTCGGCGGTGTGCCGATCTGACCCGACGGACAAGTCGCCGGCGGCGCTGGCTTGCAGTTCGGCGGCGTACCCACCTGACCCGTCGGACAGGTCGCGGACGGTGCCGGAGCGAGGCGGATGTTGGACGGCGGATTACAGATTCCGTTTGCGCCAATCTGCAGCGGCCCCTTGCACAGGCAGTTGGCCGATTGCGGATTCTCGCCGGCGTTGCAGCTGCGCGGGTTGGTGTTCGGCTTGATGGTCGTCGGCGCCGTGCAGATCCCGTTCACGATGCTCAGCGTGTTCGGGCACAGGCAGTTCGCCGACTGCGGGTTCTCGCCCGCGTTGCAGCTGCGCGGGTTGGTGTTCGGCTTGATGGTCGTCGGCGCCGTGCAGA
>JAZJYY010000009.1:0-32469 GCA_040390145.1 Pseudomonadota bacterium
TCAACAAGGACGGCAGCTTCCAGCGCACAGCTCGCTTCCGCGGGCCCGATCTCGATTCCGCGGTGCCGGCTGAGCTCGTCGCGGTCGCCGGCCGGCTCAACAACGCCTTCCGCCGCCTGGGCTCCGGGTGGGCGATCTTTGTCGAGGCCCAGCGTCACAGCGTCGGCGCCTACCCGGCGAGCCGCTTTCCAGAGCCCGCATCCGCGCTGGTCGACGCCGAGCGCAAAGCCGACTTCGAGGAAGACGCCTCGCATTTCGAGTCGAGCTATTTCCTCACCTTCGTCTTCCTGCCCCCGGCCGAGGACGCCGCACGCGCTGAAAGCTGGCTCTACGAAGGCAAGGCCGAGAAGGGCGTTGACGCCTGGGAGGCGCTGCGCGGCTTCGTCGATCGCACCAACCGCGTGCTCCAGCTCGTCGAGAGCTTCATGCCCGAATGCGCCTGGCTCGATGATGGCGAGACGCTGACCTACCTTCATTCGACCGTCTCTACCAAACGCCACCGCGTGCGCGTGCCCGAGACGCCGATGTATCTCGACGCGCTGCTGGCGGACCAGCCGCTGACCGGCGGCCTCGAGCCGCGGCTCGGCGAGGCGCATCTGCGCGTCCTCACCATCGTCGGCTTTCCAACGGCGACCACGCCCGGCCTGCTCCACGATCTCAACCGCCTCGCCTTCCCCTATCGCTGGTCGACCCGCGCGGTGCTGCTCGACAAAACCGACGCCACCAAGCTGCTGACAAAGATCCGGCGGCAATGGTTCTCCAAGCGCAAGTCGATCGCCGCGATCCTGAAGGAGGTGATGACCAACGAGGCCTCCGTGCTGGTTGACACCGACGCAGCCAACAAGGCGGCGGATGCCGATCTCGCGCTGCAGGAGCTCGGCGCCGATTATGCCGGTCAGGCCTATGTCACGGCGACCGTCGCCGTCTGGGACGCTGATCCACGCGTCGCGGCCGAGAAGCTGCGCCTGGTCGAGAAGGTCATTCAGGGGCGCGACTTCACCGCGATGCCTGAGACGGTCAACGCCGTCGATGCCTGGCTCGGCTCCCTGCCGGGTCATGTCTACGCCAATGTTCGGCAACCGCCGATCTCCACCCTCAATCTCGCCCACATGATTCCCCTGTCAGCGGTGTGGGCGGGGCCGGAACGGGACGAGCATTTCGGTGCGCCCCCCTTGCTGTTCGGCAAGACCGAAGGCTCCACCCCGTTCCGGTTTTCCCTTCACGTCGGCGACGTCGGCCACACCCTGGTGGTTGGCCCGACCGGCGCCGGCAAGTCCGTCCTGCTGGCGCTGATGGCGCTGCAGTTCCGGCGATACCCGGGTTCGCAGGTCTTCGCCTTCGACTTCGGCGGCTCGATCCGTGCGGCTGCGCTTGCTTGTGGCGGTGACTGGCACGACCTCGGCGGCGGCTTGACGGAAGGCGCCACCGACAGCGTGTCGCTGCAGCCGCTCGCCCGCATCCAGGAGGTGCCCGAGCGCGCCTGGGCCGCCGACTGGATCGTCGCCATCCTCATGCGCGAGGGCGTGACCATCTCGCCCGAGGTGAAGGAACATCTCTGGACGGCGTTGACCTCGCTGGCCAGCGCGCCGGTGGGCGAGCGCACGATCACCGGGCTCGCAGTCCTCCTGCAGTCCAACGACCTCAAACAGGCGCTCCGCCCCTACTGCGTCGGCGGCCCCTACGGTCGCCTGCTCGACGCCGAGAGCGAGCATCTGGGTCAAGCGTCCGTCCAGGCGTTCGAGACCGAGGGCCTGATCGGCACCGGCGCGGCGCCAGCGGTGCTCCCCTATCTGTTCCACCGCATCGAGGACCGCCTCGACGGCAGCCCGACCTTGCTGATCGTCGACGAAGGCTGGCTGGCGCTCGATGACGAGGGATTCGCCGGCCAGCTTCGGGAATGGCTGAAGACCTTGAGGAAGAAGAACGCCTCCGTCGTATTCGCCACGCAGTCGCTGTCGGACATCGATGGATCGGCCATCGCGCCCGCCATCATCGAGAGCTGCCAGACCCGGCTGCTCCTGCCGAACGAGCGGGCGATCGAGCCGCAGATCACCGCGATCTACCGGCGCTTCGGCCTCAACGACCGGCAGATCGAGATCCTCGCCCGGGCCATGCCCAAGCGCGACTATTACTGCCAGTCCCGCCGCGGCAACCGGCTGTTCGAGCTCGGCCTCGGCGAGGTCGCGCTGGCGCTATGCGCCGCATCCTCCAAGACCGACCAGGCCGCCATCGAGCGCGTCCTCGCCGAGCACGGCCGCGACGCCTTCCTCGCCGAATGGCTGGGCCTGCGCGGCGTCGGCTGGGCCGCCGACCTGATCCCCGACCTCACCAACCTGGAGACCCGACCATGATCCTTCGTCGCTCGCGCGCGGCCCTTTTGTCCGCCAGCATCTTCGCCGTGCCCGTCGCGTTGTCGCCGGTCCTCACCACCCCGGCCGCTGCGCAGTGGGTGGTCTACGATCCGACCAACTACGCCCAGAACGTCCTTCAGGCGGCGCGCGCGCTGCAGCAGATCAACAACCAGATCACCTCGCTGCAGAACGAAGCGCAATCGCTGATCAATCAAGCGCGCAATCTGGCCAGCCTCCCCTACTCCTCGTTGCAGCAGCTTCAACAGTCCGTGCAGCGGACCCAGCAGCTCCTGAATCAGGCGCAAAACATCGCCTTCGACGTCCAGCAGGTCGACCGCGCCTTCCAGTCGACCTACGGCAACGCCTCACTCTCCGCGTCTGACGCCCAGCTCGTCGCCCAGGCCCGCGAGCGCTGGCAGAACACGGTTGGCGGTTTGCAGGACGCGATGCGGGTGCAGGCGGGCGTCGTCGGCAACATCGACACCAACCGCACGCAGCTGTCCGCGCTGGTTGGCCAGAGCCAGGGCGCTACCGGCGCGTTGCAGGCGGCCCAGGCCGGCAACCAGCTCCTCGCACTCCAGGCCCAACAGCTCGCCGATCTCACCGCCGTCGTCGCCGCCAACGGCCGCGCGCAATCGCTCTCGGAAGCCGAACGCGCGGCGGCTGCCGAACAGGGCCGCGAGCAGCGCCGACGGTTCCTGACCCCCGGCGTCGGCTATCAGCCCGGCAACGCCCGGATGTTCCCAAGCGGGAACTGAGGGCGAGCTTATGGACGGCAAGCTTTTCGCGCGGATCGGGGCCATCGTCTTCGTCGCTGTCGCGGTCACTGCGACGGCGATCGAGATGACCCGGAAAGAGGAAGAACCGGCGGCGGCGTTCGCGCGCGCCGCCGTCGCGGTGGCGGCCGACCCGCTGCGCGCGGAGCTGATCCGGTGCCAGCGCCTCGGCGAAGCCGGTCCCCGCGATCCGGCATGCCTCTCCGCCTGGGCGGAAAGCCGCGAGCGGTTCCTTGCTCCCGGCGCGCGGCCGGGCGTGCGCGCCACCCCGGCCACCGAGGTTCCGCCGACGCCGCCCGACGCGGCCGGAACTCGCTCCATGCCGGATGATCCGATCCGCAAGGAAATGGCGCCGCAGCTGGACGAGGCCCGATAGCATCATGGGCGGCACCGGCGTCATCGATCATTTCCTCGAGATCTTCACCCGCTACATCGACAGCGGCTTCGGCCTCTTGAGTGGCGAGGTCGCGTTTATCGCGACCACGCTGATCGTCATCGACGTAACGCTCGCCGCCCTGTTCTGGAGCTGGGGCGCCGACGACGACATCATGGCGCGCCTGGTCAAGAAGACCCTGTTCGTCGGCGTGTTCGCCTACATCATCGGCAACTGGAACAACCTCGCGCGGATCGTCTTCGAGAGCTTCGCCGGCCTCGGCCTGAAGGCCTCCGGCACCGGTTTCACGACCGCCGATCTGCTGCGCCCCGGCAAGGTCGCGCAGACCGGGCTCGATGCCGGCCGACCGCTGCTCGATTCGATCTCCAGCCTGATGGGCTACTGGTCGTTCTTCGAGAACTTCATCCAGATCGCCTGCATGTTCCTCGCTTGGGCGCTGGTGCTGCTCGCCTTCTTCATCCTCGCCATCCAGCTCTTCGTTACCCTGATCGAATTCAAGCTGACGACTCTCGCCGGCTTCGTGCTCATCCCCTTCGGCCTGTTCGGAAAGAGCGCCTTCATGGCCGAGCGGGTGCTCGGCAACGTCATCTCGTCGGGCATCAAGGTCCTGGTGCTCGCCGTCATCATGGGTATCGGCTCGACACTGTTCTCCGAGTTCACCGCCGGTTTCGGCGGCGCCAATCCGACTATCGATGAGGCCATGGCGATCGTGCTCGCCGCACTGTCGCTGCTCGGACTTGGCATCTTCGGGCCCGGCATCGCCAACGGGCTGGTGTCCGGCGGCCCTCAGCTCGGCGCCGGCGCGGCGGTCGGGACCGGGCTCGCGGCCGGAGGCATGATCGCCGCCGGCGGCGCCGCGGCCGGTCTGGCCGCCGGTGGTGTCGGAGCCGTGGCCGGCGGCGCGGCCGCCGCCGCACGGGGCGGCGCCGCGATGGCGGGCGGCGCGTCCACCGCCTACAGCCTCGGGGCGGCGGGTCAGTCGGGCGCGGCTGGCGTGGCTTCCGGCCTCGGCGGCGTCGCCCGCGCCGCCGGCAGCGGGGCGACTTCGCCGCTGCGCCGCGCCGCGGCCAGCATGAAGTCGAGCTTCTCGGAGGGCGGCAAGACCGCGTTCGAGGCGACGGGCGGTTCGTCGACCATGGGCTCGATCGGCGGCGGCGCGACGGACGCAGCCTCGTCGGCGGCCAGTGACGCGCCGCCCGCCTGGGCCCGCCGCATGAAACGCTCCCAAGCCCTCAGCCACGGCGTGACGGCCGCCGCGCACGCGGTGCGCAGCGGCGACAGCCATGGCGGCGGCTCCTCCATCAACCTCTCCGAAAGCGACCGCTGATGTTCAAAAGACCTTCCACACACTACGGCAAGACCCCCGAGCCCGAGACGCCCTACCAACGCGCCGCCCAGGTTTGGGATGACCGGATCGGCGGCGCCCGCGTCCAGGCCAGGAACTGGCGGCTGATGGCCTTCGGCTCGCTGATCCTGTCTGCCGGGTTCGCGGCCGCGCTCGTCTGGCAATCGGCGCGCGGCACGGTCGTGCCCTGGGTGGTGCAGGTCGACCGGCTCGGCCAGGCGCAGGCGATCGCGCCCGCGGTCGCGGACTATCGTCCCACCGATCCCCAGATCGCCTTCCATCTCGCGCGCTTCATCGAGCAGGTCCGCTCGATCCCCGCCGACCCGATCATCGTCCGCCAGAATTGGCTGCGCGCCTACGATTTCACCACCGATCGCGGCGCCGCGGCGCTCAACGACTATGCACGCTCGAACGACCCCTTCACCAAGGTCGGGCGGATCCAGGTCGCGATCGACGTCTCGAGCGTGATCCGGGCGTCGCCGGACTCGTTCCGCGTCGCCTGGACCGAGCGCCGCTACGAGAACGGCCAGCTCGCCGAGACGAGCCGCTGGACCGCCATCCTCACCATCGTCGTGCAGGTCCCGAGCAATGCCGACCGGCTGCGCGCGAACCCGCTCGGCATCTACGTCAACGCCATCAACTGGTCACGGGAGCTTGGACAATGAAGCCGTCTTTCCGTAGAGCCGGAAACCCGGCTTTCCGCACGTCCACAATCGCGGCTTTGCTGCTCTCAGCAACCACGCTCGCCGGCTGCGCCACCACGCAAAAGCCGCCCGAGATTTCGTATGACGACGCCGCGCCCGCAGTGCAGACGGTTGATCCGCCTGCGCCGGTCCAGGTCGTGGAGCTGCCACGCCCGCTGCCGTTGCCCGGCCAGATGAAGCCGGTAGAGGAACGTCGCCGGACGCCCGAGCCGACCGATCCTGCCGCGCGGGTCAACCAGGCCAATGCCGCCGCGCGGGTGCAGCCGGTTCGCGACGGCTTCATCAACGCCATGCAGGTCTATCCGTGGACGCAGGGCGCGCTCTATCAAGTCTATACCGCCGTCGGGCAGATCACCGACATTGCGCTCCAGCCCGGCGAACAGCTCGTCGGCTCGGGGCCGGTGGCCGCCGGCGACACGGTGCGCTGGATCATCGGCGACACCCAGAGCGGCTCCGGCGCGACCACCCAAGTCCATATCCTGGTGAAGCCGACCCGTGCGGACCTGATGACGAACCTGGTCATCAACACCAACCTGCGCACCTACCATATGGAGCTGCGCTCCACCGAGCGGACCTATATGGCGTCGGTCTCCTGGCAGTATCCGCAGGATCAGCTGATCGCGCTTCGCCGCCAGAACGCGCAGGCCGAGGCGGCGCGGCCGGTCGCTACCGGCGTCGACCTCGCCAACATCAACTTCCGCTACGCCATCGAGGGCGACCGCGCGCCTTGGCGGCCGCTGCGCGCCTATGACGATGGGCGGCAGGTGTTCATCGAGTTCCCCCGGGGCATCGCCCAGGGCGAGATGCCGCCGTTGTTCGTGGTCGGCCCTGAGGGCAACACGTCCGAGCTCGTGAACTACCGCGTTCGCGGCAACTACATGATCGTCGATCGCCTGTTCGCGGCCGCCGAGCTGCGGTTGGGCGCCGGCGATCGCCAGAGGCGGGTTCGCGTTACCCGCACCGACGGGAGGCCCACATCGTGAGCGAGCCGCAGTCCCCGAAAGACGAGACGGCGCCGCTGACGGGGGCCGCCCCGGAGGCTGCCTCGACCATGCGGCTGCGCGCCGAAGCACCAAGGGTCACGCGGCTGTCACGCAAGGTGCTCGCCGGGATCGGGCTGGTCGCGAGCGTCGGCCTCGGCGGCGCCCTGATCTACGCGCTTCAAACCCGCGACGGCGGCAAGGCCTCCGAGGAGCTCTATTCCACCGACAACCGCTCGACCGCGGACGGCTTGGCGAGCCTCCCGCGCGACTACAGCCGGGTTCCGCAGCTCGGACCACCGCTCCCAGGCGATCTCGGTCGCCCAATCCTCGACGCGCAGAACCGCGGCCAACCGGTGCCGGTGCCCGGCATCGCCACGCCGAACCCCGGCCTCAGCGCCGAGGAGCAACGACGTCTCCAGGAGATCGAGACCGCGCGCACTGCCAAGCTCTTTGCCGGGACGGAGGGCCGTCCGCTGTCATCGCCGGCAGCCGGCGTTGCCTCTGTCGCGCCCCCACCGGCGCCCGATCTCACAGGCCTCGGGCTGGCGCCGCAACCCGCCACACCCACAGCGCAGGATCGGCAGCTCGCCTTCCTCAATGCCGCCGCCGATCGGCGCACGGTCGCCCCCGACCGCGTCGCCGCGCCGGCGTCGCCGAACATCCTGCAGGCGGGCGCGGTCATCTCCGCCGCGCTCATTACCGGCATCCGTTCCGACCTTCCGGGCCAAATTGCAGCCCAGGTGACCGAAAACATCTATGACAGCCCAACCGGACGTACCCTGCTCGTGCCACAAGGCACGCGCATCATCGGCCAATACGACAACAACGTTCAGTTCGGTCAAAGCCGCGTGCTGCTGGTCTGGAACCGGCTGATCTTCCCGAACGGCCGGTCAATTGTGCTCGAGCGTCAGCCCGGTGCTGATGCGGAAGGCTACGCCGGTCTTCAGGACGGCGTCGATTATCATTGGTGGGATCTCGCCAAGGCGGCTGGCCTCTCCACGTTGCTAAGCGTCGGCGCCGAGCTCGCGACCAACGATGAGAACCGCCTGATCCAGGCGATCCGCAACGGCGGACAGGACACCATCAATGACGCCGGCCAGCAGATCGTCCGCCGTCAGCTCAACGTCGCGCCGACGCTTACGATCCGACCGGGATTCCCCGTACGGGTCATCGTAACGCGCGACCTTGTTCTCGAGCCCTATGGAGGTTGACCATGGCGAAGCTGAAACTTGGCGCCCTCGACGACGACAAGCCGGTTAAGGCGTCGGTCGAACTGCCGGCGACCGTCCATCGGAACCTGATCGCCTACGCCGAGGTGCTCGCGCGCGAGACGGGTCGGCCTGTCGGTGATCCGATCAAGCTGATTTCACCGATGATCGAGCGGTTCATGGCGACCGATCGAGCGTTCGCAAAAGCGCGTCGGACAACAGGTAGCTGAACCGCATTCGACGACATTGTAATTGATTCAAGACTTAGGAATCGACGCGTGACCTTGCGAGCCCTTGGGGCGCTGACAGCGACTTGGCGAGGCTGAGCAATCGTCTCAAGGCCGGATTGTCGTTTCGCGGAGACCATACGGCACAGAACGTGAGGAGATCGTCCGAGAGCGGCCGGTAAACAACACCGGGGAAGCGCGTCGCTATGGTCGCTTCGCTTGTCAAAGTCAGACCTCGCCCAAGGGCCACGAGGTGCATCAGATTATCTCGCCCAACGCGATGGCTCTCAATGCTCGGGTGACGACCGAGGTCAGCGAGGTGCTTGATGAGATAGTCGTGGATTTCGGGCCCGGGGTCGGTATCGCTGATGATGAAGTGTCGCTCGTATAGGGCCGCCCACGAAATAACCGCCATCTTCGACAACTCGTCACCCAGGGGGACTGCCACATAAACGCGTTCCGTCCAAAGCTGTGCCACATCACAGCCCTCCGCGCTCGGTTCGCCAGTGAGAAACGCAACGTCAAGTTCAAGCCGCTGTATCGCGTTGATGTGCGTAGACGGTCCGCCCTCGACAAGGTCGGGTCGGATGGCCGGATGTGCCGCAATGAAGCTGCGCAGCAGATCAGCGAGGAATCCGGAAGCAAGAGAAGAGAATATGCCGATCCGGACAGCTCCAGCCTCTCCACGCCCGTGCGAGCCGGCATCCATCGCTGCATGACCAATATGCCGCAGGGCCTTGCGTGCCCGGACGAGAAACTGGTTGCCTGCATGGGTGAGTTGAACGCCCCCGTGATGGCGGACAAACAGTGCTGCGCCGATCTCATCCTCAAGGTCGCGCACGCGGCGGCTAATAGCGGACTCGTGGACTCCCATTGCTTTAGCGGCGCGCCGGAAGCTCCCCCGCTCGGCGGCTGCAACCATGTAGCGAAGATGCCGAAGCTCCATCCTTTCAACGCCTCCTGTCATCTCTCGAGGCGCAGGCTCAATCCTTGTCGACGGACTCGACGGCGCCGCTGTCGGGTTCCGCGTAATAGGAGCTCAGCGCTGATCGGCATCGTGCTGTCGACAGGTGTTTCAATATTTCGAGGTCGTTGAGGACATCAAAGGGGTTCCGATCAAGTGCGCTACGCAGCGCGTCCTTTAGCCACTTGCTCATACCAGGGTGCGACAGGACCCATTCGATCATCGAGTCGGTGTCTGCTGGGCCGTCGCGGGGCTTTCCGACTTCTGCCATGTGGACCTCCTCTCTCGACTGACCTCAGGGGTTGCAATCGCCGCATTGACCTGGGTCCGCCGTCGTCGCTGCGACGGGGCGCTCGATCCGATGACCACAGCCCTCGCACGAAAGCACGTCCGCCTTGATCGCCAGAGTTGGCCCGCCGCACCACGAACAGGGCAGACCGGAAAGCCGCTCGGTTACCGCGAATCCGGGCGCCGCGCACACGGGACACTTGCTGCGGAACCGGCGGACCAGATCGAGGGTGGCGGCTTTGATGGCGCGCATGCGGGTCGGGTTGCGATGGGCTCGCATGTCGGTCTCGACGAAGGCCGCGCCGCACATCGCGATCGTCTGAGTCACAGCGTTGTCGAGGTCCGCCGCGCTGGCGATGTCCTTGATGAGCGCGCGGCCAGGCGCCGGCTCACCGTCGATGCAGCCGATGACGATCACGCCATGACCGGGGAACTGGGCCCGCTCGCAAAATGCGCGCGCGCTGGGCAAGTCTGAAACAACCGCGTGACTGAAGTTGGTGGTCAGGCTCGCATGACGACCGATGAGCTCAATCCCGCGCGCGCGATCGGCCAGGACGACGATCTCGCGGGCGAGCGGCGCGAACGGGATGTAAGGATGAGGGCCGAAACTGCCTTCGCTGGCCAACGCGAACTGAGCGTCGGGCGCTTCCGCGAACGCCGCCGCGATCTTGGCCCGCGCGGCATCGAGCTGCGAGCCGGTCCGCTCGACGTCCCGGCTGAAGGTCCCAAACCGGTCAGTATCGATGCCGCTGCTTACCCTGACGCGCACGCCGAGCGATCGTTCCAGCAGCGGCGCGATCACCCGCTCCTTGGCGTGCATCGTCGCGAGCATCGCCAGTTCATCGTCGTAGGGGCGCGGAGCGGCCGGCATGACTAGAAATACCCCTCCCGCTTCTTCTGTTCGAGCGAGCCGCCGTCCTCGCCGTCACTGATCCGGCCCTGACGTTCCGATCCCGTGGCAGCCAACGTCTCCTGAACGACTGAGCGGAGGTCGGCCGCGTCGGATTCGACCGCCGCCGTCACCGGCCAGCAGCCGAGCGTCCGAAAACGCACGGTCTTGGTTTGGACGGTTTCGCCGGCCCGCAGTCGCATGCGGGGCTCATCATCGACGACGATCAGCCCGCCGCCCCTCTCGACAACCGGCCGGGGCGCGGCGAAATAGAGCGGCGCCAGCGCGATGTCGTGTGTCAGCGCGTAGGTCCAGACGTCGGTTTCGGTCCAGTTCGAGAGCGGGAACACCCGCGCCGACTGATCCTTGCCGAGCCGGGTGTTGTATAGGTTCCAGAGTTCGGGCCGCTGTTGGCGCGGATCCCAGACATGGCCGGCGCTCCGAACGGAAAACACCCGCTCTTTGGCCCGCGACTTCTCTTCGTCGCGGCGCGCCCCGCCGAAGACGAAGTCATAGCCGCCCTGGTCCAGCGCGGCCTTGAGCGGCTCGGTGCGCATCTCCAACGTATAGCGATCGCCATGATCGAACGGGTTGAGACCGGCGGCGCGCGCCGCCTCATTGGCGTGGACGATCAACTCGAAGCGATGCTCTCGCGCGAAGCCGTCGCGGAAGTCGAGCAGCGACTGGAACTCCCAGGTCGAGTCGATGTGGAGCAGCGGGAACGGAGGCCTTCCCGGGAAGAAGGCGCGCAAGGCGAGGTAAGCGAGCACGGTCGAGTCCTTGCCGGCCGAGAACAGCATCACCGGCTTGCGCGCTTCGGCGACGGCTTCGCGCAGGATGTGGATCGCCTCCGATTCCAGTCGCGCGAGGTGGGACAGCCGTGCGGTCATGCGGCGGCTTCCCATTGAAGCCCACCGACGTAGCGGCGGATCACCCGGCCTTCATCGGCCAGCCGGAAGAGGTGAACCCAGCCGTTGTCGACGAGATGACGAACGCCCGCGTGCTTCTCGATGACGCCATTCAGCGCGTCTTCGGGGGCTGCGATGAAGACGTTGAGCCGCAGCGGTTCATGCACGAAGCGCTCGCCGTCGTGGACCGACTGCCAGGGCAATCCCACCTTGAGGTCACCGGAGTTGCCCTCCAGCACCCCCAGCTGCCCGACGACGTTGTGCAGCACCTTGTTGCCGCTGCCGAAGGCGCGGTTGTTCACGGTCGAGCCGTAATATTGCAGGTTGATCCAGCTCGCGACGACCATCGGCGCGGTCATGATCAGTTCGAGCACGCCGAACCCGTCGTCCTTGCGCCAGTCATAGTCGTGCAGGAAGGCGCGGCCGCCGAGATCGAGCCCGCGCGTCCGTGACCGCGGCGCGGCGATGAAGGCGGCGTTGCCCGCGAGCCCCCATTCGGGACGGACCTGCGCCCAGTCGCGGCTACGCGCCTTCACCGCACGATCAACGTCCCTGGTCTTGTCGATTCCGAGCCCCAGCGCGCGTTCGGCGCGCGCCAGCGACGAAGCCTTCGCCAGCGCCCTGCGCAGAGCGGCGAGATCGGCGGCGTGGGACGCGGGGAGATCGTCCGCGTCGAAGATGTGGACCTCGTCGGTGGTCGTATCGTGCAGGCAGCCCAGGAACCAGGTGTCCTCGGGGATATCGATTCCCTTGCCGGCGAGACCTCTGCGCACGCCCGGATCGTTGAGGATGGCGGCGGCGACCCGTGCGTTCGCCTCGCCGGTGTGGCCGCCGCACGCGCCGCAATCGAGCCCCGAGGCATGGGGATTGTTGACGGTCGTGCTGCCGTGCCCGGTGAGCAGGACCAGGCGCGCGAAGTCTTGCGTCATCGACATCGCGCGCAGGACGGCCTCGGCCATGGCGACACGCTGCGCGTCGTCGAAGCCGGTGAGCCGGCCAGCCACCGCGCGGGGATCTAGACGCGGGCCCACCCGATCGATGACGCTCTCGTCGAGGCCATCGGTATTGGGGTCGCTGACCGTCCGGGTCAGGCGCGCGCTGTCGCCGACGAGCTTGCCGGCGAACAGCAACCCCGCCGTCTCGACATAGGTGAAGGAAGACACCGCCGAGAGCTTGAACGCCTTCCACGCCTTCGCCGCGCGGCGGCGCAGCAGGCGCCGGTTGAGGATCTCCGCCTCCTCGGGCTCGGAAGCACCGGCGACCGCCTCGCAGACGACGAAGGCGGGTTTGAGCAGCACCGGGCATTGCGCGCCGCCGGTGTCGCGGCCGATCGGCACATATTCGATTGGGAAGCCGAAGAAGCCGGCGAAGCCGATCGTCTCGGCGTCGGGGCAGACCGTCTCGAGCGCGCGCCGATAGACCTCGGAGCGCACGTCGATGCAGAACGCCGCCTGGAACGCCTTGCGCACAGCCTTTGAGGGCACGGGGGATGCGAGGTGCTGCCCGAGCCGCGCCAGTAACTGGCGCTGATACCCGGCCTCATAGGCTTCGTGCAGCATCAGATCGACGACCAGCTCCGGATCGTCGCCAAGGCGCTCGTCCTCCGGCAGCGCGGTGGCCTCTGCCATCGCCTTCGACCATGCCGCCCTAAAATCCGGGTCGGCGCGTTCGAGGAACAGCGCATAGCCCCACACCACCCGGATCGCCAACAGCTGCACCAGCGTGTCGTCATCGCGCCCGTAGAGCGAGTTGTCCCAGACGCGGTATCGCGCATAGGCGGCCCAGCCGCCGACATCGATCAGCGCGCGGTGCAGGTAATCCTCGACCGCGCGCTCGGGGATGCCGAGCGCGCCCACGACTGCGGCGATCGCTTCGCGCGGGTCGTCCGGCATGGCGGCGACGGCCTTGCGGAAGCCCTTGATTCCCATCGTCTCGGGGTTGCGGTCGAACTGCATAGCCGCGCGCCAGGCGGCGTAAGGCGGCAGCGCCCGCGACGGCAGCTTCCACGCGGCTTGACCCTCGTCGAAATAGGCCGCGCACCACTTCGAGATCTCGTCGATCATGAAGGCAGTGCGCGAGGCTTGGCGGTCGCCCGCCGACAGGCTGTCGAGAACCTCGGCGACGGTCGCAACCACTGCTTTTGGCCTCTTCGTCACCGGGTCTGTTGCGGCCGACCGGCGCAGCGCCGCGTCGTCGCTCGCCAGCGCTGCGTGACCGGACGTCGCGGCGACCGCCGCCTTCAGGTCGCGATCCTCGATCCGTCCCGCCGCCAGCGCTTCTCGGTAGAATGCACGCGGCATCAGCATGTCGACGCCGGCGACGCGGCGCAGCGTCGCGCACGTCGAGGAAAAGCTCTGGTCGCTGAAGCCGAGAAACGGATTGACCGCGACGAAGTGCTTGAGCGGCCAAAGCGGCGCGATCTTATTGCACGCCCGGTCGATGGCGGCGTCGATCGCCGGGCGTGGCGGGTTGGCCACTGGCTCCGCATCTTGCGCCCGCCTCGGCGGGTCGATCGCGGCGGCGACGGCATGGCTCATGAGGGAACTCCGCTGACAGGGGTCGAAGGAACGATCGCGGGCGGCGGCGGCGGGCTTGGCCAGAACCGCAGCACCAGCCGGTTGGCGAGCGTGTTGACGTAGAGGCCGTTGGCAAGGTGGACGTAGGCCGCCTGCCAGCGCGGGGCGTCCGCCTTGCCCGGCAAGACGCTCTGGAAGACGGTCACCGCCGCGAACGCCAGGACGACCAGGGCGACGATGACGAGGTCGAGTGGTCCGCGCAGCGCCTGCACCGGGGGCAAGGACCCGGCAAGCACATGCTCCACCGCCCATTGGAGTCCGAAATAGGCGAGCGACACCACCAGTGCGAGCGCGGCCGTCCGGCCGACGACATAGAGGCTTGGCCGCTCGTCGAAGGCCTGGGTTATGAGGTGCGCGAGACCCAGCATCACCACCGCGCCGAGGGCGAACACACCGGGTTGCGCGGTGATCGTCGCGCCGAACAGCGTCCCCACGACCAAAGCCGCGGCCAGGACCAGGCCGACGATCATCGCCATCCGGGCCGGGTGCGGCTGACCGCCGGGGCTCGGCGACCACGACGCCCGCGCCAGGTCGATGACGCTGCCAGACGAGAGGAAGGCGTGGGCCTTGTAGAGCGAGTGAGCGACGATGTGCAGCAACGCTGCGGCGAACGCGCCGAGCCCGCATTGCAGCATCATGAAGCCCATCTGGGCGATGGTCGAATAGGCCAGCGAAACCTTGACGCTGGTCTGGGTCAGCATGACGACCGATCCGAACAGCGCGGTAACGCCGCCAACGATGACCAGGATCTCCATCGATGGCGACGAGAGCGAAATGACGTCGGCGAAACGCAGCACGAGGAAGCCGCCGGCGTTGATCACGCCGGCGTGGAGGAGCGCCGACACGGGTGTCGGTGTCTCCATCACCTCGGTGAGCCAGCCATGCAGCGGGAACTGCGCCGACTTGAGCAGCGCGGCGATCACCAGCAGTACCGCGACCGCATGGATGGCAGCGGGAATGTCTCCGCCGACGCGCATCGCCTCCGCCCCCGCGAACAGGACCGCATAGTCGAGACTGCCGAAAGCCTGATGGAGCAGCACCATCGCCGCGATCAGGCAGAGATCGCCGAGCCGGCTGGCGAGGAATTTCTTGCGCGCGGCGAGCACGGCCGCCTGCCGCTCGGGATAGAACAGCAGCAGCTTGTTGAGCCCGAGGCTGGTCGCGATCCACGCCAGCGCGAACTGGAACAGATTGCCCGAGACGATCAGCAGCAGCACCGCCGCGAGGGTCAGACACAGCCACTTGGTGAAGCGGGCCTGCCCGCGGTCGCCGTCGAGATAGTTGCGGCTATACAGGACGACGATCAGGCCGACGAAGGCGACCAGCACGAACATGATCGCGGCCAGAGTATCGACGTAGAATCCCAGGCCGACACCTGCGAACCCCACCGTGCCTGTCACCAGGGGGCCGTTGACCGCGACGCAGAGGCCCGCGGCTGCGGCCATCGCCAGGGCGAAGCCGGCGATCCAAGCGGCGCCCCCTCCGACCTGTCGCTGACCCGACTTGGCGCTTCCGGTCGCCAATCCGGCGACTGCGAGCGCGAATGGTCCGAGAGCGAGGCACCAGGTCAGGTTCGGCGTCATGGTCGTCTCCAGCGAGAAGCGACCTATCAATTAACGCCACATGCGGGTTCTTAATAATACAAAGATTGCGGCACTTCGTTCGTTTCTGTAAAATCATGCAATGGCAACCCTCAACTATCACCACTTGCGCTATTTCTGGGCCATCGCGCATGAGGGCAGCCTTACCCGCGCCGCCGATCGGCTAAATCTCTCGCAATCGGCCCTCTCGGTGCAGCTCGGCAAGCTCGAGCTGCAGCTGGGCCATCCGCTGTTCGACCGATCCGGCAAGCGTCTCATCCTCACCGAGGCCGGTCGGATCGCCCTCGACTATGCCGACACCGTCTTTCAGGCCGGAGACGAGCTGGTGAGCACGATGAAAGGGCGGCCGGTGGATCGGCGGCAGGCGTTCCGGGTGGGCGCGTTGACGACGCTATCCCGAAACTTCCAGCTGGAGTTCCTGAGCCCACTCGTGGGCCGGGCCGACGTCGAGTTGATTATCCGCTCAGGCACCATGCGCGATCTCCTCGCCCAGCTTGAGGCGCATATGATCGATGTCGTGCTCGCCAACAGCGCTCCGCAGCACGACGCGCGCTCCGACCTTCGCAGCCATTTGCTCGCTCAGCAGCCGGTCGCACTGGTAAGGCGCCCGCGCGCCGAACCGACCGCGTTCCGCTTCCCGGACGACCTGCGGTCGCAGCCCATCTTGTTACCGAGTCTCGACAGTGAAATTCGCGTTGGGTTCGATCGGATCCTCGAACTCGCCGGCGTGCGCCCGATCATTTTTGCCGAAGTGGATGACATGGCCATGTTGCGGCTCCTCGCCCGTGACAGCGACGGTCTGGCTCTCGTACCGCCGATCGTCGTGCGCGACGAACTCGCCGCCGGCCTGCTCGTGGAGGTCTGTCCGGTCCCGAACCTCAGCGAAACATTCTACGCGATCACCCAGAAGCGCCGCTTTCCGAATCCCTTGCTCGGGGAGCTGCTCACGCGGGCGGTAAAGGATAAATGACTTTGTTGCTCACATGCGCATCATGAGGCCTGTCACATCGTCTCAAGGGCTGACGGTCGACCGAACACAAAGCGAACTTCAGCATTCACCGCATCGCGTATAGTCGCTGGATGCGTTCCAAGGATCCAGCATTTGCAGCCTTTTCCGACCTGATCATCAGATCAGTGGCACCCTTGACGCCGTCCGAGCTGACGCTGAACGATATCGCGGACGCCTGCGAACTCCGTGTGCTTGCCAAAGGCGACCATCTGCTCCGGGTCGGGGACATCGCTGAGCACATCTACTTCATGTCAGCCGGGCTTGTTCGCTACTATTTTCTCGACGGCGATAGCGGTGAAGAGCGCACCGGACAGTTTTTCGACAAGGACCAGGTCTTCACCGATGCATCGAGCTTCCTGTCCCAAGCGCCCGCATCTCAGTCGATGCAGGCGCTGGAACCGTCCGAGGTGATCTGTCTGTCTCGCCGGGCACTTTACGCCGCCTACGCCGCCGACCATGCGATGGAGCGATTCGGTCGGCTGATGGTGGAGGCGGCACTGGTTGGCTCACAGCGACGCTCTACCAGTCTCCTCACCCTTGCGCCTGACGAGCGCTACCGCACGTTTGTCAACGCCAGGCCGGAGGTGGCACGGCGTGTGCCACAATATCTCATTGCGAGCTATCTCGGAATCACGCCGGAAAGCCTGTCGCGCATCCGCGGGCGGCTCGTCAAAAAGCTACCCGTTAAGCGGTGATCGGAGCGTCAAGATGCGTTCTGCCAGCTTTCCAGCGTCGCCGTGAGCGCGTCGTCCCAGTCCGTGGCGCGGACGCCGAACGTTTCGGTGTAAGCCTTGTCGGAGATGATGAACGGCGCCTCATAGGAGTAGGCCATTTCAATAACCTCGCTCGCCGCAGGCGCGAAGAGGCCGATCGTTCGGAGAACGAACCTGGGAACCCGACAGATCTTGGGCGCTGGTGCGTTAGCGATCTCCGCCGCCCGCGTCAGGATCTCCCGTGGCGTTAGCGCCGGTGGAGACGGCACGTGCCATGCCCTGCCCCAGGCGCGCTCCTCCCGCCCGAGCCGGATCAGCGCTTGGGCGAAGTCCGGTACATATGTCACGCTGTGCAACATGTCGGCGTTGCCGAACCATCCAATCGCTTTGCCCTTTAACAGGTTCGGCCACACGCGCTCACCAAACGCCGATTGGCGCACGCCGGGGCCGAGGAAGTCGGCTGCACGCCCAGTCACTGTACGCACATCGCCGCGTTGGTGGGCCTCGATCAGTTGCCGGCTGAGATCTGCACGAACCTTGCCCTTCCGCGTTGTCGCGATGAGCGGAAGGTTCTCATCCAGAGTCCCGGCAACGCCGTATCCGTAGAGGTTCTCGGCGGCCACGAGGACCGCGCCGGCACGCGCAGACCCTTCCAGAACGCTCGCCTGCAGCTTCGGAAACATCATGGACCAGCTCTGATAGGGCGGCGCGGCGCATTGATAGACCACGGTGGCCCCTGCGCAGGCCGATATGGCGTCCTCACGCCGCGAGACGTCGCCGACGTGAACCTCGACGCCTGCATGGCGGGCAGAACGAGAGGAGCGGGTGACGGTCCGAACCCGCGCGCCCTGCAGCAACAGCGAGCTGACGACGGCCTTGCCGACCGGACCCTGGCCGATCACGACATGCAGATCATGGCTGTTCATCAAAGTAGCTCCCGGTCCGCGCGATGGGGGTTCACCTGTGCCGTGATCAGGCTCGGCTTGATCGGACGGCCGCTCTCGCGTCGGATGAGATCCCAATGTTTTCCACTGAGCGTGCGCGCAGGTGCCAAATCGCAAGCGCCGCCGTCCAGAGCTGCCAGAAGATCCCCGAAAGCGTCAGCAGGATCGATGATTCCACCCCGATCACCGAGGGTAGCGTGGAGAGCAGACCTGCCGCCGCAATAAAACCGGCACAGCCGATGATGCGGGCGCCGCCGCCTAGCCTCAGCAGGGCGATCGAAACCAGGATGGTCCAGACGCCGGCGAAAAGGCCGACACCTAAAAGTTCACCAACCCCGCCAGCGAAGGCGTTGAAGGAAACGTAAACAACCTCAATCGCGGCTTTGGTGGCGCCGCTCGCGCCCGGATCGACATAGGCAACGGCGAGACCCGGCATCAGGAACAGCCAGCGGACGATACCAAACGCTTTCGCGACCCCGGCCAGAATTCCGAGCGCAACCGCAAAGTTTCCGAGCGCCCGCCCCATCGCCAATGTGCGGCCGAGTAAGATCGCCAAGGGAATCAGAATCAGTGCGTGCAGGAGGTAGCTCAGATAGCCCGCAAAGACCGGACCGGCCTGTTGAAGGATCAACGGCAGGATGATCGATGGCGGCTCCCCGAGCGACGCGGGCCAGTTGATTGACGGCATCAATATGAAGAAGGCGGCCCACATCAAGATGAATTGGGCGAGCAGGAGCACAGCTGCCGGGAGGTAGGGTGGCGCTTGGGGTTGATCCGATACTCCCGCTGACAGATCACGAGTCATGGGATTTGAAACACTGGCCATCCGGGTTTCTCCTTCTCGCGCAGGGGAGCGCAGGGGGATTGGGGTCGTTACGCGACGACTTACCCCCCGTTTATGGAGACCTCAGGCTCGGCTGCCATTGATGTCGGGTAAGATCGACGGTGTCCGTCCCACTGAACCCGGTTGTGAATCCCTAGCCCGCTGGTCGGAGCTGGACCTTCGGCCTTGCGCAGCCAACCGCGAGCTCTCCCGCCGACCCCCTCGCAAAGGCCTCTTCCGGTCCCGAACCTCAGCGAGACCTTCTACGCGGGCACCGAGAAGCGTCGCGTTTCGAATTATTGGCTTGGAGTTGCCCATCCGGGCGGCGAACGGAAAGGATGCCGTGGCTTCCGCTCGAATGCACCCTGCGGCAACGTCAGCCTTTCATTTTGGCCAGGTTTCTAAGTCCAGCGCCAAGACCTCGCCAGCGAGATACAGCGAACCGCAAATGACCACATGCGGCGGCGGCCCATCGCCAGAAAGCGCCGCATCGAGAGCCGATGAGACATCCGGCCGAACCTCCGCGCCAAGCCCTGTACGCCGAGCCACGTCCAAAAGGACCGCGGGATCGGCCGCCCCGCTTGCATCAAAGTCCACGAGCAACAGCTTTAGGGGACGGATCGGACACAACGCCGCGAAGATGCCTTCAAGGTCCTTGTTGGCGAGGACGCCGAGGATGACTGCCAATGGCCGCCCGTCCCTCGCTCTGAGGTCGCGCAACGATCGCGCCAGCGATTCGAACGCGTGCGGATTGTGGGCGCCGTCGAGCCAGAGATCGGCGCCTCGCGCTGACGCTCGTGCGGCCAGCGGACCCGCCGTCAAGCGCTGCATCCGGGCAGGCCACGAGGCGCGTCTCAGTCCCTCGTTCACGGCTGCATCCGACAAGCCGAACTTGCGGGCCACGGCTACCGCGAGCCCCGCGTTGGCGACCTGATGCGCGCCCATCAAACGACCGTGGGGCAAGTCCATATTGCCGGCAGAGTCCTGGTAGCGGACGCGGTCCTGTTCCGTCCATGCATTAAAGTCGCGGCCAGCGAGCATCAGCGGCGCTCGTGCGCGCTCGGCCGCTTTCCTGATCACGACCAAGGCGCTTTCGACCTGGCGAGTGGAAACGCAGGGAACGCCGGGTTTTATGATGCCGGCCTTCTCCCCCGCGATCTCGGCGATCGTTTCGCCAAGAAACTCACAGTGGTCAAGGGCGACGGGCGCGATGGCCGTGATCGCCGGACGCTCTATGACGTTCGTTGCGTCATAACGCCCGCCCAGACCCACCTCGACAAGGCAGAGATCGGCGGGCGTCTCCGCGAACGCCAGCAACGCCGCCGCCGTCGTGATCTCGAAGAATGTGATCGGCTCACCCTCGTTCGCCGTTTCAATCCGCGCCACCACCTCGGCCAGATCGTCCTCGGAAATCAGTTCGCCCGCCAGCCGGATGCGCTCCGCAAAACGTACGAGGTGCGGTGAGGTATAGACATGCGTGCGTAAGCCGGCGGCCTCGGCGATGCCGCGCAGGAAGGCGATCGTCGACCCTTTGCCGTTGGTCCCCGCCACATGGATTACGGGCGGCAGCCGACGCTCAGGGCGCCCCAGTTTCGCGCAGAGACGCTTCATGCGAACGAGCGAGAAGTCGATCAGCTGCGGATGCAGCGCGCGCAGCCGCTCCAGCGCGGCGTCGTGAGCTCGCACACCGTGGATCACGAGGGGCGGTCCACCGGGAGCGGCGGTGCGATTGGCGATTCGGCGGGCCCCACCGAAGCCGGCGGGGTCCGCCCTTCGCGCCGCGCACGCCTCCGAGCAGCAGCACCCCGCGACGACGATCTCGAATCCGGGCGAGCGCCCCGCTTCCTCATGGATTGCACTCCGGGCAATATTGCGCCGGCGCACGGAGCAACCCATCAGACCGAGGCCGTTCCTCACGACACCCACACACCGAGCAACCATATTCCTCGGCGAGGACCATTTCGGTGGGCGCGCCGCAGTCCTCGCATTTCAGCCCGATCCGCGATCCCGTACGTCCGAAGCCGGGCGCGCCGCACGCAGGGCACGGTGTCGCGAGCCGTCGAGCGAGGCGATCCGCGAGCGCGGCGAGGCTTTTCATCCGCGTCGGATTGAGGTGCGCGCGCATGTCGGTCTCGAGACGCGCCCGGCCATCCGAGGATGCGGCAGCGGCGGCCGCGATCGCGAGCGCAAGGCCTTTCCGGTCGGTGAGGCCTTTAACGAGAGCCGCTGTCACCGAACCCTCATTCGCCCGCACGATCAGGGCGTGGCTCGGGAATCCCACCCGTTCGAGGAATGCCTCCAGCGCATCGCCTGGAGAAACGACGAGATGGCCGAAGTTGGTCGCGTCGGCGATCAGGCTTTCACTGACGACGATCCCCCTCTCGTCATCGACGAACACCAGGAGCTCCATGCCGGCCGCGAAGAACGGGATCGCTGGATGGGGCCCGAACGAGCCCTCGCTGGCGAGGCCGAGCGGTAATCCGGCGCCCTGCATGCCCAGCCTCGCCTTGCGCACCGCGACCTCGAGCATCGTCCCCTGCCGCGCGATTTCGCCCGAGAACGTCCCGAGCTGATCGGTATCGAGACCCGCCGCGGGTACGACGACAAGACCAAGGGTCGCGCTAAGGGCCGGCGCGATCGCTTCTTCCTTGCGATGCATGGTGGCGAGCACGGCGCTGCGACCTGCGTAAGGACGTGGTTCATAGATCGCGGTTCGCTCATGACGGCGCATCGATCGGTCCTCGATACGTCCAGGCCATGGACGCACCGGCCTGGAACGGAACGACTTGGTCGCCAGCAGCGGCGAAGACCGATGGCGCCCGCCATGGTGTCCGTTCAAGGACGATCGAGCCGGCGTTGAGCGGGAGGTCGTAGAAGCGCGCTCCATGCTCAGACGCGAAGGCTTCGAACCGGTCCAGCGCACCTTCCTCGTCAAACACCGTGGCGTAACTCTGCAGGGCGACCGGCGCGTTGAAGATGCCGGCGCAGCCGCAGGCGGACTCCTTGTCACGGACCGCGTGTGGCGCTGAATCGGTGCCGAGGAAGAACTTCGGATTTCCCGAGGTCGCCGCGCGTCGCAACGCCAGACGATGCCGCTCGCGTTTTGCGACCGGCAGGCAGTAGAGATGCGGTCTGATGCCGCCGGCGAACATCGCGTTGCGATTGATCATCAGATGGTGTGGCGTGATCGTGGCGCCGACGTTCGGCCCGGCGGCCTCGACGAAGGCCACGGCTTCGGCGGTGGTGATATGCTCGAAGACAATCTTGAGAGCGGGAAATCCTGCGACGACATTCGCAAGCACACGGTCGATGAAGACGGCTTCGCGGTCGAAAACATCGACGTCGTGGTCCGTGACTTCCCCGTGCAGCAGCAACGGCATCCCCAGGCGCTGCATGACGTCAAGGACGCCGAAGATGTGAGCCACGTCCGTCACGCCCTGCGCGGCGTTGGTGGTCGCATGCGCAGGATAGAGCTTGGCTGCGGTGAACACGCCGGACCTGAAGCCGCGCTCGATTTCCGCCGGGGCGATGTCGTCGGTCAGATAGGCCGTCATCAGCGGTGTGAAGGCAAGGCCAGGCGCGAGCGCCCCCTGGATCCGCGCACGATAGGCTTCCGCCGCGGCCACGGTGGTCACCGGCGGATCGAGGTTGGGCATGACGATCGCCCTGGCGAACTGACGGGCGGTCTCGTTGACGACGGCGGCGAGCATCCCGCCGTCACGGAGATGCACATGCCAATCATCGGGCTGGCGAAGGACTAAGCGGTGCGCGCTGGATGACTCCACTCTCTCGGCTGCGGCGCCTGGGTCAGATATCAGCATAGACGTGCTCTTCGGCGGCAGCGCCTGGATGGGTCACCGCGCCCTTGCCGGCGGAACCGACGGTCTGCGCGTAGCGCCACAGCGCTCCGGACTGGAAGGCATGCCGGCGCGGCTGCCACCGCTCGCGGCGCGCCGCCAACTCGGCGGGATCGATGCGGAGCGAGAGCGTCCCTCGCTCCGCATCGATCTCAATCACATCGCCGTCCTCGATCAATGCGATCGGGCCGCCGACCGCGGCTTCCGGTCCGACATGACCGACGCACAGGCCGCGCGTCGCGCCCGAGAAGCGGCCGTCGGTAATCAAGGCCACGTCCTCCCCCATGCCCTGGCCATAGATCGCCGAGGTGGTGGACAGCATCTCGCGCATGCCGGGTCCGCCACGCGGCCCCTCGTAGCGGATGACGAGCACCTCGCCCGCATGGTAGCGCCGCTGCATCACCGCTGCGAAGGCATCCTCCTCCCGGTCGAACACGCGCGCCGGACCGCTGAAGGCGAGCCTGCGCAGGCCCGCCACCTTCACGATTGCCCCTTCAGGCGCGAGATTTCCGGAAAGGCCGACGAGGCCGCCGGTCGGTGACAGCGGCCGCGTCGTCGGATGGACGACGTCCTGGTGGTCGGGCAAAAGCACGGATTCCAGATTCTCGGCCAGGGTGCGGCCCGTGACCGTCAGGCATTCGCCGTGCAGGAAGCCACCGTCGAGCAGCGCCTTCAGGACCACCGGCACGCCGCCGATCTCGTGCACGTCCTTGGCGAGATAGCGTCCACCGGGCTTCAGATCGGCGATCAACGGCGTGCGCCGAAACACCGCGGCGACATCGAAGATGTCGAAGGCGATGCCTGCCTCATGGGCCATCGCCGGCAGATGGAGCGCGGCGTTGGTCGATCCGCCTGTCGCGGCGACGACCGCGGCCGCATTCTCGAGCGCCTGGCGCGTGACGATGTCACGCGGGCGCAAGCCCCGTTTGAGCAGCGCCATCACCGCGCGACCCGACGCGTCGGCAAACCGGTCCCGGGACTCGTAAGGCGCCGGTGTGCTGGCCGAACCCGGCAGAGCGAGACCGATCGCCTCCGACACATAGGCCATGCTGTTGGCGGTATATTGGCCGCCGCATGACCCCGCCGATGGGCATGCCACCGTTTCGAGTTCGGCGAGGTCCGCATCGCTCATCGTTCCGGCGGCGTTGGCGCCGACCGCCTCGAACACGTCGAGCACCGTGACGTCTTTGCCGCGGAACCGTCCCGGCAGGATCGAGCCGCCGTAGAGGAATACCGAGGGCACGTTGAGGCGCAGCATCGCCATCATCAGCCCCGGCAGAGTCTTGTCGCACCCGGCCAGCCCCACCAGCGCGTCGTAGCAATGACCGCGCACGGAGAGTTCAACCGAGTCGGCGATCACCTCGCGGCTGACGAGCGAGGCCTTCATGCCGGCGTGCCCCATCGCAATGCCGTCGGTGACCGTAATGGTGGTGAACTCGCGCGGCGTGCCGCCGGCGGCCGCCACCCCCTTCTTCACCACCTGCGCCTGCCGAGACAGCGAGATGTTGCAGGGCGCCGCTTCATTCCAGGTCGTGACGACGCCGACGAAAGGTTGCGCGATCTCGCGGGCCGACAAGCCCATCGCGTACAGGAACGAGCGATGGGGTGCGCGCTCGGGGCCTACTGTCGTATGCCGGCTCGGCAGCCCCGACTTGCCCGGGTCCGATTGGACAGCCCGAGACTGCGTCGGCGCGGATTCGTCACGGTCATCCACGAAGCGCCTCCGCGACGTGCAACCCGATCTTCTGTCCTGCGATTTGCATGGGACCAGCCGCTCCGCTCTGCCGTTTCGAAACCGTCCTCCCTGTACGGTAGCGGTAGTGAGAGCTTTTAGTTACTTCAAATAACTCACGGTTTTGTTCTGTTTTATATAACAACCCGCCACCGAGCTTAAACGGCGCGACGCAAGCACGTCCGCACCGCCAAACCAACGCGCGCCCGGCGTTCCTCGCACTGCGACGGAAGCGATTCCTTCGTCGCAACAGCAACACCTTGCCGGGATCCGGATTCAGGGCAAACACTGACGGTCAACCCAGGCCGCTCACTTCCAAACGTCGGTGTGGATCCCGATCGAAGTCAGTTTGCGACCACCTCGTTTCAAGGCGCGTCGGCCAACCCAAAGTCCGCCGGTTCGAGCCCGAGAACTTCGCAGATCCGGCTAGGCTCTGGACCCATTGATTTGAGAGGCATGATCTGATTCAGGCTCCGCGAGGAGACTGAAGATGAGCGACCTGTACTGGCTGACGGACGAGCAGATGGCTCGGCTCCGGCCATATTTTCCCAAGAGCCACGGCAGGCCCCGGGTCGATGATCGGCGGGTGCTGAGCGGGATTATCTTCGTCAATCGCAACGGTTCGCGCTGGTGTGATGCGCCCAAGGAGTACGGTCCGCACAAGACGCTCTACAACCGATGGAAGCGTTGGGGCGAGATGGGCGTCTTCCTCCGCATGATGGAAGGGCTGGCCGCCGAGGGTGCCGATCCGAAGACGGTTATGATCGACGCGACCTACTTGAAGGCGCACCGCACGGCATCGAGCCTGCGGGTTAAAAAGGGGATCTCGGGCGGCTGATCGGCCGCACCAAAGGCGGGATGAACACCAAGCTTCATGCTGTCACCGACGCCAACGGCCGCCCGCTCAGTTTCTTCATGACCGCAGGCCAAATCAGCGATTACACCGGCGCTGCGGCGCTTCTCGACGACCTTCCCAAGGCGCAATGGCTGCTGGGTGACCGCGGCTACGACGCCGACTGGTTCAGGGATGCCCTTCAGCAGAAGGGGATCAAGCCCTGCATTCCTGGGCGGAAATCCCGTCTCGACCCCATCAAATACGACAAGCGTCGGTACAAACGCCGCAACCGCATCGAGATCATGTTCGGCCGCCTCAAGGACTGGCGCCGCGTCGCCACCCGCTACGATCGGTGCCCTACGGTCTTCTTCTCCGCTATCGCCCTCGCCGCCACCGTGATCTTCTGGCTCTGATCAATGAGTCCTGAGCCTAGCGGTCGCCCGTTCTTCGGAGTCGAACCCGCCATCGGCAGCGGCGATCGCGCAGCAGGCCTCGACGAGCAGTGCCGGATACCGCTGCGCGCCCTTGACGCGTGCGACCGCCTCGAACGCGGCCGCCTCGCCACCCTTCTGGTCCTTGGCGAACCGCTCGGTCAGAGTTTCGAACGTCGCGGTGACATCGTCTAGCCCGAACGCAGCGATCGGCTCAAATCCACGGATCAACCCGAGCATCCGGTCATGCTCCTCCGTCGTTACCCAGCCATCGGCGAAGGCGATCAGCGCACACCCCGCGACGATGCCTTCCATCAGATGTTCGTTCTGCGCCCGATGAACCTCGTCGCCGAAGTCTTCCCAGGAGCGTTTCGCAAAACCTCCAAGCGCGTGTCGATACGGCATGTAATCTCCTTTTCCTCGATGTTGCATGAAGCGCCGCCAACCGGCCGATCAGTCGAAGATGCGCGATCGCCGCTCGTTGCGCCGATAGTTGTCGTGACCATCGTCCCAAACGCGCCGACCTTCGAGACGAGCGGGCTCTCGGTTGGCGTGGCCGCTTCCGACGTCCGCTCCCGTTTGCGGGCCGGATCAGCGGCATCATCCTTCCGTGCGACCCCCAGCAGCTCTGCGAGCTGGCCGCGGTCGAGCCAGACGCCGCGGCACGGCATCAGAACTTGCCTTTCACGGCAGGGGCGGGATTGCGGGTCCGCCACAGCGAATAGACGATGCCGGCGGCGAGGATCGCGAAAGTGGCGCCGAGCGACCAGATGGCGGGAAATTTGTCGAGCCCGAGGAAATCGGCGACGAAGATCTTCGAGCCGATGAAGATCAGCAGCACGGCAAGCGCCTGCTTGAGGTAAGCGAAGCGGTGCAGAACGGCAGCAAGTGCAAAATAGAGCGCGCGAAGCCCCAGGATCGCGAAGATATTCGACGTGTACACAATGTAGGGATCGGTGGTGATCGCGAAGATCGCGGGCACTGAGTCCACCGCGAAAATCACGTCCGCGATCTCGATCAGGATCAGCGCGAGGAAGAGCGGCGTCATATAGCGCACCGGCCGCCCCGTCCTCGGGTCCGGCAGCTTCACCAGGAAGCGCTCACCGTGCAACTCCTCGGTCACGCGGAAGCGGCGGCGGATCAGCTTGAGGACCGGGTTCTTTGAGAGATCGGTCTCCTTGTCACCCAGCGCCAGCATCTTGATCCCGGTCAGGATAAGGAAGGCCGCAAAGACGTAGAGAACCCACGCAAACTCGGCGACCAGCGTGGCGCCGATGCCGATCATGATCGCGCGTAGAACGATGACGCCGAGAATGCCCCAGAACAGCACGCGATGCTGATACTGACGTGGTACCGCGAAGTAGCCGAAGATCAACGCGATCACAAAGACGTTGTCGAGCGCCAGGCTCTTTTCGACGACGAAGCCGGTGAGATACTGGATGCCCGCGGTTTCGCCCAGCTGCAACCAAACGAGGCCGGCGAAGGAGACTCCAAGCACGATGTAGCCTGCCGAGAGCACGAGGCTTTCGCGCACGCCAATCTCTTTCTGCTTGCGATGCAGGACACCGAGGTCCAGCGCGAGCAGCACACCGACGATCGACACAAAGCCCAGCCACATCCAAGCGGGGTTGCCGAGCCAATCGAGCAGTAGGAATTCCAAATGCCGCCTCCCTGTCATGGAGTGCGGCTCGATCGGGAGCGTAGGATCGGACCCGGGCATCGAGCGCACTCGATGCGGTCCGACATCACGACCATCATGGTCGCCAGAGGGGCCCGGCCCGCGACGGTCATATAGGAAGCGCCCAGACTAGCCACAAGGGAAGATGCTTCAAACGCAAAGATCAGATCGGCCTTACGGCCTGACCACGCTTGATCGGCAATCTCATCACTGGATCCGCGCGGTCATTCGGCTCATTTCTGCGCCGCGTTGCACGCTGTGCTGGAGTTGCTTGAAAAGCGGACCGTGGGCGACGATCGTCGACCACCCGACCGAACGAGCGCGGCCCGTCCGATTCTTATCCGTGGGTGTCCGCGGCCACTACCACCGCTTGTCCGCCCTTCCCGTCCGAAGGTGAAAGTCCCATTCGTAGCGGGCAACCGCATGCGCCAGCGTGCGGAAACCTGCCGGAACGTGTTCGCACCGCCTTGTGTGATCCTTGGCTAAAAGTGCGTCGGCGGGCGCCGCGAATGCGAGATGTGGAGCTAAGCATGGACCCTAGGAGATATCTCACTGCCGAAGAAGTCGCGGAGCGCTACCGTGGCAGCATCTCGATAGGCACTCTACGCAACTGGCGGGCTATGAGAATCGGGCCGACTTTCATCAAGATCGGCAAAGCCGTGCTGTATCCCGTTGACGAACTCGATGCCTGGGACGAGAAGAACCGCGTGACCTGCCGTGCATCAACGCGCCTCGGCATGAGGGGTCAGGATCAGGTGTGATGATCACCCAGGTGCACGATTTGCCGATCTCAGTTGCCGACCTCACCCAACTTACGCATCACCAATTTCTAGCGCAACTACAGCAGGTTAGTCGATCATAGCAGACTCCTGCATAACCATCCCTCCGGCGATCCAACGCCGTCGACCGCCGACATCCAGATGACGAAGTCGATCATGTCGATCTCGAGCCCGCTCGGAATCTCGGTGCACGACCACATCATCGTCGGAAAGAACGGCCACGCCAGCCTGAAGGGGATGCGGCTGATCTAGCAAAAGGAGCGCCACATATTCAGGCTGTCATGCGCGGGCTTGACCCGCGCATCTATCTGAAAAGATTTCTTCAAGAAGATGGATTGCCGGGTCAAGCCCGGCAATGACCAACGGGATATCCGAGTACTCGGTGCGCAGCGCCCCGCAGGCGCTATTGCCGCGTCAGCAGCAGCGGATCGGCACTGTCCGGCACCCGCCGCCACTGCGCATTGTCGTCGGCCTCGAAGCGCCAGATCTCGCCCTTGGCCGATTGCAGCAAGAGTTCGCCGCGCTCGATGCGCCATACCGTCGGCGCGAAAGCCGTCACCAGCGGATCGCAACGCGGTTTCAGATACACCGCGAAATTCTCCGGGGTGTTCGTTTCGGTATTGGTCAGGGTTACACCGCAGATCGACTTGCCGCTGCCGCGCACCATCGCCCAGTCCCCGATCAGTTGATCGGCGGATTTCGACAGGGCACGCGCGGCCGCGAGATTCTGCAAGAGATACACGCCCTCGCCTTGCCGCAGGCCTTCGAAGATCCCGCTCTCAACCTCGGTCACGTCGATGATCGACTGCCCCGCCGCATCCTGCAGCCGCACGATGTCGAGACCCTTCACGCTCCATGCCACGATGCTCTTGGTGAAGGGCAACGCAGTGCCGCATCCCTTATCGAGTTCGAGCTTCAGGCCCTGCGGCGTGGAATCGCCCTTCAGCGTCACAATGCAGGTCTTGTCGCGCCCCGCCGTCGACAACTCCCATTCTCCAACCATCTCCTTGGTAAGAGAACGAGCGTCCTGCGCCACGGCATCCGGTGTAATCATGAGAATCACCGCCAGCAGGCAAGCCTGCCCGGCCAGCAGACGTCTCGTGAAACCGGACAGCGCGGCGCGCGGCATGGTCAGCGGCCTTTCACCGGGGTCTCGGCAATCGGGGTCAACGGCGCCTTGCCGGAGAACCATAGCTTGAGATTGTCGACCACGAGCTGATCCATCGCGTTGCGCGTGGTCACCGAGGCCGATGCGATATGCGGCAGCAGCACGACGTTCTGCATCGTCTTCAGCACATCCGGCACCTGCGGTTCGTTCGCGAACACGTCGAGGCCCGCCGCCATGATGGTGCCGTCCTTGAGCGCGGCAATCAGCGCGTCCTCGTCCACCACCGATCCGCGGGCGACGTTGATCAGAATGCCGCGCGGGCCGAGCGCCTTGAGAACATCGGCATTGATCAGCTTTGCAGTCGATGCGCCGCCGGGCGTGATGACGATGATGGTGTCGACGTCCTTCGCCATCTCGATCAGGTTGGGATAGTGCTTGTGGGTCACGCCCTTCGCCGGACTGCGCGAGTGATAGACCACCGGCACCAGCGAGGCATCGAGGCGGCGCGCGATGGCCTGGCCGATACGGCCCATGCCGACCATGCCGACCTTGCGATCACGCAGCGAACCGGCGCTCAGCGGAAAATTCTGCGTGGTCCAGTGTCCCGCACGCAGATAGCGATCCGCCTTGATGAATTCGCGCACCGTCGCGATCAGCAGACCCAGCGCGGTGTCGGCGACTTCTTCGGTCAGCACGTCGGGCGTGTTGGTGACAATGATGTTGTGCTCGGCGGCGTACTTGGCATCGACATGGTCATAGCCGACCCCGAAGCTGGACACGATCTCGACCTTCGGAAAGCGCGACAGTGTCGCGCCGTCGGTCGAGACCAGGCCGGTGACCGCAATGCCGCGAATCCGCCCGGCGATTTCGGGGGCCAGGCGAGTCAGGTCGCGATGGTTCTCGAATTTATGGAGGACGAAGTTCGCGGGAAACCCGTTATCGATCACCGGCTTTGACGGGCCGTAAACCAGCACATCGACCTTTTCCTGAGAACCATTCGCAGCCATTAGTTTTCCTTTCCAAGCGCACTTTCGTGCCAGCGTCGTAGCACAAGATACGAGGCCAGCGAGAGGCCCAAATAGATGACAATTCCGGCAATCGAGAGCAGCAACAGCGCCGCGAACATCCGCGGGATATTCAGCCGGTAGCCGGCTTCGGCGATCCGGTAGGCCAGTCCGGAACCGGCCCCGGCCGAGCCTGCGGCGATTTCGGCGACCACCGCTCCGATCAGCGACAGGCCGCCCGCGATCCGCAGGCCGCCGAGAATATGCGGCAGCGCCGAAGGCAGCTTCAGATAGCGCAACGTCTGCGCGCGCGAGGCGCCGTACAATTCGAACAGGCCGAGCAGATTGCGATCGACTGAATTGAGCCCGAGCGTGGTGTTGGACAGCACCGGGAAGAAGGCCACGATCCAGGCGCAGACCACAACGGCCACATGCTGCGGCAGGTAGATCAGCAGCAGCGGCGCGATCGCGATGACCGGTGTCACCTGAAGGATTATCGCATAGGGCAGCAGCGCATATTCCAGCCATTTCGAGCGGCTGAACAGCACCGCGAGCGCGATGCCGCCAATTGCCGCCGCGATGAAGCCCTGAACCGTGGTCGAAAGCGTTGTCAGCAACGACCCAAACAGGATCGGCCAGTCCTGCACGAGGGTCGAAAAAACGACACTCGGCGCGGGCAGCACATAGGCCGGAAGATTGTTGAGGCGAACCACCGCCTCCCAGATCGCCACGCCAACAGCCAGCGCAATCAGCGGCAAGAGGGTTTTCAGCAACCGTGCTGGCGATGACTCGCGCGCCGTCATAGCGCGACTCCCGCGCCACCTGCCTTGGCGAGCGCCGCAGACACGTCGCGGCAGTGCGCTGCATACTCCGCGGATGTGCGGAAGTCCTCGCCGCGCGGCTCGGCGGCATCGATGCGAAACTCCCGCGCGATGCATCCTGGCCGGGACGTCATGATCAGCACACGCTGCGACAGATACACCGACTCGAACACCGAATGCGTCACGAACACGACCGTCTTGCCCAGCTTGCGCCAAAGCGCGAGCAGATCGTTGTTCAGCTTGAAGCGCGTAATCTCGTCGAGCGCCGCGAACGGTTCATCCATCAGGAGAATATCCGGATCGGTCACCAGCGCCCGCGCCAGCGAGACCCGCATCTTCATGCCGCCGGACAGTTCGCGCGGATAGACCTCCGCGAACTCTGTTAGTCCGACCTGAGCCAGCGCCTGAGTGACGCGCGCGTCGGCATCGGCACGGGACACATGCGCCAGATCGAGCGGAAGCTGAACGTTGCCGCGCACCGTCGCCCACGGCATTAGAGTTGGCTCCTGAAACACGAAACCGATGTTGTGGCGCAAACGATCTCGCGCACCACGCCCGGCGACCTGCACGGTGCCGGACGTCGGCTCATTCAGACCTGCGATGATGCGCAGCGCCGTGGACTTGCCGCAGCCGGACGGCCCGAGCAATGAAACGAACTCTCCCGCGCGCACCGTCAGGTCGAGCGGGCCCAGGGCGGTAACGCCATTGTCGTAGACCTTGATGACGTCGCGCAGCGATACTGCCGCGCCACCCGGCGGCCTGTCGCGCGTATCGTCAGCCTCTAGGATGGACATTCCGGGAAATCCGCCGCCGTCAGTTCTTCGGCCGCAGGTTGAGACCCACGGCCTTGTTGACGAAGCGCAAGGTGTAAGCCTTGCGATAGTCGATGTCCCGCCGCGTTACTCCCGCGCGAACCATCTTGCCGAAAAACTCCGCCATGTGCGCATCGCTCATCGCGCCAATGCCGTCTTTCAAAGTATCGCCCGAATCGACAATGCCGTACTGCTTCATCTTCTCGACAGAGTAAGCGAGCAGGTCGTCGGTCATCTCGGGATTGGCTTTCTTGATGAGCGCGTTGGCCGCTTTGTTGTCACCATAGAGATAATTGTACCAGCCGGTCACCGACGCATCGACAAAGCGCTGCACCAGATCGGCCTTCTTCTCGGCAAAGGCGGTCCGCGTCTCGATCAGCGTCGAGTAGGCATTGAAACCATAGTCGGCGAGCAGGATCACTGTCGGCTTGAACTTCGCCTGCTTCTCGACGGCGAACGGTTCGGACGTCACGTAGCCCTGCATTGCGCTGTTCCTATCGGCCAGAAACGGCTGCGCGTTGAACGTGTAGGGCTTTACGTTCTCCTCGCTGAAACCGTATTCGGATTTCAGCCACTGGAAATAGGTCGGCATCCCCTCCTTGGACACGAACAGCGTCAGCGGCTTGAGGTCCTCGATCTTAGTGACCTTGGATTGCGGGTGCGCCAGAAAGACCTGCGGATCCTTCTGGAAGATCGCGGCAACGGCGAC
>JAZJYY010000009.1:32479-46049 GCA_040390145.1 Pseudomonadota bacterium
TCGAACGACTGCAGCGTATTCGCGCTCATGAAAAACTCGATCTTGCCGGCGATCAACTGGATGCGGTTGTTGACGTTGGGACCGCCGGGAACGATCGTGACGTCAAGGCCATAACGCGCATAAGTGCCGTCCGTCACCGCCTGATAGAATCCGCCGTGTTCGGCCTGCGCCACCCAGTTGGTGCCGAACGACACCTTGTCCGGCCCCCCCGGCGCCTGCGCATATGCGGGGTCGGCGGCGAGAGCCATCCCGACGAGAAATACGCGCAGCAAGTGGCTGGGTGGCATCATTGGACTCCGTGAAGCGTTTTGCCCATGATGGGCATCGCAAAGCTACTCTGCTAATTGATTCAAAGAAACGCCTGTTCGAAGAAACCCGCACACGATGACCTCGAAGCCTCCGCATGACTGGGCCGGAATTCACTTGTCCGGCATCGATAAAACCGATGCCGCTCGCTGGATCGCCGTGCTGCCGCTCGCGGCGACCGAGCAGCATGGGCCGCATCTGCCGTTAGAGACCGATACGCTGATCGCGCAAGCTTACCTCGGGCGCGTACGCGCGATCGTACCCGACAGGATACCGGTCACGTTTCTGCCGATCGAACCTGTGGGAATTTCAACCGAGCATACGGACTATCCCGGTACGCAGACGCTGCCGACCGACGACGCGCTCAGCAAGTGGATGACGTTGTGTGACACGGTGGCGCAGGCTGGCGTGCGGAAGCTCATCATTGTCACCAGCCACGGCGGCAACAGCGCTGCGATGGCGCTGATCGCACAGGACTTGCGCGCGAAGCATGGAATGCTGGCGGTGACCACAAGCTGGAGCCGGTTCGGCGCGCCGGACGGATTATTCCCTGCCGATGAGTTGCGCTTCGGCATCCACGGCGGCGCAGTTGAAACCTCGATCATGCTTGCGGCATTTCCCGATCAGGTTCGAAAAGACCGGCTCGCAAATTTCGAGTCTGCTGAAAAACAAATGACGAAAGAATTCCGCTGGCTCTCCGCGGGACGCCCCGCCCCGTTCGCGTGGGCGATGCAGGATCTGAATCCGCTGGGCGCAGTCGGCGATGCAACGACGGCCACCGCGGAAAAAGGCGCCGCGCTGATCGAACATGGGGCGCGCGCCTTTGTCGAACTGCTGGAAGATGTCGGGAAATTCGATCTGGCGCGATTGTCGAACCAGCCTCAACATCTGAAATAGATATAAGATATTGATATTGTTATATATTTTTTAGATCGCGATTTTTCACGCCGCCGTTCGAACCGAATTCCGGCAGCTCACCACCAATTGGCATGCGGTCCACACGGCCCGCCCCAAACAAGGATGGAGAGTTTCATGTCGATCAAGACCAAGATTGCCGCCCTCGCTGTCGCCGCTGTCGCTCTGACCGGTGGCATCGCCGCCACCACCCAGCAAGCCCAGGCCGGCGGATTCCATCATCATCACCATGGTGGCGGCATTGGTGTCGGCCTCGCCGCCGGCGCGCTGTTCGCCGCTGCTGCCAGCAACGCTTACGCCAACGACTATTACGGCTATCGCCGCTGCGGCTGGGTTCGCAAGTTCGACGCATACGGCAACTACATCGGCCGCGTTCGTAGCTGCTACTGATCAGAATCAGAGTTGAGTTCGGCGCGACGCCTCATCCACGCCGCGTCGACCCAAGGACCCGCCCGGTTGTCCCCCCGGGCGGGTCATTTTGTTTTGCTTGCGTGATTCGTCGCGGGACTTGCGCTGGGAGCGACGTCGCTTGATGTCGCGCAGGCGGCCGACGCCATTGTACCTCTCAAGGCCGCGCGCGTTGCTCCGATCTACGACTGGAGCGGGTTCTATGTCGGCGGGCATGCCGGCTACGGCGGCGGCAGTTTCGGCACCGGCACCAATCCGCTGCCGCAACAGGGCGCCTTCTTTTCCGCACAGCATCACGGGCCTGATCGGCGGCTTGCACGGGGAGTTCTAGGCCCCAACTCCACGCACGGCAATCGGCGGCGCAGGTACGGGCGCAGGCGTTACCGGGAGAGGCGCAAAGGACTCCGCCTGCGCAAATGCCCAGGCGTGGAAGCGCGGGTTCTCGACGTGACCTTCAAGCAGCTCGCCGGGACGAAGCTGCGGGTAAAGCCGCGCGAACGACAGCACCTCCGTTCCCGAGAGACGATGCGAGAAGTGGATCGGCCGGATGTCCTGCGGATGGCTGAGACCGGAGGCCGCGATCAGTTCTGCGAGCGCGTGCAACGTCGCGCGGTGATAATTGTAAACGCGCATGGTCTTGTCCGGAACCACCAGTGCGCGGTTGCGCGACGGGTCCTGCGTCGTCACACCCGTCGGACAGCGATCGGTGTGACAACTCAGCGACTGAATGCAGCCCAATGCAAACATGAAGCCCCGCGCCGAATTGCACCAGTCCGCGCCGAGCGCCATGGCGCGCGCCATGTCGAAACCCGTCGCGATCTTGCCGGCTGCGCCAATCCGGATGCGATCTCGCGCATTGATCCCGATCAAGGCGTTGTGGACGAAGCTGACGCCCTCGCGCATCGGCATGCCAAGATGATCCATGAACTCCGCAGGCGCTGCGCCGGTGCCGCCTTCCTTCCCGTCGACCACGATGAAGTCAGGATAGATCCCGGTCTTGACCATCGCCTTGCAGATCGCAAGGAACTCCCAGCGGTGGCCGATGCAGAGCTTGAAGCCCACCGGCTTGCCACCCGACAGCCGGCGCATCTCGGCGATGAACTGCATCATCTCGATCGGCGTCGAGAACGCGCGGTGATAGGCCGGCGAAATGCAATCTTCGCCCATCGGGACGCCGCGAATGCGTGAAATTTCCTCGGACACTTTCGCGGCGGGAAGCACGCCGCCGTGACCCGGCTTCGCGCCTTGGCTGACCTTCAGTTCAATCATCTTGATCTGGTCGTCACTTGCAACCTTGGCGAAAAGTTCAGGATTGAACGTTCCGTCTGGATTGCGGCAGCCGAAATATCCTGAGCCGATCTCCCAGATCAGATCGCCGCCGTTCTCGCGATGATAGGGACTGACCCCACCCTCGCCGGTGTCATGCGCAAAGTTTCCCTTTTTCGCTCCGGCATTCAGCGCGCGCACCGCATTGGGGCTGAGCGCGCCGAAGCTCATGGCGGAAATGTTGAACACCGAGGCGGAATACGGCTTGGTGCAGTCCGGCCCGCCGATCGTGACGCGAAAAGGGGCGTCGGCCAGCGGCTTTGGCGCAACCGAATGATTCATCCATTCGTAGCCTTGCGTATAAACATCTTCCTGTGTGCCGAACGGGCGCTTGTCGAGCACCATCTTGGCGCGTTGGTAAACGACCGCGCGCGTATCGCGGCTGAACGGCTTGCCGTCCTTTTCACTCTCGAAGAAATACTGCCGCATCTCCGGCCGGATTTCTTCCAGCAGGAAGCGAATGTGCGCCGAGACCGGATAGTTGCGCAGGACCGCGTGACTTTTTTGAAGCATGTCGTGAATGCCGAGCACCGACAGCGATCCAAAAATCGTGATCGGGATGGCAAACAGAAAAATGTGCTTGAAGTCGTAGTAGAGCGCGCAGCCGATCAGAAGCGCAGTAATGAGAATACAGAGCGTCAGAATGATAAAGCGAGGCGAGAGCAGCAGCGAGAGATTTTGCATAAAGACCTCGACAACAAATTCGTAAGGCGCAACGCCGGCCCGCATGTTGGCGCGTTTCCCTGCGCAGGTCGATAGCGCAGCGAGAACAGCCACGGTAGACGGAAACTATACACCAAAGCGTAAGGCATCGACATCAACAGTGCTGCCAGCATGCGGATGGCCTGACGTCATCCTGTCATATCGCGCGGGTAAGGCTTGCAGCTTCCACGGCATATTGCAGAGCAATATACGCCCGACCCGTATCGCGCCCGATGCTCGCTCAGTGCTGATGCGGACGCATTTCGCCGGGGATGCCGCCCTTCTCGAGGCCGCCATCGGCGATCCACCTCTCGGTACTCTTTACGGCCCGCGTGATGTGATCGTCGGTACGAGTGAAGTCATAGGGCGAGCCGACCAGCGGGCAGAGCGGCGGCACAACACAATAGTCTATGGTCGACTCCAGATACTCCAACTCGGTGGTCATCTGCCGCGAGATCAGCAGCGTCAGCGCGTGCAGCGCGGTTGCGACCGCCCCGACCGGCGGATCCTGTCCCGCGCAGGCAAATCCCGTCGGCATGATGATGAGCCGCTTCGCCCCCTTCTGGATCGCAACCCGGATCGGTGTGTTGCTCGATATCGCTCCGTCAGCCAGAAAACGGTTCTTGTATTTGACCGGTGCGAACGCGCCCGGAATCGCCGTGCTGGCCACGATCGCCTCGGCGGCGGAGCCCTCCGACAACACCACGGTCTCGCCGGACACAATGTCGGTCGTCACGATGTGAACCGGAACGGCGGCCTCTTCCAGTTTCTTATACGGCAGATGATCTTCGATCAGCTTGCGGACACCGTCGTGCGAGATCAAAAAATCCCGCCGCCACAGGAAGCCGAAGAACGAGGAAACCGACACGGGAAACACGTCGTGCCGCGTCAACCCCCGCCAGATCTCCGCCAGTTTCTTGACGCCATCCAGTGTCGGCGCGCCGGCATAATAAGCGCCGTTCATTGCACCCACGCTCGACCCGACCACGAGATCGGCCGTGACCCCTTGGGCCGCGAGCGCCTGCATCATCCCGACCTGAATCGCGCCAAAGCTTCCGCCGCCTGCGAAAACAAAAGCTGTCTTTGGTGCGGTGTGACCGTCTTTGCCGTGCATCGCCGGATTTATACCAATCCATGCGCCGCACACGCAATCAAGATCGCTTGTTCACGCCGCCGGCATCGATCAGCACCGCTGCGCACCATACTCAGGCCGTCCGCATCAAGACTTTCTTTCTCCGGACTTCCGCAAGCCTGCTCATCGCATCGTTGCGCCCGCCGAGCGCGCGGGTGAGTTGCAATGCGCTGTCCAGCAGAAGGTCGGACATCCGCCTGGAATTGTCCTTGGTGAATCGTGGCTTCGGCCCGGACACCGATAGCGCACCGGCCAACTTCCCGTCGGGGCCGAACACCGGGCAGGCAATGCCGGCGCAGTCAGGATCGCGTTCCCCGAAAGACGCCGTGATGAAATCGTTGCGGATGCGATCGAACGCCTCGCCTCTTTCGCCATCAAAAGCGAGAATGACCTTGCCTGCCGCGCCGCGATCCAGCGGCAACAGCGCACCGGCCTCGACACGATCCAGCGTCGAGTGCTGCGAGTCGACGCGGAACACACAGAGTCGCGACGTGGCGTCGTGCCTGATATGAAAAGACGGGCTCTCCGTTCCCGCGCCGACGAGATGGCGCAGCACCGGCATGACATGATCGTAAAGCCGGTTGGTGCGCTGATAGACCGCGCCGAGACGAAACGGCGTCGGCCCCAGATGATAACGCCCGTCGGGAAGCTGGCCGAGATAGCCGAACTCCTGCAACGACGTCATCAGCCGCAACAGCGTGCTCTTGTAGAGACCGGTTCGGCGCGCCAGCGCGGCGAGCGTCATCGCTTCCGTCTCGCCCTCGAATGCGGCCAGAATGGTCAACGCGCGATTCACAGCCGCGACGCCGGGAGACGACATCCGCTTACTCCTTGTTGAACGATCCGGGCCGGTCGAGGAGCCTGGCGATCACGGGAAAGTACGCACCGCCAAAGCCGCCATCGATGGCTTCCTGAAGAACCTCGTGAACCAGCGCCGCACCGCGCGGCTGGATGCCGCCCTGCGCCGCGAGTTCGAGCGCATAAGACATGTCCTTCAGCGCATATTCCGTCGAGAACGCGCGCAGCGGAAAATCGCCCGGCACGATGGCTTTCAAACCGTGATTGCGCAGCGCGAAGCTGTCCGCCGATCCTTTCGACAGCGTATCCAGCAACAGCTTCGGCTCGACGCCGCTGTGTTTGGCAATCGCGACCGCTTCCGCAAGCGCATTGACCGTCTGGAACAGCACCATGTTGTTGAGAATTTTGGTGACCTGTCCCGCACCGGTGCCGCCGCAGAGCGTCACCTCGGTCGCGAAGCAGCGGATCAGCGGCTCGACCGCATCGAACAACTCCGGCGATGCGCCGACCATCACGCTCAATGTGCCGTCCTGCGCGGCCTGACGCGTCCGCGCAATCGGCGCGTCGATCCACCACGCTCCCCTGCGCTCAAATTGTTTCGCAAAGTCGCGGGTGAGTTCGACCGACGACGTCCCGAGATCGATGACGATCTGGTTCGGCCTGATGTTTTGCAACAGCCCCGCGCTGCCTTCGAAGGCGGCGCGCACGTGCCTGGCGCTGGGCAGGCAAAGAAACACAACGTCGGCGCGCGACACCACGTCGGCGACTGAAGCTGCAACGGCTGCGCCGTCTTCGCGAAGCCGCGCAAGCGGCTCAGGTGCGAGATCATAGACCACGAGCGGTTTCCCGCTCTTCTTCAGAAGATTGCGGCAGATCGGCTCGCCCATGACACCAAGCCCGACAAAACCGATCGCATTCGTTGTCAACGAAGGATCGGTCATGACGCCTTCACCCGCTTACCGGCGGAATCGCCCGCGATACGGCCGAACACCGCGCCTGCCATCAATCCGGTGCCGCCGGGATAATTGAAATAGAACAGCCCGCCCACCAGTTCGCCGGCGGCGTAAAGATTCGGGATTGGAGTCTCATCGAGGCTGACCACTTCGCCGGCCTGCGTGATCTTCAGGCCGCCGAAGGTGAAAGTGATGCCGCAGGTCACCGCGAACGCAAGATAAGGCGGCTTGTCGAGTGTGTTGGCCCAGTTGCTTTTCGGCACAGCGAGGCCATTGGTGCCGCGGCCGTCCTTGATGTTCGGATTGAACGGCACGTCGGTTTTCACCGCGCTGTTCCAGCCGGTCACGGTGCGCATGAAGCCCACTGGGTCGACATCGTCGAGCTTGTTCGACAACTCCGCCAACGTATCGGCCTGAACTTTCGTGACCTGCCGGATGCGGTACTCGTCGCGGAGCAGATGGACGACCTTCTGATCGAAGATCTGCCAGGCAAACTGCCCCGGCTGATCGAGGATCACGCGGCCGTATTTCGCGTAGGTGTAGTTGCGGAAATCCGCGCCTTCGTCGGCGAAGCGCTCGCCCTTTGCATTGACCATGATGCCGAACGGATACGAGTGCTTCTGGAAGCCATCGCCCACCGCGAGGTCACCATGCTCCGGCGCGTTGCGATCCCAGCCCACCGCATGACAGCCGGACCAGTTACCGGTCGGCCGCGCGCCGATATCGAGCGCCATCTGGATGCCGCTGCCGGTATTGAAGCGCGTGCCGCGCACCTTGGCGAGATCCCATGACGGACCGAGATAACGCGTGCGCCACTCGGCGTTGGCCTGAAAGCCGCCGCTGGCGAGGATCACCGCCTTGGCGCGGATGTCGCGCGTCTTGCCCTTTTGCCGGACGCGCACGCCCTGCACGCCGTTGTCATCCGTGATCAGCGACAATGCACGCGTCTCGAACATCACGGTGATGCCTTCGCGCGCGGCAGACTTGTGCAGCGCCTCGACGAGACCCGGCCCGCCGCCCCAGGCTTCGACGGTCAACCCGCCCCAGAACTTGAACTTGCCGTCGACCTTGAACGCCTGACGTCCATAGATCGGCACAAAGCGCACGCCCTTGGTCCGCATCCAGTTCATGGTGGCGTGGCTGCGGCGCACCAGCAATTCGACCATGTCGGGATGGGTGCGGTTCTGCGTCACACGCGCCATGTCGTCGAAGAACTGGTCCTCGCTGTAGGTGCCGAAGTCGGTGTTCTCTTTTTCGCTGTCGGACAGATCCGGCATCAGTGCGTAAAGATCGTCCACACTGTTGTAGGCGACGCGCATTGCGCCGGCCGTGAAACTCGAATTGCCGCCATGCTCGCCCTCGGGCGCGCATTCCAGAACGGCCACGCTCACGCCATGCTCGCGGGCCGCCAGCGCCGCACACATCGCAGCGTTTCCCGCGCCCACAACCACAACATCGTATTCGCTCATGATCGTCCTTGTTGCCGCGTGCGGCTTGAGTGCGGCCACTGATGCAGGCTGCTTTGCGTCAGCCGATGGCTCGTTCTGCAGAACAGAACGATGTTCTATTACTTGTGAAATTTCTTACACCGCTTTCGCGAGCCAACTCAAGCAGTGCTTAAATCGCGAACGACCGTTTCGGATGCTTGTGCAGCGCGACGGCATCGGCCTTGTCGACCGCTTGCGGGTAAAGCTCGCGCACCATGGGATCGTGACCGGGGATGACGCGATCGGGATGACCGGCAAGACGTTCAACGGTCTTCCAGCCCTCCATCATGTCGCCGACGTTGTAGACGATCGGGAATGGATTACGGCGATGCATGTTGCCGTAATAGTGCGCGGCGTCGGAGGCGAGCACCAAAGGCCCGCGCTCGGTCTCGACGCGCACCACCTGAAGGCCATCGGAATGCCCGCCGACATGATGCAGCGTCACGCCCGGCGCGATTTCATCGTCTCCGTCATGAAACACGACACGGTCGCTGAACACATGGCGCACCATCAGGGTGACGTCCTCCGCAGAGAACGGATGCCGCAGCAGGCCGTGACACATGCACCGGCCGGTGGCGAAATTCATCTCGCGATCCTGCAAATGAAACCGTGCATTGGGAAAGCGATCGAGATTCCCGGCGTGATCGTAATGCAGATGCGTGATCACGACGTCGCGAATGCTGTCGGGCGCAACGCCGAACCGTTCCAGCGCATCGGCCGGATTGACGGTCAGGTTGCGCGACCGCTCGCGCGCCGCGACATCATTGAAGCCGGTATCGACCAGGATGTCACCATCTTTGCCGCGGATCAGCCAGACGAAGTAATCGAGATCGGTGCCTTCATTGTGCACATCCGGCGTCAGGTAATTCTGGTGCGGCTGGCGTCCCGTCATCGTCGCGTAACGGATGGCATAAACTTCGTGATGATGGGCCAAGGCGTTCCTCGTCGGCTGTTGTTTTGCCGACACTCTGCACATCGGCAGCCAGCGCGACAAGCCGCGAGGAAGGATAGGCAGTCCTATGCCAGCGCGGTCGAGTAAATCGTCATCGCGCCAATCCCGATGGTGATCAGGCCGACAACAAGCTGAAGCCCGCGATTGGCCCATGTCAGCCACCGCGCCGAGACAGCCAGTGGCACCGCGATCACAGTGGACAGCGCCCCCATCCCGAGCATCGAGCCAATGCCAAACAGCAGAACATAGAACAGGCCATGCAGTGGATTCGCGAATTGCGAGACAACCAGCACCAGCAGTGCCGCTGAACCAGCCATGCCGTGCATCAACCCGACCAGCAGCGAGCGCCACCGGAATCCATGCGGATGATCGTGACCGCTGCGCCGGTGCGGAACGGAATCAACAGCATGGCTGTGAAGATGAAGATGCGCCGTGCCATCGCGGTGCCGATGCTGATGGAAATGCACGCGGTCGCGCCACAGCCGCCACAGCACATGCACCCCGAGCCCGACCAGCATGATGCCGACGGCGGTTTCCAGCGGGCGCGCGAGATGTTCGGGAATGGCGTGGCCGAGAAGAATCGCCGCACCGGCGAACATGAACAGGGTGATGGTGTGACCCAGTCCCCAGGTCAGCCCATGCTTGACGATGTCACTGACGCTCGAGCGCCGGGCCGCGATGCTGGACACCGCCGCGATGTGATCGGCTTCGAGCGCGTGCTGCATGCCAAGAAGAAAGCCGAGGCCCAGAATTCCGAACATTGGTGTGACGATCTCATATCTGAACCGGCAGCGTACGCTGCACGCGCCGTATGATATTGTCAATAAATCCTCATACATCGGGCGGCAATCCGCGCAAGACTGCGTGTTTTGGAGCGTATGGGGAGCGGCGAAACGCCCCGTTGTCCGGCGAGACGCGTTGCAGGATCATGTGTGGTATTTTGCATGCCGTAACGACCCCAAAGCGCCGCCAAGAGACGGCGCAATCCAATAATCCCGGGAGGATGACGTGAACCTGAAATTCGGCTGGTACGCTTTATTTGCACTTGTGGCGGGCTCTTTCGCCGTGGCCGGTCAGGTCCAGGCCCAAACATGGCCGGAGAAGCCAGTCATCTTCGTCGTGCCGTTCGCAGCCGGCGGCGGCACCGATGCCTTCGCCCGCCCGCTCGCCGCCCAGCTCGACACCCAACTGGGAACGCGCGTGCTGATCGAAAACCGCGCAGGCGCCGGCGGCACCGTGGGAGCCTCGCAAGCCTCCAAGGCTGTGCCCGACGGCTACACGTTCTTCGTCGGCGCTGCGCATCACGCCATCGCTCCGGCGATCTATCCCAATCTCGACTACAATCTCGAGAAGGATTTTGTGCCGGTGGCGCTGATCGCGCGGCCGCCGCAGGTGATCGTCGTCAATCCCGACAAGGTTGCCGCCAAGACGCTGCCGGAATTCGTCGCTTACCTTCGCGCCAATCCGGACAAGCTGAACTACGGCTCCGCCGGCGCCGGTACCACGCATCATCTCGCCGGTGAACTGTTCAAGATCGTGACCAAGACGCGCATTCTGCATGTGCCCTATCGCGGGGCGGGACCGGCGATGCAGGATCTCGTCGCCGGCCACGTGCCGCTGGTGTTCGACGGGCTCGGCTCGTCAGCGCCGCAAATCCGGAGCGGACAGCTGCGCGCGCTCGCGGTCGCGGCCCCGAAACGGGTGGCGGCGTTCCCTGACGTTCCCACCGCAGCGGAAGCAGGCGTGCCGGGTTACGAAGTGTCGACCTGGTACGGCGTGTTCGCGCCGAAGAAAACACCGCCGGCGGTGATCGAACGAATGACCAAGGAACTGCAGAAGGCGATGCAGACGGCTGCGATCAAGGATGCGTGGGAGCGCAACGGCTCCGACGTGCCCGACGTCACAGGTGCGGCGTTCGGTGCGATGGTGGCCGCAGAAACCGTGCGCTGGCAGAAAGTCGTGACCGAGGCAGGGGTCAAGCTGGACTGACCTGCACAGGGAGGGCTCACGCGAACAAAACAATCACCGGTTCAGCATGTGCTGGACCGGCGGCGCGCCACAAAAACTCGGATGATCGGTTCTCGGATTTCTGAGGTGAATGGCGATCCCGGGAAGACTCGAACTTCCGACCTGCGGTTTAGGAAACCGCCGCTCTATCCGGCTGAGCTACGGGACCGGTCTCAATCTCTTGCCGAAGATGAACGGCAAGAGCGCTTAAAACTTTCGCAATTCCTTACCAGAGGGCGCGCGCGACCGCCACCCTGCCTTGTAACCGTCATGGCGAGCCACTAGTCTTTCGCACAGGGCTGGCGTTTGACAGGAGATAACGATGGGTTTGCTCGACATTCTCAACGGCATGCAAAACGGACCTCGCGGGCCAAGCGAACCAAGCGCATCGGGTGAAAGCAGCGGCGGAATGTCGCCGATGACCATGGCGATCCTTGCTCTTCTTGCCTACAAGGCCGTCAAACACATTAGCGGAGGCCAGCCGGGCACAAGCCCCGGTGCGCCTGCGCCGTCTACACCCACCCCATTACCCGGCACCACCACCGCCAGCACTGGCGGACTCGGCGGCGGACTTGGCGACCTTATGAAGGGTCCACTCGGAGGCGCACTCGGCGGATTACTGGCCGGCGGCGCGGCGGGAAGCGTCCTGAGCGGCGGGCTGAACGATCTGCTCAAGCAGTTTCAGGAAAAGGGCCAAAGCGAGACGGCCAACTCATGGGTCAGCCCCGGTCCCAACAAGCAGATCTCACCCGGCGACCTCGCCTCCGCGCTTGGCGCAGACCAGATCAGCACGCTGACCTCGCAGACCGGCTTGTCGCGCGATGAACTGCTTGCGGGTCTCGCAAGGCAGTTGCCCGACGTCATCAATCAACTGACGCCCGACGGCCGGCTGCCGACCGAGCGCGAAGCTTCGCGCTGGATTTGATTGGCGTCACGACAGCGTGGAGTGATGCTTCGCTCCACGCTGACCGGCAAGCGTCTCTTTGAATTCAAGCACGAAGGATACCAGCAATGCTTTATGTTCTTTTCGTCGGATTGGTCGCGGGTTTTCTTGCACGGCTTTTGTCACCTGGTCCGAACAATCCGACAGGCTTCATCCTGACGATCGTGCTCGGCATCGCCGGCGCATTTCTGGCAACCTTTATCGGCCAAGCTATCGGCTTCTATAGCCCGAGCCAGGGCGCCGGATTCATCACCGCCACCATCGGCGCGCTGGTTGTGCTGTTCATCTGGAACCGGCTGGTTGCGCGCGGCATCGTCTCCGATCCCGGCAACAAGGTCTGAGCGGCAGCTTCATCCTCCGCTCAGGATTTCCCGGTCAGTTCCGTTTGGGCAGAACGGCCGGTCCGAGATGTGCGCCCGCATCGATCCGCATGATCTCTCCGGTCAAGCTGCGTGACGCCGGACCGGCGAGGAAGCAAACGAGCTCGGCCACATCGTTCGCCGTTGTCGCGATCTGGAGTGGCGACTGCTCCGTCACCATCTGGCGAATCTTTCCAGCGAGCTCGGGACCCCGCCCCTTGGTGAACCACGGCGTATCAATGTATCCGGGACAAACTGCATTGACGCGGATCAGCGGCGCCAGAGCACGCGACAACGAAAGCGTGATGCTGTTCAGCGCGCCCTTGCTTCCGACATAGGCGACCGACGATCCGATCCCCGCGATCCCCGCAATCGACGAGATATTCACGACCGACGAACTGCGGCTGGAATGCTTCGCACCGGCCTCCAGCAAAGCGCGCGACGCACGGATCATCTGAAACGGACCGATGGTGTTGACCGCGTAGATGCGCTGGAAATCTTCTCCCGAAAGACCATCAAGATCACCATGATCGACATGCTTGGTCATGCCGGCGTTGTTGATCAGGCCATCGAGTTTTCCCCACGGAGCGGCGGCAGCCGCGATCTTCTTGCAATCCTCGTCGCGCGAGACGTCGCCCTGCACCACCACAACCTCGGCTGCACCTGCCTTCCGGCATTCATCGGCAACCTGCTCGGCCTCTTTCTGGCTCGACGCGTAGTTGATGACGATGCGCGCGCCCTGCTTCGCCAGCAACAGCGCGGACGCCGCGCCGAGGCCCGATGCAGAACCCGTGACGATTACCGACAATCCATCCTTGGCCATCTCGTATCCTTCTTGGGAAACCGTTATTGCGCGCGCAATCTAACGGCCAATTTCTGGCCGTGACAGCGATTTTCAGGCCAACACGCAGCAGGAATGGCAGATACGCAAACGCTGCGCCGGGATGCGCGGCGGGTGCTTCGGCATCCGGGCTCAGGCCGTGACGCGGAAATCAACGCCGCCGAGGCGGAAAGACTTTCCCGTCACCGCGTGTCCCCTCGCCTGCGCGGAATGAAGCACGGCGGCCGGATCGCGAACACGAAACGTGAGCGCGCTCATGATCTCGCTGGGGCCTTCGACAAAACGTATCCCGCAATTCACCAGCGCAATTTTCGTTCCGGTCGCAGGTACTCCGATGATACGGCTCCAGTGATCCGCAAGCCCGCGCGGATCGAGACTTGTCAGTTCAACCTCAGTCAGCGCCATGGTCACATCATCGCGGATCGCGCTGTGCCAGTCCGG
>JAZJYY010000010.1:0-127219 GCA_040390145.1 Pseudomonadota bacterium
GACGTTGAGTCGAGACATGACCGTTGCGATCGAGATGGGACACACGACGGCAGGCGCCGCGGCTACTCTGGACCTTGAGGAACTGCTGGCGACCCGCCTGCTGGTGCAGGGCAATTCGGGCTCCGGCAAATCCCATCTGCTGCGCCGGCTCTTGGAACAAAGCGCCCCCTGGGTGCAGCAGACCATCATCGACCCTGAAGGCGACTTCGTGGCGCTGGCCGACCGCTTCGGCCATTTGCTGATCGATGCCGAGGAACACACCGAGCGCGGCCTGCAGGTCGCCGGCGAGCGGGCGCGCATCCATCGCGTCTCCACGGTGCTCAATCTCGAGGGCCTCGACGCCGAGAACCAGATGCGGCGCGCTGCCGCCTTTCTCGGCGGGCTTTTCGAAGTCGCCCGCGACCACTGGTACCCGATGCTGGTGGTGGTGGACGAGGCGCAGCTGTTCGCGCCGGCCGTCGCCGGCGAGGTGTCGGACGAGGCACGCAAACTCTCGCTCGGCGCCATGACCAACCTGATGTGCCGTGGCCGCAAACGCGGGCTGGCGGGGGTCATCGCCACCCAGCGGCTGGCAAAACTCGCCAAGAACGTCGCCGCCGAGGCGTCCAATTTCCTGATGGGCCGAACCTTTCTCGACATCGACATGGCGCGCGCCGCCGACCTTCTCGGCATGGAGCGGCGACAGGCGGAAGCGTTTCGCGATCTGCAGCGCGGGCAATTCATGGCGCTGGGCCCGGCCCTGTCCCGCCGTCCGCTGGAGCTGCGCATCGGTCCGACCGACACCACGCCGCGCAACGCGATCCCGCGCCTGATGCCGATGCCGGAAGCGACGCCGGACGCACACGCCATCGTCATGGCGGCGCCGCCGCCGGAAAATAACCGGCCGCAGCGCCGGTCGGCGCCCGACCTGCTCGGCCAGCTGATGGCGGCGAAGTCGGCGGCGCTCGAGGTCCGTCCCGAAGCGGTGGAGCAGCCGCTCAGCGCCGAGGAACTGACGAAGCGGCATGAGCGCGTGGACCGCATTCTGCGTGCCGTGATGGCCGAACCCGACGCCGGATTCCGCGCCATCGGCGTGCTCTATCAGGAGTTCGTGGTCCGCTGCCGGATCGAGGGCCTCGGTTTGGCCGTGCCTGATCTGGCCGACTTCCGCCGCATGCTGACGCGCGCCCGCGCCGGGCTCGGCTCCGATACGGCAGGCGATGACGGCTGGCAGGATGTCTCGGTCCGAGCCTCGCTGCTGCCGGAGGATATGCAGGGCGTCTTCATGATGATCGCCCGCGCCGCGAAGGAAGGCTGGCCTTGCCCCGGCGATGCGGCGATTGCCCGCGCCTATGGCTCACACTCGTTGCGCCGTGCGCGGCGTCTGCTGAGCTACATCGAGGAGCAGGGTCTGATCGTCTGCCAGCTCGACGGCGCCGGCCGGCGGATTGTGACACTCGTCGAACTGGCCTGGGCGACGGCGCCGGGCGACCCCAATGCCGAGGAACTGGCGGTGGAATAAGGCTGCAGCAGTTCGGCTCCATCGCACAAGATGCAGCCGACGTCTGGAATGTCCGCGGATCACCCGAAGCGCGCTTACCCCAGCCGATCTGCATCATGGATGATTTGGATCCATACCGTTCTTCCTGAACACGGGCGCGGCAGCGGGCGCGGACAGAAACGCCTGCAGTGCCTTGGCCGACTCTGAAGCATTCGAACCGGTGGGGACACCACTGGAGTAGACTGTGACGTTCTGGATTTCTGCGGGCAGTGGACCCAGGAAGTCGATGCCCGCTTCGTGGACCAACTCGCTCACCTGCTGGAAACCGAGTTCGGCTTCGCCGTTCGCAAGATATTGGGCAACGCGCACGCCGGCTGGCGGCTGTTTCGACTTGTCCTTCATCTGGTCGGCTATCCCCAGGCGATCGAACAGGCGCTGAATATAGGCGCCACTTGGACCGGTCGAATAGGCAACCGCCCTGGCGGAAAGCAGCGCCTTCTTGACCGCCTCGCTGGAACTGATGTCGGGCCTGGGCGAGCCGGCTTTGACCGCCACACCGACACCGGAACGGGCGATGTCAACGCGGCTACCCGGCGTCACCTTGCCGTCCTTGATGAACGCATCAACGTCCGGTGCGCCCACGATAACGAGATCGAAAACCTCACCCGCACCAATGCGCTTTCTTATGTCTGCGGAGCCGGTCCATGTTGCTGTCACCTTGTTGCCGGAGCTGCCTTCAAACTGCGGGACGAGTTCGAGAAAGGCCTCTTTGACCGCTCCCGCGGCAAGCATCTTGATTTCGGCAGCCTGCACCACATGCGTCATCAACAGGCTGCAGGCCGCAACGGCTGCAAGGCGAGTTTTCATGTCGGATCTCCGGCGAGGACGAACTGCTAGATTACGTGCCTACCGGTCCGATATCAATTGTGCGCGCTTGGCCTCAACGGATTAAAGCGCACGCGGCAGGTCGATGCTGCGGGCGGAGTGGCCTTGCCGGCAACATAGGGCCGGCATCCGCAAATCCTTCACAATAGCTTGCGTCATCGCTGGCAAATCCCCCGCCCGCGAACACCCGCCGCACATAAATTTGTGTCGAGATTGACAACGTTCTGTGACAGAATCATCTCAACGAGATTTATGACAGTTTTATTACAGTCATATTTCAGTACGATTACATGTGGAGCAGTTGATGAGTTTGGAATGGCGTGCGGCGCAGCCGCGTATTTTGGTCTGGTCAAATCCCGTGGCCTGGTGGTGGGGCCTGTTGAGTCTGGTCAGCGCCGTCAACATCGCGGTCTGGTTTCTGCTGTACCGCCAGCTCCAGCCGCAGCCGAGCGGCTCTCTCGGCGGCACCGCCGGCATCGAGCTGATGCTCCTGCTCTGTGCGGCCTATGTGTTCGGCTGCGCCTTCAGGTCGTTCCTGCCGCGCGCGGATGTGCAGCGGATCTGCCTGTTCGACACCTGGCTGTCGAGCGTCATGGTCGGCCGTTCCGTCGCCACCGTTGCCGAGATCGCCTTCGCGGTGCAGTGGGCGATCATCCTGCATCAGCTCGGCACCATGACCGGCGCGGACACCACCGTGAACGCGGCGTGGGCGATCGTGCCGTTGATCGTGATCGCGGAATGCTTCTCGTGGCATGCGGTGCTGACCAAGAACTATCTGGGCAACGCCATCGAAAACTCGATATGGGCGGTCGCCTTCTTCATCGTCGGCATCGGCCTTTGCCGGTTGCTGCCGGAGTTCGAAGGCGCGGTTCGCCTGGTGCTCGTCGTCACGATCGTCGGCATAGCGGCCTATCTGGCGTTTCTCATGACCGTCGACGTACCGATGTATCTGAACCGGTGGCGGGCCGAGGGCGACGGCAGTTCGCTTCTGACACATCTCGAGGGCCTTCGTGACGTCAGCACGCGCTGGGTCGTGACGCACGACCTGACCGAGTGGAAGGACGAGATTGCCTGGATGTCGCTCTATTTCAGCCTGGCGGTCTGGGCCAGCCTGGCGCTGTGCGTCTTCTACTCGCTCGAGGACCATCTGCCGCGCTATCGCACCGAAGCGACCGTCGCCAGCTGGTCGCCGGGCGCGCCGGCGGTCGTCGGCAAACAACCGCCGGTCGTGGCGCGCCACAACGCCGAATAAATATCAGGACAGCCAGCTCACCTTGCCGGTCGTGACGTCGTGCATCGCGGCGGCGATCCTCAATTGTTTGGCGTCGACCAGCTGCTTGATGATCGGGCTGCGCCTGGGCAGGCTTTCCGCCGTCAGCCGCGCGTTCGCCTCGGCCGCCTTCTGAACCAGCGGATAATTATGCGAGTCGCGATGGCCGTCCGCCTTGGTCAGGGTGGCCAATGCCGGCTGAAAATTCTTCAGCAATGCCGTGATATTGCCGAGCTTGACGTTGTCCACCGCGGCCTTGATGGCGCCGCAGGAATTATGGCCGAGCACGACGATCGCCCGGGCGCCGACGACCTTGACCGAGTATTCAAGGCTGGCGATGATATCGGTGTTGACGCAGTTGCCGGCCACCCGCGCGCAGAACACGTCGCCGATGCGCTGATCGAACACCAGTTCGGGGGCAACCCGGGAATCGATGCAGCCGACAATGGCCGCATAGGGCGACTGGCTGCTGGCGGTTTGCTTCACCTGCGCCATCAGATCGCAGTTGATCGACTTGCCCGCCGTAAACCGCTCGTTGCCGGCCTTGAGCCGCGCAATGGCGTCATCGGGCGCGGTCGACTTCTGACGATCCGGCGTAAACACCGCGCATTCGGTCGACTGCGCCCGAGCCGCGGTCGCGGCGAACGGAAGCGCTGCAGCGATACATCCACAAAAAAGACGACGTGAGATCATGGCCTGCCCCTACCCATATTGCCGGCCTTGCGAATCGGACGGTTGTATCGCGAGTGTGACGCAATGCAAGGTTTGCGGCAATACGGGCCATCATTGACCGCAATAGAAAATCAGGACCCGATCGGCTAAGGGCACGGGATGAGAAATTCGCTCCATATCATCGGCGGGGTCGTCGGCGCGATAGCAGGTTTCTTTGCCACGCTGCTGACGCTCGAGTTCGGCGGGTTCGGCAACCGGGCCGATCCAATCACGTCAGGGATACTGGCCTTGCTGGTGTTGGCACCTGCCGGCGCGATCGCCGGTCTGGTGATCGGCACCAAACTCGGCATGCGTTGGCGCGGCCGCAACGATGCCGGCGGGCTTGCCCGCAACAGCCTCAAGTCCCTAGGCGTGGTGCTCGCGCTCTGCGCCGCCGCGGGCGGCGCTTATGTCTGGTACGCGTACTCAACGGCGACGCCGTGGCTCAACCGCAATGGCGCGACCCCGATTCTCAAATTCGAAGTCCGCCTTCCCGCGGGCGCGGAGCTGCCGGGGACGGCGCAGGACGTCACGATCGAATTGCAGACCGACCTGAACACCATGCCAGGCGAGCCCAGCTTCGACCAATTCCGCCGCGACGGCGACCGGGCTGTCATCGCCGGCGACGTCGAACTCGCCTTTCGTACCGCCCATCGCCAGCTCGAAATCAGGATCAAGGGCCAGCCCGATCGCACGTTCCGCATCGGACTATCCGGCAAGGCCCCGCACACACGTGAATTCGGAGCCTGGCAGCCGCACTCCGACGGCAGCGAGATCCGCTATCGCGCGAAGTGGGCCGGACAAGATTGAAGCGATTACCCCTCCAGCCGCACAACTCGCCGGGCGACATCAAACCGAGTTTGAGAAAATTGTGGCGGGCTCTTGATCCCACGAAGAACTGATGTCGCAGAAACGCGGCAATCGAAGACGAGAAGGAAGATACGGCGCGGACTTGCAGCAAGGAACAAACCAGATGTCTGACGTGATCCCCTTCCCCAAACCGTCGAGGCCGATCGAAGACGACACGGCAGAACTGCTGAGACTGCTGGAGCGGATTCAGGATGCCGCGGCAAGATCGAATAACCGGGACGAGAAGGATCGGAAAGCGCAGGAAACGTAGGGTGGGCAAAGGCGTCTTCGCCGTGCCCACCATTTGATGTTTCGAACGAAGATGGTGGGCACGGCGCGAAGAGCGCGCCTTTGCCCACCCTACCCACCGATCACCGCAGCTTGCCGAGCAGCGCCAGCAGCGTCTCGCGTTCCTTCGCATCCAGCGGCGCCAGCGTTTCCCGCGTGATCGCGAGCGCGTTCGGTGCGGCTTTCTCCGCCATCTGCTGGCCGGCGCGGGTGAGACTGACCAGCAGGCGGCGGCCATCCTCGGGATCGGGGCTGGTTTCGGTGAGGCCGCGCGCGGTGAGGCGGTCGATCACGCCCTTGATGGTGGCGACATCCATCGCCGTCAGGCGGCCGAGCGCGTTCTGCGAGCACGGCCCGGTCTCGGTGAGCTTTGCCAGCGCCGCCCATTGCGTCGGCGTCAGATTGATGCCGATTTCCCTGGCAAAAATGGTGGCGTGGCGCTGCCAGACCTGGCGCAGGATAAAACCGACCTGGTCTTCCAGCACGTAGGACGGCCGCGACGGCTTTGGGCTGCGCTTCGGCTGAATACTCCTGGTCATGCGACCCCCGCCCCTCTCACAGCGCCAGATGCGTGTCTCTGATGTCAGGACGCGCATCGAGCTCGGCCATGGTGCCGGAATAGCAGATGCGGCCGCGCTCGATGATGTAGGCGCGATCGCAGATCAATCGAGCGAAATGCAGGTTCTGCTCGGAGAGGACGATGCTGACGCCCGCCTGCTTCATGGTCAGGATCGCCGCCACCATCTGCTCGACGATCTTCGGCGACAATCCTTCCGAGGGCTCGTCGAGCAGCACCAGCGACGGATTGCCCATCAGGGTGCGCGCGATGGTCAGCATCTGCTGCTCGCCGCCGCTCATGCGGCCGCCGGGACGGTTGCGCATCTCCGCGAGGTTCGGAAACAGCGCGAACAGTTTTTCCCGGGTCCAGTGCGGCGCGTTCGGCCGCACCGGCTGGCGTCCGACTTCGAGATTTTCGTCGACCGTGAGGTCGGTAAAAATGCGCCGCTCTTCCGGCACATAGCCGAGGCCGCGGCTGACGATGGCATGGGTCGGCTGGTCCGAGACGTCCTGACCCTCGAACACGATACGGCCGCTGCGCTGCGCGACCAGCCCGACGATCGAGCGAAAGGTGGTGGATTTTCCGGCGCCATTGCGCCCGAGCAGCGCCACCACCTCGCCCTCGCCGACCTCAAGCGTGACGTCGAACAGGATGTGGGCGGGGCCGTAATGGCTGTTGAGATCGTGAACGCTGAGCTTCATGACGGCGCCCCCTCGCGGTGGCGGGCGTCGTACACCAGCCCCTCGCCGAGATAGATGGCGCGAACCTGCGGGTTGCGCCGCACTTCTTCCGGCGAGCCCTCGGCGATCAGGCTGCCGCGGTTGAGCACCAGGATGCGGTCGGCATGTTCGAACACCACGTCCATGTCGTGCTCGGTAAAGAGCACGCCGATGGATTTTTCCCGCGCGATCCCGGCGGTGAGGCGCATCAGTTCGATGCGCTCGCGCGGCGCCATGCCGGCGGTCGGCTCATCCATCAGCAGCAGTTTTGGTTGATTGGCGAGTGCGATGGCGAGTTCCAGCCGCTTCAGGTCGCCATAGGCGAGCTCGCCGCAGGGTCGCTCCGCGTAGCCGCTCATGCCGACCAGTTCGAGCAGGCGGCCGGCTTCCTCGCGCGCGAATCGCGGCGTCGAGGCCCACAGATTGAACAGCTGCCGGCCATACGACACCAGCGCGACCTGAACATTTTCACGCACCGTCATGGTGGGGAACGTCGCGGTGATCTGGAAGGTGCGGCCGACGCCGAGCCGCCAGATTTCGCGCGGCTTCTTGCCGGTGGTGTCGCCGCCGAGCAGGTTGATGCGGCCGGCGCCCGGCGTAGTCTGGCCGTTCAGCATATCGAAGCAGGTGCTCTTGCCGGCGCCGTTGGGGCCGATCAGCGCCAGGATTTCGCCGGCCTGCAGCGCGAACGACACGTTGCGCACGGCGTGCACGCCGCCCCAGGATTTGCTCAGGCCTTCGACCGACAGCAATGTGGGCGCGGTGCTCATTCGGCGCTCTCGATCCGGGATTTGAGCAGTGCAGGTTTTGGCAGCTCCGGCCGGCGGCGGTTGCGGATGGTTTCGAGCATGCCGACGATGCCCTTCGGAAACGCCACCACGATCAGCACGATGACGCCGCCCATCACCAGTTTGGAAAGGTCGGTCTGGCTGACCAGCCAGATCGAGAGCATCTTGTAGACGATGGCGCCGATCACCGCGCCCGACACCGTCTCGACGCCGCCAAGCAGCACCATGACCAGCGCATCGACCGACAGCGAGATGCCGAGGCTGTCGGGAAACACGCTGCCCTTGAGGTAGGCGAACAAGGCGCCGGCAACACCGGCGACGGTGCCGGCAATGACGAACGCGGTCCACTGGATCAGCTTGGCGTCGATGCCGATGGCTTCGCTGCGCAAAACCGAATCGCGCGTCGCCCGCAGCGCGTAGCCGAACGGCGAGAACACGATGATGCGGAGTGCCGCGACCGCGAGCGCGGCAACGCCGATCGACAGCCAGTAGAAGCTGGCCGGCCCCGCCGCCCATTGCTCGGGCCACAGGCCCAAAATGCCGTTGTCGCCGCCGGTTACCGCGACCCACTGGAACGCGACCGACCAGACGATCTGCGCGAAGGCCAGCGTCAGCATCGCGAAATAGACGCCGGACAGCTGCACCGCGAAGAAACCGAAGATCGCGGCGCCGAGGCAGCCCAGCAGCGGACCGAGCAGCAGGCAGACGATCATGGGCAAGCCCGCCATCTTGGCGAGGAAGGCGATGCCATAGGCACCGAGCCCGAAATAGGCGGCGTGGCCGAACGAGGCGAGGCCGCCGACCGACATCAGGAAATGCAGGCTGGCGGCAAAGATCACGAAGATGGCGATTTCCGAACCGACCGTCAGTGCGTAATTGCCGCCGACCAGCGGCAACAGCGCCGCCATGACCAGCACGGCGAGCGAGGCCAGACGCTCATTCGTTGTCAGCGGCCGCCACGGATTGACGGTCAGCCCGGGGGTGCGGCGCGCCGGCGCTTCCTGCTTGCCGAACAGGCCCCACGGACGCACGATCAGCACCACCGCCATCACCAGGAACACCAGGATGATGGAAATCTTCGGAAAAATCAGGATGCCGAACGCGTTCAATTCCGACACCAGCACCGCGGCGACGAAGGCGCCGATGATGCTGCCGAGGCCGCCGATCACCACCACCACGAAGACGTCGACGATGATGCGAAGATCCAGCGCGTGATGCACCGCGTCGCGCGGGATCTGCAGCGCGCCACCGAGGGCGGCCAGAAAGACCCCGAGCGCGAACACGCTGGTGAACAGCCATTTCTGATTGACGCCGAGGGCCGCCACCATGTCGCGGTCCTGCGTCGCGGCACGCACCAGCACGCCCCAGCGGGTGCGCTGGAACAACAGCCACAGCAATCCCAGCACGATCGGACTGAGCGCGATGAGAAAGAGATCGTAGGTCGGAATGTTCTGGCCGAAGAACTCGACCGCGCCCTTGAAGCCTGGCGCGCGGCGGCCGAGCAGGTCGTTCGGTCCCCAGATCATCACCACCAGGTCCTGCACCATCAGGGTCAGCCCGAAGGTCGCCAGCAGCTGGAACAGCTCGGGCGCGTGATAGATCCGCCGCAGCAGCACCATCTCGACGAGAACGCCGACCACCGCCACGACCAGCGACGCCAGCACGATGCCGGCCCAGAAGCCGAGCGCGCCGGAAAACCGCTCCGTCAGCGTGAACGCCACATAGGCGCCGAGCATGTAGAAGGCGCCATGGGCAAAATTGACGATCCGCGTCACGCCGAAAATGATCGACAGCCCCGACGCCACCAGGAACAGCGACGCCGCGCTGGCAAGACCGGTCAGGAACTGGACGAAGTAGAAGGCCATTGATGGTCCGGGTTGGCGGCGTTTGTTTACGGTGGCTTCATCCTTCGAGACGCGGCGAGACGCCGCTCCTCAGGATGAGGTCGTTGGGTATTCACCTCTCCCCGCTTGCGGGGAGAGGTCGGATTGCGAAGCAATCCGGGTGAGGGGGACTCTCGGCGAGTCCGACTCGTGGAGAGAGCCTCTCACCCCGACCCTCTCCCCGTGAAGAACGGGGAGAGGGAGAAGTGAAGCCTCACTCCTTCGGACGCATCTTCGATACTTCGGCGTCGCTGGGCAGATAGTCGCCGCCCTTGCGATAGACCGAGTTGACCATGATGCCCTTGCCGTCCTTCACCGCGGTCTTGCCGACGTAAGCGCCGAGCGTTGACTGGTGATCGATCTTGCGGAAGGTGATCTCGCCGAACGGCGACGGCATCGACAGTCCCTCGGCAGCGGCGATCATCTTTTCCGGATCGTCGGAATTGGCCTTGGTCAGGATCGCCGCGGCCGCTTTGATGGTCTGGTAGCCGACGATCGAACCGAGCCGCGGATAATCATTGAACTTGGTCTGATAGGCCTTTGCAAACTTATCGTGCTCCGGGGTCTTGATGTCGTACCAGGGATAGCCCGTCACGATCCAGCCTTCGGGCGTTTCTTCCTTGAGCGGATCGAGATATTCCGGTTCGCCGGTCAGGAAGGAGACCACCGCGCGGTTCTTGAACAGGCCGCGGGTGTTGCCTTCGCGCACGAATTTCACCAGGTCGGCGCCGAAGGTGACGTTGAGGATGGCTTCCGGATTGGCGGCGGCGACGGCCTGCACGACAGGGCCGGCGTCGATCTTGCCTTGCGGCGGCCACTGCTCGTCGACCCACTGAATGTCGGGGCGCTTCTCCGACATCAGCTTCTTGAACACGGCCACGGCGGACTGGCCGTACTCATAATTCGGAGCAATCGTCGCCCAGCGCTTGGCCGGCAGTTTTGCCGCCTCTTCCACCAGCATCGCCGCCTGCATGTAATTGGAGGGACGCAGCCGGAACGTATAGCGGTTGCCCTTGGCCCAGGTGATGGCGTCGGTCAAAGGCTCGGCGGCGAGGAAGAATACCTTCTTCTGGTTGGCAAAGTCGGAGACGGCCAGACCGATGTTGGACAGGAACGTGCCCGTCAGCATCACCACCTTCTCGCTCGACACCAACTCGTTGGCGGCGGTCTGTGCGTCGGCGGGCTTGCCGCCGTCATCCTTGGAAACGACCACGAGCTTCTTGCCGTTGATGCCGCCGGCGGCGTTGACTTCCTCCAGCGCCAGCTGCCAGCCCTTGCGGTAGGGCTCGGTGAACGCCGGCAACAGCGAGTAGCTGTTGATTTCGCCGATCTTGACTTCGCCGCTCTGGGCCATGGCGGACTGCGCCATGCCTGCGACCATGACCGCCAATCCCGCGCCTAGCAAATATCTCCGTCGCATCCCTTAACCCTCCACTGTTGAAAGAATTACCGTAGACCGTCTTCGCCTTTGACCTCTGCAATCGTCAGGCCACCGACGCGCGGCAACGGCCTGCCGGAGTCGGTGACCGCGACCGCGACCATGATCTCGTTGGCGCGCGGCGCGTCGTTGATCATGACTTCCATGCCGTCGAAATGGCTGCGCACGAAGGCCGCATCCTTGTGGCCGAGCGGAATATCCAGCGTCGTGCCTGGACCGCTGCGCTTCTTCGAGGACGGGATCAGCGCCGCCCCCTTGCCCAGCACCTTGCGCACCGGCGCACCCATCTTGGGGTGCAGGATCGCGGCGGCGTGTTCGAGTTCGCCGTTTTCGCCGACCGCCGCGGCCTTGCCGTAGCTCTGCGCCTTCGCGCCATCGATACCCAGCGCGGCCACGGCCTTTTTCGACAGCAGTTCGCCGAGTTCCTCGCCGATCGCGATCAGGGGTGAGAGATCTTCGACATAGCGGCCGGCGAACGGATTTTCGATCACGGCAATCGCCGCCGCGCGCCGGGTTGGTGGTGTGACCGTCTGTCCCATTTCCAGGTAAGTCTCCTCGACAACGGTGACGATCTTGCGAATGATCGCGCTCATCGAGCTCCGCCTTGTGTTCCAACTCGCTCAGGCATGCATCATACTCTCTGTCGCATTTGCCGCGGCCGGTACGCGCAATCCCGACTGTTCGATCGCTTTCGCCGCTACGACGACTGTCTCGCCATGCAAGCGCAATATGGCGCTGTCGATCAACCCCATCGCGAGCAGCCTGCGCGCACACGCCGCACCGGATTCGAGCGCCGCCGCAATTTCGTGACCTGAGAGCTCGCCGACGCCGCGGGTGACCAGGCGGGCGCCGAGGTCGCTGTCGGGCTGCAACTCCTGCGCCGGGCAACGGACGATGGCGGGATGTCCGGGCAGATCGACTGAATTGGCGATGATGGTGGCGGCGGCGTCGGCCTGCGACGCGGTCGGCGCCAGCACGGTCACGGCGTCGGCGATGCCGAGCGAAAAACTGCGCCCATGGCGTCCCGAGGTGGCAATCCCCCGCGAGGGCTCATCGGCATCGATCGCAATGGTTCGCATCGATCCCGAGGCGTCCGGCCGATCCATCAGGCCGACCGAAAAGCGTTCGCTTTTCGCCAGATACAACGCGATGTCGCCGCCGTTGTTGACGTAAGCGCGTTCGAGGCGCGCGGCGCCGGTCATCGCGCCGAGGATTTCCTCTGCAACCGAACCGGCCACCGCCGCCATCGGCGTGATGAAGTGTGCCCCGGCAAACGGCGCCACCGCGGCATGCATGCGGCGCGCGACGACGCCTTGCAGCAGGCATGTTTCCGGATCGGCCGCCTGCCGCAGCAGCGGCAATTCGCGGCAGAGTTCATCGAGCAGGCCGGCAAAGCGCCGCGCCGCCGCCTCATAGGCCGCGCGCCTGTCGGCCGTGCTGCCGACGGCTTCCACGATCAGGTCGATCGGACCGTCCTGCAGATGCAGCCGCCGGCCGTCCGCCAGCCACTTGATTTGCGGAAGGCGCGTCATGGCCGCGGCTCCCCATTGGATCGCGGCGACGGCATCGCGCGCGTTTCCGTCTGGTCCTTCAACGACGCCAGCGGACGCACATGGTCCATATGGCCGCCGAGCGCGGCGTAATCCGACAGTTTCAGCGTAAACTCGATCGGCGCCACCAATGCCGGCGTCGGAACATAGCCGAAAGCGCCGGCCGGCAACTGCGTGACGTCGACCATGAAGGTGATGCCGCCGCCGGGCCAGACATAGACCGGCGCGCCGCCGCTGGTAACGCGTGTCAGCGCGTCCTTGACCGATCGCGTCAGCCGCACCGGATTTTCTGTCACGCCCGAGCGCAGCGATCCGCCGGCGCCACCCATGAACAGTACCGTGCATAACGCCGGTTCGCAGTTCTCCTGGATCCGCTCCACCGACAGTTTCAGGTCCATCGGCATCGGCTTCTCGACCGGTTTTAGCGCTTCGTCGAGTTCGTAGTAAGCCGCGTGTTCGCCCGTGGTGGACACCATCAGCATGGTCATGCCGGACCGCGACTTCTTCGGGTCGAACGGACCCAGCACTGACAAGGGATCGGAAATTTCGGTGCCGCCCCACCCGGTGCCGGGCTCGGCGACCTGGAAGTAACGGCCCGGCGTCGAGCGCCGCCCCTTCATCTTGATGCCGGTCTGGGGAATATCGAGCTGCTTGCCCGCCTCATGTTCCGACAGAACGCCGGTGATGTGATCGTCGACCACGACGACTTCGTCAACCTTGCCGTGCCATTGCTTGGCGAACATGCCGATGGTCGCCGAGCCGCAGCCGACCCGCATCCGTTCTTCCGGCACGCCGTTGACGATGGGCGGATAGCCGGCCTGCACCACCACGGTGGCGCCGCCGTCGATGGTGAGCTCGACCGGCTTGCAGTTGCTGAGATCCATCAGCGCGTCGCAGGTGACCCGGCCTTCCTTCTTGGAGCCGCCGGTGAGGTGGTGCACGCCGCCGAGCGACAGCATCTGCGAGCCGTATTCGCTCGTGGTGACGTGGCCAATCGCCTCGCCCTGGGCGCGGACCGTCGCGGTCTCCGGGCCGAGGTAGCGGTCGGTGTCGATTTTCACCTTGACGCCGCAATAGCTGAAGATGCCCTCGGTCACCACGGTGACCATGTCGACGCCGTCGATTTCGGAAGAGACGATGAAGGGCGCGGGCTTGTAGTCGGGATAGGTGGTGCCGGCGCCGATCGCGGTGACGAACACATCCGGCTCGTGAACCAGCGTGCCGTCCCAGTCGCCGCCGGCCTGGAACGGCACCAGCCGTCCGCCATGTGACACCGTTCGTTCCAGCACGATATGCGGATCGACGCGCACCAGCTCGCCATTGTTGTTGGCATAGCGGTCGCAGGCGCCTGCCGCGCCGGGCTTGATGTAGCACATCACAGGACAAGCATCGCAGCGGATCTTGTCGTCGGCAGTGCTTGTCGGTTCAGTCAGCATGAACAAGCTCTCGAAGCCAAACTGCGGGCGGCCAGATCAGGTGCGACGTATCGTTCAACGGAGTCCGGGCAGCGATCCTGTCGTGTCTCGCGTCGCCATCTTGTTCGTATACGAACGATGTTGCGCGCGCGGCCGAAACCTGTCAAGCGGCGCCGCACGCGAAAAATGCCGCTGCCGACAAAAACCGCAATTTGCCTCGCCGCCTGTTCATAAACCGGGCAACGGATTTCTCCACATCACGGTGCGCTTGCACGTTTGTATGCAAACGGTATCTTCCGCTCGGCTTTCAAGCCGATGTTTTTTTTGCAGCGCAACCGTTGCCGCGGGGCCACTGACATGACGCAGAGCACGATCCGCCTGACGGTCAACGGCCGGATCCGCGACGTCGGCGCCGCCCCCGACACCGCGCTGCTCTATGTCCTGCGCAACGACCTTGAACTGAACGGGCCGAAATACGGCTGCGGGCTCGGCGAATGCGGCGCCTGCGCCGTACTGATCGACGGCGTGGCGGCGCGATCCTGCGTGATCCCGATCGAGGGCTGCGTCGGGCGCGACATCGTGACGCTCGAAGGTCTCGGGTCGCGCGACCGGCCCGACCCGGTTCAGGCGGCGTTCATCGCCGAACAGGCCGCGCAATGCGGCTATTGCCTCAACGGCATGATCGTCAGCATCAGAGCGCTGCTCAATCGCACACCTCATCCTTCCGAAGCCGATGTGATGGAAGCGCTGCGCCACAATCTGTGCCGCTGCGGTGCGCATATCGAAATCATGCGCGCGGCGATGCGGGCGGCGGGCCATCTCGCCGAGGCGACGAACTGATGGCCGCATCGGAGCTCGCCGATCGCAATGAAGTTCGCGCCGCCTCCTTGTCGGTGGTTCGCCCGGCCGCCTCGAACGGGGGCTTCGAAACCTTCATAAAGATCACCGCCGACGGCTCGGTCACCGCCTTCAACGGCCATGTCGATCTCGGCACCGGCATCCGCACCGCGCTCGGCCAGATCGTCGCCGAAGAACTCGACGTCTCCTTTGCCCGCGTCGTCGTCGTCTTGGGCGATACATCAGTCGTTCCCAATCAGGGCGCGACCATTGCCAGCGAGACCATCCAGATCACGGCGGTTCCCTTACGCAAGGCGGCGGCGCAGGCGCGGCATTTTCTGGTGGCGCGCGCCGCGGAGCGGCTGGAGCTTGCGATCGAGGATCTCGTCATTGAGGACGGGTTGATCCGCGGCCGGGATAACCGCAGCATCTCCTACGGCGAATTGATTTCCGGCGAGACCATCCGGCTCGAGCTTGCCGACGACGTCCCCGTAAAGGCCGTCGACGCCTACAGCATCGTCGGACAATCGGTGCCGCGCACCGATTTGCCGGCGAAGGCGACCGGCGAACTGGTCTATGTCCACGATGTGCGCTTGCCCCTGATGCTGCACGGCCGCGTGGTACGGCCACCTTACGCCGGCGTCGATGCCGGCGCCTTCGTCGGCACCAGCCTGATCGCGGTCGATGAAGCCTCCGTGCGCGACATTCCCGGGCTGGTGGCGGTGGTGCGGATCGGCGATTTCGTCGGCGTGGTCGCCGAGCGCGAGGAGAACGCGATCAAGGCCGCCGCCCAGCTCAAGGTGACGTGGAAGCTGACCCCGACGCTGCCCGACCTGAAGGACATCGAGAAGGCGCTGCGCGCGAATCCGTCCGCGCCTCGCGTGCTGATCGACAAGGGCGATGTCGACGCCGCCATTGCTGCCGCCGCCAAGCCGATGCAACGCACCTACATCTGGCCGTATCAGATGCACGGTTCGATCGGCCCCTCCTGCGCGGTCGCGGATTACAGGGACGGCCACATCAGGGTGTGGTCTGGCACGCAAAACCCGCACATCCTGCGAACGGATCTGGCGCTGCTGCTGCAAAAGCCGGACAACGAAATTGACGTGATCCGGCTGGAGGCGGCCGGCTGCTACGGCCGCAACTGCGCCGACGATGTCACGGCCGACGCGGTGCTGCTGTCGCGCGCGGTCGGCCGCCCGGTGCGGGTGCAACTGACGCGCGAACAGGAGCATGCCTGGGAGCCCAAGGGCACTGCGCAGCTGATGGACGTCAATGGCGGGCTCAATGCCGATGGTGGCGTCGCCGCTTACGATTTTACAACGCGCTATCCGTCGAACGGCGCACCGACCCTGGCGCTGCTGCTGACCGGCGCGGTCGCGCCGGTCCCCGCCGTGTTCGAGATGGGCGACCGCACCGCGATCCCGCCTTACGATTACGATGCGATGCGGGTGGTGGCGCACGACATGCCGCCGATCGTGCGGGCCTCGTGGTTTCGCGGCGTCTCGGCGCTGCCCAATACCTTCGCGCATGAATCCTACATCGACGAACTCGCCAACGAAGCCGGCGTCGATCCGATCGAGTACCGGCTGCGTTATTTGAAAGACCAGCGCGCGATCGATCTCGTCAATGCCGTCGCCGAGCGCGCCGGCTGGACCCCTCGCCCGGTCTGGCAAGCGCCGGAAGCCGAAGGCGACATCGTGCGCGGGCGCGGCTTTGCCTATGCGCTGTATGTTCACAGCAAGTTTCCGGGTTACGGCGCGGCATGGTCGGCCTGGATCGCCGACGTCGCGGTCAACAAGGCGACCGGCGACGTCAGCGTCACACGCGTGGTGGCCGGGCAGGATTCCGGGTTGATGATCAATCCGGACGGCGTGCGCCACCAGATCCACGGCAATGTCATCCAGTCGACCAGCCGCGCGCTGATGGAGGAAGTCTCTTTCGACCGTCATGCGGTGACGGCGCGCGAATGGGGCGCCTACCCCATCATCAAATTCCCCGACGTTCCCAAAATCGATGTCTTGATGTTGCCGCGGCAGGACCAGCCGCCGCTCGGCGTCGGCGAATCCGCTTCCGTGCCGAGTGGCGCCGCCATCGCCAACGCGATTTTCGACGCGACGGGCGTGCGCTTTCGCGAATTGCCGTTCACGCCGGAACGCATTCTGGCCGGGTTGCGCGGCGGGCAAGATGTAGCGTCAATCCCGACGCCGCTGGCGGCGCCGCAGCCGCCGGCTGCGAACGACCGATGGACAAATCCATTCGCCGGGCGGCGCGGTGTCTTGGCGACCGCCACGGCGCTGTGTGTTGCGGTGGTCGGCGTCGCAACAGCGGTGCTGCCGTGGCGGGCGATCGCGCCGATTGCGCGGCCGGATCCATCGACATATTCGGCCGCCACCATCGCCCGCGGACAACAGCTGGCCTCGCTCGGCGACTGCGCGGTCTGCCACACCATGACCAATGGTGTGGTCAACGCCGGTGGCAGGCCGATCGAAACGCCGTTCGGCACCATCCATGCCACCAACATCACGCCTGATGTCGAGACCGGGATCGGCGCGTGGTCCTATCCCGCCTTCGAGCGCGCGATGCGCGAGGGCATTCATCGCGACGGAAGGCATCTCTATCCGGCGTTTCCGTATACCCACTTCGCCAAGACCAGCGATGCCGACCTGCAGGCGCTCTATGGCTGGCTGATGACGCAGCCGGCGGTGCGCGCCGGGACGCCGGCAAACAACCTGGCATTTCCGTTCAATCTGCGGCCGCTGCTGGCGGGATGGAATGCGCTGTTTCATCAGCCCACCGCATTCCAGCCTGATGCCACGAAATCCGCGACATGGAATCGCGGCGCCTATCTGGTGGAGGGCCTCGGCCATTGCGGCGCCTGCCATTCGCCACGCAATGCGCTGGGTGCGGAAAAGGCCGGCGCCTATCTCGCCGGCGGTTTTGCCGAAGGCTGGGAGGCGCCGCCGCTGACCTCGCTGTCGCATGCGCCGATCCCTTGGAGCGAAGACGAGCTGTTTGCTTATTTGCGAACCGGCGAGTCCCGGCTGCACGGCGTCGCCGCCGGCCCGATGGCGCCGGTGGTAAAGGAGCTCGCCGCGCTGCCCGACCAGGACATCCGCGCCATGGCGGTCTATCTGGCGTCCTTCAACGAAGCTTCGACCGGCCAACCGGCGCAGGCCGCGCTCGCCGCCCAGCTGGAACAGGCGACCCTTTCCCGGGTGACCTCAGCTTCGCCGCTGGGCGCCCGACTCTATGAAGGCGCCTGTGCGGTATGTCATGCGGTCGGCGGCGCGCCGCTGTTCGGCAGCCGGCCGTCGCTCGCGCTGAACAGCAATCTGCACAGCGCCGTGCCGGATAATCTGATCCAGGTGATCCTGCACGGCATCGCCGCCCCCGTGACCAGCGACCTCGGCTACATGCCCGGCTTCAAGGACAGCATGAGCGACGACCAGCTGGCCGAGCTGGTGACCTTCCTCAGGCAGCAATTCGCACCCGAAAAACCCGCCTGGACCGGGGTGCAGGCGGCCGTCAGCCGGGCCAGGCACCGGAACTCACGCTGAGCTGCCATGCCCGGCCGAAACGGCACTGGTTGCCGGGCTTCCGGCGGGCTAGGGTTCCCCCATGGCAGTCACCGACATTGCATCCCGAACCTACAACCACGGCTGGCGGCTCGATCCGATCGTGCGCAGCCTGCTCGACACCGATTTCTACAAGCTGCTGATGCTGCAGATGATCCGGGAATTCTATCCGGACCAGCAGGTCACCTTCTCGGTGATCAATCGCAGCCGCCATGTCCGGCTTGGCGAAATCATCGACGAACAGGAATTGCGCGCCCAGCTCGACCATGCCCGCTCGATCCGCTTTGCCAAGAAGGAGCTGATCTGGCTCGCCGGCAACACGTTTTACGGCAAGACCCAGATGTTCTCGCCCGACTTCATCAACTGGCTCGCCGCGTTCCGGCTGCCCGAATACGAACTGCGCAAGGTCGACGGCCAGTACGAGTTGCACTTCCACGGGCCCTGGACCCACACCACGATGTGGGAGATTCCGGCGCTCGCCATCCTCAACGAGTTGCGCTCGCGCCAGGCGATGAAGGGCCAGGGACGTTTCGCCCTCGACGTGCTCTATGCGCGTGCCAAGGCCAAGCTGTGGACCAAGGTGGAGCGGCTGCAGAAGCTCGAAGGCCTGCGGCTGTCCGATTTCGGCACACGCCGGCGTCACGGCTTCCTGTGGCAGCGCTGGTGCGTCGAGGCGGTCAAGGAAGGCCTGGGATCGTCCTTCACCGGCACCTCGAACGTGCTGCTGGCGATGGACAACGACCTCGAGGCGATCGGCACCAACGCCCATGAATTGCCGATGGTCGCGGCCGCCCTGGCTGACAATGACGACGAGTTGCGCTGGGCGCCGTACCGGATTCTCGATCAGTGGCGTCATACCTATGGCGGCAATTTGTTGATCGCCCTGCCCGACGCCTTCGGCACCAAATCGTTCCTGCGCGATGCCCCCGAATGGGTGGCGGACTGGACCGGCTTCCGTCCCGACAGTGCGCCGCCGATCGCCGCCGGCGAGGAAATCATCAAGTGGTGGAAAGAGAAGGGCCGCGACCCCAGGGAGAAGCTGCTGGTGTTCTCCGACGCCATGGACGTCGGATCGATCGAGGAAACCTACCGGCATTTCGCCGGCCGCGTCCGCATCAGTTTCGGCTGGGGCACCAACCTGACCAATGATTTCGTCGGCTGCGCGCCTGACGGCTCCGCCAACCTCGATCCGATCTCGATCGTCTGCAAGGTGACCTCGGTCGACGGCAGGCCGGCGGTCAAACTCTCGGACAATCCGGAAAAGGCCACCGGCAACGCGCCGGAGATCGAGCGCTATCTGCGGGTGTTCGGCAGCGCCGGCCGGGTCCGCAGCCCGGTGCTGGTCTGATCGCCTGTTTCGTCAGGCCGGGGCCACGAAGCGGACCAGCACGAGGCTCACCACAATCAGGAAAATCAGCGACAGCGTCACCGCCGCGGTGACCCTGCCGCCGACCCGGCTGAGCACGCGCAGGTCGACGCCGAGGCCGAGCCCGGCCATCGACATGATGGTCAGAACGTTGGCCACCTTCCGCATCGGGAAGATCGCCGCCTCCGGCAGCAACGACAGCGAACGCAGCGTCGCCAGCACGAAGAACGCCACGATGAACCAGGGTACGGTCTGAAAGAACTTGGCCTGCCACGAAGCATCCGGCGGGTGATCGCCTCGCAGGCCTCGACCAAACACCGCGATGCAGGCGACGAGCGGACCGAGCATCATCACCCGGATCAGTTTCACCAGCGTGCCGATCTGCGTGCTCACGAGTCCTGCCGGCACCGTCGCCGCGAGCACCTGCGGAACGGCGTAGACCGTCATCCCCGCCAGAATGCCGTACTGGGTTTCCGTCAGCATCAGCAGCGGGATCAGCAACGGCAGGCCCAGCACCACGAGGACGCCGAGCACTGCTGTGAACGAAATCGAGGACGCGACGTCGTCCTTGCTGGCACCGATCACCGGGGCCACCGCGGCGATCGCCGAATTGCCGCAGATCGAATTGCCGCACGAGATCAGGATCGACATGCGCACCGGCAGGCCGAGCGACCGGCTGGTGCCGTAGGAGACCGCCAGCGAAAGCACCACCAGTGCTGCGACCGAACCCACCAGCGCAAAACCGGAGGCGCCGATCGCGGCAAAGGTCAGGGAGGCCCCGAGCAGTGCTACCGCAATTTCCAGCAATTGCTTGGCGCTGAAGGCGATCCCTGCGCGCCATCGGGAACCCGGCTCCCAAACCGTGCGAATGGCGGTGCCGAGCAGAATGGCGATCACGATGGCTTCGATGTAGGGGTGCCCGAGCAGGCGCTCTTCGACCGCCTGAATCGCCACCGCGGCCAGCGTGACCAGGGCGCAAAGCGCTATCCCCCAGAGCAGAGGGACGGCTTTTCGGAGCGTTCCGGCGGGGGGCCTGACTTCGTCCGGAGAATCGATCCGATTTGGCACGCGACATCCTTCAAGAAGAAGGAACTATGCGCCAAACCAGCCGAGGTAGACAATATCAATTGCGAATAGCGCGGAAGAAAATCGTTTTGTCTCTCAACGCCGCAACTGTATTCGCTTCGAGAACGAAGGACGCGATCGCGCCGTCAGCGCGTGACCGCGTGCTGCACGCCGGGTGCGATCCCAACCTGAAAAGCAGGCGCCGCCGGATAATAGATGATACGCACCGACACGATGAGGACGACCAGCAGCCAGAATCCGTATTGGCCGACACGCCCCAGCAATGACGACGCAGCCGTTGCCGTCTCGGGCTGACCGCCCGCGGCATCCGGCAGCACCTCGCCATAAGCGTCGAATTTCTCGGTCAACATCGCTGTTCCGGCATCATTTCCACGACAATTTATGTCGCAAGATCTGCCGTCAAAACAATGGTCGGAACTTGCAATGTTCGGCCATGAACGGATGCTTTGTTTTGTCGATGGGCTCCCGGAAGATGGTTTTGATATCCAGGCCCCCGGAAGCCGGTTCCGGGGCCGCGAATACGGTCAGTAGGCGCGGGCGAAATCACCCTCGCGCTGAACGTGATCGAAGGTCGGGTAACGGGGCTCCCATGAAGGCGCCCGCGCCTTGGTCAGCTGGCTGAGGCTGTGCAGGATGGCGACGCTTTCCCTGTTCAAGGCAGCCGAGACGGCCGCAAGATCCGGAAAATGCGTTCGCACCGCCTTGAGCCAGATGGTTCGGCCGGCCAGGAATCCGCCGGCACCGGCGGCGTAGGCATATTCAAGGACGCGTTCGAATTTGTCATGCGCGGCGCCGCCTGACAGCAGCACCCAGGGAATGCCGTGCTGCTTACAGATCTCGCCGATCGCGTCGAATTCCCGTTGCGCAGCAGTTGCCGCTGCGCCGCCGTCGCGGCCTGGCAGTTCGTTGGCCGCCAGCGGACTTTCGAGTTTCAGGAGATCGACGCCATATTCCGGCTTGGCGAATTCACGCACGCTCTCGATTACCAAGGCCGGCAGTTTTCCGGGGGACTCGACATAGTCGGCGGTGTGGTTGGCGCTGCCGAGAAAGGGATAGACCAGCAATTCCAGCACATAGGGAATGTCGTTGCGGCGGCACTCGTCGCCGATCTCGCGCACGAATTTCTGCTGATGCGCGTTGACGGCGGCGTCGGCGTCCGGCCGATACCACGCCAGCACCTTGACGGCATCGCCGCCCATGGCGCGGATCTTGGCGACGCTCCAGTTGTCGATCACACGCGACTTGCGGCCGCCGCTGGTTTCCTCGGTCCGGTGTTCTTCGAGCGTCATGATCAGCCCGCAGCGCGCCGGCAGCAGGTCGATCGCGGCCGGCACGGCAAAATTCGGGTCGAACAGCATCGAGCTGCAATGCGGCGCCAGCGCCTTGACCAGAAGCCGCTTGGCTGCCGTGACATCGGCATAGGCGACCTGATCCCGGGTGATCTTCTTGGCCTGCGCGATCGCGTCGAACATCGGCGGCCGCTGGTCCAGCGCCACCATGCGAAAATGGCCGTCGGCGTCCGCCAGCCGCGCCAGACCACGTGTCTTCCCAATCGTACTCATGAGCCGTTCCTTTGAAATGCAAGACAATCTTCAAGTGTCGGGATGCCGGCGCGTCCGCCCGTCCGCGTGCATTTGAGCGCAGCCGCGGCGGCGGCGAACGACATCGCGTCGGCTGCGTCGAGGCTGGCACCGATGGCGAAAGCATAGGCGCCGTGGAACACGTCGCCGGCGCCGGTGGTATCGACCGTGCTGACCGTATAGGCCGGCAGGCGGTGGACAACGCCGTTCTGCAGCCACGTGACGCCGTCGGCGCCGCGCGTGACCGCGGCCACGGCACAGCCGAATTCTGCAATTTTGGCCAGCGCCGCGTCATCGGTCGAACCGGCAAAGCCCGCCAGCGCCGGCTCCGAAAAAATGGCGTGATCGGTCAGCGGCAGCAGCGCTTCGAACACATCGGGATCAGCGACGTCGGCATCGAGGATGGTGGGAATGTCGCGCGCGCGTGCAGCGTTGAACAGCGCGACGGCGCCGGCCGGCCAGCGCGGATCGGCCAGCACCGACGACGCGCTCGCGACTTCGGCGAGTTGTAACCAATCGGCCTCTTCCGGAAACTGGCCGCGAAAATTCACGATCTGCCGTTCGCCGGAACTGTCCACCAGAATGCCGGAGACCGACGAATGACCTTCCGCAAACAGCCGGAATTGCGCGACGTCGACGCCTTGCCCGGCAAGCGCCTGGCGCATCTCGAGGCCGGCGGCGTCCTCGCCGCCACGTCCCCAGAACGCGGCACGACCTCCCAACCGCGCGACGGTGACCGCCGCGGTGGCGGCCATGCCGCCGCCCATGGTGGCGTATTCGAGGCTCCTGATCTTCTGGCTGCCGCCCGAAAAAAACGCCGGAACACGCCAGATCTGATCGAGCGCGGAAAGCCCAAGGCAAATCACCCGCGTGCTGCCCGCGCGCGCCGCGAGGTGGTGCGATGTCGTCGTGCCGTTGCCTGCTCCTGACGACCCGCCTCCGCTCATTGCAACACCTGGCCGGTCGCTGTGTCGAACAGATGGATCTTGTCCGGCTGCGGCAGCAACGACAGGCGTTCTCCCACCTTCGGCTTCATCGCGGGATCGACGCGCGCGATCGCCGCTGTGCCCGCGACATCGAAATGGATCAGCGTATCCGAGCCGAGCGGTTCGACCAGCTTGATGATGACGGGGATCGCGGCCGCGTCCACGCCGGCGGCGACATCGAAATGTTCGGGTCGAATGCCCAGCACGCCCTTGCCTGCCGCGCTCTTCAGCCGTGCGCGAGCTGCCGCATCGAGCGGCGCCGCCGTTCCGTCATGCGCGAACGCCACGGCATCGCCGCGCAATTCGACCTGGAAGAAATTCATCGTCGGCGAACCGATGAAGCCCGCAACGAACTGGTTCGCCGGCTTTTCGTAGACGACTTCGGGGGTATCGTATTGCTGCACGATGCCGTTCTGCAGCACCACGATCCGGTCGGCCATGGTCATGGCTTCGATCTGGTCGTGGGTCACGAATACCATCGTGGTCTTGAGTTGTTGCGACAGCGATTTGATTTCCGCCCTGACCTGCGCCCGCAGCTTGGCGTCGAGATTGGACAGCGGCTCGTCGAACAGGAACACCTGCGGGTTGCGCACGATGGCGCGGCCCATGGCGACGCGCTGGCGCTGGCCGCCCGAAAGCTCCTTCGGCTTGCGATCGAGATAGGCTTCGATATGCAGCATCGCCGCGGCCTGCCTGACCCTGGCGTCGATCTCCTGTTTCGGCATGCCGCGCAATTCGAGCGCGAACGCCATATTGTCGTAGACGCGCATATGCGGGTACAGCGCGTAGTCCTGGAACACCATGGCGATGTCGCGCTGCGCGGCAGGCACGCCGTTGACGCGCTTGTCGCCGATCATCAGTTCGCCGCTGGTGATCGGTTCGAGTCCCGCGATGATGCGCAGCAAGGTCGACTTGCCGCAGCCCGACGGCCCGACGAACACGACGAACTCCTGGTCGGCGATCTCGAGGCTGAGATCGGGCACCACGGTGAAGTTGCCGTAGCGCTTGACGAGATTGCGGATCGAGATGGCGGCCATCAGCGTGGCCCCACCGCTAGAACCGGCTTGATCAACTGTCCCTGCGCGAAACGCGCAAAATTCTCCGGCAAATCGCGCAGTCCGAACTCGCCGTCGACCATGACGCGATACTCGTCCTTGTAGCGGCGCAGCAAGGCGATGTTCGGTTCGAGATCGCCGATCGGAAAATAGAAGGTGCGGATCATGTAAAAATCCTTGCGGCGAAACACCTTGCCTTCCTCGATGGTCCAGGGCGCCGCGTTTTCGCCGACCAGCACCAGCGCGCCGCGCGGCAGCACCAGCTCGATACCAAGATTGCGCGCGGCATGCGCGCCGGAGCATTCCATGATCAACGCGAAGCGCTTGCCGGTATCGCCGACCGGATGATCCTTGGCGCCAAAGGCGCGCGCGATCTTCAGCCGTTCAGTGTTTGGATCGGAGACATGAATGTCGCCATAGCCGGCATCGCGGAGCGCCAGAATGACGCCGAGCCCGACCGGTCCCGCGCCGGTGACAAGCACGGGTCCCGCCTCCTGCGGCGGCACCACGCGGCTGACGAAACGCACCGCGTGCGCCGACGTGCCGATTGTGTCCAGCAGCAACGGCGCCAGGCTGTCTTCGATGTCATCGGGCACCGGCAGCAGGCAGTTTTCCGGAACCGGCAGGTATTCCGCATAACCGCCCGGCCGGTTCCAGCCGATCAGGCTGGAGATTTCGAGGCACATCTGGGTATCGCCGCGGCGACACGCCGCGCAGTGATCGCAATGCAGGGGGATGTAGACGGCGCAGCGCCGGCCATGCATCTTGTGACCCGGCTGCTCGACGACGCCAAAGACCTCATGGCCCGCGGTGAACTCCGCGCCCTTGTGCCACAGCTTGAAATCCGAGCCGCACAGCGCGGTGCGCGAGACCCGGACCAGCACTTCGCCCTGCCCGACATCGGGAATCCCGACGCGCGCGATCGTGATGCGGTCGTTGCCATGGAATACCGCCGCTTCCATGGTGGCGTTGGTCCGGTCGATGGTTGTCATTACGATACCTGCACTAGCCTTTCACCGCGCCGAGCGTCAGTCCCGACACCAGCCAGCGCTGAACGATCGCCGCCAGCACCAGCGGCGGCAGCGCAATCAGGGTTGCCGCCGCCATCAACGCCCCCCATTGGGTCGACCCCTCGCCGACGAAGTTGAAGGCGGCCGCGATCAGCGTCTTGCTGTCGCCGTTGGACAGCACCAGCGCGAACAGAAAATAATTCCAGGAGAACACGAACGACAGGATCGCGGCCACCGCGATGCCGGATCCCACCAGCGGCATCGCGATCTTCCAGAGGATGCGGGTGATGCTGCAGCCGTCGACCTGCGCGGCCTCGAAGATGCTGCGCGGAATGTTGTCGAAAGACGGCAGCAGCACCCAGATCACGATCGGCAGCGTGATGACGGCATGGCTGAGGATCAGCGCGGTGTAGGAGCCGATCATGCCGACCTCCCGGAACATGACGTACCATGGCAGCAGGAACAGCGTTCCCGGCGCCATCCGCGCCGCCAGCGTCAGCACCGCCGGCCACGATATCCGCGTCCAGGAAACGGCAAACGCCGCGGGAATTCCGAACAGCAGCCCGAGCCCCGCGGATCCCAATGTCACGATCATGCTGTTGACCGCATAGGAGAAGAACGGCGTGGTCTTCATCAACTGGTTGTAGTTCTCGACCGTCGGCGAAAAGATCAGCGTCGGCGGATAGGCGGTGACCTCGAACGACGGCTTGAACGACGACAGCACCATCCATGCCGTCGGCGCCATGATGAGGATGCCGACCAGCACCAGCTGCACCACATTAAGCCGCTTGATCCAGGACTCGCTCAGGGGGGTGTGGTCCATCAAACGTCTCACCAGGCGACCGCGCCGCGCAGGCGGTTGAACGCCAGCACCACGCCGAACACGATCACGGTCAGCGTCAGCATCAAGGCGCTGGCATAGCCGATGTTGAAAAACTCGAAGCCGACGCGGAAGCCGTAGATATTCAGCGTGTTGGAGGCGTTGCCGGGGCCACCCTGTGTCGTGATATAGATGATGTCGAAGAAACGCAGCAGGTCGACGCTGCGCAGGATCACCGCGGTGACGATGGTCGGCAGCAGCAGCGGCAAGGTAATGCGCCTGAAGGTCGTGAAGGCGGAGGCGCCGTCGATCTGCGCGGCCTCGTAGACGCTCGGCGGCAGCGACTGCAGCCCGCCCAGCACGATCAGCGCGACATAGGGCGCCCACTGCCAAGTGTCGATCAGCGCGATCGTCGGAATCACCCAGATCGGCGACGCCAGCCAGTCCGAAGGCGGCAGGCCCGCGGCCTGCAGGATGTAATTGGCGGCGCCGAGCGAGGGATCGAGGATCACCAGCCACATCAGGCCGGCCACCACCGGCGGCATCATGAACGGCGAAATGAACAGCGAACGGACTACCCCCGGCAGCCGCTTGGCGTTGAACAGCAGCATCGCCAGCCAGATCCCGAGCACAAGCTGCAGCACCAGCGACAGCAGGTACAGCGCCAGCGTCACCCAGAGCCCATGCCAGAACTCATTGTCGCCGATCAGCTTCGAATAATTGCCGAGACCGCTGAAAGACTGCTGTCCGGTCGATGAAAACGAGTGGAAGCCGAGCCACACGGTGTAGATCACCGGAAAAGCGATCATCGCCAGCGTGAACAGAACGGCTGGCGCCGACAGCGCGGCGAGTTCGGCGCGCTGTCGGTCCGGCGTTACAGTGTTGGCGGCATCCACCATCGGTCGCTTACTTCTGCGCAATCAGTTCGTCGAGGCCCTTGTCGGCGTCGGCGCAGGCTTGGTCCACGGTCTTCTGCTTGAGGATCAGGTCCTGCACGGCCTGGCCGATGAACTCGCGCGATTGCGGATTGGCGACGATGGGATAGCCGACTTCCGACGAGCCCTTGGTCGCCAGCACGTCGAGCGCCGCCTGCCATTCCTTGCGTACCGGCTGCTCGTCGATCCACTTGCGGTAATCAGGGTCGTTGGCGACCGCCGGACGCGGCGGGGCGATCCCCTGCGCCGCCATCTTCTTCTGCACTTCCGGTGACGTCGCCCACTGCACGAAGTACCACGCCGGCTCCTGCTGCTTGCTGAAAGCCGACACGGCCATGCCCCAGCCGATGGCGGTCGGCACCATTCCGGCTTCGCCCGCGGGGAACGGCGCCAGGCCGGTGTCCTTGAGCCGCTCACCACCCTCCATCACGGTCCGCAACTCGTTGGAAGATTCGAACGACATCGCGGCGCGACCGCTGCGATAGAGCGCCGATATCTGCTGAAAACTGTAGTTGACCACGCCGGGCGGGCCATAGTCGCGCAGCAGCCGGCTATAGGTATCCAGCGCTTCCTTGCCCTTCGGCGAGCACAGGTTCGACTTCCCGTTCGCCATATAGCTGCCGCCGATATTGTGCAGCATGTTGCTGAAGGTGTAGGCGACCGCCGGCTTCAGGCCGCGCGAGACGAACGGCGTGATCGTGGCATCGCATGCCTTGATCTTCTGCGCTGCCGCCTCGACGTCCTTGATGGTTGCCGGCTTCTCGATGCCGCATTTCTTGAAGATGTCGGTGCGATAGTAGAGGATCGGGCCCTCGAGATTCATCGGCATGCTGGTGAGCTTGCCGCCAAAGGTTCCCGCCTTGAGCAGGGCCTGGCTCAGACCGGCAAAATCGTAATCCTTTGCCGCCTGGCTCTTCGACATCGCCGAGAGGTCGCCATACCAGCCCGCCGCCGCGAACTGCTCGCCCTCGCGCGACGGCAGGGTCATGAACACGTCGACTTCGTCGCTGCGCGCGTTCATGACGGTGACCAGCCGCTGGCGCATCTGCTGCTCCTGGTAGCCGTCCACCTTCAGCGTCATGCCGGTCAGCTTCTCGAAATCGCCCTTGTAGGTCAGCAGTGCCTGCGACACGGGATTGTTGTTGGCGAGAAAGGTGACGGTCTTGCCCTGGAATTTCTTCCAGTCGAAATCGGCGGCGCCGGCCGCCGTGGTGACGGCCCCCAGCGAAACAATCGAAAGCGCGACGCGTGTCGCAAAAGCTTTTCCGGACATTGATTCCTCCCTTTGGCGTCCACGGCGTCTGGTTCGACCAGATCGATTATGTAACCGGTTACAGATTACGCCGCATGTCGCGCCTGTCAAGCAGACCGCCCATCGCGCCGATGCGTTAGTTTACGGCTTTATCTCTGGACAAAACGAAAAATCGCCTTCATCATTTATGATGTAACGTTACATTCTTTTGTTCTGGACAGACCATTTGGAAAAGCCGTCCATCAGATCGAAACAAGGCATACGCGCCGTCGCGGCGCGCGCAGGCGTTTCGACGGCTTCAGTATCGCGCGCGCTCAAAAGTCCGGATTCCGTCAGCGCCGAACTGCGCATGCGCATCGCCGAGGCGGTGCATTCGGTCGGCTATATTCCGCATGCCTCGGCACGCGCGCTGTCGTCGCGGCGCACCCGCACGCTCGGGGCCATCATCCCCACCATCGACAATACGATGTTCGCCCGCGGCATCGCGGCGCTGCAGAAATATCTGTCGTCGGTCGGCTATATGCTGTTGCTGACCACCAGCGGCTACGATCTCGATGTCGAACTGGAGCAGGCGCGCAACCTGGTCAGCCGCGGCGTCGACGGGCTGGTGTTGCGCGGCGATTGCCATCACGACGCCTTGCGCAAGATGCTGGCCGATACCGCGATTCCCTTCATCAATGTAGGCGTGTACCGGCCGGACCGCCCCTACCCCTGCGTCGGCACCGACAACGAAGGGGCGGCGCATCGTGCCGCCATGCACGTCATCGAACTCGGCCACCGCCGGATCGGGATCGTTTCAGCGCTGCAGCGGAACAACGATCGTGCCAGCGCGCGGGTCGACGGTTTTCGTCGCGCGCTGTCCGAGAACGGCATCGGACTGCCGCCGCAATGGCATGTCGAGGTGCCCTACACGCTCGACGATGCGCGGGAAGCCGCCAGGTATCTGCTGGGCCTGCCGGACCGGCCGAGCGCCATCGTCTGCGGCAACGACGTGATCGCCTATGGTGTGCTGCTCGAAGCTGAGCGCAGCGGCCACGTCATCCCCCGCGACCTGTCGGTGGTCGGCTTCGACGACCTCGACTGGAGCCGTCATCTGCGGCCGAGCCTGACCACGATCCAGGTACCGACCGGCGCCACCTGGCAGCGCGCCGGCGAATATCTGGTCCGGCATCTCGCCGGCGAGCAGACCATCATGCATCACGAGATCGATTATTCCCTGATCGTTCGCGAATCGACCGCCCCGCCGCGCGCATGACGGCGGCGCCATCCAGGAGCACCATTCAATGACCCTGCCATTTTCTCTGCCGTCCGGCTTTCATGCCGCCGTGATCGGCGGCGCAGGCGACATCGGCGCGGCGATTTCCAACCTTTTCTGCGATCTCGGGGCGAGGGTCAGCGCCACCGCCGTGGATGACGCCGCGATCTCGGCTTCATCGCTTCGTCCTCGCGCAGGGCTGACCATCCAGCCGCTCGACGTTACCAACGACGCGGCCGTCGAGACTTTCGCGAAAACCCACCAGCGGGTCGATGCGCTGATCAATTGCGCGGGCATTTTGGCGCGCGACAAGGAATTCGAGATCGCCACGTTCATGAATGTGCTCGACGTCAACCTCACCGGCACGTTCCGGACCTGCACGGCGTTCCGCGGCGCGCTGGCGCACAGCAAAGGCTCGATCGTCAACATCGCTTCGATGAACGCGACACTGGCGCTGCCACGCATCCCCGCCTACTGCGCCAGCAAGGGTGGCGTCGTGATGCTGACCAAGGCGCTGGCGCTGGCCTGGGCGCCCGAGGGTATCCGGGTCAACGCGGTGGCGCCGGGCTATATCGAAACCAGCATCAATGCGGCCGGGCGACAGGATCAGGCGCATTATCAGCGCATCGCCGATCGCACCGCCTTCAAGCGGTGGGGACAGCCCGACGACGTCGCCGGCGCCGTCGCGTTCCTGTGCATGCCGGCGTCGAGCTACGCCACCGGCACGGTGGTCGCAATCGACGGCGGCTTTCTCGCCGGGTAGCCCGGTTTTGCCGGCCGTCGCCTTGCCGTTTACTCCGCGGGGCCCTGAGCCGGCATTGGACAAGCGGGACGCGAGATCGCAACGCTACGCTCAGGACAATGCCGCGATCAGATCGTCGGCGCGGGTCACCATCGCCACGTTCTGGATTGCATAGTTGACCGCCGCGATATGCCATTCGGCATTCATCGTCGAGCAGCAATCCTCCGGCACGATCATGTAGAACCCCTTGTCGGCGCCGGTGCGGGCGGTGTGTTCGATCGACATGTTGGTCCACGCGCCGGTGACGATGATAAAATCCCGCCCGGCCGCCCTCAGCATCGCCTCCAGCCGCGTGCCTTCCCAGGCGCTCATCCGCATCTTCTCCACCGTCTGGTCGCCGGCGTGCGGCTCCAGCCCCGACACCGGTGCCGCACCCCAGGTGCCGCGCACCATGGCCTTGGAGTCGATCAACCCCTCGAACAGCGGAGCGTTCGCGGTCATGCCCGGCGCGCCCGGCTCGACCACGAACCAGACGTGGATCACCATAACGCCGCGGGCACGCGCAGCTTCGGCGAGTCGCCTGGTATTGGCGATGGCGTTCTGCTCGCGGCAATGCAGCGGCGAGCCGGACGAGGCGAAGGCGCCGCCGTCCATCACCACATCGTTCTGCATGTCCTGGATGATCATCGCGCAGCGCTTGGGATCAACCGCGTAGCCCGGCTCGGCCAGCTTGGCGCCGGACCGGCTGACCGTCATCACCGAAGCCGGCGCCGGCTGCGCCGCGGCCGGCGCGTTCTGGCCGCCGCGCATGTACGGCTCGTTGCGCGGGCCGACCTTTACCGGCACCGCATAGACCGAATGCGTGGCGGTGACGTAGAGCGTGCGCCAGTCGCCACCACCCCAGGTCAGATTGCTCACCAGTTCGGGAATCCGCAGCTTGCCGATCAATCGACCGTCCGGCGCATAGACCCAGATTCCGCCCGGCGCCGACAGCCAGATATTGCCGAGCGCATCGCATTTCATGCCATCGGGCACGCCGGGCTCGGTCGCCGAGACGATGTTGGAGGCGAACACCCTGCCGTTACCGAGGGTGCCGCCGGCATCGACGTCGAACACGCGGATCAAATGCTTGACGGTGTCGTTGACGTAGAACCGCTTCTCGTCCGGTGAAAAGCACAGTCCGTTCGGCTGATCGAACAGATGGCGGTCGACCAGCAATTGCGGCGGGCCGCCGCCCGGCGGCACGCGATAGACGCCCTGGAAGCCGAGCTGGCGCGGCCGCTCGATGCCGTAGACCGGCATTCTTCCGTACCACGGATCGGAGAAATAGATCGCGCCGTCGGATTTGACGCAAACGTCGTTCGGCGAGTTCAGCTCCAGCCCTTCGAAATGCGATGCCACGGTCTCGCGCCGCCCGTCGGGCCGTTCGCGCACCAGCGTCGAGGTGGCGTGCTCGCAGACGATCAGGTTCAACTCGGCATCATAGGTCATGCCGTTGCACTTGTTGGCGGGGCGCATCGCCTCGCGAATGCCCTGCCCGTCGAAACGACGGCGCACGTCGCCCGGCATGTCCGAGAACAACAGATCATGCGCCTTCGGATGCCAGATCGGGCCCTCCGTGAACTGGAATCCGGTGCCGACCTGCCGCACCGGCGCCCAGAGGTCGATCAATTCGGCGAAGGATGGTCGCAGCGCGATATGCGTGGTCATCGCAGGTCTCCGAAAGCGCCGTTCACGCCGCGAACCAGTTGCGCGATGGCAGCGACTGCACGATCGGCCCCGGCACCGCCATGTCGAGCCGCGCCACCACCTGTCCGTGCTCGATCCTGGCGGGCTTGTCATGCACCGGCAGCAGGAAACGCGAGCCGGAAAGCAGCCGCTTGATTGCGGCCTTCTCCTCGCGTTTGGTGTTACCGTGGTTGCCGGTGGTGCGCGGCTCGTTGTGATGCAGTTCGTGAAAGGGGTTCACGATCTGGTCGTTGAAGTCATAGATCACGTCGCCGCAGATGGTGGCGCGGCCCTCGGCGGTCTCGACATGGATGTTCATCGAGCCCTCGGTGTGGGCGCCGGCCGCGTCGACGGTCACGCCGGGGCAGACCTCGATCGGGCCGGACAGTTCGAGATCCTCCAGCCGCAGCGCGTGGCGGGTGTGCAGCCGGTCGATCAGGTGCTTGATGTCAGGCGCCGGATATTGCGGATGCATCAGGCCGGACACCGAATACTCCAGTTCGCGCCGGTTCAGCAGGACCGTGGTGTTCATGGGAAACAGCTCGTCCTTGCCGGCATGGTCGATGTGGAGATGGGTGTGCATGACGTAGCGCACGTCGCCCATCCTCACGCCGTGCCGGGCGAGCTGGTTCTCGATCATGTTTTCATGATGCTGCAGCCCGCGCATGCCCAGGCTTTCCATGATCTGATTGTGGCGATAGCCGGTATCGACCACCATCGGCCACGGACCGCCGAGGATCAGGAAGCCGAAAGTGTTTACCCGCCTGACGCGCCCGCAATCGCGTCCCAGCACGAGGAAGCTGGATTCCAGCTCGATGTCGCCGTAGTCCAGGATCTTGATCTCGAGCGCCATGTGGTTGTTTCCTCTCGTTGGATCGTGTTGATCAGGCCAGCCGGTAGATGCCGGCGGCGGTGTCGTGATGATGCGAATCGACGCAGCGGCTCTCAGGCTGAATCATCGGGCGCCCCTCCGTCGTGACAGGTCGAGAACGTGCCGGCACAGCCGCTCCGTCGTGGCGCCATTGGCGACGCTGTCGAGCATCGGCAGCACCGCGCGCAATGCCGCGGTCTCCGGGCGATAGTCGGCCGCGGCGGCAAGCGGGGTCAGCCAGTCGATCCGCCAGGCGCGCGCGGCGAGATGTCCGACCGCGCGGATCATCTGCGCCGGGTCGCCACGCTCGAGTCCGTCGGACAAAACCAGCACCAGCGCGCCGCGGGCATAGCCGGCGAAGCGCGGCACCGCCAGGAAGGCAGCCAGCGCATCGCCGATCCGCGTGCCGCCATCCCAGTCCGCCACGAGGTCCGCAGCGACAGCCAGCGCCTGCTCCCGGTTCTTCAGCCGCAGCGCGCGGGTCAGCCGCGTCAGCCGCGTGCCGAAGGTGAATACCTCGACGCGCGGCGCCGCGTTGACCAGCGCATGGGCAAAGCGCAGATGCGCGTCGGAGCGCTCCTTCATCGAACCCGACACGTCGATCAGCAGCAGGATGGCGCGTGGCCGCGGCTGACGTTCGCGGCGGCGCAGCCGGATGATCTCGCCATCGGTGCGGATGGACTCACGCAGCGAACGTTGCAGATCGAAGCCGCCGCCGCGCTTGGCCGAGCGCATCCGATAGCCGCGCCGGCGCGGCAGCCGGGCCGGCAGATGCCGGCTGAACCGCGCCAGTTCATGGCTGTCGTCATCCGGCCGCAAACTACGCCGGGACAGCGCCTCGCGCGTAGTCGCCGCCTGCCCGGTTTCGTTGATGTCGTCCGACAGCGGCGCGTCGTATCCGGCGCCATCGTCCTGCACCTGCAACTCCTCGTCGCTCTCGGTGACCTGATCCGACAGCGTGCCGGCAAGGCCGAGAAAATGCATATCGAACAGCATATCGAAATCGGGCTGCCGTTCGAACGGCGGCGCCAGCGTGGCGACGCCGGCGCGACGAATGTCCTCGATATCGCGCGGGCCGAGCAGCTCGATCGCGCGCAGAAAGGCCAGGCCCTGTTCCGGCGCGACCGAAAAACCGTTGCGACGCAACAATGCGATGAAATCCAGCAGCGGCCGGGCCGCGCGAGGCAGAGCCAACTCCGTCATGCCGCGATCTCCGCGATGATGGCGTCGAGCCGCGGCGCGATGAAGGCGAGATCCTCCTCGTCCTTCAGCGCCACGCCGATCGCGCGGCGAAACGCGTCCGGCCAGGGCGCTCCGGTCTTCGCCAGCAGCGTCGCGGCTTCCGCCCAGTCGATCGCTTCGGCGACGCCAGGCGGTTTTGTCAACGGCTCCTGCCGCAGCCGCCCGACCGCCGTCACGATCGCGCGCGCGGTAGCCTCGGCGACGGAGGACGCGCGCATCATGATGATCCGCGCCTCACGCTCCGGATTCGGATAGGCGATGTAGTGATAGACGCAGCGCCGCCGCAGCGCCTCGTGCAGATCGCGGGTTCGGTTCGAGGTCAGGATCACCACGGGCCGTTCATGCGCGCGCAGCGTGCCGCGCTCCGGGATCGAGATCGAGAAGTCCGACAGGAATTCGAGCAGGAACGCCTCGAATTCCGGATCGGAGCGGTCGATTTCGTCGATCAGCAGCACCGTCGATTCCGGCCGTCGCAGCGCCGCCAGCATCGGCCGCTCGATCAGGAAATCGTCGCGATAGATGTCGATCGGCGCGTCGCCGGCCTGCCGGATCGCCAGCATCTGGCGCGGGTAATTCCACTCGTACAGCGCGGCAGCGGCGTCGATGCCTTCGTAGCATTGCAGCCGGATCAACTGCCGCCCCATGATCCCGGCGATCGCCTTGGCAGCCTCGGTCTTGCCGACACCCGGCGCGCCTTCCAGCAGGAGCGGCTTGCCGAGCGCGAGCGCCAGGTAGCCGGCCGTGGCAAAACCGTCATCGGCGAGGTAATAGGCCGCGCGCAAGGCCTCGGCCAGTTTCTCCGGCCGATCGATCCCCCCGACAGTTCCGCGCACCGCCATTCCGATGTCCCCTATGCGCGCCGGGCTTGCGGCCGCGCGCCGCCCTGCGCTTTCAGCGCGCGCAGGATTTTTTCCGGCGTGATCGGCAGCGTGTCGATACGCACGCCGATGGCGTTGAAGATCGCGTTGGCGACCGCCGGCAGCACCGGATTGGCGCACATCTCGCCCGGCCCCTTGCCGCCGAACGGGCCGTCCGGCGCCGGCCGCTCCAGCACCGCGATGTCGTGCGGCGCGATATCGCCGGGACCCGGCATCAGGTACTCGTTGTAGTCGCGGCCGCCATGTTCGGGGTTGGGGTAATACGGCTCCGGCGTCTCGTAGAGCGCGTGGCTCATGCCCATCCAGGCGCCGCCGACCAATTGCTGCTCGACCATTTTCGGATTGAGCGCGCGGCCAAGTTCATAGGCGCTGGTCATCTTGTTGACCTTGACGTCGCCGGTTTCATCGCAGACCTCGAGATCGACAACGAGGCAGGCATGGGCATAGGCGGTGACCGGCGACATCTCGCCGGTCTCCGGATTGACGTTGGATAGTGGGATCAGAAAGATGCCGCGGCCGGAGATGGTCTTGCCCTGCTTGAATTGCGCCGCCTGCGACGCCGCCTTCACGGTGATCGATTTCGACGCCGCGCCGCGGACGTGGATGTTGCCCTTGCCGTCGGTGACCAGATCCTCGGCATTGACCTCGAGTTCCTCGGCGGCGGCCTCCAGCAGCACGCCGCGCGCCTCCTTGGCGGCGACGATCACCGCGTTGCCGACACGGTGGGTGCCGCGCGAGGCAAACGAGCCCATGTCGTGCGGACCGGTGTCGCTGTCGGCGGTGTCGACATAGACGTCCTCGATCGGCACGCCCAGCGTCTCCGCCGCGATCTGCCGGCTGACCTGCTTCATGCCCTGCCCGAGATCGATCGCCGACAGCGCCACGGTGAATTTGCCGTCGGGATTGGCGTGCACCAAGGCCTGGCTGGGATCGCCGCCGAGATTCATGCCGATCGGGTAATTGATGGACGCCATTCCGCGCCCCTGATGCCGTGCCATCTCAGCGCCTCCGTGTGAATACCGACGAGAACCGCGCCGCGCCGTGCTGCGGCGACGCCGGCGGGGTCGGAACCGGCGGTGTCGGCACCGGTGGCAGCGGCGCGGCCGTTGCCGGCTGCGACGGATAGTTCGGCAACGGCGGGACGGGCTGATGCGCCGGCGGCGGCTGATAGATCGGCACCGCAGGCGGAGCCTGAAAGGCTGGCAGCGGCGCCGCGCCCGGTGCCAGTTGTGGCGGCAATATTGGCGGCGCCTGCCGCGTCTCCGGCCGTCCGATCCGGCCGCTCTCATCGGTTACCGTCGGCGGAATCACCGCGCGAGGACCACCGCCGCCACTCAGCGACGAGGCGCGCCGCGCCGTCTCGCTCAGCGGCCAGTTCACCTTCTGCGCCGCGACCTGCACGCATTCGATCAGCGCGGTGTTGTGGGCGACGCGGCGATGCGCCTTTATGTCGCCGTCGCGATAGGCGTTGAGAATGCGGAACTCCATCGGGTCGATACCGACCAGATGCGCCAGCTTGTCCATCTGCACTTCGATCGAGAAGTCCAGCCCGGTGACGCCGAAGCCACGCATCGCGGTGGCCGGCACGCGGTTGGTGAAGACGCAATAGGCATCGCCGCGCACATTCGGGATGGTGTAGGGACCCGGCATGTGGGCGACACATTTGACCACGCCGTAGCTGGACAGCCGCGTATAGGCGCCGGCATCGAAATAGGAAGTGATCTGCCGCGCCACGATGCGGCCGTCGCGCATCACGCCGTCCTTGATGACGTGCCGCTCGGCCCCGCGCGGCGACGCGAACTGCATTTCCTCCTCGCGCCCCAGCACATAGCGCACCGGCCGACCGGTGAGGATGGCGCCAAGCACCGCCAGCGGCTCGGTCAGCGAATCGACCTTGCCGCCAAAGCCGCCGCCGACGGTGCCGCCGATGAAGTGCAGCCGGTTGGATTCCAGCGCCAGTATCTTGGCGGTGGTTCCGAGCGAGAAGAACAGGCCCTGCGCGCAGGAATGCACGACATAGCGGTTGTTGGTCTCGGGGGCGGCGATGGTGCCGTTGGTCTCGGTCGAGGCGTGCTCGATCGGCGACATCTGGTAGCGCTCTTCGAGCACATGATCCGCGGTGCGGAACCCCGCCTCGACATCTCCGAAGCGCAGCTTCTGATGGTCGTATTTGTCGTGATACTCGAAATAGTTTCCCGGGTAGGTCTCGTTGACGACGGGCGCGCCCGGCTTCAGCGCCTCCTGCACGTCGAACACCGTGGGCAGCGGATCATAGCTGACCCGAACCAGCTTTGCGGCGGCCATGGCTTCCGTCTCGCTGTCGGCGATGACGGCGACGATCGGCTCGCCCTTGTAACGCACCTTGTCGACGGCGAGTGTCGGCTCGTCGTCCTTGCCGAATCCGATCAGGCTGAGCAGCGTGTTCTTGTTCAGCGGAACGTCCTGCGCCCGGATCACGCGCTTCACGCCGGGCGCGCGCTCCGCTTCTGTCACGTCGATGCTCCGGATACGGGCGTGATGATGCGGCGAGCGCACCACCTTCAGATGCAGCAGGCCGTCAAAGCCATGATCATCGAAAAAGCGGGTGCGGCCGGTGACATGCCCCAGCATGTCCTGGCGCTGCTCGCCCTTGCCGATGACATTGAGATTGTCGTCGCGCTCGTCGGCAAACAGATCCTTGCGAAATTCCAGCATCGGGATTCCCTCAGGCGCGGCGGGCGCCGCGCTGCTGCGCGGCGGCCAGAATGGCGTTGATGATCGGCTCGTAGCCGGTGCAGCGGCAGATGTTGCCAGCGATCGCCTCGACCACCTCGACACGGGTCGGGTCCGGATTGCGGTCGAGCAGCGCCTTGGCCGCCATCAGCATGCCCGGCGTGCAGAAGCCGCATTGCGCGGCGAAATGCTCCATGAAGGCGGCCTGCAGCGGGTGCAGCGTCGGCCCATCGGCGAGCCCGCTTGCGGTTTCGATCGACCGTCCTTCGCAGGTCACGCTGAGCGTGAGGCAGCCCAGCTGCGGCTCGCCGTCGACCAGCACGGTGCAAACGCCGCAGGTGCCCTGCCCGCACCCGAATTTCGGCGCGAAATCGCCGAGCCCGCGCCTGATGGTGCCGAGCAGCGTTTCCGCGGGCTCGACGAATACCGCGCGGTCAGAGCCGTTGAGGCGAAACTGTACAGGCATCCGGGCCATTGACGCGTTCCTTCAGGATGTCTCGCCGGCCAGCAGCCGGCCGAGATGCACAGGCAAGACTTCGCGGCGATACCATTCCGAGGCGATCGCATCGGTGGCGGGCTGCGTGCCCTCCAGCGCCGCGCTCTTCGCCGCAGCAATGGTGGCGGCGTCCAGGGTACGGCCCTCCAGCAGGCGCTCGACCGCCTTGGCGCGCAGCGGCGTCGGTCCCATCGCGCCATAGGCGATCCGCGCGCCGCTGATCCGACCGGCATTCTGTGGCAGATGAGCCGCGATCGACAGCACCGAGATGCCCTTCGGCCGCACGCGCGCGACTTTCAGGAACCGAAACGCATCGGAACCGGCCGGGCGGACGAAGCCGACCGAGACGACCAGCCCGACTCCGCCCCGCGCCCGGTTCGCCAGCATCTCCTCCAGCGGCATCACCCGCGCGCCGCCGAAACCGGCATGCAGCGTAACGACGGCGTCGAGCGCCAGCAGCGCGGTGGTGAAATCGCCGTACGGCGTCGCCGCGAACAAATTGCCGCCGATGGTCGCCGTGGTCCGCACCGCCGGGCCGCCGATGCCGCGCGCCGCCGCGTGCAGGTAGGCAAGGTCGCGGCTGGCCAGCACCATCGCCATGGTGACGCCGGCACCGAGTTCGACCCGCGCCCCCCCGGTATTCATCGCCAGCAGCGCCGGGTCGACCGCGCGCAGCAGGGTGCCCTCCGTCATCACGCCCTCGTTGATGGCGCGCACCAGCAGCGTGCCGCCGCCGAGCAGCTGCGCGCCGCGGTCGCCGGCCAGGATCTCGGCGGCTTCCTGCAATCCCTTGATGATACGTACGTTGACGGGCATGGCGTTTCCTAGCCTGCGAGTTCGGGCAGCTGGCGGACCGCCGCAATGCCGTTCGAATAGACTTCGTTGCCGACGAGGTCGGCGAGCTCCGCCTCGCGCCCGGCCGGCGTGGTGAACCGGCCCTCCCATTGCCAGAAGCTGCGATTGCCGTCGGTGACCGGCAACAGCCGGACATGGGCGACGTAGTTGAACAGCGGAATCGGCGTCTCCAGCAGGCAATAGCTGAACGTCATCTCCAGGTCCGACAGCGCCAGCAGTTGCTCACGCAACTCGGCGCCGTCCTGCATCGTAAAGCGCCTGATGCAACCGATCTTGTCGGAGGGATAGCCGCGCTCGATCGTGCTTTTGGCGACGCTCGGATGCCAGGATTCATGGCCGTTGAAATCGCGCAACACCGCCCACAGCCGTTCGACCGGCGCGTCAATGATAGTGCTGCGAACGACCTTCGGCATCGCTCAGGCTCCGAAGGCGCGGTTGAGCGCGTCGAAGCCGGTCTGGAACACATTGCCGCCGACCCCACTGACGAGTTCCGCTTCCAGCTCCGGCGCGCAGTCAAAATCGGCGCTCCATTCGATGAAGGTGCGATCCTGGTCGGTGACCGGGGTCAGCCGCAATGAGGCTACGTAGTTGGTCAGCGGCATCGGCGAATCCAGGATCGAATAGGTGCAGAGCATGTCAAAGTCCGACAGGCCGAGCAGCTTTTCGCGCAGCCGGTCGCCGTTGCGCAGGGCAAATGCCCTGACGCAGCCGACCTTGTCGGCCGGCTCGCCGTTCTCGATCCGGCTTTCCGCGATACCGGGATGCCAGTTCGGCAGGCCGTTGAAATCCCGCACGCGCGCCCAGACCTTGGGTGCCGGCGCATTGATGACGCTGGATACATAGACACGGGCCATCCGATTACTCCTTGCCCTTGCCTCTGCCGCCGCGGCCGGACGGCTTGGGCTCGTCGGGTCCTTCGCCGGCGGGAACTGGTCCATCGTCCCTCGGCCTCGGCGGCTGGGCGTCCTTGCCGACCCGCTGCATGTCACTGGCTTCGCGCATCAGCCCGCCCATCTTGGCGAGGCTGCCGCCCTCGATCCCGATTTCCTTCAGCACCTGATCGATCAGCGGTGCCTGCACCCGGTAGCGCAGCGCCGATTCGATCACCTCGTCGGTCGGCGTGCGCGAACTGCCGCCGCCACCGCCGGCCATGCCGCCCAGCCCATCGACATGCAGGATGCGGATGCCCTCGATCTTCTCCATCGGCTTGACGCTTTCGCGCACGATGCCCTCGATCCGGTCCAGCAGCCGGCGCCGGAACAGGCCGTAGCGGGCCTCGTCGGTGAGCGCATTTTCGGCCTCATAGAGCAGCTTCTGCGCTTCGGCGTCGACCGCCGCGCGGATCGCATGGGCCTCGGCCTCGATGCGCTTCTCGTCGGCGTTCTTCCGCGCCAGCATGACTTCCACCGTGGTGCGCCGCTTGGCGTTTTCGCTTTCGCGCACCGTCTTGACGATCTCCTCGGCCTCCACCGCCTTGGCCTTCGCCATCTCCGCTTTCACTTGCGCAGCGGATTCCAGCAGCGACTTCTCGAAGATCGCGATCGCCTTGTCCATCACGGCGCTCTCGACCTCGCGCTCGCGACTGACTTCGAGCTTGCGCAAATCGAGGTCGCGGCCGACGCGGGCTTCGTCGAGGCCGCGCTCGGAGGCGATCCGCGCGCGTTCGATTTCCTCGCGCGCGGCGATCTCGGATTCCTGCAGCGCCTGGTTGCGCGCGATATCGAGCTGTTCGAGCGCCTTGCGGCGCTCCAGCCGCGCCACTTCCAGTTCGCGCTCGCGCGTGATGTCTACCTTCTCGATCTCCTGGCGCGCATTGATCTCGGCCGCGCGCACGGCGCGGTCGGAATCGACCCGCTCGATCCTGCGCGCGGAGGTGGCGATGACGCGTTCCTCCTCGGCGATCTCGACCGTCTTCTTCTGATCGATCTGCAGCACCTCGCGGCTCTTCGATGCCGCGATCCGGCCCTTGTCGATCGCGAGTTCGGCTTCGATGCGGCTGATCTCGACGGCATCGCGCTTCTTGATCTCGGCGGTCTCGATCGCCTTGGCGCGGCTGATGTCAAGGTTGCGGATCTCGAGCTCGGATGCGATGCGCGCGGTCTCGGTGGCCTCGCGGGCGGCGATTTCAGCGCCCTCCAGCGTCTGCGTCCGCGCGATTTCCTGCGACCGGGTTTCCTGTTCGGCGAGGATGCGATGCGCCGCGATTTCCTTCTCGTTGGCAATCCGCGCCGCCTCCACCGCATGAAGTGCTGCGATCTCGGCCTCGTCGATCGCCCGATTGCGGGTGATGGTCAGCGCGCGGACTTTCTCCTCCTGCAGGATGCGGGCGGACTCCACCAGTTCCTTCGACGTGATCGCCTCCTGCTGGACGGTGCGATCGCGGACGATCTCGCGCGCCAACCGCTTTTCCTCCGCGGCGAGGCGATTGGCGATGATGGCGCTGTTGCGGGCGATTTCCGCGGTTTCGGTGGCCAGCCTTGCGGCGATATCGGCCTCCTCGATCGAACGCCGCTTGGCGATATCGAGACCCGAGATCCGCTGTTCATTGGCGATCCGGTCGGTGCTGACGGATGCTTCCTGTGCGATCCGGGCGCGCTCGGTGGATTCGCGCGCGGCGATTTCGGCGGCCTGCAGGGCACGGACCTGTTCGATCTCGCGCTCGCGGATCTCGCGGTCGGCGGTAATGCGAAACTCCTTGATCAGCTGGTCATTGGCGATCCGCGCCTTCTCCACCGTCTCGCGCGCGGCGATCTCGGCCTGATCGACGATCTGGCTGCGCTCGATCTCGCGCTGACGGACGTCGCGCTCGGAGGCGATCCGCGCCTCGCTGATGGCGCGTTCATTGCCGATCCGCGATTTCTCGATTTCCTCGCGAGCATTGATTTGCGCCTGCTCGGCCTCGGTGTCGCGCATCGCGCGCTCGCGGGCGATCTCGGCGCGCTGCACGGCGCGCCTCACCTCGACCTCGCGCTGCTGCTCCAGCCGCGCCAGCTCGCTCTCGCGCTCGATCTCGAGCGATTGCTTCTCCGCCTCGAGGTTGCGCGAGCGGATCTTGATCATCGAATCCTGCTCGATGTCGTTGCGGGTCTTGCGCCGGCCCTCGATCTGCTCGATCAGATGGGTCAGGCCCTCGGCGTCGAAACGGTTCGAGGCGTTGAAATATTGCAGGTCGGTCTGGTCGAGATTGGTCAACGCCACCGATTCCAGCTCAAGCCCGTTCTGGGCGAGCGCCTCGGCGGCGGCTTCCTTGACCCTGGCGAGATAGACCCCGCGCTGCTCGTGCATGTCCTCCATCGTCATCTCGGAGGCGACCGAGCGGATCGCCGAGACGAACTTGCCTGACAGCAGCGCGTGCAGCGTCTCCGGCTGCATGGTGCGCCGGCCAAGCGTGGAGGCCGCCAGCGACACCGCCTCGGGCGTGGCGCGGACGCGGACGTAGAAGTCGGCGTCGATGTCGACCCGCATCCGGTCGCGGGTGATGATGGCGTCGTCCTGGCCGCGATGCACCCGCATCTGCAGCACGTTCATGTTAACCGGCGTGATGTCGTGGATGAACGGCATCACGAAGGCGCCGGAATCGATCACCACCTTCTCGCCGGAAAGGCCGGTACGGACGAATGCCGCCTCCTTCGACGAGCGCCGGTAAAGCCAGTTCACCAGGTAGACGACGATCGCGATCGCGATGATGGCGACGATCAGCCAGAGAATGAGTGCTCCGATCAGCTGGCCTGACATGTCTGTTCTCCCTCCACGACGTACTCTCGATGGTCCGTTCAGCTGCGGCTGATGGCCTTGAATTTCCGGGTCTGCTCGCGGATCGCGACTTCCACCGGCAGCCGCTCCATCGAGGAGGCGCCGTAGAAGCCATGGCAATGCCGCGAGGTTCTGATGACGAATTCGGCGTCCGCGGGTTCTGCCACCGGGCCGCCATGCACGAGAATGATCGCGTCGGGTTTTATCGCGAGCGCTGCCGCGGCCCAGGCGTCGAGCATCGCCGGAACATCCGCCAGCTTCGTCGCGGTCCGCGCGCCGATCGCGCCGCCGGCGGTCAGTCCGAAATGGCAGACGATGATGTCGGCGCCGGCACCCGCCATCGCCGCGGCGTCGTCCGCCGAGAACACATAGGGCGTCGTCAGCAGGCCCTTGGCGCCGGCCAGCTTGATCATCTCGACTTCGAGCGCGTAGGACATGCCGGTCTCCTCCAGCCCCACGCGAAAACTGCCGTCGATCAGTCCGACCGTCGGAAAGTTCTGCACGCCGGAAAAGCCGGCGGCTTTCACCTCGTCGAGAAAGCGGTCCATGCTGCGGAACGGATCGGTGGCGCAGACGCCGGCCAGCACCGGTGTTTTGTTCACCACCGGCAGCACCTCGGCGGCCATTTCCATCACGATCGCATTGGCATCGCCGTACGGCATCAGGCCGGACAGCGAACCCCGCCCGGCCATCCGGAAGCGGCCGGAATTGTAGATCACGATCAGGTCGATGCCGCCGGCTTCCTCGCATTTGGCGGACAGCCCGGTGCCGGCGCCACCGCCGACGATTGGTTCGCCGCGCGCGATCATCGCGTGAAACCTGCTGAGAAGAGCCTGCCGATCGATCGCTGCCATGCGGTGATCCTCTACCGGCCCGACGCGCGCGCGCGCGGCCGGGCGCCTTGAAGCGCGCGAAAGTGCTGCGCCAGCGCGGCGGCGAATGCCGGGCTGTTGATATGATGCGGGACGCGGATGAGCTGGCGCGACGCCGTCTGCCGCACGCTCGCCTCCAGCGCGCCGAACAGCGCATCGCGCGCCGCGGCGTCGAAGAACGGCTTGCCGGGCTCGTCGAGTGCCGAGACCCCGCCCTCCGGCAGCAGGAAGCGCACCGGGCCTTCCATCATGTTGAGCCGGTCGCCGATCCAGCTGCCCATCGCGGCATTTTCCGCGGGCAACGTTCGCATCAGGGTCACCTGCGGATTGTGCTGATGCAGCAAGCGGCCGCGATAGCGCTCCGGCACGGTGTCGGGGGCGCCGAAATTGACCATGTCGAGCGCGCCGACCGAGCCGACATAGGGAATGCGGGTGCGGATGATGGCGCCGAGCCTGTCCTCGGTCGCTGGAAGCGTGCCGCCGAACAGCAGGTCTGCGATTTCGGTGGTCGAGACGTCGATCACCGCCGAGATCAGGCCGCCGTCGACCAGTTTCTCCATCGACTCGCCGCCGATGCCGGTGGCGTGAAACACCAGGCATTCGGTGTCGCCGCCGATCAGCTTTGTGACCTGCTGCACGCAGGGCGTGGTGACGCCGAACATCGTGAGGCCGACCAGCGGACGGTCCTCGCCGGCGCGGCGGCGCGGCGGTGGCGCCTTGCTCGCCTCGAGCCGCGCCCGCGCCATCCCGGCCATCGCCTGCGCGCCGTTCGCGAGCACCTGGCGCGAGATCGCGTTCAGGCCCTGAACATCTGTCACCGAATACATCATCATGATGTCGGAGGGGCCGACATAGGCCCTGGTATTGCCGGAGGCGACGGTGGAGATCATCAGCTTCGGCACGCCGACCGGCAGCGCCCGCATCGCCGGCGTCGCCAACGCGGTGGCGCCGGAGCCGCCGGCGGAGATCAGGCCGAGCAGCCTGACGCCGTCATTGCCGGATTTGCCCTTGACCCAGGCTTCGAATGCCTCCGCCATCGCCGTCACCGCCGCGCCGCGCTCGGCATTGAATATGCCGGCGGAGCCGCGCGGGTGATGCAGCGCGATCTCCAGCGGCGGCACGTCCGCGCCTGATATCCGGCCCGTGGTCGACAGATCGACCAGCTTCACCGGCAGCCCCGCCGCCTTGATGATGTCGGCGATGAAGCGAAGCTCCTCGCCCTTGGTGTCGAGCGTGCCGGCCACGGCGACGAACGGCTCGTTGAGGCCACCTATGCTGCGTCCGACCTTGCGGTCGGATGCCGTGATCGCTGCGGCAGCGGGCGCGCGCGTCACGGTGCGCGCGGACGCCTCGATCCGTGCCGCCGCAACGTCGGGGCTCCAGCGGGTCGGCATCACCGGGTTCGACAGATAGACCCGGATCGGCGCATCGTTGCGCGTCGCTACCGCCGCCGTCCGTCGGTCACCGGGCTGGGGTGCGACCGCGGACGGCGGTTCGATCTCCTCGTGGCCATGACGGCCGACGCCGAGCAGGCGCTGCTGCAGGTCGCGATCGACCGCCAGCCGCGCCGCCTCGATGACGCGGTTGACCCGGCCGTTGACCATGATCGCGACCGTGTCGGAGATTTCGGTCGCGACGCCGATGTTCTGCTCGACGACGAAGATGGCGACGTCGCCCTCCTCACTCAGCCGCACCAGCATGTCCTCGACCTGCGCGACGATGACGGGCGCGAGGCCTTCGGTCGGCTCGTCCATGATCAGGAGCCGTGGGTTGAGCAGCAGCGCCCGCGAAATCGCCAGCATCTGTTGCTCGCCGCCGGAGAGCTGCGAACCGGCATTGTTCTTGCGCTCGGCGAGCCGCGGAAAGGTGTCGTAGATCCGCTCCGGCGTCCAGCTGCCGCGCGGTCCGCGCTGTGCCAGCCGCAGGTGCTCGTCGACACTCAGCGATCGCCACAGCCGCCGGCCCTGCGGCACATAGCCGATGCCGAGCCGGGCGATGTCGGTGGTGGAGCGGCCCACCAGTTCCTCGCCGAACGCGGTGATCGAACCGCTCGACACCGATACCAGGCCCATGATCGCCTTGCACAGCGAGGTTTTGCCCATGCCGTTGCGGCCGACCAGGCTGAGCACACCATCGTTCAAGGTGAGATCGACGCCCTGCAGCGCGTGCGAGCGGCCGTAATACAAGTTCAGCCCGCGGACCTGCAGCGCCGGCAGCGTGCCGCGTAGCGGCGGACCACGGTCAGTGGTGGGCATGACCACCTCCGAGATATAGCTCCTGAACTTCCGGATCGGATTCGATCTCGTCGGAGCGGCCTTCCTTGAAGATCCGGCCGTTGTGCATCATCGTCACGCTTTCGGCGACGCGCAGCGCGACATCCATGTCGTGTTCGATGATGATGAAGCCGATATGCGCGGGCAGCGACGTCAGAATGGTCACGAGATCGGCGCGTTCGGTCGGAGACAGCCCCGCGGCGGGCTCGTCGAACAGCACGAAGCGCGGTGCGCCGGACAGCGCCAGCGCCACTTCAAGCTGGCGCTGCTGGCCATAGGCGAGTTCGCCGACCAAACGGTCCTTGTCGTCGGTCAGGTGCACGGCCTCGACCAGTAATCCCGCGGCGTGCACGAGTGCATCATCGGGGCGGGGCCGGATCAGCGAAAAACGGTTTCGCGAAACGCCGCAGCAGGCCAGATAGATATTGTCCATCACGCTCAGCCCGGTGAACAGCGAGGATATCTGGTAGGTTCGGCGCAAGCCACGCCGGATACGCTCATGGGGCGGGAAGACCGTCACGTCCTCGCCAAAAAACCGGACCAGGCCCGCTGTGGGCAGAAAATCCCCGGTGATGCAGTTGAACAGCGTGGTCTTGCCCGCGCCATTCGAGCCGAGAACCGCCCGCCTTTCGCCCGGTTTCACCGAAAGCGTCACGTCCGAGATGGCTGCCAGCGCGCCGAACATCTTGGTGATGCCGCGCAGTTCCAGCGCATTGCCGGAGCTGGCATTGCCGGCCCCGGGCAAGTTCATCCGGGACGTCACGACGGGCGCGTTCATGTCGCGCCTCCCGTAGTCGCGGCCTTGCGCGCCGCCACCCCTGCGCGCCAGCGATCCCACAGGCCCAGCACGCCATCCGGCGAGAACAGCACGACCGCGAGGAAACCGATTCCGATGATCAGCTTGAAGCGATCCGCCGAGAAACCGAAAAAGCCGAGAATGTCGGTCGAGAACACCTGCAGCAACACGTAGATGAAGGCTCCGATAAACGGTCCGAGCGGACGGCGTATCCCGCCGACGACCGCGACCACGAGGACGTCGATCGCGGAGGAAATCCCGATCGTGCCCGGCGCGATCTGCGCGTTTTGCCAGACCAGAAGAATGCCGCCCGTGGAGGCGAAAACGCTGGCCAGCGCATAGGCCGCCACGCGATGGGCGGTCACGTTGAAACCCAGTGCCGCCATGCGGCGCGGATTGTCGCGGACGCCCTGAAGGGCAAGCCCGAAGGGAGAGCGCGCGAGATAGACGACCGCGCCGTAGCAAAGCGCGGCGCAGGCCAGGGTGAGGTAGTAGAACGGCAGCGGATCGCGCCAGTTCACGCCGAAAAGCCGCGGCGGCAGCACGAGGTTGAACCCGGAATAGCCATTGAAGATCGAGTAGTTCTGTCGTGTGAAATAAAAGAAGGCCGCTGCGATCGCGAGCGTGATCATGATCGTGTAGATGCCATCCGTGCGAACGGCGAGCGCGCCGCATATCGTCGCGAAAACCGCCGCAATCACAAAGGCGGCCGGAAGCACGATCCACCAGGAGAGGCCGAGACTGACATTGGCCGCGCCGGACGGCCCGAGGATGGCGACCATGTAGCCGGCCATTCCGGCGATCGACATTTGCAGCAGACTCACCATTCCGCCATAGCCGGCGAGGAACATCAGGCTGAGCCCGATCATGCCCAGAATGAAGGTCCAGCCCATGACCTGAAACAGCCAGAAATTGTTGGCCACGACCGGCAACAGCAGCAGGACGAACGCGAGGACCCACCAAGGTGCCGGAATGCGCTCGGACCACATCCGCTGGTCGGCGGCGCTGGCGAAGCGAGGGGCTTGATCGGCAACCGACATGGTCTATCGCCTCGCGCCCAAAAGGCCCTGCGGCCGAAACGCCAGCACCGCCGCCATGATGAGGAAGGTCAGAACGATCGAATAGGTCGGCGCGTAGACGAAGCCCATCTGCTCGGCCACCCCGATGATCAGCGCGCCCAGGGCCGCGCCGACGATCGACCCCATGCCTCCGACGATTACCACCACGAGGCTCGCCAGCAGGAAGCGCGTATCCTCGCCCGGCGACAACGACTGGAACGTGGCGCCGATGATCCCCGCGATACCGGCAAGCCCGGCGCCAAAGCCGAACACCGCCAGAAACACCAGGTGGATGCGCACCCCGGAAGCCGCCAGCATCTCGCGGTCGTCGACGCCCGCACGGATCAGCATGCCGAGCGCCGTGCGGTTCAGAACGAGCCACATCGCGATGCCGATCACGATTGCCGCGACCAGGATCCAGACGCGCACAGACGGGTAGCGCAGCCAGGTGACCGCGCCGGTCGCGTCGTTGACGTTGCTCACGAGGGGCAATTCCATCGGCCCCTGCAGGAATTGCGGAGCGAGGATCGAGTACGATTGCCCGCCCCACCACCACAGCATGAGGTCGGCAAACACGATCGAAAGCCCGATGCTGACCAGCGTCTGGCGGAGCTCTTCGCCTTCCATCTTCGAGAAGATGAAGAACTGCATCAGGAGCCCGATCAGCCCCACGACGATGAACACAACCGGAAATGCCAGCAGCCACGAACCCGAGGCGGTCGCGACCTCGTAGCCGACATATCCGCCGATCAGGAACAGCGAGCCATGCGCGAGATTGACGACGCGCATCAGGCCGAAAATCAGCGTGAAGCCGGCTGCCACCAGGAAATAGAGCGCGCCAAGCGTGATGCCGCCCAAAAGCGCATTCAGGAAGATCTGCTTGCGGCCCCAGCTCGCCACCAGTTCGGGTGGCCAGGGGGCCAGCACAAGATACAGGAACGCTATGGCCAAGAGGATGAAGATCAGGCTCCAGAGCGGATAGCGCTTGATGAAATGGTCCATCTCAGAACGGCCTAGCAGCTTCCCGTGGCGCAGCTTCGCCACCGTTAGAATGAAGGCTAGATTGAAGTTGCCGGCCTGTCCTTTCCCGAACGTCTTTTCTCTAGCCCGAACGTCTCTTCTTTGGGGGCAGCACCTCTTTCAGTGGGTGAGGCCCGCGACGCTGCGCCGGTAGGCGCTCGGCGGCACGACGCCATTGGCGATAAAGAACCGCGAGAAGCTCGCCGGGGTCGCAAAGCCGAGATCAAGCCCGATTTCAGAAACCGTTTCCCGGCCTCTGGCCAATCGCTCGATCGCGCGCTCCATGCGCAGGGCGTTGAGGAAGATCGTAGGGGGCAGACCCATCTGCTCGCGAAACAGCTTGAAGAAATGCGGGCGCGACAGGCCGGCGTTCCGCGAAATCTGTGCGAGGTCGACCGGTTCGCCGAGCCTCTCGCTCAGGAGGCTGATCGCGCGCCTCAGGCGATAATCCCGCAGTCCCGAGCATTGCGCTGCCGGTCTATCGGCGGCGCTCGTCCACTGCCAGGTCTGATCGAAGGCCGCCTGCGTCAGCGCACTGAGCCGGTCTTCGAAAGAGCCATCGCAGCCGCCATGGTCGGCGAGAAGCCGTGCGGTTTCCGAGACCAGCCGGGTGATATGATCACTCATTTCGACGGTGGAGCGGCCGAAGCGCAGGATTTCGAAGGCCGTGTGGCTCGCATCAACAAACCAGCCCGGGCGGATGTAGAGAACCAGCGTCAGCGTCGGTTCACGGCGGTCAATCGGCGCGAAATAATGCGGTTGCCATGGGCTGATGGCTGTCGCGCTCTGGGTCGTGAGCGGCAAGATCCTGCCATCGACAACCACACTGGCGACCGGTCCCCTGACGTGAAAGATCAGATGCCCCTCGCGATGGGCATGCGGCACCATCGGCCGATCCAGCTCATAGAGGCAAGCGCGCCCGAACGCACCATGTGCGACCGCGTGAGCAGTACTCATCGGTTTCCTCCCCGCCCATCTTTGTGCGCGGTAACGGAAGAATGTATAAGGAGATCGCGTTGTGACAACAGGTAAATTGCCACGGCCACCACCTGACCGGGTGGTTGGCCTCGCGCCGGATGCTCCTCGTTCGTGCTCACCAAGCGGCCTCGAGAATGCGGCGGCAGTCGCCTGGGGTCAGCCGTCGGGGATTGGCAAGGGCTGCAGGGTCGTTCGCGGCCATTTCCGCAAAGCGGTCGAACTGGGCCGGATTGATCCCCATCTCCCGCAAGGAGGTCGGCAGGCCGATGGCGCGGGCGAAAGCCCCGATAGCGGTGCTGAAGTGCGGCTCCCGCGTTCTGGCGAAGGTTTCGGCCATGGTGGCGTAGCGATCGCCCACGGCCTCGGTGTTGAAGTCGGCCATGGCCGCCATCAATGGCACATGCAGATCGCCATGCAGGACGCCGGCTCCAAGTTCGGCCTTGATCGGATGCGCAAGCGCATCGACCCCGCCAACCGCTTTTTCCAGTGCGAGCCCGGCCGTCAATGCCGCGGCCATCAATTCGCGTTGCGCCTCCCGATGACCGGGCGAAGCGAGCGCCACCGGTAGCCACCGCGTCAGCCGCTTGGTGGCCTCCAGCGCAAGCGCGTCTGCCGGCGGATGGTAGACGGGACTGGCATACGCCTCGATGGCATGGACCAGCACCTCCATGGCCGCGGCGGCGAGGCGGCGCGAGGACGCGCCCTCGAGTACCGTCGGATCGGCGATGACCCGGTCGGGCCGCGGACAGGCGACCGGCTGGCCCTGCCCCAGGCGCACCCGCCGCGCTAACCCGAAATCGCAAAGTCCGGCAGGGACCGCGATCAGCGTGAGGCGTTCGCCGCGCCGCAATGCATGCTCCGCAACGAGCCGCGCCTGCCCGACGGCTGCAGATCCGCCCACGGCGATGAGCGTGTCTGTCCGGATGTCCCGCATGGCCCTCAGAATCCGGAGGGTCGCTTCCTCATGAGGGCCGGCACGATCGGTCCGCGCCAGGCTGATCGACGTCTGGTCGAGTGACTCCTGCACGCGAGAGCAAACGGCCGCACTGCCCGGCTCGTTGTCAACGAGCACCAGCGCCCGAGCAAGCGACCCCACCTCCTCGGGAAGCGCATCCTCGATCGCAGCTTCTGCGAAATGGGTGCGCGTGAGATAGTCGATGAGAGTCATCGGAGATGCTCCCGGCGTTTCCGCCGCATGAGTCCAATGGCGGAATTCTCGAAGGAAGCGGTGGCCGGCCGAGAACGCCGGCCACCGAAGATGACATCAGGGATCGGTGCGCTCAGCCCCCCGCGCGCAGCTTGGCGCAGTCAACCGCATCGCGCGACGGCAATCCGATGGCCTTGAACTGAGCCGTCGTCATGCCGAGCGTCTGATTGACGTTCTCGGTCTTGGCCACCATCTTGCTGGTCATGTTGCCGTCCGGCCCGTCGACCACTTCGTTGACGAAGACCGTCCCGGTCGCCTGCCGGTTTTCGTTCAGCGTGACCTTGCCGACGGGGCTGTCGAGCTGAAGCTTGTTCAGAGCCTCTTTGAATTTTGCCTGCCCGTTCGACAGATCGCCGCCGGCTGCTTCGAGGCCCTTGATGGCGGCCTGCGTGGCCACGTAGTAGCCCAGGCCGAAGAGCGAAGGTGACGGGAGGCGCTTGTCTGCGGGGAAGCTGTCCTGATAGAGCTTCACATACCCGGTCCATGCCGGGTCCGTATTGTCGGCGGCGAAGGGACCGGAGGTCGGCGTGCCCTTCAGCACGTCTTTCGCTTTACCTTTCGCCGTCAAAACCGTCTGGTCGGCCATGATGGTGCCGCCGATCAAGCGGGTCTTTTCTCCGGCCTGCTGATATTGATTGAGGAAATTGATCGCATCCGTGCCGCCAAGGCCGAGGTAGATCGCATCCACATTGTCCGGCAGCTGCGCGATGATCCCGCCGAAATCCGATTGGCCGAGCGGCTGCCAGAACCGCTGGACGATGTCGCCGCCCGACTTGCAGAAGTCCACCGCAAAGCCCATGAAGTTCGTGTAGCCGAAGGAGTAATCGGCTGCGATCGTTGCCACCTTCTTCCAGCCCTTCTTCGTCACGACATAGTTGCCGAGGCCGAAGCCCCATTGCGAGCCGTCGAGATTGAAGCGGTAGAAGTTCGGCGCTGGATCGACCCAGGTCGTCTCAAGCGCGCCGGAAATGCCGTTGATCACCACCTTGTCGGGAATGGTTTTGGCGAAATCGCGCATGGCAATGCCTTCCGAGCCGGAAAGCGGGCCGATGATGAGGTCGACCTTGTCCTGCTCGATAAGCTTGCGAGCCATGCGGACCGTCGTGTCGGGTTTGGTATCCGTCGGAGCGACGACGGTTTCAATCTTTTTGCCGGCTATGGTGTTGTTCACCTGCTTGAGAGCCAGTTCGACATTTCGGACGCCATCCTGGCCACCGGTCGCGAAGGCGCCTTCCAGCGCCACCAGAATGCCGATCTTGATGGTACCGCTTTGGGCGAGAGCTGCGCCGGGCAGCATAAGGGCGGCCACCGCGACGGCGCCAAGCAAAGACTTGCGCATTGTTGTTCCTCCCCTGTGACGCGGAAGCGAGAACCGGCAACCGCGCCGGACCCTCCTCATCTGCGTCTCTAACGCGCCCCTAGCGGGCGCCTTCGGGAAAGCTGCCGATCAAAGCCCAAGCCGCCAATATCCAAGCGTCTCATTTTCGGGGCGCAGTCATGCGCTAGGCGCGCGGCATGAGCCGTTGTCCGGTAGGGTCACGATGTATTTTTTCTCGTTGAAAACGTAGCTGCGAGGCGACCCTCGACGAGCCCTGCCTGGGCCGCCAGGACCACCTCGGTGTCCCAAACTACCAGGGCACATTCTTCAACTTCTGCACCAGAAAATCGGAAAATACTCTGATCTTCGGTGCAAGATGCTTGCTGCTGCTGTAGGCGATGTAGACACCGGCCTCCGGGACACTGGTCCAGTCCGGCAGAAGGTGAACGAGATCGCCCTTCTGGATGCTGTGGTAGCAAAGGTAGCTCGCGACCAGCCCGATCCCGCGCCCCCGCAGCGCCGTTTCGTAGATCGCCTCGGAATTGTCCGACCTGAATTCGCCGGAGACCTTGACTTCGTCGATGCTGCTGTCCTGCTTGAAACGCCAGACGCTGCCGGACGCCGAATAGTGGCTGAAGCTCAGACAATGATGCGATGCGAGATCGGCGGGAGCACAGGGAACGCCGTGCCGCTCGAGATAGGCCGGAGATGCCACGACAAGCCTGCGGTTGTCGGCAATCTTGCGCGCGATCAGGGTCGAATCCGGCAGGTTTCCGATCCGCACCACGGCATCATAGGATTCCTCGATCAAGTCGACGAAGCGGTCGGTGTAGTTGGCCTCGACCCTGACCTTCGGATAGGCATCGAGAAATGCGCTGATGATCTCGGAAAGCTGAAGCCGGCCGAAGGCGACGGGAAAGCTGACACGCAACAAGCCGTTCGGTTCCGAGTTCAGCGAAGCGATCATCGCATCGGCGTCGGCGAGATGATTGAAGATCTGCACGCACTGGGCGTGATACAGCCGCCCCGCTTCGGTCAGCGCGACACGTCTCGTCGTCCGCTCGAACAGACGTAACCCCAGCGCGTCCTCGAGACGCGAAACCTTGCGGCTGACCGTCGATGGCGACGTGCCGATCACGTTGGCGGCGGCGATAAAGCTGAGATGTTCGGCGACGGAAACGAACGACGCGATCAAGTGAAGACGATCAACATCGATGGACGATCGGGCATTCGAACCAACATTGCGCATGGCTACCTCATGTTGTGTAGCCCTCCCCTCGGTTCCCTTTGCAGCAAGTCCTTGACCAAGCTTAGCAAGTCGCGTGCCATGCGAGAAACCGCCGCGAATGCGCAGCTTCGCGATCGCCAGGCGCTCGGGCCTGCCGATCTCTTCATCGCCCCTGCTGCAATTTTGCACCAATCCGCCGCAGCAGGCCGGATCACTGCAACCACGGGGAGGTTAGCCCGCGAGATTCACCCGCGCCAGCGAGCCTTCAAAGCCCTCCCCATTGGTGGTGTGGTCCTTGACCCTGCTCTGGCTGATGGTCAGCCACGACGGCATTGCAATCGGGAAATTCGGAACGTCGCGCATCACGATATCCTGGATCTTCTTCCATTTTGCGATCCGGTCGGCCTTGTCCAGCGAGACCGCCGATTCCTCGAGCAAGGCATCGACTTCGGGATTGCTGTAGGCCGTTCCATTCGAGAACGGCACGCCCTTGATCAGGTTCTTCGACCAGTACAGACGCTGCACGCCGACCTGCGGATCGAACAGATTGCTGATCGATGCAAGATGCAGCGCGTAGGCGCGGTCGCCATAGACACGCTTGACCAGTGTGCCCATGTCCTGACCGCGCAGTTCGATGCCAATTCCCGCCCGGCCGATCGCCGCCCGCAGGAATTCGCCGAGCACCCGCTGATCTTCGGTGGTATAGTCCAGCGTCAGGCTGAAGCGCATGGCACTGCCCTGTCGCGCGTAGCCGGCTTCATCCAGCAGCTTCGCCGCCGCCGCAACATCAAAGGGATAGGGCGACGGCTTCTCGCTGTGAAACTCCTTGTGGTAGGGCACGACCGGCGCCGCCGATGGAACCGCGTTGCCGAAGAACACCACCTTGCAAATCGCCTCGCGGTTGATGCAGTGGGCGATGGCCTGCCGGACTTTCAGATTTTTCAGATAGTCATTTTCGAGATTGGCCTCGAGGATGATGATGTTGGGCGGATCGTAGGCGTAGCCCTTTTCCTCGATCACGATCTTCGGATTCTTTTTCAACCGCTCGACGTCGCGATAAGGCACCGGCGTCCGATAGCCGAGATCGACGTCTCCGACCTCATAGGCGATCGTCCGCGCCGCCGGATCCGGAATGAAGCGGGCGACCAGACGATCGATATAGGGCAGCGACTTGTTCCAGTAGCTTTTGTTGCGGTCCCAGATCACGTGACTGCCGCGGACCCATTCCTTGAAGACGAAGGGCCCGGTGCCGATCGGCGCGGTGTTGTTGGCATGAACGAGGGGGTCCGCCTCGCCGTAGCGGTGTTTTGGCACGATCGGCGATTCCGCCGACGACATCGCGGCCAGCAGATAGGGCGTCGGCTTTCCCAGCCGCAGGATCACGGTGAACTTGTCGGGCGTCTCGATCGCGTTGATCTGCGCAAAGGTGGTGCGGCCGCGCGGGTGCAGCTTCTTCAGCACCGCGATCGAAAACGCGACGTCCGCGGAAGTGAAGTCCTCGCCGTCGTGCCACTTCACGCCCTCGCGCAGCTTGAACGTATAGGTCAGGCCATCGGGCGAAATCTCCCACGAGGTCGCCAGCAAGGGCTGCGGGCTCATGTCGTGGTCGAATTCGAGCAATCCTTCCGTGACCTTGGCGCTGAACACCAGGCTGGACGAGTTGACGAGCGAAAGCAGCGCCGGCGGCTCGCCCGCCTGGATCAGCGTCAGCACCCCGCCCTTCTGCGGGCCGGTCGCCGCGGCCGCAAACCCCGCTGGCATCGCCGCAGCCATTCCAAGGATCGGCAGCGAAGCCAAACCTGCGAGGATCGATCGCCGCTCCGGATTCATGTCAGTCATTCCTTTAACTCCTCAGGTGCTGGGCAAGGCGTGCAACGCTATTCCGCGGCGGCGAGTTCAAAGCCGTAAAGTTCGCGTGCCGCCTCGAACGAGATCAGCTCATTGGCGAGATCGGCCTCGACCATCGCGCGGGTCCGGGTTTGGGGATCACCGATCCCGCCACCGCCCGGCGACATGATGATCACGCGATCGCCGGCCGGTATGAGATGCTGGCCCTTGCCGGCCAGGTGCCGGCCGGACCGGAGGCGGATGACACCCGCTGCGCCGGATCCGCCGCCATCGACGCCGCGCGCGGGATGCTCCACGCGTTCGTAGGTGGTGTTGTAGAGAAACGCCTCGTCGATGCCGTTTTCCATTTCGATGATTTGACCGAGGCCGCCGCGCATGCAGCCGGCGCCGCCGCTGTCCCGGCGATATTCCTTGCGCCAGACGATCACCGTCGACATCGATTCGAAGATCTCGATCGGGCCACCGCGCACGCCGCTCGGGAATCCCGTCGCCGACATGCCGTCGCGGAACGGCAGCGCGCCCATGCCGCCAGTGGTGATGACCTGAACCTGGTAGCGTTCGTTGACCTTCGGCGGGCTGGTCTTGGGACCCATGATCGTAATGCCCCACAGCGCACAGGTGCTCTCCGCCGGCACCCGATCCGGAATCGCCTGGCGCAAACAGCCGAAGACGAGATCCGGCAGCATCAGGCCGACCTGGCTGCGCGAAATCACCGCCGCCGGCTTGATGGCGTTGAGGATGCAGCCTTCCGGCGCGGATACCGTGCGCGGCTCGAGCGAGCCCGCGTTGTTGGGAATATCCCGTGCGATGATGCAGCCGAGTGCGTAGGAGGTGTAGGCCAGCGTGTAGCAGAACGGCACATTGAAGTTGCGCTTCGACATGCCGGCCGAGCCGGTATAGTCCACATGGATGCTGCTCTCCGAAATCGTCAGCGCCGCCTTCAACTCGACCGGCTCGCCCTGCCCATCCAGCGACAGCGATGCATGCCATGTCCCCCTGGGAAGCTTGGCGATCTGCGCCTGCACCGCGGCGCGGGACGCGTCGATGACGTGATCTGCGAGTTCGTCGAGCGCATCGATTTCGAACTCGTCCATCATTTCAAGCAAACGCAGGCAGCCGACATCGTTGCAGTTCATCAGCGAATAGACGTCGCCGATCGTCTCCACCGGCTGCCTCGTATTGGCGCGGATCACTGCCATCAGCGTTTCGTTGAGAACCCCGGCTTCGACGATTTTCAGAATGGGAAGATACAGCCCCTCCATGAACACGTCGGTGGAACTGACCCGGTCGATCAGACCGCCGATGTCCATCACATGGCTGTTGCAGGCGAGGAAACCGACCAGTTCGTCGTTGCGAAAGCAAGGCGTCGTCAGCGAGATGTCGTTGGTATGTCCGGTCCCCATCCAGGGATCATTGTGGATGAAGACATCCCCCGGCTGCATGGCCTGGATCGGATAGTGGTCGATCACATGGCCGACCGCGAGTGCCATCGAATTGATATGGCCGGGCGTTCCGGTGACGGCCTGCGCCAGCATCCGGCCCTGCGCATCGAACACGCCAGCGGCGAGATCGCCGGATTCCCGCACGATGGTGCTGAAGGCCGTCCGCTGCAATGTCTGGGCCTGCTCCTCGACCACCGCGATCAGGCGGCTCCACATGATCTGTTTGTCGATCAAACCAGAGGTCATCGGTCTATCCATTCTGATATTCTGGCGCCGGTTCGCGCGCGATGCGTTGGGCCCGGTCGAGCTCCAGGCCGTAGATTTCATTCGCCGCCTGCGACGAGATCAGACCGTTTCGGAGATCCGCCTCGATCCGCGCGGGGTCGCGTTCGGCCGGGGCGCCGATGCCGCCGCCGCCCGGCGACATGATCAACACCCGTTCGCCGACCGGGATCAGATGCCGGCCCTTGCCCGGCAGTTTGTCGCCCGATCTCAGGCCGACATAGCCGGCGGCGCCATCCAGCCCGCCATCGAACCCGCGCGGCGCGAATTTGATCCGCTCGAAGGCGCAGTTGAAATAGAACGGCTCGTCGATGCCGTTTTCCATTTCGATGGCCTGGCCGAGCCCGCCACGCATGGCACCGGCGCCGCCGGAGTCCTGGCGATACTCCTTGCGCCAGACGATCATCGTCGACATCGATTCGAAGATTTCGATCGGGCCGCCACGCACGCCGCTCGGGAATCCGGTCGCCGACAGGCCGTCGCGGAACGGCAGCGCACCCATGCCGCCGGTGGTGACGATTCCGACGATGTATTCCTCGCCGAAGCGCGGCGGACTCGATTTCGGACCGCTGGCGCCGAAATTCCACAGCACGCCGGAGCCTTGCGCGGGGACCCGGTCCGGAATTGCCTGGCGCAGGCAGCCGAACACGAGGTCGGGCAGCATCAGGCCGATCAGATGCCGGGCGACGACGGCCGCCGGCTTGATTGCGTTGACGATCGATCCTTCCGGCGCCGAAACCGTGCGCGGCTCCAGCGATCCGGCGTTGTTGGGAATGTCGCGGGCGATGATGCAGCCGAGCGCGTAGGACGTATAGGCCAGCGTGTAGCAGAACGGCACATTGAAGTTGTTCCGCGTCATCCCGGCGGAGCCGGTATAGTCGACATGGATGTTGCCGTCGGAGATCGTCAGCGACGCCTTCAATTCGACTGGCTCGGCCTGCCCGTCGACCATCAGCGAAGCGTGCCAGGTCCCCTGCGGCAGTTTGGCGATCTCCGCCTTCACCGCCGCGCGCGAGGTTTCGATAACGTAGTCGGCGAGCTCATCGAGCTTGTCGAGCCCGAATTCCTCCATCATCTCCAGCAGGCGCAGGCAGCCGACATCGTTGCAGTTCATCAGCGAATAGACGTCGCCGACCGTCTCCACCGGCTGGCGGGTGTTGGCGCGGATCACCGCCATCAGCGATTCATTGAGAACCCCGCCCTCGACGATTTTCAGAATGGGAAGATAAAGTCCCTCCATGAAGACATCGGTCGACGCCGACATGTCGCGCAACCCGCCGATATCCATGAGGTGGCTGTTGCAGGCCAGGAACCCAACCAGCTCGTCGTCATGAAAGCAGGGTGTCGTCAGCGAGATGTCGTTGGTATGTCCGGTCCCCATCCAGGGGTCGTTATGGATGAAGACGTCGCCCGGCTGCATCGCCTGGATATGGTAGTGATCGATCACATGGCCGACCGCCAGCGCCATCGAGTTGATGTGGCCGGGCGTGCCGGTGACGGCCTGTGCCAGCATCCGGCCTTGGGCGTCGAACACGCCCGCGGCGAGATCACCGGATTCCCGTACGATGGTGCTGAAGGCCGTCCGCTGCAGCGTCTGGGCCTGTTCCTCGACCACCGCGATCAGGCGGCTCCACATGATCTGCTTGTCGATCAAATTGAGAGCAGGTTCGCTCACGTCGTCATTCCCTTGCGTTCCATCACGATGGAACCCAGACCATCGATCCAGGCGTCGAAACTATCGGTGACGAAGGTCGACGTTTCCTCCTCGGCGATGATGGCCGGCCCTGACAACCGGGCGCCCACGGCAAGTTTCTCGCGGCGATAGCGCGAGACGTCGATCGTCTTGCCGATCCGGCCGTCGAAAAACCGGATGCTTTCACCCGACACCTCCGCTGGATGCTGGTCGACGTCGGCAATCCGATCGGGTATCAGCGCGACGGTGGTGGCATTGACGGACCATGCCATGATCTCGATCGCCGCCGCCGGAATCGAGCGACGGAACAACGCCTCGTAATCGGCCTCGTAACGCGCGCGCAACGCCGCGGTGTCGGTCGCCAAGAGATCGCGGACCGGCAGCTCCACGGCAATCTCGTGGCCCTGCCCGACATAGCGCATGAACGCAACGCGGCGCTCGACCACCGGCTCGCCCTTGGCCGCCGGCTCGACCCATGCGCGGATCTCCCGCGACATGCCGGAGAGCAGTTCGGTTGCCGCAATGGCGTCGAACTCCTCGAGCCGCATGTACTTCGTCTTGACCATCTCGTAGGAGATCGGCGCAGCCAGGAAGCCGACGGCGGAACCGACTCCGGCATTGGGCGGCACGATGATGCGACTGGCGCCGATCTTTTCGGCCACCCGCGCCACATGCAACGGCGCGGCACCACCGAATGCGATCATGGTATGATTGCTTGCGACTTCGCCGCGTTCGACGGTGTGAACACGGGCCGCACTGGCCATATTCTCGCATACCATTTCGTAGACGGCGTAAGCCGCCATCTCGGCATCGAGACCGAGCGCATCGCCGATCACCTTCTTCAGCGCCTTCTTCGCCAGCTCCGGATACAGCCTGATGGTGCCGCCGGCGAACGTCGCCGGGTCAATCAGACCCAGTGCGACGTCGGCGTCGGTCACGGCCGGACTGGAGCCGCCGCCATTGTAGCAAACCGGTCCCGGCACCGAGGATGCGCTCTCCGGTCCCACGGTTACCCGCTGCAGCGCATCGAGCCGTGCCAGCGATCCGCCGCCAGCGCCGATCTCGACCATCTCGATCACGGGAATTCGGACCGGGAGGCCGCTGCCCTTGAGAAAGCGGGCCGCCCGATCGACCTCGAACACGCGCGAGGTCTCCGAGCGAAAATCCTCGATCAGGCTGACCTTGGCGGTGGTGCCGCCCATGTCGAAAGCCAGAACCTTGCGTTCGCCGAGCCGGGCCGCAATCTGGGCGGCGAACACCGCCCCGCCGGCCGGACCGGATTCGACCAGCCGCACCGGAAATTTGCGCGCCGTCTCGATCGAGGTGAGGCCGCCGCCTGACGTCATCAGGCACAGCGTGCCATCAAAGCCCATGGCCTTCAGCTTGTCCTGCATCCGGGCCAGATAGCCGTCCATCAGCGGCTGCACATAGGCATTCGCGGCCGCCGTCGATGTCCGCTCGAATTCACGGACCTCCGGACATACTTCCGATGACAGCGTGATGTAGAGGCCCGGCATCGCCGAACGCAGCAAATCCGCCGCGGCCCGCTCATGCGCCGGATTCGCATAGGAGTGCAGGAACGTGATCGCCACACTCTCGACCCCGTTGGCCTTCAGCTGTTCCGCAACCCCCATGACGTCCAGTTCGTTCAGCGCGAGCCGCACCGCGCCCCGCGCATCCATTCGCTCCCGCACCGTGAAGCGCAGCGGCCTTTCAACCAGCGGCTTCGGCCGCACCAGCGCGAGTTCGTACTGGTCGTAGCGGCTCTCGGTGCCGATCTCGAGCACATCGCGAAATCCGTCGGTGGTGACCAGCGCCACCTTTGCCCCGCGCCGCTCGATGATGGCGTTGGTCGCCAGCGTGGTGCCGTGAATGAAGAATTCGACGTCAACGATCGATTTCCCGGCGCGCGCCAGGATCTCGCTGACACCGCGCAAAACGCCCTCCTCCGGAGACGCAGGCGTGGTCAGTACCTTTCCGGTCCAGCGCTGAGCTCCATGTTCCAGCACGACGTCTGTAAACGTCCCGCCTACATCGGCAGAAAGCTTGAGCTTCAAATCGCCCATCGATTTCGCATCCTTCATCGTTGCCGCATCGCGCACTGCAATTTCTGACATGAGCGCCGTCCCGATGAATAGTTTCATTTTTGGAATGATCTATTGCAAAAGGCAGGTCAAAAGCGCGCTGAAAGCGATGGCTAACGCCTGCGATATTTGCCCTAATCGTTCGCACGGCGTCACGTTCACGCCGGTTTGGCTCAATCAACAAGATAGCTCAGTGCATGATACGGCTGCTGGTTACATGACAGAGGTCATCGAGTACTTTTTCTCCATCACCTCGCCCTGGGCTTACCTCGGCTCGGGACGCCTGATCGCGCTGGCGGAGCGCGCGCAGATACCGATCAAGCCTTTCATCATCACCCCCGTCGTTGAAAACGGCTGGATCTCGCTGAAGAACAAGCCGCCGGCCCGGCAACGCTATGTCGTATCGGAGATCGGCCGATGGAGCCGTCTTCTCGGCGTTCCGCTGCAACAGGCCAACCGGCCGAGCGACCTGAAGGACCCGACACCGGCGGCGATGATGGTGGTCGCGGCGGATGCGGCGGGAGAGCAAAGCTTGCCGCTCGCCGTCGCGCTGCAGCGCGCCTACTTTGAGAAAGCGGCCGATATCGGCGATCCCCACATTCGCCGCGGCATCGCCGATGCGGCGGGATATGACGGTCAACGCCTGCTCGACAGCGAGAATGCCCCCGCGGTGACCGGGCTTTGGCAGCAGAACAGGGCACGGGCCATCGAAAGCGGGATATTCGGTTCGCCGACCTACGTCTTCGGCGGCGAACTCTACTGGGGTCAGGACCGGCTGGACTTTCTCGAACGTCACATCGTGACGGGAGCACCGCTATGATCGGTCGCTGCTTGACGTCATCGAAGGGAGCTTGATTTAGTGACGTTCAGGCCCGCCCGACAGATGATCCGACGCGTCGCGATCCAGGCGATTCCGACCATCTTCGGAATTGTCGCGCTGAACTTTCTGCTGCTCAATCTGATGCCTGGGGATGCCGCCGATGCGATTGCCGGCATGTCGGGCTCCGCCACCGTGGAAACCATGGAGGCGCTGCGCAAAAGCTTCGGGCTCGATCAATCCCTGATCACGCGGTTCATCACCTACGCCACCGGTGTCGTCTCGTTCAATTTCGGCAACTCGAGCCATTACGGCGCGCCCGTCATCGACGTCATCATGGGGCGCCTTCCCAACACCTTGCTGTTGATGCTGTCGGCGTTCTTCATCGCCGTGACAATCGGCATCCTGCTTGGATGGATCATGGCGATCTTTGCCAACAGATGGCCGGACCGGCTGCTGACGGCGATCGTATTGTTGCTGTATTCCGCGCCCGGATTCTGGGTCGGCCTGATGGCCATCGTGCTGTTCTCGGCGCATCTCGGCTGGCTGCCGAGCGGCGGCAGCGAAACCATCGGTGTCGAAATGACCAGGATGGCGATGGTGCGGGATCGCTTGCTGCATCTGATCCTGCCGGCGCTGGCGCTCGCGACGTTCTTCGTCGCCATCTACGCGCGCCTGACCAGGGCGGCCATGCTGGAAGTGCTGCGGCAGGACTTCATGCGGGCCGCCGCCGCCAAGGGTCTTCACCCGCTGGCCCTGCAGTTCCGTCACGCGCTGCGCAACGCGCTGATTCCGGTGACGACCGTCGCGGGTCTTCACCTCGCCAATCTCCTGAGCGGAGCTGTCGTGGTGGAAACCGTCTTCAACTGGCCGGGCCTCGGGCGACTGACGATGGATTCACTGGCCGCCCGCGACTTCAATGTGCTGCTCGGGATCCTGCTGCTGTCGTCCATCATCGTGATCGTCACCAACGTCATCATCGACTGGATCGTGATGTGGCTCGACCCCCGCATCGAAATCTAGGTCCAACAGGCAGTTAATGGTCATGACGGATATCGTTGCTGATAATTCAAACAGTCCGATTGACGTGTCGGTGAAGCCGGCGACGGGAATCATGTCCGCAAGGCGCCGGCCCCTGCTGGCATGGTTACGCGACCCGTTCCTGTGCGCCGCCACGATCCTGTTGACCGGCGTCATCGCCATGGCGATGTCAGCCAGCCTGATTTACCCGACGGACCCGCTCGATATGGTGGCGCCGGCACTGCTCTGGCCCGGACAGGACATGGACTATCCGCTCGGCACCGACGCACTGGGCCGTGATCTCGCCGCCGGTATCGTCCACGGCGCGCGTGTCTCCCTGCTGGTCGGCTTCTTCGCGGCCCTCATCGGCCTCGTGATCGGCACCACGATCGGCGCGCTGGCCGGCTATTTCGGCGGCATCATCGACAATGTGCTGGTTCGACTGACCGAGTTGTTCCAGACCATCCCGGCGATCCTGCTCGTCATCGTCATTCTGGCCATCGGCAACCCGTCGGTATTCCTGATCGTGCTCTCGATCGGACTTGCCTCCTGGCCGATGATCGCCCGGCTTGCGCGTTCCCAGTTCATGGCGCTGCGCGAGGCCGATTTCGTCATGGCCGCGCGCGGCCTCGGCTACGGGACGTCCCGGATCATTATCCGCGAAATCCTGCCCAATGCCCTTCCGACCATCGTGGTCGCCACCTCGGTGCTGGTCGCCAACGGCATTCTCGCCGAAGCCGGACTGTCATTCCTCAATCTGGGTGACCCGAACCAGGTGAGCTGGGGCAGCCTGATCGGCAACGGCCGCACCATGCTGCGCACCGAATGGTATCTGACCGCGCTGCCCGGCCTCGCGATCATTCTCACGGTGCTGTCCATCAACATCATTGGCGACCGGCTGACCGACATCCTCAACCCGCGATCGGCTACAAGATGAACCTTCCACAACGGCCGCATCCCGTTCTCGAAGTCCTCGATCTCCAGATCGGCTTTCCGCAAAGCGTCGCCGTACATGGCATCACCTTCGCCATCGAGCACGGCAAGACCATGGCGCTGGTCGGCGAGTCCGGCTGCGGCAAGTCGCTGACGGCATTCTCGATTTTGAGGCTGCTGCCGCCAACGGCCTCGATCCTCGGCGGGCAGGTGATATTCAACGGACAGGATCTCGCAACCGTATCGTCGCGCGAGCTTCGCCGTATTCGCGGCAAGGGCATCTCGATCATCCTGCAGGAGCCCATGACGTCGCTGAATCCGGTCCTGACGATCGGTGCGCAGATCAGCGAGATCATCCGGCGCCACGAAGGATTGTCACGCCAGAAGGCCAGGGACCGAGCGATAGAACTGCTTGACCTCGTGGGAATTTCCGAGCCACAGCGCCGTTACGACCAGTTTCCGCATAATTTTTCCGGCGGCATGCGGCAGCGCGTGATGATCGCCATCGCGGTCGCCTGCAATCCAAAGCTCCTGATCGCCGACGAGCCGACGACGGCGCTCGACGTCACGATCCAGGCCCAGGTCATGGAACTGCTCGATCGCCTGCGCCACCAGCTCTCGATGGCGATGTTGCTGATCACGCACGACCTTGGCGCGGTGGCGCAATGGGCCGACCGGGTCGCGGTGATGTACGCCGGCCGGATTGTCGAACAGGCCGCGGTCGGCGAGTTTTTCCTGGGCCCGAAGCACCCCTATTCCCAGGGCCTGCTCGCTTCGTCCGTGGGCGACAGCGCACACTATACAAATCAGCGCCTCTCCGAGATCAAGGGCTCGGTCGCATCCGCAGCCGGGGAGACCGGCTGCTCCTTTGCGCCACGCTGCCCGGTCGCGGTAGCCGCCTGCCGCGCCGCACCGCCCGCGCTTGAGACGATCGGTCCGGGCGCCATTCGCGCGGGATGGTCGGTCGCATGCAGTCAACTCAACTTCCAGGGAGATCGCCGCGATGCCGTTGCTGTCGGTTGAGAACCTGCGCACCAGCTACACGTCGCACGGCCACACGCTGCATGCCGTTGACGGCGTTTCGCTCGAGGTCGGGGAGCACGAGACGGTCGGCCTGGTCGGTGAATCCGGCTGCGGAAAGTCGACATTGGGCAAAACCATTGTCCGCCTGCTGCGCCCAAGCGCGGGCGCGATCCACCTCGACGGCGAGGATATCAGCCAGCTTGGCGAAAGATCGCTGCGCAACGTTCGCCGCACCGTTCAGATGGTGTTTCAGGATCCGTTCGGGTCGCTTAATCCGCGCCAGCGGGTCGGCACCATTCTCGATACGCCGCTCAGGGTTCACGGCGTCAGGGATCCCGAAGAGCGGCGGCGCCGGATTTCCGAGATCACCAGCAAGATCAGCATCCCGCAGGAAGCCCTGCAGCGCTATCCGCACGAATTCTCCGGCGGTCAACGCCAGCGGATCGGAATCGCAAGGGCGCTGGTTCTGCGCCCCAAACTCGTGGTCTGCGACGAACCGGTGTCTGCGCTCGATCTGTCCATCCAGGCACAGATTCTCAACCTGCTGGTCGATCTCAAGAAAGACCTCGGCCTCGCCTATCTCTTCATCTCGCATGATTTGTCCGTGGTGCGCTATTTCGCCGACCGCGTGCTCGTGATGTATCTCGGCCGCATCGTCGAAAGCGCCGATCACGCCACGCTGTGGCGCAACCCGCGACATCCCTATACACGCGCGCTGTTGGCATCGATTCCTTCGGCCAAACTGGGCCAGAAGCCGGCGGCCGTGCTGAAGGGTGAAGTGGGACAGGGCATGCCGGAACATGGCTGCCGGTTCAGGGCGCGGTGCCCGATGGCAGTCACGCGGTGCGAAACCGACGATCCGGAATTGCGAAAACTCCCCGATGGCAACGCGGTCGCCTGTCATCTAGCATAGCGTGCCGGCACAACATCCCGGCCAAAGACATGAAAGCGTGGCGAAGCAACACCATGACCAGCACAGACACCATCAGCTATGAACTTGGCCAATCCGCGCTGCAGGCGCGCCGCAACGCCAAATGGAACCAGTACGATGCGGACGTATTGCCCGCCTTTGTCGCGGACATGGATTTCGCGGTTGCGGCGCCGATCCAGGCAGCGATCGAAAAGATCGTCCGCGACGGTGACTATGGCTATCCCCTGCGCAACGGCGAGAAGGCAGACCGGCTGGTCGCCAATGCCTTCGCCCAGCGAATGAAATCCCGCTACGGATGGGAAATCTCACCCGACCTCGTGGTACCGATGGCGGATCTGGTGCAGGGCATCTATGCATCCATCCAGGCATTCTCGAATCCCGGCGACGGTGTCGTTCTGCAAACTCCGAACTATCCGCCGTTTCGCGAAGCCATCAACTCGACGGAACGCGAACTGCTGGCGCTGCCGATGCGTGACGACGGCAGTCGTTACGTCTTCGACATCGACGAGCTCAAAAAACTGGTGACCGAGCGGACCCGCATTTTCATTCTGTGCAATCCACAAAATCCGACAGGGCGGGCGTTCTCCCGGGACGAACTGCTTGCCCTGGGCGAATTCGCCATCCAGCACGACCTCATCGTCATTTCCGACGAGATCCATTCCGACCTGGTCTATCCGGGGCAGCGGCATATTCCCTTTGCATCGCTTGGCCCGGATATCGCCGCCCGTACCGTGACCCTCAACTCCGCGACCAAGGGTTTCAATATCCCCGGCCTTCGCTGCGCGCTGGTGGCGTTCGGCACCGAAGACCTGCGCCGGCGCTTTCACAAACGCATCCCGCTCAAACTGACAGGTTCGCCCAATATCGTCGGTGTCGATGCGACGGTCGCCGCCTGGAATGAATGCCAGCCCTGGCTTGACGCGGTGATGGAACATCTTCTCAAGGCCCGCAACAGGGTCAAGGAGGTGCTGGCGGTGGAAGCGCCGGAGATCCGCTTTCACGCTCCGGAGGCGACATATCTCGCCTGGCTCGATTGCAGCAAACTCGGGCTCTCAACCTCGGCCTTCCGGTTCTTCCACAATACCGGCCGGATCGGATTTAGCGCCGGCGAGACCTTCGATCCCGATTGCGCGCAATTTGTCAGGTTCAATTTCGCAACCTCGATGCCGATCCTCGACAATATCCTGGATCGTTTCGTCACCGCGACGCGGCAGAACGATCGGTAATGCCGGCCGATCATCGTTTCGGGAAGCGGTGATCGCCGAAGCACGGAACATGAACCATCTGGCAAGCCACTGGGAATAGCGCTGGAAAAATCGCCGGCGCGATTGGCGGTGCCAAATCGGTGCCACGTCGAAATCTGCAGATTGACGCGGTGGGACGGAAATAAAAAAACCGCCGTGCGGTCAATGCGAAGGCTTGGTGGGCGCACCAGGGCTCGAACCTGGGACCCGATGATTAAGAGTCATCTGCTCTACCAACTGAGCTATGCGCCCGGAACTGGTCCGGAAAAGCCTCCGCAAGAGGGCGTCGTTTAGCAAAGCGATTCCCCGATGTCCAGCAACGTGGCGGGGTATTCCCCGGCTCATCTCGGCGTAACGAAAAGCCGAAAAAGCCGCCGGAATCCGGCGGCTTTCTGGCATATTTCGATCGATTGAGGGCGGCGGTGGGCTAGAGCCGCTCGGGACCGCCTTGGTCGCCGCGGTCCTTGGGCTGACCGCCGTCCCGGTCAAAACGATCCCGTTCAAAACCGCGGTCCCGGCCGCCCTCGTCGCGGTCCATGCCGCGGTGGTAGCCGTGGTGGCGCCAGCCGCCCCGGCCACCCCGGTCTTCCATGCGGGTCAGGATGCCGAGGCGGCGCTTCTGGCCGTCGTCGAGGGTCTTGTAGAGCGGATCCGCCGCGTCAGCGATTTTCTTCATCGCCGCCGCGGTGGTCGCCATGGTGTCGGCGCGGTCGCGCAGGCGCGTCACCGGATCGGGTCGCGGGCTATCCCTGCCATCGTCGCGCTGCGCGTTCATCCGCGCATTGGCGCGATCGATCCGCAGTTTGGCGAAATCGCGCACCGCGGCCTCGACCGGCGGCCACAGCTTTTCCTGGTCGGCATTGAGCTTCAGGCCGGCCTTGACCGCGGCAATCCGCGCGTCGGTGAAGGCCGCCCTGTCCTCCGGGTTCATCCGCTCATGATGGTGGGACCATGACCGGTGATGCTGGGCATAGACTGCGGTGGAACCGGCGATGGCGAGCACCGCGACTGCGGCGATGGCGAACTTCTTCATGCGAGCCTCCTTGGAAAGGTCGCCTGAAGATGAGCGCGACCCGCCCGCCGATCAACTTACAGTTTGGACAGAGTGGCTACTCTTACCAAGATGTAATCTGCAGTTGCCAAGCGCTTGCAGGTGCCCCCGCTCACAACATGCCGAGCGCGCGCGGCAACCACAGCGAGATTTCCGGCACGTAGGTGACGACGCCGAGAAACATCAGCATGGTCAGAAGCCACGGCCACACCGCGATCGTCAGTTCGGTGATGCCCATCTTGGCGATGCCCGAGGCGACGTAGAGGTTGAGCCCGACCGGCGGATGACACAAGCCGACTTCCATGTTGACGACCATCAGGATGCCAAGATGCACCGGATGGATGCCGAGCTTAACCGCCACCGGGAACAGAATCGGGGCCATGATCAGCACGATGGAGGTCGGTTCCATGAAGTTGCCGGCGACCAGCAGCAACACGTTGACGACCAGCAGGAAGATGATCCAGTTGACGCCGATCGTGGTGATCCAGTTTGCGATCTGCTGCGGAATGTTTTCGTTCGCCATCAGGAACGAGAACAGCACGGCATTGGTGATGATATAGAGGATCATCGCGCTCATGTTGGCCGAGCCGAGCAGCACCCTCGGGACATCCCTCAGCGACATGTCGCGATAGACGAATACCGCAATCACGAACGCGTATACTGCGCTGATCGCAGCCGCTTCGGTCGGCGTGAAGACGCCGGCATAGATGCCGCCGAGCACGATGAAGATGAGCAACAATCCCCATATGCATTTGCGGAACGCGGTGAAGCGCTCAAGCCAGCTTGCCTTCGGCATACGGGGATAATCGTAGCGCCAGGCGCGGTAGAACGTTGTGACACCAAGCAGCGTCGCCAGCATCAGGCCGGGAATGACGCCGGCAATGAACATCTGGCCGACGGAAGCCGATGACACGCGCTGGCCGGAGGGATCGAGCGCTACGCTTCCGCCCGTGGCCACGCAATAGATCACCATCACGATCGAGGGCGGGATCAGGATGCCGAGCCCGCCCGAGGTGGTGATGACGCCGGCGCCGAAACGCTTCGGGTATCCCGCCTTCAGCATCGCAGGCAGCATGATCGCACCGATCGCGATCACTGTTGCGGGCGAGGAGCCAGACACGGCGGCGAACAGGGCGCAAGCCATCACGCCGGCAAGACCCAGGCCGCCATACCAATGCCCGACCATGGAGGTTGCAAAATCGATCATGCGTCGGGCGACGCCGCCATGGGTCAGGAAGTTTCCGGCGAGGATGAAGAACGGGATCGCCATGATCTCGAAATTGTCGATGCCGGTGAACAGCTTCAACGCCACCGCCTCGGTCGGCACGTCTGTCATGGTGTATATGAACGTCAGCACCGTCAGACCGAGCGCGATCGAGATCGGCATGCCGGTCAGCATCAACAGGATCAGCAGACCGAAGATGATGAGCGAGGTCATCTCGTCACCTCCCCGGCGCCGATACCCGGCTCCTCGACGTCGACCCCCTCGACATGGGCGTGATCGTGATGCGGCAGTTCACCGGTGAAGAAGTAATTCCAGGCGACCTGCAGGAAGCGAAAGCTCATCAGGTAGGAGCCCAGGGGAATGCAGAGATAGACGAACCAGCTCGGTATCTCGAGGTCGGGCGACACCTGGTCGGTGTGGTAAAGCCCGTAGACGAATTTTGCGCCCATGGTACCGATCACAGCGGTGAAGAATGCGCCGGCCAGCAGGCTGAACATCACCGTGACGTTCTTCCACGGTGACTTGAGGTTCTTGATGACGAGATCGACACCGACATGGATGCCGGTACGCACGCCATAGGCGGCGCCGAACTTGGCGACCCACACGAACATGTAGATGCAGAGCTCTTGCGCCCAGGCGAGATTGATCGGGAACAGGATCGGGAAAAGGAAGGGGACGCCGAGCAAATAGCGGTGGCACACCGCGATGAAGATGATCGTCGTCGCCAGCGCCATCAGCGTAGCGATGATGATCTCCTCAAGCCGGTCGAGGATACGAAGCAGTATCAATGTCCCCCCTTCAGGTCAGGCGTACAGCTGCGCCTCACCTTTCACATTCCCTCGCGACGTGTTTCGCCGTGCCCCGAACATGCAAGGGCTTCCGTGCCGTGGCACGGAAGCCCGACAGCGTGGTCTCAGTTGGTCGCGCCCCTGGTTTCCTTCAGGAACTCGTCGATCAGCGGCTGGCCGACGCGCTTTGCCACATCCTGGTAGACCGGCTCGAGCGCCTTGCGCATCGCCGCATCCTGTTGCGGCGTCAGCGTGAGGATCTCGCTCTTGCCGGTCTTCTTGATTTCGGCGAGCGCATCCTCGTTTTCCTTCGCCGACTGGCTGTTGCCGAATTCGGTGGCTTCCTTCATGGCCTTGTCGAGCTGAGGCTTGATGTCGGCGGGAATGCCGTCCCAGAACTTCTTGTTGGTAACCACCACGTAACCGATGTAGCCGTGATTGGTGTTGGTGATGTACTTCTGCACCTCATGCATTTTCTGGGTGTAGATGTTGGACCAGGTGTTTTCCTGCCCATCGACGACGCCGGTCTGCAGCGCCTGATAGACTTCCGAGAACGCCATCACCTGCGGCACGACACCCAGTGAGCGGAACTGCGCTTCCAGCACCTTGGACGACTGGATGCGGAATTTGAGGCCGCGGTAATCGGCCGGCTCGACAAGTTTCTTGTTGGCGCTCATCTGCTTGAAGCCGTTGTCCCAATAGGCGAGACCCGTCATGCCCTTGGCATCAAGCAGCTTCAGGAGCTTGCCGCCGAGCGGGCCGTCGGTGACTTTGCGCAGCGTCTTCAGGTCGGGCAGGATATAGGGCAGATCGAACACTTCGAATTCCTTGACGCCGATCGGGCCGAACTTGGAATTCGACGGCGCCAGCATCTGCACCGCGCCGAGCTGCAGCGCTTCCAGTTCTTCCTTGTCCTTGTAGAGCTGCGAGTTCGGGTAGACTTCGACCTTGACCTTGCCGTTGGTATATTTCTCGGCCAGTTCCTTGAATTTCTCGGAAGCCAGGCCCTTCGGCGTGTTCGGCGCGACGACGTGGCTGAACTTGATGACGATCGGCGCCTGCGCCGATGCCGGGCCGATCAGGGCCAATGCTGCGACCGACGCGGCCGCCAGAATCAATTTATGCATGTGTCCTCCTCTATGTTTTATCGTTGCGAGGCGCCCGGGCGGCTCGCTGCCTTGTATGCCAGCCGCACCAATACAGAGAAGCCGGCGGAAAAACCATTGCCCGTTAGCAGGGGCCTTCGAAAACCGATGTTGCAACGCAAAACGCGGCGCCGGGGGCGCCGCGTTCGATCTCAACTCTCATAGTCATTCCGGGGCGATGCGCAGCATCGAACCCGGAATCCATTGGGCCACAGCGCAAGTAAAGGAATGGATTCCGGGTTCGCGCTACGCGCGGCCCGGAATGACAGCAACTATCAGCTCGCCGCCTGCGCCGGCATGTCGCGCTGGCGCTTCATGACGATCTTGTTCAGCGCGCCGAGATAGGCTTTGGCCGAAGCCACCAGCGTGTCCGGGTCTGACGCCTTGGAGGTCATCGAGCGGCCCTCATGGGCGAGCCGCACCGACACCTCGGCCTGCGCGTCGGTTCCCTCGGTGACGGCGTGGACCTGATAGAGTTCCAGCTTGGCCTCGTGCGGCACCAGCAGCTTGATGCAGTTGAACACGGCATCGACCGGGCCGTTGCCCTCGGCTTCCTCGATCCTGATCGCGCCGTCGATGCTGAGCTTCATGGTGGCGCGCTGCGGACCATGGGTGCCCGCGATCACCGTCAGCGAGGTCAGCTTGATGTGGTCATGCGCATTGGCGATTTCCTGATCGACCAGCGCTTCGATGTCTTCGTCGTAAATATCCTTCTTGCGATCGGCCAAGGCCTTCATCCGCACGAACGCGTCTTCCAGCTGGTTGGCGCCGAGCTTGTAGCCCATCTCCTCCAGCCGGTGGATGAAGGCATGACGGCCGGAATGCTTGCCCAGCACCAGCGAAGATTTCTTCAGGCCGATCATTTCAGGCTTCATGATCTCGTAGGTCGAGGCATCCTTCAGCACGCCGTCCTGGTGGATGCCGCTCTCATGCGCGAACGCGTTGCGGCCGACGATGGCCTTGTTGTACTGCACCGGGAACGAGGTCGCGGCCGACACCAGCTTGGAAGCCCGCGTCAGCATGGTGGTGTCGATCTTGTTCCACCACGGAAACACGTCGTTGCGGACGTTGATCGCCATCACGACTTCTTCCAGCGCGGCATTGCCGGCGCGCTCGCCGATGCCGTTGACGGTGCACTCGATCTGCCGCGCGCCGCCGGCAATGCCGGCCAGCGAATTGGCCACGGCCATGCCGAGGTCGTTATGGCAATGCACCGAAAACACCGCCTTGTCGGAGTTCGGCACCCGCTCGATCAGGGTCCGCATGAAGGCGCCATACTCTTCCGGCGTGGTGTAGCCGACGGTATCGGGAATGTTGACCGTGGTCGCGCCGGCCTTGATGACGGCCTCGACGATACGGCACAGATAGTCCATCTCGCTGCGGGTGGCGTCCTCGGCCGACCATTCGACGTCGTCGATCTGGTTGCGGGCGCGGGTGACGTTGGCGATCGAGAGCTCCATCACCTGCTCCGGCGTCATGTTCAGCTTGACGCGCATGTGCAGCGGCGAGGTCGCGATCACGGTGTGGACGCGGCCGCGCCGGGCGAACTTCACGGCTTCGGCGCAGCGGTCGATGTCCTTCGGATTGGCGCGCGACAGGCCCGCGATCACGGAGTTCTTGGAACGCCGGGCGATCTCGCTGACCGCCTGGAAATCGCCTTCCGAGGTGATGGGAAAGCCGGCCTCGATCACGTCGACGCCCATGTCGTCGAGCATCTCGGCGATCTCGATCTTCTCCTCGAAGGTCATGGTGGCGCCGGGGCACTGTTCGCCATCGCGCAGGGTGGTGTCGAATATGATGACGCGGTCCTTGTCGGACTTGGGGGCGGTGGTCATTGGAAAATTCCTTGTGCTGGTGCGCTCTCGGCGAGCGCGGAAGGGATCTGGTGATCTCGCGCGAACCCCTGAGTGCCCAGGCGCAACCGCCCAGACGGCCCTCAGGGGCCGATAAGAAGCAGAAGCCCGCCAAGAAGCAGGGTGGGCAGTGACGCAGCCGGAATAGCGGGGGTACCGACGGCCTGCGCCGCTCCACCCCGAACTCCAACCATTTCGCTGCGAATCAGCATTGCCAGACCCTTTGGAAGCGCAATCCTCGGCCAAAACCCTTGACGGTTCGTTGCCGGGACGGCGTTCCGCACCTGTTCTAAACGACAAATATGGGCCGCCGCAATGCCAAAAGTTAGTCAGGCGGACTGACCTAATTGGCGCTCCGCCTTTACCGTCCGCCTCCAGGGCAGGGTAAGATGCAGCCCCACACGCCAACGACCTCGCCGCGCCATGCGCCCGAGGCTTTGCCAATCGTTCGGCGCCCCGGAAGTTCGAGGGCGCAGGGAAGACCGGGTGCACGCTGCACCCGCGGTCCCGTGTGCAATGGGGTAGAGGTAGGCGGCACACGAGCATACAGGTTCAGCGGAAACACTCCGGCCTTCCCTGCGCGATGGTTTACGTCTTATACGCGCTCTCCTCGGTGAGCCCTGCGCTTTTGCCACCGTCGCCCGCGCTGCCTTAAGCTGCGAACTTGACACCAGCCCTTGGGGTGTCGGGACCACACGATTTCGCCGTCCGCTTCAGCCGCCCTCGTCAGAAGCGCCCTCCACGTCCACCGCTTCCCCGCCCCGCGCCGGTACGTTGCGCAACGCCCCTCGAGTGGGACAGGATGGCGAAACTATAGCCCGGTTTTGATTTCTGTAAAACAGAAATATTTTTACTTACCGGGCTTGACATTTATTCTGATAAACAGAACTGATTTGCCCGTCGGGTGGTCACATTGGCGGATCTGCGCCAGTGGTCGTGATACCGCGGATGTACGCTTCCGGACGCAAGGCCAGCCTGCGCAGTGGCCGGAACGACACATGCCGAAAAAAATCCGCTCACCCGATCGTCAATTCCAACGCTGCACTTGTGTGGCGAGACATTGGGCGCGATATGGTCTGCGTTCTATCTGGTTTCAAAGCCCGTTACCGCCCGCTCACCGATGCGCGACACAAGGCGGCAATCAGGGGCGTGGGGCTGCGGGCGTGCGTACGTACCAGCAAATCCTCTGTCGTGCGCGGGCCACCTTGCTAGCCTCGGCTGTGCCATTCGCCATGGCATCGCCGGCATGGGCGGATTCGACATGGCTGGCCAATCCGGGTTCGTCCGCATTCAACGACCCTGCCAACTGGTCGCCCGCCGTCGTACCCGACGGCAGTACGGCGTTCTTCGGTGCGTCCAGTGTCACCACCATTAACTTCAACGGCAGCAATCCAGTAATGCTCGGTTGGACGCTGAATGCAGGAGCATCCAACTATGCGGTCGCAACCAACGATTCTATTACGTTCACCGGCGCCGGCATCGTCATCAATGGCGGCAGCCTCTTATTCAACGTCGCGGGCGGCGGATCCGTCCAATTCTTAAATGACGCCAGCGCCGGCAGCGCCACGCTCATCAGCGGTAGCGGCGGATCAGTGACATTCGGCGACCGAGCCACCGCCGGCAGCGCCAACATCCAAAACACCGAGCTTACCTCGTTCCTGGACTTCAGTACGGCTGGCAACGCCAACATTTCCAACTTGCAAGGCTTTGTGCGTTTCACACAGGACAGCAGCGCCGGCAACGCCACCATTACAACAAGCCAGGCGACGACTGAATTCACAGGCGGCAGCAGCGGAGGCAACGCCCGGTTCATAACCAACGCGAATGGTGTGTTCGATATCTCGCAGCTTGGCTCGAGCGGGACGACCGCCGGCTCCATCGCGGGTGCGGGATCATACCTGCTCGGAGCGAAGCAGCTTGCGGCCGGTGGCAACAACGACTCAACCGAGGTAAGCGGCGTGATCAGCGGCGTTGGCGGCACGCTGATCAAGGCCGGTACCGGCACCCTCACGCTGTCCGGCGTCAACACCTATTCGGGCGGCACCACGGTCAGCGCCGGTATCCTGCAGCTCGGAAATGGCGGCGCGACCGGCTGGATCACGGGCGACGTGCTCAACAACGCCACGCTGGCCTTCAACCGCTCGAACACCTACCAGTTCGACGGCGTGATCTCCGGCAACGGCGGCCTGCAGCAGAACGGAGGCGGCACCACGGTTCTGACCGCTGCGAACAATTATTCGGGCGGCACCACGATCGATGCGGGCATCCTGCAGCTCGGCAATGGCGGTGCGACCGGCGCAATCACCGGCAACGTGCTCAACAACGCCACACTCGCCTTCAACCGCTCCAATACATATCAGTTCGACGGCGCTATCTCCGGCAGCGGCGGCGTGCAGCAGAACGGCGCCGGCACGACGATCCTGACCGCCGCCCACACCTATAGCGGCGCGACCACGGTGAATGCCGGCGCGCTGCTGGTCGAAGGCTCGATTGCCGCCTCAAACCTCACCACGGTCAACGCGGGCGGCACGCTCGGCGGCACCGGCACCCTCGGCTCGACCCTCATCAATGGCGGCACGCTGTCGCCCGGTCATTCCATCGGAACCATCGCGGTGAACGGGAGCCTGACGATGACTGCGGCCGCAAGCTACATCGTCGAGGTGTCGCCGGCCAATGCCGATCGTACCAACGTCACCGGCATGGCAACGCCCGGCGGCAACGTCCTGGTGTTGTTGGAACCGGGCACCTACCTGCCCCGCACCTACACGATCCTGCATGCCGGCGGCGGACTGAACGGGGCTTTTTCGGGCCTGACCGCCGTCGGGGTACCCGCAAATTTCGCGACGTCGCTGAGCTACTCCGCAAACGACGTGATCCTGAACCTCACCGCCGCGCTTGGCGCCGGCTCCACGCTCAACCGGAACCAACAGGCCGTGGCGAACGGAATCAGCAATGCCTTCAACGGCGGAAGCACCCTGCCGGCCGGGCTGCTCACCGTGTTCGGCCTGACGGGAAGCAGTCTGGCGACTACCCTGACGCAACTCTCCGGTGAGGCCGCAACCGGTACGCAGCAGACCACGTTCGGCGCCATGGACAATTTCGTCGGCCTGCTGAACGACCCGTTCGGCGACCGCGGTACCGGCCGATCCCGGAATCACGCCATGGGCTATGCTGACGACCCCGGAAGGAACGCAGTCGAACCGCAGCGCGGCGGCCTGAGTACCGCTCATCGCAACGCCTATGCGGCGATCATGGACAGGCCTGCGCCAGCCGCGATACCGGCCAGTCCGTGGAGCGTATGGGGGGCGGGCTATGGCGGTACGCAATCGACCGACGGCAACGCGATTGTCGGCTCCAACAACATCCGCGCAAATATCGCCGGAGCCGCCGCCGGCGTCGACTATCGCATTTCTCCGGGCACCCTGATCGGCTTCGGCACGGGCGGCGCAGCTGCGAATTTCAGGCTGGCCAACGGACTGGGCAGCGGCCGCTCGGACATGTTCCAGACCGGCATCTATGGGCGAAGCAGCATTGGCAGCGCCTACCTGGCGGGAGCGCTGGCCTACGGCTGGCAGGAGGTCACGACTGACCGCAAAGCGCTGCTGACGGCACTGCGCGCCAACTACGATGCCAGCTCGGTCTCGGGCCGGATCGAAACCGGCTACCGGCACGCCAGCGGTCCTGGTAACCTTGTTCCCTACGCCGCAATGCAGCTCACCACGCTGTTTCTGCCGAACTACACCGAACAATCCCTGACCGGCGACAACACCTTCGCGTTGTCCTATCGAGCCAAGGACGTGACCGCCCCCCGCAGCGAACTCGGCCTGCGAGCCGATACGAGTTTCGAGATACAGGATGCGACCGTTACCTTGCGCGGCCGCGCGGCCTGGGCGCATAATTTCTCGACCGAGCGCAGTATCGGCGCCTCCTTTCTGGTCGTTCCGGCGGCAAGCTTCGTCGTCAACGGCGCGGCGCAGGCGCCGGACCTCGCGCTCGTCACCCTGTCGGCCGAGACGCGCTGGACCAACGGCTTTTCGCTTGCCGCCACTTTCGACGGCGAATTTTCCGGTGTCGCCAGCAGCTACACGGGCAAGGGTATTGTCCGCTATCGATGGTGAGCGGGAACGGGTTTTCTCAGAGCGCCGGAACGCCGGCCGGGCCAATCGCACCCCGGCCATAGCTCGGTTCACGACGTCACACTATGCACGGCTGTTGGCAGCGCCAATATCGCCAGGCTTCGTCCCGTTCAGCCCAGGCGATAGAGCCTGGCCGCCGTGTCGTGCAGCACCGCGCGGCGGTCGGCCTCGGGAAACGGCGCGAGCGCCGACCTGATCGCGTTCACGATCGAAGCGTAGTCGGTCCATAATTTCTCGATCGGGAAGTTCGAGCCCCAGACACAACGCCCTGCCCCGAATATTTCCAGCGTCTCGCCGACGATATCGGCGATGTGCTGCGCGTCGTTGCGCCGAATGAAAGTGCCGAGCCCGGAAAATTTGGTGTGCATGTTCGGCTGATCCGCCAGCCGCCGCATGCCTTCGCGCCAGGCACGGCGGCCTTCCACCGAACGATCCTCCGGCATGCCGGCATGCTCCAACACCAGCGTGGTGCCCGGAAACGCTTTTGCGAGAGCGCTGCCGTCGGCCATTTGCGAGGTGAACACCTGCAATTCGAACAACCAGCCGCGCTCCTGCAGCAGCGCGAAATTCCTGCGAAATGCCGGGGTGTTCATCTGGTCCGGCGCGGGCGCGAACCGGTAAAGCGGGTTGCTGTGCCAGTGCAGTTGCTGGCGCACGCCGCGCATCAGCGGCGATTTGGCCTGCGCGGCCATCACCTGCGGCGCATCCTCGCTCTGGAAATCGACGTAGGACACGATGGCATGCGGCCAGCCGGCGCGGTCGGCGTTGGACTGAACCCATTCGACCTCGGCGATCTCCTGTCCCTTGCTCCAGTTGGTCTGCACATAGACCGACTTCACCACGCCGGTGCCTTCAAGATCGGAAAGAAACTCCTCGACCGGATAGTCGCGCTTGAGCGCGTCATAGGCGCCGAAAATCCTGGGCACCGTCGGCCCCTGCAACCAGGGCTGATCGGCCTGGCGCCAAATGTGGTGATGCGCGTCGATGATCGGTTCCATCGGCAAATCCTCGTCAGAGCAGCAAGAGCGTAATGGTGGGGAAGATCGTCAGCAAGATCAGCGTCGCCATCAGCGCGAAGACGAAGGGAAATGCCCCCGCCGCCACTTCCTGCATCGTGGTGCCGGAAATGCCTGTTATGACGAACAGGTTCAATCCGACCGGCGGCGTGATCGCCGCGATCTCGATATTGAGCGTCAGGACGATCGCGAAGTGGATCAGATTGATGTCGAGCGCCTTCACGGTCGGCAACAGCAACGGGGTCACCACCGTCAGCAGCGTGAAGCCGTCCAGGAAGCAGCCCAGCACCAGCAGCACCGCATTGACCAGGAACAGGAACGCGACCGGCGACAGGTTGAGATGCGTGATGGCGTCGACGATGGCGTTGGGAATGCCGGCCAGCGTCGCGACCATGCCGACGAACAACGCGCCGGACAGGATGAACAGGATCGCGCCGGTGGAACGCGCGCTGTCGATGAAGATGCCGGGCAGATCGCTCAACTTGATCGTGCGGTAGACGAACATGCCGATCAGCAGCCCGTAGACGGCGGACACCGCGGCGGCTTCGGTCGGCGTGAAGACGCCGAGATAGATGCCGCCGAGCACGATGGCGGGCATCAGCAGGGCGGGCCCGGCGAGCACGAAAGCGCGCCAGACCGCGATGAACGAGAACGGTTCGGTCGATTTGCCGTAGCCGTGACGGCGGGCGATGGCAAAGGCCACGATCCCGATCGCGGTCGCCGCCACAAGGCCGGGCACCACGCCGGCGATGAACAGGTCCTTGACCGATTGCTGGGCCATCTCGGCGTAGATCACGAAGGTAACGCTGGGCGGAATCAGGATGCCGAGCGTGCCTCCCGCCGCCATCAAGCCGGCGGTGAAGCGGCGCGGATATCCCAGCGAACCCATCACGGGAATCATGACCCGTCCGAGCGCGGCTGCCGAGGCGACCGACGAGCCGGTCATGGCGCCGAAAATCGCCGAAGCGCCGCTGGCGCCGATCGAGGCGCCGCCGGAGACGCCGCCGACCAGGGTCTGCATCAGGTCGAACAGGTATTTGGCAAAGCCCGAGCGCAGCATGATGTTGCCGGCCAGGATGAAGAACGGAATCGCCAGCAATACGAAGCTGTCGAGGCCCGAAAACATCGACTGCGCGACCTGGGTAAACGAGGTCACCTTGAAGATAGCCACGGCGGCAAGGCCGGTGAGCCACAGCGCGAACGCCACCGGCAGGCCCAGTGCGAGCATCAGCAGCATGCTGCCGATCAACATGAATGCCATTTTATGCCTCCGCGCTGGCAACCGGCCTGTCGGGACGAACCCCAAGCAAGCGCAGCACGAGTCGCAGGCTCATGGCGGCGAAGCCGATCGGAATGACCGATTGCGCCGCCCAGAGCGGGAAAGGAAGATTGGAGTGGGCGAAGGAGATGCCGAACAGCGCCGATTCCTGGACATAGCGCACGCCGAGTACCGTGGCCGTCACCGCGAAGCCGAGACACAGCAGATCGCAGATCCATTCGACGACCCTGCGCGGCGCGGCGCCGAGCCGGTCAATGAACAATTCGACGCGCACATTGGCGCCGTCACGGGTGAGACCGATGGCGCTGAGATAGGTCATGGCGACCAGCAACACGCGGGACAGCTCATCGGTCCACAGGTTGGAACTACCGAAGATCCCGCGCACCGTGAGTTCATAGACCACGACGCCGAGCACCGCGGCGAGCACCAGCCCCGCGATGCCGTCCTCGATACGCGCCAGGATGGCGCTGGCGCGGCGAATGCCGATCATTTCGAATAGCTCTGCAGGCGCGTCAGCAGGTCCGGGCCGATCTGGGCTTCGAACTGCTTCCACACCGGCCTGGTCGCCTCGATCCAGGCCTTGCGCTCTTCCGCCGTCTGGACGTGGACGTTGACGCCGGCTGCCTTCATGCTCTCGATCGCCTTGGTGGATTCGGCCTGGGCGCGAGCGCGGTGGCGGATGGCGACTTCCTTGGCGGTATCCTCGATGATGGTGCGCAGGTCGGCGGGCACGCTCGCCCACCATTTGGCATTCACCATCCAGGGATAGAACGCGACGTAATAGGTCGCGTAGGTGACGTGCTTGATGCTCTCGTTCCATTTGTAGATCATGTAGTTGTCGGTCGGAACGTTGAGCCCGTCGATGACGCCCTGCTGGATCGCCGGCGACAGCTCGACGAAGTTCAGCGATACCGGCGTCGCGCCGAGGCCCTGCAGCATGGCCAGATTGACCTTGCCGAGGCCGCGCATCTTGAGGCCAGCCATGTCGCGCGGGTTGCGCAGCGCGGTGTTCTTGGTGCCCGGCACCAGATAGTCGAACGGCAGCACCGTGATCAGCTTGGCGCCCTTGCCTTCGACTTCGCTGTAGGCTTCCTGGAAGAAGCCGCCATCGATCGCCTTGTAGAACGATTCAGTGGTCGGGAACGCGTAAGGCAGTTCCGACACCGCCAGCCGCGGCGACAGCGAACTCCAGTAGGCTGAAATCAACGTCGTCATTTCAGCGTCACCGCGCAGCAGCGCCTGCAGCAAATCGAGCCCCTTGTAGAGGCTGCCGGACGGGAACAGCTTGACCTCGACCCGCCCCTTGGTGCGCTCCTCGACCAGCTTCTTGAAGTCCTGGTTGGCAAGGCCCGGCGTGATGTCGAGCGAATACTCGATCGGAAAACGGATGGTGACCTCGGCGGCGTGGGCCGGCGCCGGACTGGCAAGCAGCGCGGTCAGCACGGTGCAGGACACCGCGCATGCGGCGGCGATATTTTTCAGCATGATAGACTCCCCTTCATTGAGATTTGGCCGGCGGCGCGCGAGCCGCCGGTTCAAGACATTATTTGCTGTAGCTGCGGACGCGCGCGATCAGTTCCTTGCCGACCTGCGGTTCGAACTGCTGCCACACCGGCAGGGTGGCCTCGATCCAGGCCTTGCGCTCCTCCGGCGTCTGCACGTGGGTATCGACGCCGGACGCCTTCAGTCCCGCCAGCGCGCGCTCAGTCTCCGCCTCCGAGCGGGCACGGTGCAGCCGCGCCACTTCGACGGCGGTGTCCTGGATGATCTTGCGAAGGTCGGGCGCCAGCGCGTTCCACCACTTCGCGTTCACCATCCACGGATAATAGCCGATATAGGCCGGGGCATAGGTGACGTGCTTCACCGACTCGTTCCACTTGTACGCCAGCATGATGTCGATCGGCGCGTTGAGACCGTCGATCACGCCCTGCTGCAGCGCAGGCGACAGTTCGACGAGGTTGAGCGACACCGCCGAGGCGCCCAACGCCTGCAACATCGCCGAGTTGGTGCGGCCGAGGCCGCGCATCTTGAGGCCTGCCATGTCGCGCGGATTGCGCAGCGCCTTGGTGCGGGTGCCGAAGCCGAAATGATCATAGGGCATGATCGTGATCGCCTTGGCGCCCTTGGCCTCGACCTCGTCATAGAGACTGTCGATGAAGCCGGCGTCGTCGATCGCGCGGTAGAACGCGGCGCGTTCCGGGAAGGCATAGGGCAGTTCGAACACCGCCACCTTGGGCGACAGCGCGGTCCAGTAGGCCGAGGTCAGCGTCGACATTTCGGCGTCGCCGCGCAGGATCGCCTGCACCAGATCGAGCCCCTTGTAGAGACTGCCCGACGGGAACAGCTTGACCTCAACGCGGCCCTTGGTGCGCTCCTCGATCAGCCTCTTGAAGTCCTGGTTGGAAAGTCCGGGCGCGATATCGATCGCGTACTCGACTGGAAAACGGATGGTCACCTCGGCGGCGGCGGCCGGCGTCATGCCGATTCCGAGCGCAAGCGCGCACCCCAACACCTTCCACATGCAAGACGCTCCCCGTGCAATTTTTGGTTTGATTGTTGTTAGCCGATACATCATAGTTCTTTCGTAGATACTCTAGATTTTCGAAAATCCTGTCATCCTCGAAATGTGCATGGCACCCATGTTCGGCTCGGAAAAACCCACTGCTCCGGAGAAAAGTCGCGGCGCGGAAGCCTGGCAGATTCTGCGCGAGGCGATCTTCACCGGACGCTTTCAGCCCGGCGCGCCGCTACGTTTTCACGAGATGCAGGCGTTATGCGGCATGAGCGTCTCGCCGGTCCGGGAAGCGCTGGCCAAGCTCGTTACCGAAGGTCTGGTGGAGACCGAGCATAACCGGGGCTACCGGGTCGCCCCGCTCACGCGCCGCGACCTCGACGATCTCGTGCGTACCCGCATCAAGCTCGAGGGCTGGGCGATCGAACGCGCCATCGCCCTCGGCGACGAATTGTGGGAGGCACGCATCATGTCCAGCCTCCACGTGCTGACCCGGCTGCCGCGCCGGCGCGCCGGCGAGCCGCGGCTGATGGACGAGGAATGGGAGCGGCGCCACAAGGATTTCCACGAAGCCCTGATTGCGGCCTGCGACTCGCCGAGCCTGCTGCAGATATGCCGCGCATTGAGCGACCGCGCCGACCGCTACCGACACATCTCGCTGGCGATCGAAACCGGGCCGCGCGATGTCGATGCCGAGCACGCGGCGATCGCCCAAGCGGCGCTGGCGCGCGACACCGCCGCTGCACAGCGGGCGCTCGTAACGCATTTTGAACAGACCGCGAAATATATATCGCTGCAACTCGTGGCCGAATGACCATTGCGGACGAGCGCCGTCGACCGCCGGCCGGATTCAAGCAAAGCTTCCTCGCCGGGCAAGCAGCCCTGCCCCCACCGCCATGACGGGAGACCGCGCCGCCGTCGACATCAGCACCGCCAATGCCGGCCGTACAGCCCGTTTGGTCAAAACCCATCCCGATACGATGATGGCGCGCCTTGCCTCACACCAGATGGAAGTCGTGCGCGGAGACCGGCGGATATGGCGTCGATTCCGGCATGCCGAGATACAGCGCCTTGGTTCCGTAGGTGGCCGCGAACTCGGCCGCGGGCTGATCCAGAATGATGTGCCCGGTCGCATCCAGCGTGAGCGTGGGCCTGACGATGCCGCCGAAGCTCTGCGCCTGAACCTGCCGGAACACGCTGAGGTTCATCACGTCGGTATCGCCGAGCGAACCATCGCTGCTGGTCATGGTCAGGTGATCGACGCCGCTGAAGGCGAATACGCTGTGGTAGAGCACGTTGTTGGCGGTGCCGAGCACGGCGTCGATCTGCGCCGCGCTGCCGGTCAGCGTCACCGTGGCAGATCCGCTGCCGACGACCGTGGCGCCGCCGACGCCACCGACATTCAGGATGCCGTGCTCGACATGAAGCGTCGTGGTCAGCGAACTCGAATCGACGTCGCCGACGGCGAGCCCGGCGACGGCGATATCGGTGTTTGGCACGATGAATCGCGACGCCGGCATGGTGTTGACCGGTGCGTCGTTGACCGGCGTGATGTCGATCGTGGCGCTGTCGGCGACTGACGTCGTGCCGTCGCTGACCAGCCAGGAGAACGACGCCTGCGTGTCATCATTCACCGCTGGCGTATAGCTCCAGGTACCGTTGTGGTGGTCGACCAGCGAGCCCGAACCGGTGGCAATGGCGAAAGCGGTCGCCGTCAGCGACAGCCCGTCGACATCGGTGAAGTTGCCCAACAGCTGCGCCTGCGTGACCAGCCGCGGGCCGGAGTCCTCGGCAATGGCGGCAAACGTTACCGCACCGGCGCCGACGGGCGCATCGTTGACCGGCGTGATGTCGAGCGTGGCGCTGTCGGCAAGGGTCGTGCTGCCGTCGGTGACCTGATAGGAGAACGACACCGAGCTGTCGTCGTTCAGCGCCGGCGTGTAGCTCCAGGTGCCGTCGTGGTTGTCGACCAGCGTGCCCAGACCGCTGGCGATGGCGAGATCGATCGCCGTCGCCGGTGGTCCGTCGCTATCGATGACGTTGCCCACAAGCTCTGCCTGGGTGATCAGGCGCGCGCCGGAATCCTCGGTGATCGCCGCAAGGGTGACCGCGCCGGTGACGGCGAGCGCATCGTTGACCCGGGTGATGTCCAGCGTGACGCTGGCGGCCACCGGCGCCGCGACGCCATCGGTCACCTGATAGGAGAATGACACCGCGGATTCATCGTCCGGCGCCGGCGTGTAGCTCCAGGTTCCGTCGCTGTTGTCGACCAGCGTGCCCGCACCGGTCGCGATCGCCAGACTGGTCGCCGTCAGCGACGGCCCGTCGTCGGTGACATTGGCCAAAAGCTGCGCCTGCGTAATCAGCCGCACGCCGGAGTCCTCGGCGATCGCCGTCAGGATCGCCGCACCGCTGACAACGGGTGCATCGTTCACCGGCGTGATATCGAGCGTGGCGCTGTCGGCGACGGACGTGAAGCTATCGGTGACCTGCCAGGAGAACGACACCGAGGTGTCATCGTTCAGCGCCGGCGTGTAGCTCCAGGTCCCGTCATTGTTGTCGATCAGCGTGCCGGAGCCGGTCGCGATCACGAGACCGGTCGCGGTCAGCGACGGACCGTCGACATCCGTGACGTTGCCAAGCAGCTGCGCCTGCGTGATCAGCCGCGCGCCGGAATCCTCGGCAATCGCGGCAAGAGTGACCGCGCCGGTGACGACCGGCGGAATGTTCGGCGTCAGCGCCGTGAGAACGACATCGTCGCCGTCGCCGCCCAGATAGGTGATGGTGTATCTGGCGGCGCCAGAAGTGAACGTGCTGCCCTCGGCGTGACCCGCGAAGGTGCCGGACACAGAGCCGTCCATAATGAGGAAGCTGTTGCCGACTGTCGGAACGAAGCCGTTGATCAACGACAAATCGAGCGTGGCGCCGTTCAGCTCGAACGCACCCCAGCCTACGGTTGCACGATCGTACTGACCGGCGCCGGTGCCGCCGAGCTGCACCGCGAAGACAGCGCCTGCCGAAAAAGATACGCCGCCTGATATGAACAAGGCGCCCGCACCATCATCGCCGGGAGCGAGCGTGCCCCCGCTCTCGATCGTGTGACTGTTGAATACTCCGATCTGCCCGGTACCACCCAGGGTGCCGCCACTCTGAACGGTCACTGTAGAAAAGATCGCGCCGTCGACCAGCAATCGACCTTCGGCCACCGTGGTGGCGCCAAGATAGGCATTGGTGGCCGTCAGAACGAGCGTACCGGTGCCGTTCACCGTAATGCCGATGTACCCCTCGGTGTAACCCGCCGGGCTGGAATACTGACCAAAGAGAGCGGAGCCTTGATCGTCACCGATTACCCCGGACACCGTCTGCGTGCCGGTCGGGCTGAAGCTCAGCGTATTGCTGCCTTGCAGGTAAATGCCGTTGCCGAAAGCCTGGCCGGTCTGCCAGGCACTGGCGCCGCCGGTGACGGTGCCGGCGGCGATCGCGCCCGCCCCCGCAATATTCAACGTGGCGCCTTCCTGCACGAAGATGTTGCCGCCCGCGCCGAGGCCCCCGCCGCCGCCAGCGAAAGCGTAGGGCACAGTCTCGCTGACAATCTCGCCATGGCCGTCGCCAGCGCCGAACCCGCCGGTGCCGCCGCCGTTACCAATGGCTCCCCCGCCGCCACCGCCGAAGCCGCCGTTTCCGCCGTCGCCCCCGATGGGTCCTATTCCCCCTCCTCCGGGGAAACCCCAGAAAATTCCACCGCCGCCGCCGCCGCCGCCGAAGCCGCCGTCGCCGGCGTCCTCGTTCTGGCCGCTGCCGTGGCCACCTCCTCCGCCGCCGCCGCCGAACCCGCCCGCGCCGCCGTTGAAGCTTGATGAGTCGATGCCGCCGACTCCGCCACCACCGCCACCATAGTCGGGGCCGTCATTCACACCGCCGCCACCGCCGCCGCCGCCGCCGTTCGTGCCACCGTGGCTATCGATCACAACGAGGAGATTGTCATAACCGACGGCACCGCCGCCCCCGGCCACTCCTGGAACGACACCCGCCGCGCCGTCTGTCGGCAGACCGGCGCTGCCCGCGCCGCCGTTGGCTCCGATCCCGCCCCCACCGCCGGCGCCCGTCGTAGTGCCTATAGCAAAGTCTGTGGCGCCGTTGCCGCCGTTGCCGCCGAGCCCGCCTCCGCCGGAGCCACCTTGGGCCGTCAGCAAATCCGGGCTGACAGATCCGCCCGATCCGCCGACGGCCTTGTTGTTGGCGAACGTCACATTGGTCAGCGTCACGTTGCCGGGATTGCCCGCGACGTCGGCGCCGACGAACAGCCCGCCGCCGAGGCCCGCGCCTCCGCCGCCATTGAGGCCGCCAGTGCCGCCACGCGCCAGCATGTCGTTGATGGCGAGATCGTTGATCTCGACCGTGCCGGCATAGACGAACAGCCCGCGCTGCGCGCCGCTGCCGCTCAGGGTGTGGCCGTCGCCCTCGATCACCAGCGTGACGCCGGGCTGCAGGTTGATCGCCTTCAACCTCGTATTGCCCAGATAGGTGATGTCGTTGCCCAGCGTGATGGTGACGACGGTGCCGGGCGCGCTCACGCCGGCGGCGGCCACGAACGCGGCATTCAACTCGGTAATGTTGGTGACGGTGGTCATTCCAGGACTTTCAACAGGGGTACGCGATCAGCGGCTTGCCGGCGTTGCAGGTGACTGCTCGGCTCACGCAGATGGGCCAAGCTGAGCCCGCCGCCGTCGTCGCCAGCGTTAACTTTGCGTTAAAGCAGCGTTACAAATGGCCAGCGGAGCGATTATCCCGGCTGTCCGCCGTCCCCCGTGGAGGATCGCCGAGCACCGGATTTCGGCGCAAATGCCTCGCCAAACGGCGAATTTCCCCTACGATCCGATGAATCGTATCGACTTGGGACATTGGGAACTGACGTGGGAATGAAACGCCATGCCGCCGCTTGCGCGGCCGTCCTTGCTTTCGGACTTTTGCCCGCGTCGCTGGTCCCGGCCGGGGACGTCCATCTGGGCCTCATTTCCCGTGCCATGGCCCAGCCCGGCACGCTCACCAAGGCGCAGTCGGATGCCCTCGCCACGTACAATCAAGCCTTGAACAACTTCAAATCCATCGTCCGTCAGCGGCGCGCTCAGATCGATGCGAAACAACCGCTGCCCAACCTGCCGGGACAGGCGCTCTACCTCGCACGCAACGCCACGATGAGCGCCTACAAGGATCTCACCGACGTTCTTCCCTCCCAAATCGGCCGACCGAATAAATTGGGAATCCCGCCGGCATATTTTGACGCCGGCCTCGAGCCGCTGCTCGACGAGTACGTCAAACTCTTCGAGGTCATGCAGGCGCCGCCCGCCGATGCGCAGAAATCGGATACGCCGTTCAAGGACGTCGTCGATCTCGGCAGGGTGATCGCGCGCGCCATGGGCCTCGGTGCCGCGGATGCCGACGCGGCGGGCCGCATCAGCCTCGGGCTGTTCTTTGCCGAGACCAACGGCAACCAGACCATCGGCAATGCGCGCTCGAACAAATACAAGGGGAGCCTGCAAGCAGGTCCATCGGAAGATCAGAATGGCCGAAGGAAATGGGCCGCGATCAAGCCATCGATCGCATCGCTCGATCCTGCCCTGAGCCTTCGCGACGACAGGGAGGCAGCGCGGGTCGGCACTCAGGATCAACGCTACAACCACTGGACCTCGGTGCGGAACGCGCTGATGAACGCGCATGCGGATATTTTCCCGCAGATTCCCGCGATCGTGAAGACGCTGCCGGATCCGATCGATCAGCTGAAACTGTTCGAGCTGATCCAGATCGTTCCGAGCCCGACCAAATCCGCGATGCGGTCCGGCAATCTGTTGAATTACCGGATTTCCGATCCTGTCATCATGGGATATCTGCGCAACAACAGCATGTTCGCCTATGGACGCGCCGACAGGGCCAGGACATCCGCGACCTATCGCGAAATTCTCGATGCGATGTGGCTGTTCAACGCCAAATTCGAAAAGGCGATTGCGAGATTCGACGAGATCAAGGCGGGGTCGAAGACTTGAAGCGGCAGGCGACCATCGTGCACGGCGTCCGGCACCGCATTGTCATCGCGGCGTTAACCGGCATGATCCTGCTGCCGGTCGAGGCGCGCGCCGGCTGGCTGTCGGACATATTCAAGGGCTCGTCGAAGCCCGACAAATCGTCAAAACAAGCCACGGCGCCAAAGCGCGCGACCGACGCCAAGCGTGCGCCTGCGGCGAAGTCCGCACCTCCCGCCAAGCCTGTCGCGTCGTCCAAGCCCGGCAAGGTCAAGGTTGCCACGCTGGGCCCGGTTACCTTGAACCCTTCCGCACTGAGGGCGGCCGCACCTGCCTGCGATCCCGCGAAATTCAAGATCGTCGTGGATGTCGGGCATACCGCCGAATCCGGCGGCGCGAACAGCGCCCGCAACGTCGCCGAGTTCCTGTACAATCATCGGCTGGCGCGGCGGATCGAGCAGAAATTGAAGGGCGACGGCTTTGCCGAGACCCGGTTGCTGCTGACCGAGGGCAAGGCCAGGCGCAGCCTGGTCAGGCGCGTCGACGCGGCCAACGATATGAAAGCCAACCTCTTCCTGTCGGTCCACCACGATTCCGTGCCCACCAAATTCCTCGAGGAGTGGGAATTCGAGGGCAAGAAGAGCCGTTTCAGCGACCGCTTCAGCGGCTATTCCGTCTTCGTCTCCCGCCAAAATCCGGACTTCAAGACGAGCCTCGCCTTCGCCGAATTGCTTGCCAGGGAGATCAAGGCCTTCGGCCTGACCTATGCCGAGCAATACAGCCAGCCGATCATGGGCCGGCACCGGCATCCGCTGCTGAACAAGGAAACCGGGGTCTACAGCTACGACGAACTCGTCGTGCTGCGAAAGACCCGGATGCCCGCCGTCCTGCTGGAGGCGGGCTCGATCATCAATCGCGACGAAGAGCTCAAGATGGACTCGCGCGAACGCCAGGAGATCATCAGCAGCGGCGTCACGGCGGCGGTGAAACAATTCTGCGATCGGCGCTGGGCCATCCTCGGCCCGCTTTGACGCCCGCGATTCCTCCGATTTCGCCCTGACCGGTCGTGGAACTTCGAAACCGGGCAAGTGTTGCCGCCGACAAGGCATCGCGGGGTTGCGAATAGCAGCCCGGATTCAATTCGGGTATTCGGCGGCGGCAATTGCCGGCCCGTCGTAATAGCCATGAAGGAACTTCAATGAAGACGTCGCACGCTGCCATCGGTTCCGTGATCGTGCTGGGCTGTGTCGCGGTCGGCTACTTCTTCCTCGCCGCCACACCCCGGCAGGCCGCGCAGAAGGCGGCCCCCCCTCCTGCCGAGGTCGGGGTCGTGACGGTTCATCGGGCAGACGTGCCCTTGCCGCTGACCTATGCCGGCCGCGTGGCGGGCTTCCGCAATGTCGAGATACGCGCCCAGGTCGGCGGCATCATCCTGAAGCGCGAATTTGTGGAAGGCGCGACCGTCAAACAGGGCGACGTGCTGTTTCGCATCGATCCGCGCTCTTACCAGGCAGCCCTGGACCGTGCCAATGCGCAATTCGCGCAGGCGCAGGCCACGCTGACCCAGACAGAGGAAAACTACCGCCGGATCGAGGAACTGTCGCAGAAGCAGGTGGCGACCGCAAAGCAGTTAGAGGATGCACGCGCCGCCCGCGATCTGGCCCGCGCCGCCGTCCAGGGCGCGCAGGCCGAGATCGCGACGGCCAAACTGAATATCGAGTTCACCAGGGTGACGGCTCCTGTCACCGGCCCGACCAGCCTGACCTCCCCGCCGGAAGGCTCGCTCGCGCTGGCCCAGCAAACCGTGCTCACCACGATCACCCAGCTCGACCCCGCCTATGTGAACTTCTCGACCAGCGAATCCGAGTTCGTCGAGCTTCGCGGCATCAACCGGGCACGGGAAAAGCCGCTGACGCCGGACGACATCACGGTCACGTTGCAGTTCGGCGACGGTTCGAGATTTCCGGTCAGGGGCAAGCTGGACGTTTCCGCATCCACGGTCGATCCCCGGACGGGCACCTTGCAGATCCGGTCGATATTCCCGAATGGCGGCGGCGCGCTGCTTCCGAACCAGTTCGTCCGGGTCCTGCTTTCCGGCGTCGTGCTGCAGAATGTTGTTGTCGTACCGCAACAGGCGGTCTCCCAGGGTCCGCAGGGTGCCTTCGTCTACGTGGTCAATTCCGCCAATGATGGCGTGATGGCGCGTCCGATAAACCTGTACCGCGAAGTCGCCGGCGGCTGGGCCGTCAAGGACGAACTGAAGGACGGCGAAGCCATCGTCGTGGACGGCGTGCAACGGATAAGGCCGGGCGCCCCGGTCAAACCCGTGCGGACCGATCCGGCCAGCAAGGATCGGGCGAAAGCGGCGGAATCGGCACCGGCTGAAACAGGCTCCGGTGCCGCGCAGGCTGCGCCCGGCAACCCGAAGCAGGTGAAGTGATGTTCTCGAAATTCTTCATCGACCGACCGGTCTTCGCGGCCGTCATTTCGATTGTCATCGTTCTGGCCGGTCTGATGGCGCTGCGGGCGCTGCCCATCGCGCAATATCCGGCGATCGTACCGCCGGAAGTGAGGGTCACGGCCAGCTATCCCGGCGCGTCGGCGCAAACCATCGCCGAGACGGTGGCGGCCCCGCTGGAGCAGCAGATCAACGGCGTGGAGAACATGCTCTACATGCGCTCGACGTCCACCGGCTCCGGGACGCTGACGATCTCGGTGACGTTCGCCATTGGCACCAACCCCGACCAGAACACGATCAACGTGACCAACCGGGTGCAGCGCGCCACGCCCCTGCTGCCGTCGGAAGTCCAGCGTCAGGGCGTGGTGGTGCAGAAGCGGTCGACCGCCATCCTCCAGGTCATGACGATGTCGTCGCCCACCAACCGCTACGACACCGTCTTCATCGGCAACTACGCACTGATCAATATCATCGACGAACTGCGGCGCACGCCGGGCGTCGGCGACGCTTCACTGTTCGGCGCGTCCGATTACTCGATGCGGATATGGCTTCGTCCGGACAAACTGGCGCAGTTCAGCCTGACGCCCGGCGACGTCGCCGCCGCGATCCGCGAACAGAATGCGCAATTCGCCGCCGGCCGTTTCGGCGAGGAACCACAGAAGAACGCGACGACCTTCACCTATTCGGTCACCACCCAGGGACGATTCGCCGACCCGCGCGAGTTCGAGAATATCATCATCCGTTCCGACGCTTTCGGCGGCGCCCTGCGCGTCAAGGATATCGCGCGCGTCGAACTGGGCGCGCTGAATTACAGCTTCTCGGCGACCTACAATGGAGCTCCGACCGTTCCGATCGGCGTCTATCTGCAGCCAGGCGCCAACGCCCTCGAAGTCGCCAAGAGCGTCAAGACGACGATGGATCGCCTGCAGGCCCGATTCCCGGAGGGCATCGAATACAGGATTCCCTTCGACACGACCCGGTTCGTCGAGGTGTCGATCGAGGAGGTGATCAAGACGTTCATCGAAGCCATCATTCTGGTCATCGTTGTGGTCTTCCTCTTTCTGCAGAGCTGGCGGGCGACCCTGATCCCCGTCATCGCCATTCCGGTCTCGCTGATCGGCACCTTCGGCGGCATGTACCTGCTTGGATTCTCCATCAACCTGCTGACGCTGTTCGGGCTCGTGCTGGCGATCGGGATCGTCGTCGACGACGCCATCGTGGTGCTTGAAAACGTCGAGCGCATCATGCGGACCGAGAAGAAGAGCCCTCGCGAAGCCGCCATCAAGGCGATGGAGCAGGTCAGCGGCCCGGTGGTCGCCATCGTCCTCACGCTATGCGCGGTGTTCATCCCGGTGTCGTTTCTCGGCGGACTTGCGGGCGAGCTGTATCGACAGTTTGCGGTGACCATCGCGGTGTCCGTCGTGATCTCGGGCGTCGTGGCGCTGACGCTGACCCCGGCCCTCGCCGCGCTGCTGCTGAAGCAGCAGCATGAGGAACCCGCGCGACCGTTCAGGGTCTTCAATCGGGGTTTCGAATGGCTCACCGACCGTTACGGCGCGGTCGTAACCTTCTTCCTGAAGCGCACATTACTGTCGCTGGCGGTTGTCGCCGTGATGCTGGCCGCAACGGGCCTGCTGTTTTCCAGGGTGCCGGGCAGCCTCGTGCCGCAGGAGGATCAGGGCTATGTCCTGATGGTCACCTCGTTGCCGCCGGCGGCCGCCCTCAGCCGGACCAAGACAATACAGGATCTCACCGCCAACGAGATCAAGGACATGCCGGAGGTTCAGGGCGTGGTGTCGCTCACCGGGTTCGACGTGCTGTCGAGCGCCCAGAAGACGAATGCCGGCGTGTCGTTCATCACATTGAAGGACTGGTCGGAACGGACCGACCCCAAGTCGGACGCCCGGCAGCTCGCGCCGGCGCTCGGAACCCTCAACTCGAAATTCCGCGACGGCGTGGTGTTCGGATTGAACCCGCCGCCGATCCAGGGCATCAGCACCACCGGCGGTTTCGAGTTGTATCTTCAGAACCGGTCCGGCGCGACGCTGGAGGCGCTGGCGGATGCGGCCAACAAGATTGTCGCCGAGGCTGCCAAACGCCCCGAGCTGACCGGGGTCAGCTCGCAATTCTCGACATCGATTCCGCAATACAAGATCAATGTCGATCGCGACAAGGCCAAGACCCTCGGCGTTCCCATCAACTCCATCTTCGAGACCATGCAAAGCGGCTTCGGAAGCCTCTACGTCAACGATTTCACGTTGTTCGGACGCACCTACCGCGTCAGCCTGTCGTCCGAGTCGGAGTTTCGCAGCTCGCCCGACGACCTCCGCTTCATCTATGTGCGCTCCGAATCCGGCGCCATGATCCCGCTGGATGCGCTGGTGTCCGTCGACCGGACCATCGGTCCCGATACCGTGGATCGCTTCAATATATTTCCCTCCGCCAAGATACTCGGCAATCCGGCGCCCGGATACTCGTCAGGCCAGTCGCTCGCGGCGATGCAGGAAATCGTGACGGCAAATCTCGGGTCGGATTACTCGATCGGCTGGACCGGGTCCGCCTACCAGGAGATCTCCACGGCGGGAACCGGCTACCAGGGATTTCTGTTCGGGCTGCTGATGGTCTTTCTCATCCTCGCGGCGCAGTATGAAAGATGGTCGCTGCCATTGGCCGTGCTCACGGCGGTGCCGTTTGCGTTGTTCGGGGCCATCGTTGCGATCTGGCTGCGGGGCATCGAAAACGACATCTACTTCCAGATCGGTCTCATTACCCTGATCGGGCTTGCGGCGAAGAACGCGATCCTGATCGTCGAATTCGCCGCACAGCGACACCGCGAGGGTCTTTCGGTTTACGATGCAGCCCTCGAAGCGGCTCGCCTGCGGTTTCGTCCAATCGTCATGACGTCGCTGGCGTTCATTCTCGGTGTGCTGCCGCTCGCGATCTCCGTCGGCGCCGGTTCGGCCAGCCGACACTCCATCGGCACCGGCGTGATCGGCGGGATGATCGCGGCCACGGCGCTCGCGATCATTTTCGTGCCGCTGTTCTTCCGCCTGATTACGCGCGACGACAGGACGACGACGGCCGATCTGCCGCCGACGCCAGCCGCCGCCGAATCCGACGGGGTCAAGCCCTAGAAATCTTCATCGGCAGCGATGACCGCTGGTTCAAGGCGAGCCTCACTTCACCATCGCGCCGTAGACGATGTCCTGGACCTGCTCGCGATAATATTTTCGCAGCTCGCCGGGCGCCGCGGTGCCGACCACCACGACAAGACGCTCCTTGGGGTCGGCGAAGAACTGGGTGCCGTAGGCGCCGTTCCAGGTGAATTCGCCGGGATTGCCGGGCACCGCCGACAGGCCTTCGCTGGTACGGACCGCCACGCTGAGGCCGAAGCCGAAGCCGGCGCGATGCCCCTCCACATTGGCGACGTTGTTCTTGATCTCCGGTCCGAGGTGATTGGAAATCATGTGATGCACCGTCTTCGGACCGAGCACGCGCTGGCCGTCGAGTTCGCCGCCGTTGAGCAGCATCTGGCCGAAACGCAGGTAGTCGCCGACCGTGGCAAAGGCGCAGGCGCCGCCGCAGTCGGACCTGGTCGGCGTGTCCAGCAGCTTGATGGCCTGCGGCTTGCCGGTCAGCGGGTCGTTGGCAAACGGCCGGGCCAGACGCGGACGCTGCGCATCCGTCGGCTTGAAGGTGGCGTCCTTCATGCCGAGCGGCTGCCACACATGGCTGGCGAGATAGTCGCCGAGGCGCTGCTCGCTGACCTTCTCGACCACCGCGCCCAGCACGTCGATCGAAAATCCGTACTCGAAAACCTTGCCCGGCTGGTGTGCCAGCGGCAGCTTGGTGAGGCGGTCGATCATGGCCTGGGTATCGCCCTCGATCGCCGGCGCGGTTCCATCCGGATAGGCGCGCGCGACCGGGCTCGAACTGTCGGGCCGTCCGCCATACATCAGGCCGGAGGTGTGGCGATAAAGATCGTGGATGAAGATCGGTGACGCCTGTGCCACGAGATTCAGCGAACCGTCCTCCTGCTGGACACCCACCTTCATGCCGGCGAACGCCGGATAGTAGTCCGAGAGCTTCGCCCTGAGCGGCAACCTGCCCTGCTCCATCAGCGTCAGGCCGGCGACCGCCGCCATCGGTTTTGTCATGGAAGCCAGCGCAAAGATGGCATCCTCCGTCATCGGTGTGCCCTTGACGGGATCGAGCTGGCCGTAGGCCTTGAAGTGGACGAGCTTGCCGTCCCGGGCGATGGCGACCACGGCGCCGGGCACGCGTTTGGCGGATATCTCGCGAGCGAAGAAATCGTCGAGCCGCCTCAATCCCTGCTGCGCGAACCCGACCTCGTCCGGTTTTGCCTCCGGCAGCGGCCCGGCATGTGCCGGGCTGATCGCGATGCCGACAACGATGGCCGCAGTCATCATGAGCGTCTTCATGATCTTCTCCCTGAAGCGAATTTATTATTGTTCAATTTAGGACGTTCGCCGCCGCCAGATCACGACTGCATGAGCGACAAGTCAAGTGCGGAATGGAGCCGCAGCCATGATGGCGCGCGGCAAGGATGATGTCGATTCCTTGCCGCGACGTCGTCGCGAGCCCGTTCTAGACGAGAAATACGTCGTGCTGGACTGCCGCCAGGAAGGGATCGGTGGCATCGAGGCCCAGATCGCTGACCATGCTGCCGCCATGCCCGTCGGAGGACAGCGCGAAATCTTCCGCGGTGTACTGGCCGAACAGATCCAGCGATGCGACATGGAAGCCATCCGACACCGTCAGCGTGCCGCCGCTGTTGTCGGCATTGGCGGCGTAGGCCAGCGTGCTGTCCTCGCTGAAGGCGATGTCGCCGAGGCCGATGCGGTTGCCGTCCTGCCAGCCGAAGATGGTTCCGCTGAACGCGGCGGCCTCGCCGAGCATCAGGGTGGCGTCCGAACCGGCGAACGTCACGTCGTGCAGCGCGCCGCCCGCATAGACATAGCCGAGGCCGCCGTCGTCGATCGTGGTATCGCTGGCGGTGCCGCCGGCACCGACATGCTGCACGCCCGAAAGGATCGTGGTGCCGGTCGCGGTGCCCCAGACATACTGATTGCCGCCGTCGATGGTGGTATCGATAGCGGTGCCCCAGTCGATCTGGACGCCGCCTGCGTTCACCGTCGCGCCGGTGGCGATCCCGTTGACGTGGACGTTCTGCCAGCCGCCGCTCTCGACCAGGGTGCCGGTGGCGGTGCCATAGACCGACTGCAGGCCGCCGTCGCCGACCGTGGTCTGGTCCGCGGTGCCGTAGACGTTCTGGTCGCCGCCGGCGATCACGGCGGAATTCGAAACGCCGCCCTGGAACACGATCTGCTCGCTGCCGCCTGATATCGTCGTGGCGTTGGCGATGCCGCCGGAACCGACATGCTGCACGCCCGCCAGGATCGTCGTGTCGGTCGCCGTGCCCCAGACAAACTGATCGCCGCCAGCGATCGTGGTGTCGAAGGCGTTGCCCCAGTCGATCTGGGTGCCGCCCGCGTGCAAGGTCGCGCCGCTGGCCGCGCCACCGGCGTAGACCGCCTGCAATCCGCCGGAGCCGACGCTCGTATCGGTCGCGCTGCCATAGACCGCCTGCAGGCCGCCATCGCCGATCGTGGTCTGCTCGGCGGTGCCGTAGACGATCTGGTCGCCGCCCGCGATCGTGGCGGAATTCGAAACGCCGTCCTGAAAGACGATCTGCTCGCCGCCGCCTGATATCGTCGTGTCGCTGGCGGTGCCGCCGGCTCCGACCAGCTGCGCGCCCGACACGATCGTCGTGTCGGTCGCCGTGCCCCAGACAAACTGATCGCCGCCATCGATCGTGGTGTCGATGGCGTCGCCCCAGTCGATCTGGGTGCCACCCGCGTTCAGCGTCGTGCCCGTGGCCGTGCCGGTGGTGTAGACATATTGTGCGCCAGCGCTGTCGACGATCGTGTTGGTCGCGCCGCCGTAGAGATACTGCGCGCCGTCGGCGCCGATCGTGGCCTGGTCCGCGTCGCCGTAGACCTGCTGGCTGCCGCCATCGAGCGTCGTCGGGCCGGCCCCGCCCCACACCACCAGCGTGGCACCGCCCTCAACCGTGACCCTGTCGTAGTTCGCGTTGTCGTCACCATCCTGCCAAGTGCCACTCTGAACGACGAGCTGCTCGACATTGACCGCCGTACCAATCCAGCTCGAGCCGGTTCCCGAGAGGTAGATCGTGTCGGCGCCCTCGCCGCCGTCGAGCGTGTCGTAGGTCGAGCCGGTGACAAGGTAGATGCTGTCGTCGCCGGCACCCATCAGAACGTCGCCGGTAATAGTGCCGCTGTTGGTGAGCGTGTCGCCGCCGCCGCCCATGTCGACGCTGCCGGCGATGACGCCGCTGTTGGTGACGATGTCGGCAAACGTGCCGGTGATCGAGATCGCCTCGCCATTGCCGCCCTGGATAGTGCCCTGGTTGACGATGGTCATGGCGCCGAAGGCGCTGCCGCCATTGCTGTCGTCGACGGTGATGGCGCGCTGATCGCTGACGATGAGGCCGCCGGCCTCGTTGTGGACCATGCCTCCACCGATCGCGAGCGCCTCGTTGAGGCCGTTGGCGCCCGCGTTCAGGCCAACGGCCCTGATCGTTCCGAAATTGTCGATCGCAACCCGGCCATCGACGTCGACGCCATCGCCGTCGGCGCCGTTGACCGCGGTTCCCGTGATCGTGCCGGTTGCGGCGTTGTTGACCACCGTCGTGGTCGCGCCCGCGGTGTCCATATTGATGCCGGCCCCGGCCTGCCCCGTGATCGTGCCGCTGTTATTGACGCTAATCGGCTGGTCGCCGGTGATGCCATGGCGAGCGCCCTCGATGACGCCGCCGGCGAAGTTGTTGATGACGCCGCCGGTGTGTGCCGACTGGAAGTCGATGGCGTCGTTGCCGGTCGAGGCAGCCGAGCCGTTATGGCTGATAATCTGGCCGTAATTGTTGATGGTGGCGTTGGTGCCCGCGCGAATCGCGTCCGCGTCGGCGGCCTGGATCACACCTGTCGCGGCGTTGTTGATGACGGTGTGGACATTGACGGCCGCGATGTCGTCCAGATCGAGGGCCTGGCCGGCGTTACCGGCGGTGCCGGTCGAGGAGATCGTCCCGGCATTATCGAGCGTGAAGATGCCATTGGTCCCCGAGCCGAGATTGGAGATCTTGATGGCATCCTTGACCGCGGTGATGGTCGCACCGGCCTCGTTGTCTACCGTAAAGCTGCCGCCGGCCGAACCGCTGGTGTAGATGGCGCGGTTGGTGCCGGTGATGGTGCCGAGATTGTCCAGCACCGAACCGGGCGACGTGCTGCCGCCGACCCAGGTGACGGGGGTCGAGCCGGACAGCGTCACACCGCTCAGGATCGTGGCCTGATCGTTGTTCGCCAGCGTGATGGCGGTCGAGGAATTGCTCGACACCACGATGCCGTCGTCGTTGGTGATGGTGCCGGTCGCATTCGCGGTACCGATTGTGACCGGGGCGCTGGCATTGGTTGCGGTGGTGAGTGCGAGGGAAAAGCTTTCATTGCCTTCGCCGGCCGTGTCGCCGGAGATGGTAATGGTGACGGTCGCCGAACTGGCACCGGCGGCGATGGAGCCGCTGAAGGTCGACGCCGGCAGCGTGCCGCCGTAATCGGCGGCGTCGGTGGAACCGGCGGCAAACGTGCCGGAGAAGCTGACCGCGCCCGTGGTACCGCCGCTGCGGACCACCGTGAAGGTGAGAATCTGGCTGCCGCTGTTGCCTTCCGCCACCGACACGCTGGACGGGGAGAACGAGATCGACTGCGTCGCCGGCGCCGCGACCGTGAAGGCGGTGGTCGGGAACGGCGCGTCCGGCGCGGTGCCATCGGCGCTCTGGTTGCCGCTGCCGTTTTGGGTCTGCCAGTTTGCCGAGGTGTTGAGCGACGCCAGATAGGACGCGAAGCTGGCCTGGCCGGAGCGCGCGCCGTTGTAGCCCATGATGTCGAGGCCGCCGGTGAAGCTGACCGCGGTCTGGCCAGCGACCAGGCCGGTGCCCGTCAGCGTGCCGTCGGTGGTGGAATAGCCGACATTGGAGATCGCGGCCAGGAAGGTTGGCGCGGCGGCGGTGCCGACAAAGGCGAACACCACCTCGCTGTCGTTGGACAGGCCGGTATTGTTGGAATTGGTAAAGCTCACCGTGCCGGCGCTGGCGCCGAGCGTACCGCTGCCAATGTTATTGATGTTGACGACCGTGCCGGCCGATATGGCCGAAGTCGCGGTCCAGGCCATGGTGCTCTCGGCGTTGCCGCCGGAGGCGAAGCTCGACCCGTTCCAGTTGCTGTCGGTGAAGTTGATCACCGTGCCTTGCGCGATGTCGGTCAGAACGACAAACGACAGATTGTCGTTGCCGTCGCCATTATATCCGGTGAAAGCAATCGAGCCGGCCGAAAGTGCCATGACAATTCTCCAGGGGCAGCCTTGTTCGGGCAACACGGCGAGCGAAAGTGCCAGACCGCGTCCAACCCGAAGTTTGGGGGGCATTGAGACGCCGCCGACATCGCAGGATGTCCGCGCGTTACGTTAATGAATGATATGCATGACATGTTGATAACATAATTCCGGGCGGCGCCTGCGCAACTCGCGCCAGACAAAACACGCGAAAACACAGCCCGCGCAGGCTGTCCGCGTCGGCTTCGGGCACCACGGCGTTATGTTATAAATAGGGGTTCAGGCCATCATGTCTCATATGAACAATGACGGGGCCTGCGGCGCGGCTGGCGACCGCGCAATCTGCGCTACTTCTTTGCTCTGCCCTTGCCCTCGTCCAGCAGCGCGGCTCGCACCTGCTTGAATTCCTGCAGCGAGGCCTTGTCGGCGCGCGGGAACTTGAGGTCGAGCTTTTCGAGCGCGGCGACGATGGCCGACCCGATCACGACGCGCGCGAACCATTTGTGGTCGGCCGGCACCACGTGCCACGGCGCCAGCGGCGTCGAGGTGTGCCGCACGATGTCCTGATACACCGCCATGTAGCGCGGCCACAGCGCGCGCTCGGTGATGTCGCCCATCGAGAACTTCCAGTTCTTCGCAGGCTGGTCCAGCCGCTCGAGAAAACGTTCGCGCTGCTCGTCCTTCGAGAGGTTGAGGAAGAATTTCAGCACCACCGTGCCGTTGCGGGCGAGATAGCGCTCGAATGCGGAAATGTCCTCGAACCGCTCGTGCCAGATATTCTTGGTGATCAGCCTCGGCGGAATCTTCTCCTTGTCCAGCAATTCCGGATGTACCCGCGTCACCAGGCACTCCTCGTAATAGGAGCGATTGAAGATGCCGATGCGGCCGCGCTCCGGCAGCGCGATCGTGCTGCGCCACATGAAATCATGGTCGAGTTCGTGGGAGGTCGGCTGCTTGAAGGAATGCACGTCGCAGCCCTGCGGATTGATGCCCTCGAAAATGCTCTTGATCGCGCTGTCCTTGCCCGAGGCGTCCATGCCCTGAAAGATCAGCAGCAGCGACCAGCGGTCCTGGGCGTAGAGCTTTTCCTGAAAATCGTTCAGCCGCTGCCGGTTGGCTTCGAGAATCTGGCCGGCCTTGTCCTTGTCGAGGCCGCCCTTCTCGTTGGTCTTGTGCGACTTCAGGTGGAATTTGCCGGATCCGTCGTAACGGAACGGCGCGATGAACGGCTTCAGCTCGTCGCTCAGCGACTGCGAGGAATTCTTGGCCATGGCTTCGGAAGCTCCGGTTGGCTGGTCGGTGCGGACCGTACATGGCGCGCTGGCGCGGCGCCAGACCCCGGCGTTGATGTGCGTCAAGACACACTTGGCGAACGGCGCTAGGCTTTTTTCAGTTGAATTCGCTTGTCTGGATTTACGAGATGCGGCCGTGTTGAACCGCCGGGAGCTGCTGGGATTCACGCTCGGCCTTGGCGCCGGAGCGATGCTCTCGCCAACGCCGTCGGCGGCCGGCTCCATGACCTACGATGAGGCGGTGCGGTCGACATGGCGGCCGCTGCAAGCGGCCCCGCGGCACCGCGAACTGGTGCGCTATGCAAGCCTTGCCGCCAATAGTCACAACACGCAGCCCTGGATTTTTTCCGCCGCCGGGAACCAAATAACCATCTCGCCGGATTTCAGCCGGAGGTGTCCGGCGGTCGACCCCGACGATCACCATATCTTCGCGAGCCTGGGCTGCGCGGCCGAGAACCTTTCGCATGCCGCGGCGGCGATGGGACTGCAGGCGACGCCGGCCCTGGCCGCCGACAAGGTCGTCATCGGCCTCGAGCCGGCGCCGCCGACCCGGTCACCGCTGTTCGAAGCCATCGGCGCTCGACAGAGCAGCCGCGCCAGATATGACGGCCGGGCGGTTTCGAGCGAAGCTCTCGGGTTGCTCGAGGCCGCCGGCCGCGAGCCCGGCATCTCGATGATCATCATGACCGACCGGTCCAGGATATCGAACGTGGCCGACTATGTGTTGCAGGGAAACTCGGCGCAGATGCGCGACCGGGCCTTCATGGATGAGCTCAAGAGCTGGCTGCGTTTCAGCGAGGCGGATGCGGTCGCCACCATGGACGGCCTGTTCTCACGCTCTTCCGGCAACCCCGCGATGCCGGCGTGGCTGGCAAGGCCGCTCCTGAGAATGGTTTTTACCGAAGCCGGCGAGAACAAGAAATATCGCGAGCATATTGAAAGCTCGGCGGGTGTCGCCGTATTCGTCTCGGAAGCAAACGACAAGACGCATTGGGTGGCCGCGGGCCGCGCCTGCCAACGCTTCGGCCTTCAGGCCACCGCGCTGGGACTGAAATACGCCTTCATCAATCAGCCGGTCGAAGTACCCGCGTTACGCAGCCAGTTCGCATCCTTCCTCGGCATCGGCGGTCGAAGAGCCGATATTGTCCTGCGGTTTGGAACAGGCCCCGAACTGCCGAAGTCCTTGCGCCGGCCACCGGAGCAGATCATGCGCGAGGCTGCGTGAGGATTGCTGTCGCGCTGTTCCATGCCAGGTCGACGCCATCACCGCCCCTCTCAATAAGCCCACTCGCCGTGGCCCGGAGGGAGTGCTTGCGCATCCGGGGAACAACAGGCAGCGGCCCCAGATTGCGCCATCGGGCGGCGCTTTCGCGCCGACCGCGGGCTCTATCCGGGCTACGGCTATGGAGAGAATTGGGCTTCAATGAAGGCGGTGACAAAGCGTGGCATCGCCGCGGTGAGATCGCCGACGTCGCGCACCAGATGGATGGCGCAAAGTTCGGGCTCATGCTGCCGGGCGAGATTGGCCACGATCCGGGCGCGCAGCGCTTCGCCCGGGACGTCGATATTCAGGATCCGGATCATCGCGACCGACTGGCCTGTGACCACACAATCCCAATGCGCTTCGGCGCGGTAGTCGGCCGCGGTCAGTCCGGTCTCCTCGGCGACTTCGCGTATCACGCTGCCGGCCATGTCGAGCGCGCTGCCCGAGACATCGTCGAGATCCGGCGTCCCCGAGGGAAAGTAGATGCGTCCGGCATTGGCGGTATGCCTTGCCATTTCGCCGAGCACGAAGGCGCCGTCATTGCATCGCAAGGCGCCCATCCCGAAACCGTTGATGATATCCCGGTCCGGAAAACCCCAGTCGCGCCAGGCCAGAAATGCGGCGAAATCCGCCTCGAAATAGCTGGCGCGAAAATGGCTCCCGGCGAAGACGGGATCGCGCGCCAGCAGAATGCGGCCGTTCCAGAGCTGCGGCGTCTCGCGCTGCTTGCCGGCGAAATGCGCCGATATCTCAGGCCCCCGCGCTTGCGCGAACGGCCACGACCGGGGCTGCACCTCCAGGTCCAGCGTGGTGACCCGGTGAATGACCGGAAGCGTCATCGCTGACGCTTACTTCGCACCGGTCCCCGTCGTCTTCTTCGCCTGTTCGACAAACCGGTTGGTGAAGGTCTTGCTGAGGTCGATATTGGCTTTTGCCACTTCGGGCGAGCTTTCGCTGAACACCGCGAGCACCGCGTCGGCGCCCTTGGGATCCATCATGCCGGTCTTCGAGTACATCGGAATCGTGTTCTTGAGCGCGGCGAGATAGAGCTCCTTGTTCTTGCCGACGATTTCCGGCGGCATCTTCGCCATGATCTCCTCGGGCGAATGCGCGTGGATCCAGTCCAGCGTGTTGACGATCGCATTGGTCAGGGCCTGCGCCTCCTTCTCGTGCGACTTGACCCAGGCCGTGGTCGAATAGAGCGATCCCCCCGGATATTCGCCGCCGAACACGTCGAGCGTATCCTTCTGGGTGCGGGTATCGGAGAGGATGCGCAGGTCCGGATAGCTGCCCTGCAGCACGGTGACCGACGGATCCAGCATCACGGCGGCCTCGATCTGGCCCTGCTGCATTGCCGCCACCGCGGTGGCGCCGAGGCCGACGCCGATCACGGCGACATCGGATGCGGCAACGCCGTTCTTCTTCAGGAGGTACTTCAGGAAGAAGTCAGTCGAGGAACCCGGCGCGCTGACGCCGACCTTCTTGCCGGCAAGATCCTTGATCGATTTGATCTTGTCGTTGTGCGAGGGCGACACCACCAGCACCAGCCCCGGATAACGATCGTAGACGACGAAGGACTGCAGTTCCTGCTTCTTGGCGGCCAGGTTGACGCAATGGTCGAAATAGCCCGATACCACGTCGGCGCTGCCGCCGAGCACCGCCTTGAGCGCGTCCGAGCCGCCCTTCAGATCGACCAGTTCGACGGCCAGGCCGGCCTTTTCGTATTCGCCGAGCTGTTTCGCCAGCACGGTCGGCAGATAGCACAGGCAGGCGCCGCCGCCGATCGCGACGGTGACCTTGCTTTGTGCCACCGCAAGGCCGGATGTCAGCGCCAGCGCGACAAGCACTCCGGCCAGCCTGCCAAAAATCGTCCTCATGGTATCCTCCGTGCATTCATTGATTGCGCGCACGATAGAGCAGTGCGCGTCGCTTGAGAAGCTGACTTTACCCGTGGCCTGCCGCGCCGTCCGGCCGCCAGACCAGCAACCGGCGCTCGACAAATGTCACCAGCAGATCGATCAGGATGACGAATGCCGACAGCACGAACATGCCGGCGAACACCGCCGCGACGTCGAATATGCCCTCGGCCTGCTGGATCAGATAGCCGAGCCCCGCCGCGGAACCGAGATATTCGCCGACCACGGCACCGACCACGGCAAAGCCGACCGAGGTATGCAGCGAGGAGAACATCCAGGACAGCGCCGACGGCCAGTAGACGTGCCGCGTCAATTGCCGTTCGTTCATGCCGAGCATGCGGCCATTGGCGAGCACGGTGGGGCTCACTTCCTTGACGCCCTGATAGACGTTGAAGAACACGATGAAGAACACCAGGGTGACCCCGAGCGCGACCTTGGACCAGATGCCGAGGCCGAGCCACAGCGCAAAGATCGGCGCCAGCACCACGCGCGGCAGTGCGTTGGCCATCTTGACATAGGGATCGAACACCGCCGCCACCCGCGGCTGGCGCGCGAACCAGAAGCCGACCACGATGCCGGCGACCGAGCCGATCGTGAAGGCAAGCACCGACTCCAGCAGCGTGATGAACAGATGCTTCCAGATGACGCCGCGCACGAACCAGTCGACGATCTGGCTGGCGACATCCACGGGATTGGAGAAGAAGAACGGCGGCAGCAGGACCCGGCCGAAGATCGGCACCGTGGTGAGGAACTGCCACAGCGCGAGGGCGACCACGGCGACCATCACCTGGCAGAGCAGCAGAACGGGCCGGCTCATCACGCGACCTCCGCCGGGACCTGCGAGGACTGCGCATAGCCCTTCATCACCTCGTCCTTGAGCACGCTCCAGATCTCCCGGTGCAGCGCGTGAAATTCCTTTTCCATGCGGACCTCCGAAATGTCGCGCGGGCGCGGCAACGGCACCTTCCAGTCGCCGATGATGCGCGCCCCCGGCCCCGCCGACATGATCACGACGCGGTCGGCCAGCGCGATCGCCTCCTCCAGATCGTGGGTGACGAACAGCACCGCCTTGCGGTCGGCGTTCCACAGTTCCAGCAACAGATTGCCCATGATCTGCCGGGTCTGGGCGTCGAGCGGCCCGAACGGCTCGTCCATCAGCAGGATCTTCGGGTCGCGGATCAGCACCTGGGCGAGACCGACGCGCTTGCGCTGGCCGCCCGACAGCATGTGTGGATAGCGGCCGGCGAAGGCGCCGAGGCCGACCGCGGTCAACCAGCCCTGCGCGCGTTCCAGCGCCTGCGCGCGCGGCGCGCCCTTGATCTCGAGGCCGATGGCGACGTTGTCGATCGCGGTCTTCCAGGGAAACAGCGCATCGGCCTGGAACAGGTAGCCGGCGTCCTTGTTGAGCCCGGCCAGCGGCTGGTCGAAGATGCGCACCGTGCCCGATGCCGGCTTGAGCAGCCCGGCGGCGACGTTGAGCAACGTCGATTTTCCGCACCCCGTCGGCCCGACAATGGCGACGAACTCGCCATGCGCGACCGAAAGATTCGCCTGTTCCACCGCGGTATAGACCCGGTCGCCCGACACACGGAACGCCACCGTCGCATTGTCCAGCGCGATCGCCATCGGCTTGGTCGTATCCACCGCGTTCCCCTCCATGTTTGAATGATGCCTTAGCGGTTGCGAAGGATAAGTTCAACGCGGTGCGACGACGTGGTAGGTGAGGTCTTCACCCTCCCCTTGAGGGTCCCTCCAGGGGAGGGAAAGGAGACCTCGCCTTGGGTAACGGTTGAATGCAGAACGCCCTGATCTCCTTTTCGCATGTCCGCAAGGGCTTCGACGGCGGTCGCGGTGCGGAGCGTGTGCTGGCTGTCGACGACGTGTCGCTCGACGTCGCCGAGGGCGAGTTTCTCGCCATTGTCGGCGGCTCGGGCTCCGGCAAGACCACGCTGCTGCGGCTGGCGAACCGGCTGATCGACGCCGACGAGGGCCGGATCACGATCGAGGGCGAGGACGTGCGCGCGGCCGATCCGATTCAACTGCGCCGCCGCATCGGCTATGTGTTCCAGAGCGGCGGGCTGTTCCCGCATTTCAGCGTCGCCGGCAATATCGGGATCACGCCCAAACTGATCGGCACGCCGCCGGGCGAAATCGCCGCGCGGGTGGACGAATTGCTCGATCTGGTGCGGCTCGACCGCGCGCTGTACCGCGAGCGCTTTCCCCATGAATTGTCGGGCGGGCAGCGCCAGCGCGTCGGGGTCGCCCGGGCGCTGGCGGCGCGGCCGAAAATCGTGCTGATGGACGAGCCGTTCGGCGCGCTCGATCCCCTCACCCGCGACGCGCTCGGCGACGATTATCGCGAACTGCATCGCAAGCTCGGGCTGACCACGGTCATGATCACCCACGACATGACCGAAGCGATCCTGCTGGCAGACCGCATTGCGGTGATGCGCGGCGGCAAACTGCTGGCGCAGGGCACGCCGGCAGAGCTTTCCCGCAGCGGCGACGCCTACGTCGGCGAATTGCTGCGCACGCCGCGGCGACAGGCCGAGCGGCTCAACGAATTGCTGCCGCGGGATGGCGCGGCATGAGTTTTTTCTCCGATCCGCGCTGGAGCGAGGCTCTCACGCATTTGCCTGATTATCTCGGCAATCATGTCCGCGTCTCCGTCACCGCGCTGGCGCTCGGGTTGTTGATCAGCCTGCCCCTCGCGATCGCGGCACGCGATCGTCGAGTTATGCGCGGCGCGCTGCTCGGGCTCGCCAGCATCGTGCAGACGGTGCCGGGACTGGCGCTGCTGGCGCTGTTCTATCCGCTGCTGCTGGCGCTGGCGGCACTGTCGCTGTCGTGGTTCGGCGTCGGCTTCTCCGCGTTCGGATTTCTGCCCGCCGTGCTGGCGCTGGCGCTGTATTCGATGCTGCCGGTGCTGCGCAACACCATCACCGGCCTCGGCGGCGTCGATCCCGCGATCCGCGAGGCCGCGCAGGGCGTCGGCATGACGCCGCGGCAATCGCTGTTGCAGGTCGAGCTGCCGCTGGCGCTGCCGGTCATGATGGCGGGCATCCGCACCGCGGCGGTCTGGGTGATCGGCACCGCGACGCTATCGACCCCGATCGGGCAGACCAGCCTCGGCAATTACATTTTTGCGGGATTGCAGACCCAGAACTGGGTATTCGTGCTGTTCGGCTGTCTTGCCGCCGCGGTGCTGGCGCTCGCGGTCGATCAGCTGCTGGCGCTGATCGAGGTCGGCATCCGCCAGCGCAGCCGGCTGCGCGCCATCGTGGGGGGCGTCGGCATCGCGGCGCTGGTCGCGGCCACGCTGGTGCCGACAATGGCGCGCTCGCCCACGAGCACTATCGTCGGCGCCAAGACCTTTGCCGAGCAATATGTGCTGTCGGCGCTGATGGCGCAGCGGCTGCGGGCGGCGGGATTTTCCGCCAGCTCGCGCGAGGGCCTCGGCTCCAACGTGATCTTCGAGGCGCTGGCGGCCAATGATATCGACCTCTATGTCGATTATTCCGGCACGCTGTGGGCCAACCAGTTTCACCGCACCGACATCATGCCGCGCACCGAATTGCTCGCCGAGTTGAAAACCACGCTGGCGCAACAGAACATCACGCTGCTCGGCGAACTCGGTTTTGAAAATGCCTATGCGCTGGTGATGCCGCGCCAACGCGCCGAGGCGCTTGGCGTCAAGTCGATCGCCGATCTGGCCGCGCATGCCGGGACTATGTCGATGGCCGCGGACTACGAATTCTTCTCGCGACCGGAATGGGCTGCTTTGCAGAAGGCCTATGGGCTGAAATTTCGCGCGCAGCGCCAGATGCAGCCGGACTTCATGTATGCCGCGGTCGCCTCCGGCGAGGTCGACGTCATCGCGGGCTATACCAGCGACGGCCTGATCGCCAAATACGATCTGGTGGTGCTGGACGATGTCAGGCATGCGATCCCGCCCTACGACGCCATCGTGCTGCTGGCGCCGAAGCGCGCCGGGGATGAGGCGCTGCGCGCGGCGCTTGCGCCCCTGCTCGGCCGCATCGACATCGCCACCATGCGCGAGGCCAATCTGCGCGCCGCGGGCGGCGACGGCGCGTCGTCGCCGGATGCCGTGGCGCGCTGGCTGTGGGAGAAGATAGGTAAGTAGATCGTAAAGTGGGCAAAGCCGACGGTCGCGCGAACGCGCGGCCGTTGGCGTGCCCACGGTTCTTCGCAGCTAAGAAAGATGGTGGGCACGGCGCGAAGAGCGCGCCTTTGCCCACCCTACGCAGCTAACGCTTCGGCTTCTTGGTCCCTGCTTTGGCAGGGGCGGCGGCAGGCGCGGCGGGGGGAGCGTGTACCTCGAGCGTGCCAACCGTCATGAGATGAACCCGCTGGTTGGCCGGCGACGCCGGGCGGGCGCTGTCCAGCAGCTGCTCCTCGCCGAGACCGAGCGACAGCAGCCGCTTCGGGTTGATCTTGAAGGTGTTGACCAGCACCTCACGGATGACGTCGGCCCGCCGCTGGCTCAGCGACAGATTGACGTCGCGCCGGCCGGTCGACACGGTGTGTCCGACGATCAGGAATTTGTATCCCAGCAGCGAGGGATGGGTGAGCGTATCGGCTATCCTTCCCAGCACCCGGTAAGACTCCGGCCGAACCACGGCGGCGTCGGCATCGAACTGAATGTCGGCCACCAGCTGCGGCAGCTTGAGCAATTGCGGGGCGACCAGCGGCCGCTTGAGCGACTGCGTATCGGCCCTTGATTTGACGCGCTCGGTGGCCTGATGCCGCAGGGCGGCGACATCAATGTCCGGTGCGGTTTCAAGGCCGGACAACCGCTTGACCCAGTCCTCCGAGGTCGCCGGGGCCTGATTCCCCGCCGGGACTTGATTCCCCGCCGGGGCCTGCGCCTGTGCCGGCAGCGTCGCACAGCCGAGCAGCGCGACCGCCAGCAGACCGACCGGGCCCAGGCTCCTGCACATCCGTCGCATCAGCGATACCCCGCTTCGGTGACGGACTTGTTGCAATTGATGCCGATGCCGCGCGGCCCCGCGATCAGGCACTCCAGCGCCCTGGTGCGATCGTTCTTGTCGGTGACGCCGCACAGTTTGACGATGTCGCGCTCGCACAGCTTGAACACGGCCTGGCGGGCGGCGACACGCTTCTGGATCGCCTCGAACGCCTTGCCGTAGTCGCTTTTGCACTGCGGCGACAGCACATCCTGATTGCGCGACAGGCAGTCCTTCATGCGCGTGGGGTCGAGATTGACGCCGCGGCAATTGGCCTCGATATCCCTGGCGCAGCTGGCCCCGAGCAGGGCCGCCGAGTCCTCGTATTTCATGGTCTGCCCCAGCGCCGGCGACGCGGCGGCGAAGGCAAGCAGGAGCAATATCGGTCGAATCCGGTTCATGGGCTCATCTCATAGGATGGTGGCGCCCACGGTCAAGCCTCGCGGCGGGAAAATGCCGGGAATGGAGGCGTCACCACGACGCAGTCGCCTGAGGTCTCAGGCGAAGGCGGTCGCCAGGAAGGCGGCAAGGATGCCGCCGATCAGGAGAAATTTCACCGCGTAATAGACCCGCTTGTTCCAGGCCTTCATCCGCTTGCCCAGCAGCCGCACCTGGTAGACCGAGCCGAAGACCCGGTTCAGCCAGCCGATGTGCTCGCCATCCTCGTTCTGGGTGGCGCTCTCGTTGATGATATTCTTCGAGACCCAGCGATTGACCGCGGTCATGGCGCGGGTGCGCAGGGGACGCTCGACATCGCAGAACAGGATGATGCGGTCGTCGCTGGTGGTGTTCTCGGCGTAGTGCAAATAGGTCTCGTCGAACAGCAGACCCTTGCCCTCGTGCCAGTAGTGCGGTTCGCCGTCGATGATGATCCGGCATTCACCGGGCGATTTCGGCACGACCAGTCCCATGTGATAACGCAGCGAGCCGGCATAGGGATCGCGGTGCTGCACCAGTTTGCCGCCGGGCGGCAGGGTGGCGAACATCGCGCCCTTGATGTTGGGGATCGAATTCAGCAGTTCGACCGTCTTCGGACAATTGGCCAGCGCCGAGGGCAGCGCGGCGCCATACCATTTCAGGTAAAATCGCTTCCACCCGGTGCGGAAAAACGAGTTGAAACCCCAGTCGTTGTACTTGTCGGCGGCCTTGATTTGGCCCTGCGCGAACAGCACCATCGCCTCGTCCCGGATCGGCTCCCAATTATCGCGCAGAACCTTGAGTTCGGGGATCGAATCCTCGTCCAGAATGGGCCGGTTCGGCACCGCCGAGAACAGGTACATCAGCACATTGTAGGGCGCCATCAGGGTGGAATGGTCGGTGAGCTGGCGAAAGAACCCGAGCCGTACCTTGCCGCGGAAATGCACCGCGAGCGCGGAGCCGATGAAAGCCCAGAGTACGAGGAACTGCGGCGCGAAAAGACGCATTACCATGGCGAAAAACCCGGCAAAAAGAGCCTTCTAATCCTCCAAGGGTAGCAGATCTGCCCCGCCACACTCAAGACCGTCGCCCCCCTGCCCGGCGGAATTCGGCCGGTAGATTGGGACCGTCCTACAGTCCCCGCACCAGGCCGGCGTCGATCAGCAGGCGGTTGAAGCGGCGGGCTTCCGCGCCGTTCCTGCAGGCATAGAACTGGCCTTTGCAGCGCAGCATGATCTTTTTCTGTTCCGCGAACGACGGATCGAGCGGGACGCCGGCGGCGTCCTGGACCACGATCGGGAGATAGGCCGCATCGAGCGTTGCCAGCGCCGACGACAGATCGGGCGGTGAGAAGTTGATCCCGTCGAGCGCATAATAGGTCGAGAAGTAGCGCGGATCCGCCGCCATCAGGCGCTGCGCCAGCACCTTTCGGTCGATGCCGGGCTCCAGCATTTTCTGCGAGATCGCCGGCTGATGATCGCCGAAACGCAGCACCATGAACGACTGATCCGGATAATCGCGTGCCAGCCGGGCGGTGAAATCGCCATAGTCCTTCGCCGTCATGCGCTGGCGGCGAATGTATTCATCGATTTCAGCGGTATTGCCCGGCGGCGTCCAGTCCGGCGTCAGGTCGGGCCGGTAGACGCTGGTCCATGGAAAATGATTGGCGGTGAGGTACACGAACATGAAGATCGGCGACTGCGACGGCTGCTGGGCAGCAAACACTTTCAGGGCCTGATCGAAGTAGAATTTGTCGGTCTGCATGTCCTCGTTGACGCCCATATCCGCCATGTCGATGAAATGGCCGACGCCGGTGCCCTTCTGGAAGGCGCGCGCGCCGAGGAAATTCCCGTAGGTCGGATAGAGCGAGAAGGTCTTGTAGCCGCAGCGCTTCAGCGCCTGCGGCAGTCCGCGCGCGACCCGGCCGGCGGTGATCCGGGTGACGTAGAATTTCAGATCGCCGAACGATCGCGCCGACATCCCGCTCAGCACGTTGAACTCGGTGTACCAGGTCGGGCCGCCGGTCGCCTCGGCGATCATGGTGCGCTTGATCCCGTCAATCGACTTGAAGAAGTCGGTGTACCCCTCGGGCACCTTGACGCCGGGGGCGGCGGTGACATCGAAGCTCGACTCGTCGAGCAGCATGATGATATGCGGCCGCTTCACGCTGGTGTCGCAATCCTCGCCCGGCGGCAGCGCCGGGCGGCCGGCAGCGTGGGCGCGCGGGGTCAGGCCGCTCGCCGCCGGATCGGCCTCGATCCATCCCGTCGAGGTCAGCCGCGACACCGCCACCACACCGGAGCGGGCGAGGTTGGAGATATGATTGACGCCCTGGAACGGCTCCCATGGCTGCTCGGGCGCTGCCACCGACATCACCGACATCAACAGCGTTGTTGCGGCCAGCACGGCCAGCGAAAGCCGGCGGCCGACGCGAAACGGATCGCCGCGCCAGATCAGCCACAACACCGGGACGGCGAGAACCGCCGCCACGATCAATTGCGTCCGCAACGGCGGAAACACCGAAAGCAGGAACGAGAAGGTGTCGCGATCGATGATCAGGAAATCGAGGAAGGTCAGCGACAGCTGCAGGATGTCGAACTTGAAGCGCGACATCACGATCAGCAGCACCACCAAGACCAGCGACAGCGCCGCCGCGACGCCCGGTCGCGGCAGCACCAGCAGGAACAGGCAATTGATGAAGATCCACGCCAGCAGCGACAGCGTGATCGCGAAGGGTCCGTATTCCCACGACAGCAGGACAGCCAGCGCCGCAAGATGAAGGGCCGCGACCACGCCGACGCCGAGATAGAACCGCACGCCGCGCGCGGCAGCGCCGGTCAGGCTTGTTCCAGGGGTAACGGAGGCTGGCATCTTCACCTCCCTAGAGGTTCTTGACGAAACCGGCGTCGATCAGCAGCCGGTTGAAGCGGCGGGCTTCCGCACCGCTCTTGCAGGCGTAGAACACGCCCTTGCAGCGCATCATGATGCTCTTCTGCTCCTCGAACGAGGGATCCAGCGGAATTCCCGCGGCTTCCTGGATCACCAGCGGCAGGTAGGGCGCGTCGATGGTTTCCATCACCGCCGGGCTCTTCACCGGTTCGAAGTTGATGGTGTCGATTGCATAATAGGTGGCGAAATAGCGCGGGTCGAAGCTCTCGAATTTCTTGCCGACGCCGGCCTCGTCGAGCCCGGGGTCGAGGATGTCAGAGGAGAATTCCGGCTGGTGATCGCCATAACGGACGATCAGGAACGGCTGCGCCGGAAACTTCTTCTTCAACCCCGCCACGAACGCCGAATAGTCGTCCGCGCTCATGGTTTGCCGGCGCAGATATTCATCGACTTTCGGCTGGTTGCCCGGACCGGACCAGGACGGCGTCAGCTCGGGACGAAACCGCTTCTCCCAGGGGAAGTGATTGGCGGCCAGATAGACGAAGATGAATTGCGGCTTCGCCGGCGCCTCCTGCGACAGCAGGGCCGTCGCCTTGTCGTAGAAGAAGCGGTCGGGCTCGACGCCCCTGGCGCCGAGATCGCGCGCGTCGAGGAAGTTCTGGATCCCGGTGGTGGTGTGAAATTGGCGCGCGCTCATGAACGCGCCATGGGCCGGATAGAGCGTCGTCGTGCTGTAGCCGCAGCGGCGCAGCGCCAGCGGCAATCCGCGCTCGACACGGCCCGCCGCGATCCGGGTCACGAAATAGGAAAACCGGCCGAACGAGCGCGACGAGAGCCCGGCCAGCACGTTGTATTCGGTGAACCAGCTCGCCCCGCCGCTGCTCTCGGCCATGAAGGTGCGCGACTTGCCGTCGGACGACTTGAAGTGACTGCCATAGCCGGCGGGAACCTTGATGCCCCTGGCCTGCCGAATGTCGAAACTCGACTCGTCATGGATCATGATGATGTGGGGCCGCCGCCCGGTGGGCGCGCAGGAATCCTCCAGCGGCACCTTGAGCCGTCCGGCGGCGACGGCGTCGGATTCCATGAAGCCGTAATTGAAGAAATCCGACACCGCGGTGACGCCGGAGTACGAGAATTTCGACAAATAGCCGTCGTCGTAATAGCCGCGCCAGGGCTGCTCCGGCCAGGCATAGGCATATCCCACCAGGGCGGCCAGACAGGCGAGCTTGCAGGCCAGCGCCGGCAGCCGGCGGATCCGGAACGGATCGAGCCACCACAGCGCGTACATCAGGGGGAGGATGACGACAGCCGCGCCGACCACCGACCAGCGCAGATTGGGGAAAATCGTAAACAGGAACGCCGCGCTGTCGCGGTCGATCACCATCACGTCGATGAAATTCGCGGTCATCTGCACGATGCCGTGCTTCAGCTGCGACAGCAGGATCAGCACCACGACCAGGGTCAGGGACAGCGCGCCTGACAGCGCCGGACGCCGCAACAGCGCGATCCAGAAGAAGTTCAGAAGGCCCCAGGACAGCAGGAAGCCCAGTCGCGCCCCGAAGTCGTTTTCGGTCTGCAACATCAGCCCGATCGCCGCCAGATGGGGTGCCGCGACGGCAAGCAGCCGCCAGACCCCTACTGAGGCAAGGCCTGCGGCGGCGACGGTGGCGACTGGACCTGGATTCGGCGCGGGCGCCATGAACGGGACGCAACACTACCCGGCACTGCCCTTGAGCCTTGGCTGGCGATGACCAGGAGACGGACGTCGCACCCGGAGCCTGCGACGTGTCACAAAAATGTAAGGGAAAGGTCATGAACGCGCAATGAATTTGCGGCAGCGCGGACGGCGCAGTTTTGAGCTTCGACCTTTCCCTCCCTGGAGGGGGTAAGAGGGTGCACAGCGCCGAGGCAGCGCTTGACGCCCCGGAAGAACGTCCGGTGGCTCTGCCCGTCGGGCCGGAGTGCGACCAGCCGCCGCTTGCCGGGAACACCATTCCCTTCAGCCCGTTTTGCCTCTGGGACGGGCCTGCCGCCCGAGGGCGCCGGGGGAACGTGTCGGCAGCAGGAGGCGAGCGTCGCCAGGTGCCGGGCATGCTCGGAAAGCCGCCGCAAGCTGGCGGCGTGACGGATGACGGAGATATCGAATGAAGAACAAGGTGGTTTCCAGCGACACGGAGCAGCGCACCATCATCGTCGTGCTCGAAACCGGCGAGGAAGCGTTCACGACGCTGACCGGGTTCGCCAATACGGCCGGCATTTCCGGCGCATCGCTGACGGCGATCGGCGCGTTCGAGAACGCCGTGATCGGCTGGTTCGATATCGCGACCAAAAGCTACCGGAAAATCCGGGTGGACGAGCAATGCGAGGTGCTGAGCGCGCTCGGCGACATCGCCACCGGCGACGATGGCAAGGCCAGCCTGCATGTACATGTCGTGCTCGGGCTGGCGGACGGCACGACGCGCGGCGGCCATCTGCTCGAGGGCAAGGTCCGGCCGACCCTCGAAGTCGTGCTGGAGGAAGCATCGGTCGGACTGCGGCGGCGCAAACGGCCGGAACTCGGAATTGCGCTGATCGACCTCGCTGACGACGTCACCCGATAGGAGGTGCGGCTCAACAAAAAAGGCCCCGGCGCTTGCCGGGGCCCATTCGCGGATTGGTTACCGGTTGCTCAGGCGACGCCTGGAACGCCGTAATAGTCGTTCACCGCGCGGGTACGGGACGTATCGCCCCAGTTCCAGGCATTGTCATTGCCGTATTTGGGCGCACCTTCGAGCTGCTTCTGGGTGATGCCCGTGATGTAGCCTTCCAGATTGGTGTCGTATTTCAGCGACTGCCACGGCAGCGGATAGTGATCATCGCCGATGCCCAGAAAACCGCCGAAGCTCAGTACCGCGTAGGAAACCTTGCCGCTGATCTTGTCGATCATGACGCGTTCGATGGTTCCGATCTTCTCGCTGTCGGCGCCGTAAACGGCGGTTCCTTCGACCTTGTCGCTGCCGATCAGATTTCCCGTCTCGCTGGATTCCAATGCCATCTCTCGTTCTCCTCTGTTTGGCTCAGACGAAAAACGGACACCGGCTGGGTTTGTTCCTGAGCCGGTCGCATCGGACGTCATGCCGGGCTGAGGCCTTCCGTCGCATCGATAAAAAGCGGGGAAACGCCTCGGGATCGATTCAAGATCGATGCGCACTTCGATAGGCCGATGGATCCGCCGCGAAGGCAACGCGGAACGCCCGCGAGAAATAGCTGCGGCTGGAATAGCCGACGCTCGCTGCGACAGCCTTGATCGGCAGCTCGGTGGTCGTAAGCAGATGCGCGGCGGCCTTCATCCGCAAATCCTGGATGAATTCGTTCGGGCTTTGCGAGAAAACCTCCCTGAACCGATCGGCAAATCCGGTCCGGCTCATGCCCGCCTCGGCCGCAAGGCTTTCCAAAGTGTGGTCCTGCTCCGGCCGCTCGAGCACAGTGATCATGGCCCGCGCCAGCCTCGGATCGCTCATCATCAGGAATATCGACGACGAGGCATGACCACGCTCCAGATGTTTACGGAGCAACAGGACGAGAAAAGCCTTCATCAGGCTTTCGGCGACGGCGTGGGAACCCACGTCCGTCTGGGCAAGCTCGGTGACCAATAATTCGAAGATCTGCCGCGCGACGTCGTTCTCTTCGAACCTTTCGACAATCGGCTGCCGCAGATGATCGAAAACGCCCACGATACCGCCATTGGTAACTCTGATCTCGCTGCGCACGATGGAAAGAGCTTCCTCGGATTGCCCGCGGGTCTGCAGCTGCGCCAGCCTGTCGTCAACAGACAGGCAGACCTCCCGGCCGTGGCTCTCCACGCCGGCATCCTGATGACTCGCCCAGAACTGAAGCGTCTTGGCCGGCGCAATGACGATGCTCTCCGGGCCCAGGGCCAGCGGCGCTTCATTGCCGACCTGAAAGAAGCCGTTTCCGGCGACGACGTAGTGAACCGTGACGGCGTTGATCGGGTCGAACCGCGCCTGCGCGTTGGTCGGTATGCTGCACACGACACATCGCTGCACCCCGACCGCGAGCGTGTTCAACAGACGATCGAGCGCCGCTTTTCCGGCCGCCCCGTGATCCAATCCCATCATGGCTATGATTCAAAGCTCCGCCGCGCGGCGCCAATCGCGTTGCGATCGGAACCGTTCATTTCAAATTCGAACTTGCAACCGCAAGCGATGGTGGTGCCTGGAAGCGATGTCCGGTCGCGACGTAAAGGCACCCAACTCGGTCGATAGGGCACCGGCTAAGTCGCCAGCCAGACGTTAGATGTTTGGCGCTGCCGAAGATCGGACGCGTGATGCGTCATTGCTCAGACAATAAAATCTACGGAGCGGGACACATGACGTTTCACCGAACGAGGCTCCGATGCTCGTTACGCGGATTAATTTCTCGTCATGATTTTCGAAAAGCGCCGGGTTGCGTTCGGGGAACCTTCCGGTTTCCGGCACACGCCGCTCATCCCTCTATCACCCAGGAATGGAGCTATCGATGACGGAACTCTCACGGCTGGCTGTACCAGCTTCCAAGACAACCGAAGGCGTCGCGCGTCGTCGCTTTCTCGCATGGTCGAGCACTGCGTTGCTCGGCGCCCTCGCGTTCGGCGGGAACTTGCCCGGCCTGAGCATCGAGCAGGCCTTCGCGCAAACGCCGGGCGGCGCCAACGGCAAGGCTGTCGATCTCGGCGAAGGCGATGTCGGGATCCTGAACTATGCCTACGCGCTGGAACAGCTGGAAGCCGCGTTCTACACCCAGGTGATGAAGACGCCCTATGCCAACATGGCATCGGCCGATCGCGATATTCTGACCGGCATTCGCGACCATGAGATTGCCCATCGCGATTTCTTCAAGGCGGCCCTGAAGAAAAACGCAATTCCCGCACTCGATGTCGATTTCTCCAAGATCGACTTCAACAGCCGCGACAGCGTACTGAGCACCGCCGAGACCTTCGAAAACCTCGGTGTCGCCGCCTACAACGGCGCCGGCCAGTTGCTGGAGAAGGGCGAGTATCTGCTGCTTGCCGGCAAGATCGTCTCCGTCGAGGCGCGTCACGCAGCCGCCATCCGCCATTTGATCGGCATGAAGAGTTCCGGCGCAACCGCTTCAGCCACGCCGGCCGAAAGTCCGGTCAACGACAAGGGCCTCGATCAGGCGCTCAAGCCTGCGGACGTGCTGTCCAAGGCCGGCCCGTTCGTAAAGACCCCGATCACCGCCGACGATATCGGCTGAAGGCATAAGGAAATCAGACCATGACACATGATACGACTGTTCTAGCCGATATCGACCCCGAGATCGCCACACGCATGTCGCGTCGCGGTGCCTTCCGGCAGGCCGCGCTCAAGCTCGGCGTGCTCGCGACCGCACCGATGGTCATCGGCGTCGCTTCCACTGCTGCGTTCGGCGCCGGCGACAAGCTTCCGCGAAAGATCGTCGACGTGCTGAACTTCGCCCTGACGCTGGAATATCTCGAAGACGAGTTCTACCGCACGGCGCTCGCCAGCAACAACCTGATCCCGTCGGAAACCAGGGCCACGTTCGAGACCATCAGCAAGCACGAGGCGGCGCACGTGGAGCTGCTGTCAGGCGCGCTGGGCTCGCAGGCGGCCAAGAAGCCGACCTTCGACTTCACCGCGAAGGGCGCGTTCGGCGACGTGTTCTCGAACTACAAGACGTTCCTGGCGCTGTCGCAGGCGTTCGAGGATACCGGCGTGCGCGCTTACAAGGGCCAGGCCGGCAATCTGAAGGGTTCCGACGAACTGCTCACCACCGCGCTGCAGATCCATTCGGTTGAAGCGCGGCACGCGGCGGAGGTCCGCCTGATCCGCGGTCAGCCGGCCTGGATCGTCAGCAATTCGCGCGGCGACCTGCCGGAGGCGACCCAGCCGATCTACGACGGCGAGGCCGACTTCACGCAGGGCGGCGCCGACATCAAGGACCTCGGCGGTCTTTCCGCGGAGTCGCTGACAGGCGCGTTCGACGAGCCCTTGAGCAAAGGCAAGGTGCTCGCGATCGCAAAACTGTTCATCAAGGCCGCGTAGCCTCGTCCCGACTGCGACGGCCCGGATGATGCGGGGCGGCGGGCAACCGCCGCCCCGTCGTATTTCGAGGCACCCAATTCGGACGATACGGCACCGGCCTTTGATCCGCTCAGGGCGTTGTTACCTCGCTGGCCGCCTTGGCTTCGGCGGCGCAGCCCTCTTCTAGGACTGAAGCATGCCCGACCGCGACATCGTCCTGCTGCTGTTAACGACGCTGATTACCGCCTGCCTGCTGCTCTGGGCCGCGATCTACATGATCGATTACTCCCTGATAGCCGCCGATCCGGTTTTGGATCGAAAGTCGATCGTTGCCTGGCTACGGCTTCCCTGAGGACGGCTTCGGGAATGGCAGTCTCTGGTCATGCCGCTCCAGGGCGCTTGCTGGCGATGCCCTCGATGAACAGATCGATGATCGCCTCGGCGGTCAGCGCGGCCTCTTCCTCCGCGATGCCCCAGCGCGGAAAGTGCCCATCGATGTTCATGCGGGCAAAGCCGTAGACCAGCGCGCGGCCGGCGATCTGGACCCGCTTCAGGTCGCCGCTGCGCAATTGGCCCAACGCATACGCATCGGCCAGTGTGCGCTCCGTGAAATCGATCACTTCGGCATTGTCCCGCGACAGGTCGGTCGCCTTGTCATGGACGAAATACTGCCCGCTCGAGATGATTTCGAAATGAGCCGGGTTGCGCATCGCCCAGCGCAGATAGGCGAGACCGAGCGCCCGAAACCGTGCCAGCGGGTCGCTATCCGGCACCTCAGCCAGCGCGGCCGATATCTCGGCGCGAAAACGCTGCTGCGCTTCACCGGCCACCGCCGTCATCAGGGCGTCGCGGCTCGGAAAATGCCGGAACGGCGCGCCCGGCGAGACCCCGGCGCGGCGCGCGGCCTCGCGCACGCTGACCGCTGCCGCCCCACCCTCGCGGGCCAGCTGCAGCGCGGCCTCGATCAGCACGCGCCTGAGATCGCCGTGGTGGTACGGCTTCGGCTGGTCCTTGGGACGGCGGACGGGCGGGCGTTTCGGCTTGGCGGATACGGGCATGGCTGTGGCCTTATACAAAAACTCGAAAACGACCCCATGCAAAGAATGGCTAGTGGCGTCCAACCTGATCCCATCAAGATCTAGCATCACCCGATCGTGAATGTAAGCGGTGCATACACGGATTGACCGTGGCGGACCGCGCAATGTAACCAGTGATTACATCATCAAACCAGGGGAGCGCGCCATGCCACCACATCGCCAAAACTGGTTCGAGGGCTGGCGGCTGTTCGCCATACTGACGCTCGTTCTCGCCGGCCTCTGCGTCTGGATCGCCAGCATGCGAGGCTTCGAGGTCGACGGCGTGCGCATGGTGATCCGCTTCACCGCGCGGACCTCGCTATTGTTGTTCTGCCTCGCCTTCAGCGCCGCGGCGCTGGCGCGGCTGTGGCCCAATGGCTGGACGCGGTGGCAGCGCCGCAACCGGCGCTATCTCGGCGTGACCTTTGCGGCGTCGCACGGCATCCACGCCCTTGCCATCGGCTGTTTTGCCCTGATGGATCCCGCCGCCTATGCGGCCTCCACCAGCGCCGCCTCCTATATTTTCGGCGGCATCGGCTATGCCTTCATCATCGCGATGGCCGCGACCTCGTTCGACCGCAGCGCGGCGGCGATCGGCCCGCGCGCCTTTCGCATCCTGCATCTCGCCGGCGGCTATTATCTGCTGTTCCAGTTCACCGTATCGTTCGGCAAGCGGATACCCGACATGCCGCTGTACGCGCTGTTCCTGGTCCCGCTGTTGGCGGTGATGGCGCTGCGGCTGATCGCAATGGCGTCGGCGCGGACGCCGCGCACGGTCAGCGCGGGATAATCTCTGGCCTCACGCCTTCGGCGTCAGCCCGAGGCGTTTGGCGATGATCCTGTCGAGCATGCGCTTCGGCAGCACCGATCCGATCAGCTGCTGGACCGGATCCGGCGTGACCTGATAGCGTACCCTAGGCCGCGGCGACGTCAGCGCAGTGGCGATGACTTCAGCGATCCTTTCCGCCGGCAATCCGTTCTCGCCGAGTTGCAGCATGAACTTGCGGATGCGTTGCAGCGCGGTGAAATACGGCGAATTCCGGTACACGGAGATATCGACCTCTTCGGCCTTGCTCCAGATCGGCGTCTTCACCGGCCCCGGGGCGACGATGATGACGTCGATGCCGAACAGCATCAGCTCGCGGCGCAGGCTTTCCGACAGCCCCTCGATCGCGTGCTTCGACGCCACATAGGGCGCCGTCAGCGGCGCGCCGACCTTGCCGGAGACCGAGCTGATCATGACGATCCGCCCCTTCGGCCCCGCCAGCGACGGGTCGGATCCGAGCAGCGGGCCGAACGCCTGCGTGACGATGACAGGCCCGATGACGTTGACGTCCATCTGGTGGCGGAATTCGTCGACGGCGAGTTCGAGCAGCGGCCCCGCGACCGCGATACCGGCATTGTTGACGAGGCCACCGAGCGTCTTGCCATTCAGCGCGGCGCGAACGTCGCGCGCGGCGGCCAGCACCGCGGCCTCGTCGGTGACGTCAAACAGCAGCGGTTTGAAATTCGCGCCGAACTCGCCTGCGAGACGCGCGGCGTCGGCCGGTTGGCGCACACTGCCGAACACGCGAAAGCCGCGGTCGAGCAGCCATTTTGACGTGGCCCAGCCGATGCCGGTGGATGCCCCGGTGATGACGACGGATTGCATGGTTCCCTCCTGGAGGGAACCTTTTAACCCGCACCGGGCGCGACGCAATCGGCTGACGATTCGGGAATTTCACCTCTTTCAACACAAGCGGGTGATCCCTGCGCCGACTTAAATCGGTCGACATGAGCAAGATTGACCACAATGCCGGGTTCCGAACGTGACAGATTCGGCTGCATCACCGCCCGGACCTCGGCGATCACCGGTGACTGAGAGCCCCGCGCTCCCGCCCGATCCAGGGGAGCATCATGTCCCAAATCCAGCCCATCGCGGCGGGTCCCGCCCCGTTCCACTGCCGTTTCGAAATGACGGCGGACGCGCCTCCCGGCCGCGAGTTCTGCGTGTTTGAATTTCCGGGGTGCGAGGGGTGCCCGGGCGCCTCGCACATCATGAAGATGGTCAGGACGGAAGATCCGTTGAAGGCTGCGGCGTGGCAGGCATGGCTGGCGCTTGGCTTGCATCCAGGCACCTAGCCCTTTCACAACCGGGGAGTGGCGCGCGGTTCGACTTTAATCCGAGCACGCAACCAAGTGATGGCGAGTTCGTTACCGGTCGCACCCCAACGGAGGAAATCCCATGCGCGTGTTCGTTCTCGCCGCGATGTTGCTCGCCTCGTCGAGCCTCGGCTCATTGGCGCAGGAGCCGGGAAAATCGGCCGCCGCGGCGCCGCAAGCCGGCGCCCCCGCCCAGACCGACCAGAACGCCCCGGCATCGCCGGATCAAAAAGCCGGCCGCGAGCAACAGAAGTCCGACAACCGCGAGATGGGACCGGACTGGAGGATGCGTCGGGGTGACGGCGACCGCACCGACCGCGACGATCGCGAAAAGGGCCATGGCGGCATGATGGACCGCAGCGACAGCGACCGCATGGGCCGTGATGACCGATACACCGGTCACGGCGGAATGATGCGTCGCGGCGACGGCGATCGCACGGGCTACGATCGCAACAAGGATCGTGGACGATACCAGGAGCGCGGCGATCGTGACTGGGACGATGCGGACCGGGACCGGTCCTACCGGGGATATGCCGATACAGACCAGCCGCGGCGCCGCGTCAAAATCTGCTTCGAGTACGACAACGGCGACGAGTACTGCCGCTACAGGCGGTAGCGGCGTCAGGAACCCGTCGCGCGGCCCCGGCCGACGAGCCTAACGGTCTCGTCAGCCGGATATGCAGAGGCGCGACCTCACCATCACGGACACGGATGGCGGTAACCGTCGTAGCCAAGATAGGTCCCGGAATACGGGTCATAGGACCTGTAGCGTTGCGCACAATAAGCCACGGCGCCGCCGCCGACATAGGCCGGCGCAACAACGTAGGGAGGCGGCACGACGTAAGCCGGACCGTAATAGCCGGGGTATCCATAGTAGCCGGGGTGCCCGTAATAGCCGTAGGGCTGCGTCGCACCGATAATCGCCCCGCCGATCAGCGCGCCGGCGATGCCAAGACCAATGGCGGGGCCGTAGCCGCGACGATATCTCACCATCTCCACCGATGGCTCCACCGTGGTTTGCAGCATCCGCGGCGATCCGATCGGCGCCGCTGCGACAGGCGAGGCAGTCCAAAGTGTTGCGACTGCCAGCGCGGCAAGAAGTACGCCAGACGATTTCTTCATTTCGACAACTCCCGGGAATTGATCAGGGGCAAGCCCTGCTCAGCGCACTATCGTGCGGTAGCAGCCCGTTGTTGTTGACTTGGCTCAACACGCCGCGAGCCGTGTCGGCCTGCGGTATCCGGTTAGAAGCCGGCTCAGACAGATATTCCCGCCGACAGCCGCTTCGTCGGAAAATCGCTCGCGGCCACGGAGATGATCGCCGAGATACGGAACATGATCGGTCGCGCCGGATGGTGACGGTAATGCGACATAAGGGCTCGAAATCGCCCCATTGCCACTGGAAACGGCCTCAATTGATCTGAGCGGTAGACGACATAGGGTGTTATAGTCACAGATGCTCGAAATCGATCATCACGAAGACCAGCACCATTTCCACCACGGAGCGGCACCCCCGCACGACTTTCTCGCGGCGGAGAATGTCAGCCTTCGGCTGTTGCTGGCGCAGGCGGAAATCAACGCCCAGGAACTCCTCGATCAGGCCGGCATCGACGCCAGCGAACGCGCGGCGTCCGACAAGCTGCAGAAGCTGATCCTGGAAGAACTGCACCACCGCATCAAGAACACGCTGGCGACGGTCAGCGCGATTGCATCGCAGAGCCTGCGCAACGTGACCGGCGCCGAGCACGCCCAGCACGCCATCGAAGGCCGCCTGCTGGCGCTGGGACGGGCGCACGATCTGCTGCTGCAGGCGCGATGGAGCAGCGCCGATCTCGAAAAGATCGTGCGCGGCGCCACCGAAGCCTTCGACGATCCGGATGCGGCGAAATTCTCGATTGCGGGACCGGCTATCCGGATCGCTTCGGGCGCCGTGATCGCCATTGCGATGACGCTGAACGAGCTCTGCACCAACACCACGAAGTTCGGCGCGCTGTCGATTCCGAACGGCCGCGTCGACATTGCGTGGTCCGTCGACGACACCGCGCAGCGGCTGCGCCTGACCTGGACCGAACGAAACGGGCCCGCCGTCGAGCCGCCTGCCCGGCAGAGTTTCGGCACCCGCCTGATCGAGACTCTCGGCAGGCAGCTCAACGGAACGGTCCGCCTGACCTATGAGCCCGCCGGACTCGTCTATGCGTTCGATGTGCCGCTGGCATCGCTGAAACCGGCCGCCTCCGAGTAGACCGCGAAATAACCGTCAGGCAGCCGCGGACCTTGGCCTTCGCGCTATGGCCTTTCGCAGCGTCTCGAATATCCTGCCATCCCCACACTGCGCGACATTGAAGCGCAGAAAGCTGGTCGCCGATTGCGACAGGCTGAACGCGTTGCCGGGAGCCAGCACGATGTTCTCTGCCAGCGCCTCGCGGGCCACATCAGCCGCATCGATGCCGTCAGGCAGCCGGCTCCACAGGAACATGCCGGCCTGCGGCTCGAGCCACGGTTCGATGCCGAGGGATTTAAGCCGTGTGTTGACCTCGCCCATGGCGCGCGACAGGCGAAGGCGCAGCCCTTCGATGTGTTTCCGGTAGCTGCCATCGCGCAGGACATTGAGAACCAGTTCAGCGGCGAGGCGTCCGCCACCGAACGAGGTGGCGATCTTCATATCGATCAATCCCTCGATCCAGTCGGGACGCGTGGCGATGAATCCGCAGCGTGCCGAAGCAGACAATGTCTTGGAGAAGCTGCCGATATGGATCACGCGATCGAGGCCGTCGAAGGCCGCCAGCCGGGGCGCGAGCGTGTGTTCGAAATCAGCGAAGATATCGTCCTCGATGATGGTCAGGCCGAACGCTTCGGCCAGCTTCAATACGCGGTGCGCTGTGACGGGTGAAAGCGTGGCTCCGGTCGGGTTGTGGATCGCCGAGTTCGTGATGTAGAGGCGGGGCCGGTGCTCATGCAGCGCCTGGGCGAAGCGCTCCACATCGGGCCCCGACGGGGTATAGGGAACGCTGATGATGCGGGCGCGATGGGCGCGCAGCAGCGCATGGAAATTGAAATAGCATGGATCGTCCACCAGCACGGTGTCTCCGGGCTCCAGCAGGAACCGGCACAGCAGATCGATCGCCTGCGTCCCTGACTCCGTCAGGATGATCTGGTCCGGCGAAGCTTCGATGCCGCGATCGCCCATTCGCCGGGCGATGAGCTGCCGCAACGGCGGCAGTCCGAGCGGGGCGCCGTAGTCGGCCAGAACAGGCCCATTGGCCCGCGACAGGGTTCGAAGGGCGCGGCGCATGCCGTCTTCCGGCAACCAGGACGGCGGCAGCCAGCCGCAACCCGGTTTCAGATCGGCATCGCCCGCCGCCAACGATTGGCGCGAGACCCAGAACGGATCGATCGCCCGGTCCAGTTTCGGTCCGACTTCCGACAGCGCCAGAGGGGCCGTCTGGCCGGCGACGTAGAATCCGGAGCCGGGGCGAGACTGGATCACCCCGTCGGCGACCAGCCGGTCATAGGCCTCGACCACGGTGGAGGTCGACACCTGCATGGTGCCCGCGAAGGACCGGATCGACGGCAGCCTATCGCCGGATGTCAGGCTGCGGCCGGCAATGCGCTGCCGTATGGCGGCCATGACCATCGACAGGCGCGTTCCGCCCTTCACTTCATCGTTCATCCGTACGGGGTCCGATACCATAACAGTTTTGCCAAACCGTATCGGACTGTCACTGGGATTTCCAGCCGGCACCACGGATAAGAATGCCTCATGAAGGAACGTCAGACGGACCGAATGGCGAGCGGATGGATCAACGGATTCATCGGGGTCGTGATCTTCAGCGGATCGCTTCCGGCCACGCGTCTGGCGGTGATTCAGTTCGACCCGGTCTTCCTGACGGTCGCGCGCGCCGCCATCGCCGGCGTGCTGGCGCTCGGCCTGCTGCTGGCGTTCCGGGAAAAGCGCCCCGCGCGCGGCGATATCGTCTCGCTCGTGATCGTTGCGCTCGGCGTCGTGGTCGGCTTTCCCTTGCTGACGGCACTGGCGCTGCAGCACATCACCTCGGCGCACTCCATCGTTTTCATCGGACTGCTTCCCCTGGCGACGGCGATCTTCGGCGTGCTGCGCGGCGGCGAGCGGCCGCAACCCGCCTTCTGGATATTCTCCGCGCTGGGCAGCGCATTGGTGGCCGGCTTCGCACTCCTGCAGGGGCTGACGGCTTCCGCCGTCGGCGATGCGCTGATGCTCGCCGCCATCATCGTCTGCGGGCTCGGCTATGCCGAAGGCGCAAAATTGTCCCGCACGCTGGGCGGCTGGCAGGTGATCTCCTGGGCGCTGGTCATGTCGCTCCCGGTGATGGTCGCGCTGCTGATCTTCACCATGCCGCCGACCTTCTCCGGCATCGCATGGCCGGCCTGGCTTGGCCTCGCCTATGTCTCGCTGTTCAGCATGTTGATCGGTTTTGTGTTCTGGTATCGTGGCCTCGCCCAGGGCGGCATTGCCGCCGTCGGCCAGTTGCAGTTGCTGCAGCCGTTCTTCGGGCTGGCCCTCGCCGCCACGCTGCTGCATGAGCCGGTGACGTGGATGATGCTGGTCGTCACCCTCGCCGTCATCCTGTGCGTGGCGGGAGCGCGAAAATTCGCCAACTAAGGATTCGTTAGGCCGCGCACCTGTATTTCTACGGGGTTCCAATTTAACGCTGATGTAGGACCGCTGCGGCCATGGTGCAGCTTCCACTCCTGCAACACCCCAACAGATCGCTCCGGAAACGATGGCGCTACAGGCGGATCATTCCATTATCGCCGAACTTGAGGACGCCGTCAGAACCGGCTCGCCCGCGGAGCGGGTCGAAACGCTGCGGCAGGTGACCAACCTGTTCCTGCAGGACGGCGCGCGCCTCAACGAGGAGCAGGTCAAGATCTTCGACGACGTCATGTGCCTGCTGATTGCCCGGATCGAAAGCCGGGCCCGGGCCGAATTCGGCAAGCGCCTGGCGCTGGTCCCTTTCGCGCCGCCGGACGTCGTGCAGACGCTGGCATGGGACGACGAGATCGCCGTGGCCGGCGACGTGCTGACCCATTCCGGCCGGCTGCAAACCAGCACCCTGGTGGAGATCGCGCGCAAGAAGGGGCAGGATCACCTGCTGGCGATTTCCGGGCGCAGCGACCTGCCGGAAGCCGTCACCGACGTGATCATCGACCGCGGCGAGCAAAGGGTCATCAAGAAACTCGCCACCAACGCCAGCGCGCGCATTTCCGATGCCGGCTATTCCGGCATCGTGGCGCGGGCCGGCGGCGATGACGAACTCACCGAGATCCTCGGGCTGCGCATCGACCTGCCGATCAAATTCCTGCGCGACCTGTTGCGGCGCGCCTCCGACGCCGTCCGCGCCAGGCTGGCGGCGATCGCGTCGCCGGAGTTGCGCGAAGAGATCAAGCGGGTACTGCAGTCGATCCTCGGCGAAGGCGACGGAGATACCCCGCTGGCGCGCAATTTCAGCACGGTCGAGAAGTTCATCAAGCTGAAGAAGGAATTGAACGAGCTCGACGATGCCGCCGTCTACCTGTTCGCCGAAGCCGGAAAGTTCGACGAGGTGATCGTCTCCCTTGCCGTGCTCAACGACGCGCCGACCGAAATGATGGAACGGCTGCTGGACGGGCCGCGCGCCGACCTGATCCTGATTCCCTGCCGCTCCGCCCGCCTGAACTGGCCGAGCGTCGAGAGCATCCTGCGCAACCGGCCGATGCCGGCGCCGATCAATGAACAATCGCTGTTGCTGGCGCAGCGCGACTACCGGAAGCTGTCGCTCGAAACCGCCCAGCGCACGGTGCGTTTCTGGCAGCTGCACAACAAGATCGGGAAGTAACGCGGGGTTGGGTAGGGTGGGCAAAGGCGCGCCTTCGCGCCGTGCCCACCATTTCAAACTGAAATCGCTGTGAGAATGGTGGGCACGCGCAAGTGCGCTTTGCCCACCCTACCATCGCTCAAACGAGATGGGCCCCGGATCAGCAGCGCAGCGCAAGAGCGCTGCGCTGCATCCGGGGAACGGCCTCAATTCTTGGTCTTGTCGACCAGCGCGCCCTTCTTGATCCACGGCATCATGTCGCGGAGCTTGGCGCCGACTTCCTCGATCGGGTGCTGCGCCAGCTTGGCGCGGGTGGCCTTGAACGAGGTCTGGTTGACCTTGTTCTCCAGCATCCAGTCGCGGGCGAACTTGCCGCCCTGGATGTCGGCCAGCACGCGCTTCATCTCGGCCTTGGTTTCCGCGGTGACGATGCGCGGGCCGGTGACGTATTCGCCATATTCGGCGGTGTTGGAGATCGAGTAGTTCATGTTGGCGATGCCGCCTTCATAGA